>JBEBJA010000015.1:0-17584 GCA_040080145.1 Hyphomicrobiaceae bacterium
GCATAGGGCTGCCAGGACGGGGAGGCGGAACGGCAGATGTCGAATGACCGATCGCACCATCCAAAGCATCAGGTTCGCCTCCGTTTAAGACTAGGGACGCTTGTTGTAGGGCTCGATGAGGTAGCTAGGGAAGGCGGATTATCGCTTCACACTGTTGGCTCTTAGCTCTAAGCAGGATCGTTCACGGAAAGCGGGCGAAGTCAGTGCCATATCAATTGTTCGGCGATCTCAGTCTAAGCTTGCTTGCGCGCGTTGTTCCCGGTTTGCTGAGCTTTGCTGCAATTCCGTTTCTCGTGAGCCTTCTTGGTGCCGAGCGTTACGCTTCAGTAGGTTTTTTTCAGACGATGCAGATGATCGTCGGACTGCTCGACATGGGGTTGTCGGTCGCTGCTACGAAGCATGCAGCCTGGTTGACCGGGACGAATGCATCAGGGGAAAAATTTTGGCGGCTGTTGCTGACGCTGGAGCGGTTCTTTCTGATCGTCTGCGGCGGCTTGGTTCTTGTTGGCGTGTTTTCCGGTCGTGAATTGCTGCATTTGATCTTTCAGGGTGATTTGGCAGCGGCCGGAGTGGATCGCGTTGTCGGTGCGTTGCTCGTCTGCGCTATCGCGGTGCGCTTTCCGTTCAGTTTATATGCCGGATATTTGGCGGGCCGGGGGCAGCTCAACACGGCGAACCTGATCGTGTTGTTGAGCGATACTGCTCGCGTTGGCGGGGCGATTTTGGTTTTGTTGCTCACGAATGGATCGCTCGCGGCATTTTTTCTTTGGCATATTTTTGCATCGCTGGCGGCTGATTTTGCCGGTGCTTGGGCGTCGCGCCGGTCGATTCCAGCAGGTGAGCTTGCGGGCGGCCCTGATTGGGCGGTCTTGCGTGAAGTCGAGGGTTTGGCGCTTAGCTCAGGGGTTCTTACCTTGATGTTTCTGGCAGCAAATACGCTCGACAAGGTCGTATTGCCTCGCTTCGTTTCGGCCCGCGAGTACGGCCTCTACATCGCGGTCAGCCAGCTTGCGTTGATTGCTAATGTCATCGTTCAGACGGTGTGGACGACGATGCATCCTAAGCTATTGGCGTCACTGGCTCAGGGTGTGAACGATGACAACCGGGCGCAGTTTCAATTGATGCTCAGTCTTATGACGGGGGTTTGCGCGGCAGGTATTTCGCTCTGCTGGATAGCTGGCCCCGCCTTGTTGCCGATCTGGATTTGGGGTGGATCACTTAATGGGGAGCTTAGTAAGGTTTTGACGTTACTTGTGGTGGGCTATGCTGCCGCTGCTTTGATGATGCCTTCGCTCACGATCCAGCAAACCGTCAATAGCGTTTGGCCAACGGTGCTAAATCTTGCCGTCGCATTGGCTGCAATGATCGCAGTTTGGTCGTCGATATTAAGGCAGGTTGACATGGTTTCTGTCGCTGCGGTTTGGGCCGGGGTTTATGTTGTCAGCTTTATGTTGAGCGGATTTACGTATGTGAACTTCGACCGGCGTATTTTTGTGGATTGGGTCGGCAAGGCCGTTGCTCCGCTTGTGCTGACAATCGGCGTTTCAGCGCTCTTGTCGCAGTGGACTGACCGAGCCGGTTCCGCCATACAAATCGCTGCGGGATTTGGATTGGCGTTGGCTTGTGGTGTAGTCTCGCTCGGGGCAAGTGTTGAGGTCCGCCGTTGGTGCTCCATTGTGGCAAGACGGCTTATCGCTGCGCGAGTAGACGACTAATACTAGCGCGTCTCGCGCACGGTGGATGTAACCGGCACTCAACGGCAGGGAAAATATGGATCGTCTCTCACTTCAAGCGGCAATTCGCAGGTCGACTTTGACGCGCTGGCTTGCTGACGTTCAAGATAATCTCGAACTGCGCTCGTGGCGCTTAAAGTCCGACCCGACGCTCGTCCCGCGACCCGGACTGTTGAAGCGCCACGAACTTTTGCTAGCGCTCAAGCGCGGCAACATTTCACATTTCGTTGAGACGGGAACGCTGCTGGGGGATACGACCTATTTCTTCGCGCAACAGGGTTGCACCGTTTATTCGGTAGAGGTGGAACCGCGGCTTGCAGCTTTGGCTCGCGAGCGTTTTCGGGGCAATTCGCGGGTTCATATCATCGAAGGCGACAGTGGTATCCTGATGCCGGAGATCATCACCAAGTTGGCAAGGGTTCCCGCTCTGTTTTGGCTCGATGGGCATTATTCGGGTGGTGCTACCGGGCGGGGCGATTTGGATACGCCGATCGTGAAGGAAGTTGAAACGATTCTGAAAGATGCGGCGCCGAAAAGCATCGTATTCGTTGATGATGCACGATGTTTCGGCGTCGAAGTCGATTATCCGACGCTCGCTGGTTTGAAAGAGCTTGTTGAAAGTTATGGGGTATCTGACATCGCGGTGCGTGACGATTTGATCTCATTCACTGTGCCGGCCCGGCTTTAAGCGACGTGTCTTAAGCACCCGTCGATGGGACGAGGCCGGTCAGGTCGGAGATGATGCGGTCGGCGGGCATGTCGGGGTATTCGTCGGGCGCGCGCAGGCGGTTGATCCAGACGGTCTTGAAGCCGAAAACGTGGGCACCTGCGATGTCCCAGCGGTTCGAGGACTGGAACGAGATGGCGGATGGTTCGACGTTGAAGAAGTCGGACGCCAGTTTGTAAACCTGCATGGCGGGTTTGAAGATGCCGCCAACTTGGGAGACGGACAGCACGGCGTCGAACACGCCGTCGAAGCCTGCCGAATGGACGGCGGCGTCGATCATTTCAGGATCGCCGTTGGATAAGACGGCGAGGCGGGCGCCGGAGCCTTTCAGGTCGTCGAGGACGCCTTGAGCTTCGGGATAGGGCTTCAGCGAGCGGTAGGCGGAGAGCAGTTCCTCGCGCAGGCCTTTCTGGATGCCGCCGATGGCGGCACTCGCAAAATCGAGGCTTTGTTCGGTTAAGGCTGCAAACGTGACGGGGCGTTCAACGCGCGCGTGAATCCAGGTGTATTCGAGCTGTTTGGCGCGCCAGATGGCCGACATGAGGTCGGCTTTGGGACCGACTTCATCGCGGTAGCGGGCGACGGCTGAATGCACGTCGAAGAGGGTGCCGTAGGCGTCGAAGACGTAGACTGGGGCGGTGGTCATGGGGGGATGCCGGGGTTTGAAGGGTGCAGGCAAGGTGGGCTGATTAGAGCGAACGAAAGGCTCGCATTCCTTACACAACTAGCTTGCTTGGGTCCCGGCCTTCGCCGGGATGACGTTCCTGGTGGGTTTTTGCGTGTGCGGAGAGGCTGCTTTAGACCGTGCCGGTGCGGATGGCTTCGATGATGGCGGAGAAGTCTTTGCCTGCATTGTTGCCGTCGGCGAAGGTTTCGTAAAGGTGGGCGGCTTTGGGGCCTAGGGTCAGTTCAGCGCCTGCGTCTTCGGCGGCTTCGACCGCGAGTTTCAAGTCTTTGAGCATGAGGGCTGCGGCGAAGCCGGGCTTGTAGCCGTTGTTGGCGGGGCTTGCGGGGACGGGGCCTGGGACCGGGCAATAGCTTGTCAGCGACCAGCATTGGCCGGATGACGTGGAGGCGACATCGAACAGGGCTTGATGGGAGAGGCCGAGTTTTTCGCCGAGCACGAAGGCTTCAGAGACGGCGATCATGGAGATGCCGAGGATCATGTTGTTGCAGATCTTGGCGGCCTGGCCAGCGCCCGATGAGCCGCAGTGGACGATCTTTTTGGAGACGGCGTTCAGGATGGGAACGGCGGCGGTGTACGCTTCCGGCGATCCGCCAGCCATGAGGGTCAAGGTTGCGGCTTGAGCGCCGCCGACGCCGCCGGAGACGGGGCAATCGAGCGAGAGGCGTCCGGCTTTTTCGGCGAGGTCGTGGGCGTCGCGGGCGGAAGCGACGTCGATGGTCGAGCAGTCGATGAAGACGGCGCTTTCGGCTGCAGCTGCGAGGACGCCGCTGTCATAGACGGACAGGGTGGCTTTGCCTGAGGGCAGCATGGTGATGACGGCGGTGGCGTCTTTGCAGGCCACAATGGCGTCCGTGGTGATGGTGATGCCGTGCGCCCGAGCGGCGTCGCAGTTGGCGGGGACGAGGTCGAAGCCGGTGACGGTGTGGCCTGCTTTGACGAGGTTCGCCGCCATGGGCAGCCCCATGTTGCCTAAACCGATGAAGCCGACATGTGCCATGGGATCCTCGCGCGGTGGTGTGGTGGGATTGCGGGCACCATGGCGAAGGGGCGGCGCAGGTTCAAGCGGGGAAAGAGGCGAATTGGTGCAGACCGGGTTTGAGAATTTGCGGGTTGGGCCTCATGAAGTCCGTCATGCTCGCTTCAAGTACCCCCTGACCCTCGCTTCAAGTGCCCCTCACCCTCGCTTCAAGTACCCCCTCACCCTGGCCCTCTCCCCCGGGGGAGAGGGGGAAGTGGAGATCGCTTTTTGCCTCTGCTGAATAGCTCACAAAAAAGCCCCCGGAACCCAGGTTCCGAGGGCGTTCAGATCTTCTGCAGAGGCTCTTACTCCGCCGCCAATTTGACGGGCTGGTTCATGGCGGAGGCGAGGTAGGACATGGCGGCGGCGGCTCCACCCTTGGTGTGGGGGATGCCGGCGATTTCCAGGCTCATTTCGACGCCCGAGAGCGCGCCCATTATGGTCAGCTCGTTGGTATCGCCGAGGTGGCCGATGCGGAAGGCTTTGCCGGCGAGCTTGTTCAAGCCGGTTCCAAGCGACATGTCGAAGGTGTCGAGGACGAGCTTGCGGAAGGCGTCGGCGTTGTGGCCTTCGGGCATGGCGACGGTTGTGACGGCGGCGGAGTAGTAGTGGGGATCGCGGCACCAGATGTCCAGGCCCCAAGCCTTGACAGCGCGGCGGGTCGCTTCGCCCAGACGCTCATGGCGGGCAAAGACGTTGTCGAGGCCTTCTTCGTTCAGCATGTCGATGGCGGCGTCGAGGCCGTAGAGCAGGCCGGTCGCGGGGGTATAGGGGAAGAAGCCCTGCGCGTTATTGGCGATCATGTCGTCCCAGTGCCAGTAGGCGCGGGGCAACTTGGCGGTCTTGCTGGCGGCGAGCGCCTTTTCGCTGATGGCGGTGAACGAGAGGCCAGGCGGGAGCATCATGCCCTTCTGCGAGCCGGACACGGTGACGTCGATGCCCCAGTCGTCGTGGCGCAGGTCCATGACGCCGAGCGAGGAGATGGTGTCGACCATCAGCAGCGCGGGGTGGTCTGCGGCATTCATCGCAGCGCGGACTTCGTCGATGTGGCTGCGGCAGCCGGTCGAGGTTTCGTTGTGGACGATGCAGACGGCCTTGATCTTGTGGGCCTTGTCGGCTTCCAGCTTGGCGGCGATCAGGTGTGCTTCCGCGCCCGTGTGCCAGTTGGTCGGAATCACATCAGGGATAAGGCCGAGGCGTTCTGCCATGACCTTCCACAGCAGGGCGAACTGGCCGGTCTCGCACATCAGGACATGGTCGCCGGGCGAGAGCGTGTTGGTAAAGGCGGCTTCCCAGGCACCGGTGCCGGACGAGGGATAGATGATGACATGGCTCTTGGTCTTGAAGAGCGACTTGATGTTGGTCAGCACGCGATGGCCGAGTTTTTGGAAGGACGGGCCGCGATGGTCCAGGATCTGGCGCGCCATGGCCTGTTGAATACGCTCAGGAATCGGGGTCGGGCCGGGGATCTGGAGGAAATGGCGTCCGGGGCGGCGAGCGGAATACGGCATGTGTTTTCCCAAGTGCTGGCTAGAGGCAATTGTGTGGCAGCAGCGCGCGCCCGATAAAGCGGCGCTTATTCGCCTGGCTGACCTATTATTGTGCAGGGGCGATGACCTATGATTTGAAAGTTGCATAGCGTCAAGCGGCAGGTGGTCACGCTTTCTTTCGAGGCGATGGAACGCGGCTGCTCCGCATTCGAACTAAGTCCATGTGAATATTGCCTGATTTCGACACCTCGCGGTCACAACTTTGCCCAGCCCCGCCCGCACCTCTGCGCCGTCATATTTGCTTCATGCCGGATTTGGGGCGAACCTTGCAACGGGTGGGACTAACAATGGTGCATAAAGTTCATGTCTCGATGGTGCTCGACCGGTCGGGGTCGATGGAGGATGCGCGGGTTGATGCAGTGGCGGCGGTCAATCGCTATCTCGATCATTTGCGCAACGACAGGAGCTTGAACGCGCGGATGAGCATTGTCGTGTTCGACAGTGAAGGGATTGACGCGATTCGCGATCGTGTGCCGGTTGCTGCGTGCGCGGACGTGGCGCTCGATGAATATGAGCCGGGCGGGGCAACGCCGTTGCTCGACGCGGTCGGGTACAGCGTCGGACTCGTGGATTGTCTGACGGGTAAGGACGAACGGCGGATCATGGCGATTGTGACGGACGGGCTGGAAAATGCGTCACGAGAGTACACGCGCGTGCAGCTTAAGGGACTCCTCGAACGCAAGCAGCGGGAAGACGGATGGCTCATCATGTATCTTGGGGCAGGGCACGATAGCTTCGGGCAGGCCGGTCAGATCGGGATTGCGCGGCGCCATACGGCCGATTTTTCGCTGAATGCGTTTGGTGAAACGGCAGACGTGCTCAAGTCAGCCGGGCACCGGTTTTTGGGGCAGCCGAAAAGACTCGATGCACCACTTGCGAGCGGATTGACTGGAGACGAACGCTTGCGGCTCATACAAGGCAGGCAAGGTACCGGGCGTGGTTTGACGCGGCGCACTTGCAGCAGCGTCCGGCTGAATAGGGGATGGTGTGCCGACGCATACGACTAGATTGGACGCGGTGCGTGTTTTTCGTTCTGGCGTTTTGCACCGGGGTTGAGTATAGACGTCTCCAACACACCGGACGGCACCCGCTGAAAAGGCGGTTTGTGCCCCGGTGTTGCTGTTTTCTACCGGGTCTTCGGGGCCGCGTTGAAAGCCGCAGTTCAGCAAACACAAATTGACGCTCAGGAGTACGACCCGTGGCAGTTCCAAGGAAAAAAGTTTCGCGCATGAAGCGCAATCAGCGCCGCTCGCACGACGCTCTGACCGCGCCGGTGCACATCGAAGACAAGAAGACCGGCGAGCGTCGCCGTCCGCACCACATTGATCTCAAGACCGGCATGTACAACGGCCGGCAGATCCTTGACGTGAAGGCCGACGTTTAATTAAGATCGGCCGGATCGTATCCGTTCTGATGTTTTCCGGCACTGGCTTTGTTAATCTGGTCTTTCCGTGATCTGGTCTTTCCGTGATCTGGTCTTGGCGAAGTCGTGGCCGCGTGTATATAACGGTACGGGCAACTCTGCCGCGCCGCTGTCGGTGACCGCGTGCAAACCAAACGACTGGAGAGAGACGTATGACGCTGCGCGCCATCCCACTGATTGCGATCGCTTTTATACTTTACAACGTCATGGCTCTGACCGGCGTAGAGTTCGGACATTGCATCTCGACCGCCGAAAAGGCGTGCGCGAATTCGTATCTTTTCGCTGTGCCGATGCCGAACGGCAGCGGCGCGAGGTGGGTGTTCAACTGGGGCGACTTGCTGATTATTGTCACGCTGTTGATGCTGTTCGTCGAGTTGTTGAAGTCGACCTATACGTCAACGTCGTCGCTGGTTGACCACGCTTTGTCGATGCTCTTGATGATCGCCTGCCTGGTTGAGTTCATTCTCGTGCCGAAGGCCGCGACCTCTGTGTTCTTCATCATTTTGTTTGCGACTGTCATTGACGTTATCGCTGGCTACACGATCGGCATCCGGGTGGCCAAGCGCGACGTTTCATTTGGCGGCGGCGACAGCTGACGGTTTCATCTTAGCTCAGCTCATTCGTTCAGACTTTTCAACGGCCGGTCCCTCAAAGGGCCGGTCGTTTGCATTTCATCAACCTATTGTTGATTCTAATTTGTCGAATTTTTTAAATTTCGAAGGCATTAACGCATTTCGACATATACCATGTCGTCTTAGCCATGAAAGTGATGCGACCGTAACAGGAGCTCCGGTGACCGAGTTGTCACAAATCCCAAATCCAAGGCTGCCGCGCGCGGGTACTTCCGGTGTGACTGGGGCCAGTGGCGAGCCGCATCTCGATGTATCAGCGATTATGGAGCTTGCGGGCGAGACGGCATTTGCCTGGGACTTCGCGCGCGACACGATCACTTGGGATCAGCATGGCGCGAACCTGCTCAAGGTTTCGCAGGTCAGCCAGATTGCGACGGGTGCTGCCTTTCAGCTCAAGATTGCGCCGGAATCGGTTGGATTGCGGCGCAAGGCGATGATCTGCCCGAAGGGGCACGACGGCGGCCGGTCTGGCATACCCTACCGGCTGCAGTACCGGTTTCATCCGCGCGGACGGTCAGATGTTGCAGCGCTCTATCTTGAGGAACAAGGCTGCTGGTGGGCGGGTGGGGATGGACGCCCCATGTTTGCTCAGGGCGTCATTCGCGAGATTTCCGAAAAGTACGCGCAAGACGAGCGTATGCGGTATCGGGGTGAGCATGACGAACTGACCGGGCAGCTCAATCGCGCAACGCTGATCGAGGTGCTATCGGCAACGATTGTCGGCACGGAAACAACCCGTAAGCCATGTGCGTTTTTATTGGCGTCGGTCAATGGACTGGACGTGGTGAACGAGACCTTCGGGTTTGCTGCGGGTGATGAAATGCTGGCGCAAGTCGCCAAGCTCATCAAGCGGCACATGCGGGCCGGTGATCAAATCGGCCGGACGGCGTCGAACAAGTTCGGGATCGTGCTCAACGATTGCGGGCCGGGCATCATGCGGATCGTGGCCGACAGGCTGATGGCTGCGGTGCGCAGTGCTCCGGTGCCGACCTCGGCGGTTAAGCTCGCGGCGACAATTTCGATTGGCGGGATTGGATTCAGCGACGCCTCGATGAGTGCTGAGCAGGGCATGGCGTGCGCGTTGCAGGCCCTGGAGCGGGCGCGGCGGCGGCGGCTCGATAGTTTTGTTGCCTATGAGCCCGGCCCTGAAGAAGAAACCGTGCGGCGGCGGAATACGGCGCTGGCCAATACACTCATCAATGCGCTCGACGAACAGCGCATGGTGCTTGAGTTGCAGCCGCTGGTCAGCGCTAAGACCGGCAAGCCTGAGCATTATGAGTGCCTGCTGCGGATGATTACGCCGGATGGCGCGCGGGTATCGGCGGGAGAATTCATGCCGATTGCCGAACAGCTCGGGCTGTCGCGGCTGATTGATTTGCGGACGCTGGAGTTGGCGGTCGGGCTGCTCAACCGATACCCCGAGCTGCACATCGCGCTCAACGTGTCAGGGCTGACGTCGAGCGATAACGATTGGCTGGTGTCGCTGCACCGGCTGACCGGGGGGGCCAAGCAGATTACCGGGCGGCTGACGATCGAGATCACGGAAACGGCAGCGCTGCACGATCTCGATCAGACGATGGTGTTTGTCGATACGATCAAGGATCTGGGTTGCAAGGCTGCCATCGACGACTTTGGGGTGGGTCACACCAACTTCCGCAATCTCAAGCTGCTGAATGCCGACCTCGTCAAAATTGACGGGTCATTCGTCAAGAACGTCTGCCAGGACAAGGGTGATCAGGTTTTCATTAAGTCGATGGTCGAGCTGGCGAAGGTTTTCAACATGCAGACGGTTGCGGAATGGGTCGGCGACGCGGCGACAGCGAAGTTCCTGACGGATGCCGGAATTGATTATCTGCAGGGCTATTATTTCTCCGAACCCGCGCCACCGGAGAAGTTCCTGGGCGCGCCGTTGCGCGGGTAGCGCTTGTCCGCTGGGAAGCTGCCTGACATCGCGGTTTGCCTGCGTTGTTGCGTTCTTTCGACTGCCGGTGTCATGTGATGTGTGACCTGAGCGGAGGAATGCATGTCTGAGTTCGTCGAGATTGTTATGCGAGGCGCGTCGCTCGAGATTGTTTTCAATCGGGCCGGCAAGAAGAATGCGATCACGGGCGGCATGTATTCGGCGATGGCTGACGCCCTGTTTGCGGCAGAAGCACAGCCGGAGGTCGTGAGTGTCATATTTTCGGGGCACGGCGCTGGCTTCTGCTCGGGCAACGATCTGCAGGATTTTCTGTCAACGCCGATGACCGAGAAGGCGCCAGTTCTGGCGTTCCTGAAGGCGATTTCGACGACGTCCAAGGTGATGATCGCGGCGGTGCAGGGGCCGTGTGTCGGGATCGGGGCGACGCTGCTGTTACACTGCGATCATGTGGTGGCGGCACCCAGTGCGAGCTTGTCGTTTAACTTTGTGAAGATTGCGCTGGTGCCGGAAGCGGGCAGTTCGCTGCTGCTGCCGCGTGCGGTCGGGCGGTTGAAGGCAGCGGAGCTGCTACTGCTGGGCGAGCCGGTGGCGGCAGATGAGGCACTGCGTTTGGGGCTGGTGTCGCGCGTGGTGGGCGAGGGCGAGCAGTTGGCTGCGGCGCGGGCGTTTGCCGATAAGCTCGAGGCATTGCCGCCCAAGGCTTTGATGGCGACGCGACGGTTGCTGAATGGGAGTTCGCGGACCGTCGAGGCGCGGATGGCCGAGGAGGTTGGCGTGTTTGATCAGCAATTGCGGTCGCCGGAGTTCAAGGAGGCGGTCGCGGCCTTCATGCAAAAGCGGGCGCCGGATTTTAAGAAGTGAAGTGAAGGCCAGGGGACTCGTCCCCTGGACCCCTGACTTTAAGTGGGAACACCGTGGCTGATATGAAGTCAGAGAAGAAGCGCGTGCGGACGGCGGCGAAGCTGGTGCGAGCGGAGGCGTTTGCCAAGCACGGCGCTCAGGCGGGAGCCCGGCTGGCTGAGCATGGCTTGGGGTTTTTGGGTCCGCAAGCGGGTGCTGCGGTTTGCGGGTTTTCGGCAATCGGGGAGGAGATTGATCCCCTGCCGTTGATGATGCGGCTTACCGGCGAGGGGCATCCACTGGCGCTGCCTGCCATGCAGGGTAAGGGGTTGCCGCTCGTTTTCCGGGCTTGGATGCCGGGGGATGAGATGGCGCAAGCGGTGTGGGGGATTTCGGAGCCGCTGGCTTCGCGGGTGGTGGTTGTCCCCGACATTGTGCTGGTGCCGCTGCTGGCATTTGACAGTTCGGGTCAGCGGATTGGATATGGCGGGGGTTTTTATGACCGGACGTTGCATGAGCTGCGGCGTTTAAAACCGCTGGTAACGGTTGGTATAGCGTATGACGAACAGCGTCTGGACGCCGTTCCACATCTCGATTACGACCAGCCGCTTGATTGGGTGCTAACGCCGTCAGGGCCCCAGAAATGTTCCAGGTGACGCTTACAGGCATAACAGATGCGCCTTTTGTTTCTCGGTGATGTGGTTGGAAGTTCGGGCCGCGCGGCGGTCTACGATGCGATCCCGAAATTGCGGGCGAAGTACATGCTCGATTTCCTGATCGTGAACGGGGAAAATGCGGCGGGCGGGTTTGGCATCACAGAGAAGATCTTCAACGATCTGCTGGATGCCGGGGCCGATGTCGTGACGCTGGGTAATCACTCGTTCGATCAGAAGGATACGCTGGTTTATATCGAGCGCTGCCCGCAATTGTTGCGGCCGCTGAATTATCCCAAAGGTACGCCAGGGAAAGGCGCGGGGCTGTTCAAGGCGAAGAACGGCGCGGACGTCTTGGTGATGAATGCCATGGGGCGCGTGTTCATGACCGAGATTGATTGTCCGTTTCGTGCGGTCGATCACGAGATCACCGCGTGCAAACTCAAGCAGGGTGCGGACGCGATTTTTGTCGATATGCATGCCGAGGCGACGAGCGAAAAGCAGGCGCTGGCGTACTTTGTCGATGGCCGGGTGAGCGCGGTTGTGGGCACGCATACGCATGCGCCGACCGCCGACGACCGGATTTTGCCGCGCGGGACGGCTTACCTGTCGGATGCCGGCATGTGCGGGGATTACAGCTCTGTGCTGGGGATGACGATCGAGGAGCCGATCAACCGGTTCATCACCAAGATCCCGCGCGGCCGCTTCGAGCCGTCGGAAGGGCCAGGGTCGATTGCAGGGTTTGCGGTTGAGATCGACGATAAGACGGGGCTGGCGACGGCGTGTTCGCCGTTGCGGTCGGGGCCGAACGTACGTGAGATCGAGCCTGAGTTCTGGGTGTAGGGGCGCATCAGGAACGACGTTGTTGGGTTACGAATGCAAGGGCATTCTAACCCAACCTACCAGTGAAGATGCATTAAGCTGTTTTGTCGACCAAGCGGGGCCAGGTGCCGGTGGCGGGGTCGTAGGTTAGGAGATCGCCGGTTGCCATGTCGTACAGCCAGCCGTGGACACCGAGGGTGCCGGCGGCGACGCGGGCGCTGACTTCTGGATAGGTCAGCAGGTTGTCGATCTGGAAATGGATGTGGGCGCGTTCAGCTTCGGCGAGGCGTTCGTTCTCGGGGATACCGGCGGCTTTGACGAGCGCGTGGGCTGGACGGGTGTAGTCGACCCAACGGGCGAGGTGGGGGTCTAAGACGTGGGTTGGATCGGTGTCGGTTTCGGATTCTTGGGCCATCTGGGACAGGGCCTTGATGCCACCGCAACCGGTGTGGCCGCAGACGACGATATCGTCGATGCCGAGGTGGTTCACGGCGTAGGCGATGGCGGCACCGACGCTGTCGTCGGCGGCGGACGCTGGCGGGACGACGTTGGCGATGTTGCGGATTTCGAACAGTTCGCCGGGGTCGGCGCCGGTGATCTGGGCCGGGACGACGCGGCTATCGGAGCAGCCGATCCACAGCAGGCGGGGCTTTTGGGTTTGGGTGGCGAGGCCTTGGAAGAAGGCTTTATCGCTTTGGAATTGCTCGCGGAAGCGCTGATGGCCCTCAATGGCGTCGGCGATGTCGGCGTCGATGCCTTTGTCGTTGGTTTCCGTGCTCATCCGTTCCCCGCTTCGCGTTCCGTTTACCGTCTGGTTTGCCAGCTTATTGGCCGCCTTGTCCATCGTGCGTTGAGCGCGTAGAGCATGGCTAAAGAAATTTCTGGTGTCTGGCGATTTGTTCGCGGCACTTGTGCTCATTGAAGTGGACCGTCTCGATGCCCGCATCTGCGCTGATGAATGTGATGATTAATGCCGCCCGCAAGGCGGGGAAGAGCTTGACGCGCGATTTCGGCGAGGTCGAGCATCTGCAGGTGTCGATCAAAGGGCCGGCGAACTTCGTGTCGGAGGCGGACCACAAGGCCGAGGCGATTATTTACACCGAGCTCAAGAAGGCGCGGCCCGAGTACGGGTTTTTGATGGAAGAGCGCGGCGAAGTTCCAGGGCCAGACAAAACGCATCGCTGGATCGTCGATCCGCTCGATGGGACGACGAATTTTCTGCACTCGATTCCGCTGTTTTGTTCCTCCATCGGGCTGGAACGCGACGGCGTGCTGGTGGCCGGGGTGATTTACAATCCTATTTCCGACGAGCTGTTCACGGCGGAAAAGGGCAAAGGGGCGTTTCTGAATGATCGCCGCCGGTTGCGGGTGGCGGCGCGGCGGTCGCTCGACGATTGCGTCGTGGCAACGGGCGTTCCGCATCGCGGGCGCACTGGCCACAAGACGTTCTTGCAGGAAATCGAGACGGTGATGGGGCATGTCGCAGGCGTGCGGCGGACGGGATCGGCGGCGCTCGATCTCGCCTGGACGGCAGCTGGGCGGTTCGATGGCTACTGGGAGCGCAACATCAAGCCATGGGATATGGCAGCCGGGATTGTGATGATCCGCGAGTCGGGCGGAACGGTGTCGGATCTCGACGGGTCGGATCAGATGATGGACACGGGCGACATCGTTGTAGGCAATAAGGCGGTGCACGGGGCTTTGATGCCGCTGCTGTCGCGGACGGATGCGCCAATCGTGAAGGCGGCGGGGCATTGAGGCCGGAGCGGGTGTTGCACCCTGAACTGGGGCACAGTTCGCCCCAAAAACCACATGAAGCTGCCGATTAGATGGGGCGCATGATCTGCGTCCTGGACTAAACTCGAACGAGATGAGACTTGGGCTTGGCTAGACGAGGACCTAGCTAGACTAGGGTAGCTAGACTAGGGCTTGGCACCAGAGGCGTAACACGAGGACACGATATGGCACGCAAGCGCGAAGGCGAGACGATTGCTGAGCATCGGGTGCTTCATCTCAAATCGCCGGGCGTGTTTTTGCTCCGGATGACGATCTTTTTGATCCTGGTGGCGTTCCTGGCGGCAATCCTGTTTGATCAATTGAAGAGTTCATTGCTGACGAACCCCGGTTTGAACGGGTTGATCCTGGGCGTGCTGTTCCTCGGGATCATTTATGCGTTCCGGCAGGTGTTTCGGCTTTACCCGGAAATTAAGTTCGTGAATTCGTTTCGGATTTCCGATCCGGGGCTGTCGACTGAGCATGAGCCGAAGCTGCTCGCGCCGATGGCAACGATGCTGCGCGACCGGCGCGGCACGCTGTCGTTGTCGACGGCAGCGATGCGGTCGATCATGGATTCGATTGGGTCGCGGCTCGACGAAGCGCGCGATACCGGGCGGTATCTGGTTGGGTTGCTGGTGTTTTTAGGGCTGCTTGGGACGTTCTGGGGGTTGCTCGATACGATTTCTTCGGTTGCCAAGGCGATTGCAACACTCGACAACAAATCGACCGATACGGTTGCGGTCTTCGATGAGTTGAAGGCCGGGCTTGCAGCACCGCTCAAGGGCATGGGGACGGCGTTCTCGGCGTCGCTGCTGGGGTTGTCGGGGTCTCTCGTTTTGGGGTTTCTCGAACTGCAGGCGAGCCACGCGCACAACCGGTTTTATAACGAGTTGGAAGAATGGCTGTCAGGGATTACCGACCTGACGCACGGCACCGTTGCCGGTGGTGGCGATGAAGGCAACCGGCGGCTGCTGATGACGCTGACGGATCTCAATAAGGCGGTTCTCGCCTTGGCGGACCGGGTGGAGCGAACGGCGGGCGTTGGCAGCGAAAGCGTGAACGAACTGACGCGGGGCGTGACGGCGCTCGCCGGGCAGATGCGCGCGGAGCAAAAGGTCGTGCGCGAGTGGATGGACGAGCAGGCGGGGCAGCAATTCGAGGCGACGAATTCGCTTCGTGAGGTTGTCAATCAGCTGCAGATCCGGAAGGGTTAGCCCATGGCGCGCGGACGGTCGAGGCGGGGCAGCGGCGAATACAACGAGTTCTGGCCGGCGTATGTCGACGTGCTGTCGACGCTGCTGCTGGTCGTGACCCTGTTGATGTCGATCTTCATGATCGCGCAGTTTTTCGTGGCGCAGGAGAGCAGCGGTAAAGATACCGTCATGCGGCGTTTGACGCGGCAGATTGCCGAGCTGACCAACATTTTGAGTTTGGAGAAGGACAAGGGCCGGAAAGCCGACGACGATCTGGCCGTGCTTCAGGCGACGCTGTCGGCATTGCGGTCGGAGAACGAGAAGCTCTCGGCGACCGGATTTGGGGCGGACGAGAAGATCAAGGGCGCACAGACGCAGATTGCGACGCTCGCGGGCGAGCTTGCCAGGGAAAAGGATCTATCGGCAGAGTCGATGTCGAAGATCGACATTCTCAATCAGCAGTTGCTGGCGTTGCGGCGGCAGATCGCGGCGTTGAACGAGGCGCTGGAGGCGTCGGCGTCTAAGGACAAAGACAGCCAGACGGCGATCAAGGATCTGGGGGCGCGGCTCAACGCGGCGCTCGCCGTGCAGGTGCAGGAATTGCGGCGGTATCGTTCGGACTTCTTTGGACGGTTGCGGACGGCGTTGGCGGATCGCAAGGACATCCGGGTGGTCGGTGACCGGTTCGTGTTCCAGTCGGAAGTGCTGTTCCCGTCGGGGCAGGCGACGATGAGCGCGGAAGGGCTGGGGGCGATCGACCAGCTTGCGAGTGCGATTGTCGAGTTGGAGCGCACGATCCCGAAGGAAGTCGATTGGGTGTTGCAGGTCGATGGGCATACGGACAGCCGGCCGATTGCGAGTGCGCAGTTCCCGTCGAACTGGGAGTTGTCGACGTCGCGTGCGGTTTCGGTTGTGAAGTATCTGATCAGCCGGGGTGTTCCGGCACGGCGGCTGGTGCCGGCGGGGCATGGCGAATTTGCGCCGCTTGAGGATGGCGCCACCGAGGATGTGCTGCGGCGGAACCGGCGGATTGAACTCAAGTTGACGAATAAGTAGCAGCTGCTGAGACGTGTTGGGTAACAAATGCAAGGGCATTCTAATCCAACCTACAAGTGAAGTGAGGGGGCTTGGTGGCAGGGTTTGAATGGCTTGATGTGGCGGCGCTATGCTGGTTCGTGATCGTTGTGATCGGGTATCAAAGCGTGACCCAACTGCCCGTGTTCTATGACCGGAGCATTACGGGCGCGACGCAACGGCACCGGATTGCCTGGATGCGGGCGATGCTGGCGCGCGACAACCGGTCGAGCGATGCGATCCTGCTGGGTACGCTTAGCCAGGGGAACGCGTTTTTTGCTTCGACGTGTGCGATTGCTATCGGGGGGTTGACGGCGATCGTGGGGTCGGGGGACAAGGCAGACGCTTTTTTGCAGCGGTTGCCGTATGCGGCCAAGGCGTCGCCGTTGCTTTGGGAAATCAAGGTGATTTTGCTGATCAGCGTGTTTGTCTATGCGTTCTTCAAGTTCGCGTGGGCATTTCGGCTGACGCACTACACGGCGATCATGATCGGGGCGATCCCGAACCCGGGTGTGGTGCCAGATGAGGAGATGGACAACCAAGCGTTGAATGCCGCGCAAATCAGCGGACTGGCGGCTGAACATGCGAACGGCGGCTTACGTGCTTTTTATCACGCGGCCGCCGTGCTGACTTGGTTCTTCAATCCGGTCCTGTTCATGATTGCCACGGGATGGGTCGGATTGATTTTGCTGCGACGGGATTTCTTCTCGCGCTCGAAGCGCATCCTGGCTGGGGAAATTTAGCTTCACGCTGCACGACGCACCGACCCAAGGCGGACATAGCCTTCAAGCGGTTGCGGTTTTGAGTTGCTTTAGTGCGGAAAGCGCTCGGTCGCGGGCCGTTGCATGATCGACGATTGGGTGTGGATAGGTATTGCCAAGCGCCACACCACTGGCGGCGAGGACGAAGGGCGGGGCCGACCAGGGTTCGTGGATGTGTCCAGCCGGAAGTTTTGCGAGTTCGGGGACCCAGCGGCGGACGTAGGTCCCGTCAGGGTCGAATTTCGCGCCCTGCAGAGTTGGGTTGAAGATGCGGAAATAGGGGGCGGCGTCGGCACCGCAGCCGGCCACCCATTGCCAGCTTGCGGCGTTGCTGGCGAGATCGGCATCGACGAGGGTGTCCCAGAACCAAGCCGCGCCAGCTTGCCAGGGGATCAGCAGGTCTTTGATGAGGAAAGACGCCGCTATCATGCGGACGCGGTTGTGCATCCAGCCTGTGTGCCAGAGCTCGCGCATGCCGGCATCGACGATGGGGTATCCTGTCTGGCCGCGCTGCCATGCCAGGAGGCTGCCGACATCGTCGCGATAGGGGAAGCTCGCGTATTCGGGTTTGAAGGGTTGTTCAGGCAGGGTTGGCCAGTGGACGAGAAGGTGGGTGGCGAATTCGCGCCAGACAAGTTCGCGCTGAAAGGTGTCGCGGCCGCGGTCGGCGGTTCCGCCGGTGGCTGATATGCGGTGTGCGGTTGCAACGGCTGCGTGCCAACAGGTGGCAGGGCTGATTTCGCCGAAGTGGAGGTGGGGGGAGAGTTTTGACG
>JBEBJA010000140.1:0-17534 GCA_040080145.1 Hyphomicrobiaceae bacterium
TGCCGGTCTGGCAAGCCAAGCCGTCATTTGACCACCGCCTTTAGCCTGGACCCGGCCGACTCCCGCTCGCCTTTCCCATTCTGCGCGTCGCCGGCGTCGACCGCCACACCGCCCGCCACAAATTCAAGCCTTGGCGAACCGTTCCCCAACCCGGTCAATAACCCCCGCGCCTGTTGTCGTCCAATGTAGACCGGCACCCGGCTCAACCGGTCGCTCAGCAGCCGCACCGTCGCCATATCGTCACCGGCCTGAACCACACGCCCCAGCAATCCGTCACCACCAACGACTGGAAATCCATCTCTCACGCCTCGATTGCGCCCGGCGTCGATCAATAGCGTCCGCGACAACGCCGACGGAGAAGAGGCCACAACCCGCGCGGACACGCGGGCGATACTTGGCGCACCGGCAAATTTGGCGAGCCGTTTAAGCTCGGTATTTTCCCGCTCAAGGTCCACAGCCCGCGCTGCCTGCGCCGTTAACCGTGCATTCTCCGCCCGCAAGCTGTCGACTGCGCTGAAATGCGTGAACGCCGACACACCCCGTGCAACAACCCGGTTCACCGGCTCCAACACCACCGGAACAGTCGCGACGACCGGTGCAACTACCGCCGCCAACGGCCCTCGAACGGCATCAAACAACGACGGCTCAAACCGGCCCGCCCCCAGCAGTCCGGCAGCCACCCCAATCAAGCCCCACGCAACAACTTGGCGTCGGCCGCGCGACCGGACGATCGCTCCGCCGCGCGACGTAAAGATCCGGTTGTTTCCAAACAAGGCCATCCAACGCTACCCAACCTCATCCGCACACACTCACACGCAACCTAAGCCTTAATCAGCAGATGTTCCCGCGCCTGCAGCTCCTGCAGCACCCGCGCCGACCCGCGCACCACGCAATGCATCGGCGTATCGGGTATGACAAACCGCACCCCGACCCGCCGCTCCAATTCGCTGTCAATCTTGTCCAGCAGCGCACCACCGCCGGTGATCATGATACCGCGCTCGCAGATGTCGTTCGACAACTCCGGCGGCAGCTCTTCAAGGCACCGCTGCACAAACTCGGCGATCCGCTCGATTGGCTCATCCAACGCCCTCGCGATGTCCTGCGGCGCTAGAATGATCGTCTTAGGCCGGCCAAGCTTCAGATCGCGGCCCATGATGTGGATTTCCGCCGCGCGCCCGTTGACCGCCGTACTCGCCGTCCCGGCCTCGATCTTGATCCGCTCGGCGTTCGCTTCCCCGATCAGCAACTGGTGTTCTTTGCGCACATACCGGATGATCGCCTCATCCATCGCGTTCCCGGCAACCTTGAGCGACCGCGCCATGACGACGCCGCCCAGCGAAAGCACGGCGATGTCCGCCGTTCCCCCACCCAAATCGAGCACCATTGATCCGGTTGCTTCATCAACCGGCAATCCAGCCCCGATCGCCGCTGCCACCGGTTCCTCGATCAGAAACACCTGCCGCGCACCCGCTGACAGCGCCGTCTCATAGACCGCCCGCCGCTCCACGGGCGTCGCGCCCGCTGGCACGCTGATCAGAATGCGCGGCCGCCGGAAGCCGGTCGACGACTTCGCCCGCCGGATGAACTGGCGCAGCATTTCCTCGGTTGCCATGAAATCCGCAATAACGCCCTCGCGCAGCGGCCGGATCGTCTCGATCCCCTCGGGCGTCCGCCCTAGCATCTGCTTGGCTTTGGCGCCTACGGCCAGCATCTCACGCACGCCGCGCTTGTTAGCAAGCGCCACGACCGACGGCTCGTTGATGATAACCCCGCGCCCGACCACGTGAACGAGCGTATTCGCCGTTCCAAGGTCAATCGCAATATCATCCGAAAAGACGCTTCCCACGCCGAAATTCATCGAACACAAACTCTCATAACGCACTCCGGCAGACGGCATCCCGCAAGCCGTAGTGCGCGATTCTTCCGTCCTGATGAGCAAATCGCGTGCCCGTTAGCACACGCGATTTCCAACCCATCGCAGCGCGAGTATATAGCAGCTATCGCCTTGATCGCACGCGCTCATTTCCTCGCCCAACCACGGGAAAGCCAATGCAGGCGCATGTCCCGTTTTGGATCAAATTCCCTCTCCCCGTTTCTGCAACGGGGAGAGGGTTAGGAGCCTGCCCCCGCGAAGGCGGGGGTGAGGGGCGGCGGCAGCAAAGAGCGTGAAGGGCGGCGCAGCAAAGAGCGTGAGAGGCGGCGGCAAGACGGAATGCCCCGACCGCCGCCAGCTCTCAAACCCCGCTTTGCGCCTGCGCGAGCTTCTGCCGCTTCACCATCAGCTTGTTGAGCGCCGCCACATACGCCCGCGCCGACGACACCAGCGTATCCGTATCCGCACCGCGTCCGGTCACAACCCGGCCGTTCTCGCTCAACCGCACCGACACTTCCGCCTGCGCATCCGTTCCCTCGGTCACGGCATGCACCTGATACAGCTCCAGCGTCGCCTCATGCGGCACAAGCATCCGGATCGCATTGAATGTTGCATCCACCGGCCCGTTCCCTGTCGACTGCACCGTCGAGGACTTCCCGTCGATCTCCATCGTCAGCGTTGCCGACTGCGGTCCCATCGTCCCGGCGATGACCTGCAGCCCGGTCACTGTCATCCGGTCACCCGTATGCGCCAAGCCTTCATCGACCAGCGCTTCGATGTCCTCGTCGTAGACATGCTTCTTGCGGTCGGCCAGCGCCTTGAAGCGCGTGAACGCATCCTCGAACGCATTCTCTCCCGGCTCATAACCCAGATCCTTGAGCTTGGAGCGGAACGCCGCGCGCCCCGAATGCTTGCCCATGACCAGCGAACTTTTGGCCACGCCCACCGACTCCGGCGTCATGATCTCGTACGTCTCGGTGTTCTTCATCACGCCGTCCTGATGAATACCACTCTCGTGCGCGAACGCATTCCGCCCGACGATCGCCTTGTTGTACTGCACCGGGAAGTTCGTCACCGCCGAAACGAGCTTCGAGGCCTGCATCAGCATGGGCGAGCGAATGCCGGTATGGAACGGCATGATATCGCCGCGCGTCTTGATCGCCATCACCACTTCTTCAAGTGCCGCGTTGCCCGCGCGCTCCCCCAAGCCATTGATCGTACATTCGATTTGCCGCGCACCAGCGCGCACGCCCGCCAGCGAGTTGGCAACCGCCAGCCCCAGGTCGTCGTGGCAATGGGTCGAGATCACCACCTTGTCCATCCCCGGCACGCGCGTCAGCAGCATGCGGATCAGGTCGAAATACTCTTCCGGCGTCGCATACCCGACCGTATCGGGCACGTTGATCGTCGTTGCGCCAGCCTTGATCGCAGCCTCGACGACCCGGCACAGATAATCGTGCTCGGTCCGCGTCGCATCCATCGCCGACCACTCGACGTCGTCCGTCAGATTGCGCGCGCGCGTCACCGAAGCGACGACCCGCTCAAACACCTGCTCCTCATTGAGATTCAACTGGAACTTCCGGTGCAGCGGCGACGTGCCGATGAACGTATGAATCCGACCGCGCTTGGCGTGACGGATCGCTTCGCCCGCCCGGTCGATGTCGCCGAAATTCGCCCGCGCCAGCCCGCACACGATACTGGTCTTGCAAACCCGCGCAATTTCGCTGACCGACTCAAAGTCGCCGTCCGACGCGATCGGGAACCCCGCCTCGATCACATCGACGCCCATTTCATCGAGAACCTCTGCAACCTGCAGCTTCTCCTCGAACGTCATTGTCGCCCCGGGACACTGCTCGCCATCGCGCAGCGTCGTATCAAAAATAATAACCCGGTCCTTCTCAGTCTTGGCAGGCGCGTTCACAGCAGTCTCAGTCATGAAACTTTTTCCTAAAAGTTGCCGCGCCCCCTCTTGTCTTCTCCCCCTGGGGAGAAGGTGCCCGAAGGGCGGATGAGGGGTGTTTGCCGGCGAATTTCGAATTTATTCTTGATCTTAAACCAACATCCCCTGAGTGCCCAGCGCGGTTGCCCGCCCCATGAGGTCCTCAGGGGTTGGTAAGGAGAAGCCCAGCAAGCGGCGCGCCGCTCAAAGCGCAGTAAGCGCGAGCAGCCTCACGATCAGCATTGATCCCACCAATCCGGGTCAAAGGTCACGTCCATCCATCAACAGCAGCCCCTTCTACCCCACATCGCGCCGCTTGACAATTGACACCTCCGGCAAAAGTTCCCGGCACCCGTGGAACATTACCAAGTGTGCTGGCTTGTGCCCTCATGCTGATGAACTCCAAGATATTGATCGTCGAAGACAGCGCCATCGTGGCTTGGGATTTAGCCCGTGCGGTTGAGGACGCGCTTGGGATTGCAGTGGGACCTTTTGCAACTGTCGCCTGTGCCATGGAATACCTCGATAGGCACGTTGTCAGCGGCGCAATTCTTGATGTTGAACTCATGGATCGAAATGTAGTGCCGGTGGCTGAGGAACTCCTCAGGCGAGGGACGCCAATTGTCCTTCAGTCTGGACAATCCCTGCCTCCTGCCTTGGAACGATATCGGCCCAGGATAGCCGTTCATAGCAAGTTGATGGCACGGGATTTATTAGTGACGAAACTTGCCGGGTTGATTTTTGGCAACAACTGAAGGACTGCGGAACGAAAGGGATCGCCTCGCGTTTAAAACCGTGTCTGAACAATTACTTTTGAGGAACAGTCCAGCAATGAAGAAATATGTCATCCTGTCCGCGTTGGCCGCAATGCCGATGTTGGCGATAGCGTCGATTCCGGCCTCCGCCTTGACCGTAACCTCGCCCGGCATCGCACACGAAACACTCATTGAAAAAGCCCGCAGCGACTGCCGTTGGGTCGACAACAAGTGGACCTATCAGCGCGGCGACAAGCGCCTCGTGTGCCGTCCTGATCGCCCAAGAGGCAAGGGTTGGGGCTGGCACCGCGAAGGCAACCGCTTCGGTTGGTATCAATCCAGGGGGAAGCGTTGGCATCACAACGCTTGGTAAAAACCAAGTGTTAGCCAAAGTTAACGAGTAAATTCGGGCCCCAGCCAAGCAATTGGCCGGGGCCTTTTGTTGAGCGGGCTCGAACGAAGCACGCTTTAATTGCGCGGAACGAATGCCATCGCCGCAGAGTTATCTTTGCAAGCAGCATTCGGAGACGTCCATGTCATTCGGCATATATGTTTGGGCCACGATATTCGCCATTCCCTTGACGATAACAATCATCGACGGCGCAATTGAACTTTACCAGAAACTAAGAGCTGCCTGAACCGGGCACCAGCGATTGGAGTATACTCATGACAACACGACAATCAATTACCTTGCTGCTGGGCGGAATAGTGGGTTCAGTACTCTTCGGAGTTGGCGCGATCATTGTCCTAACGATCCCCAGCTTGGCAACTCACGCCATGGTCCTCTTGCCGGTCGTCATTGTTTTGAGCTTCATCTTAACGCCACTCATCAGCTGGTTTATCGCCCCGCAACTCAGGTCGCGGCGTGCCATCGCGTCGTAGCACCGGCAACGCTCAAATCTCCATCATACCGCTCGTGACCCGGACCGCCTGCCCGCCGAGCCGCACCGTATCCAGCCGCCCGTTGCGCACCGACAGCGTAAGCGTCATGAAGCTTGGCCGCCCCATGGCAAACCCCTGTTCGATCACGCGGCGATGAATACCGTCCGGCAGCTTGTCGAAGTGCAGCACAGCGCCTGCAAAGCAAACCGCAGCACTTCCTGTCGCTGGATCCTCCGGCACCCCATGGCTTGGCGCAAACATCCGCGCATGGAACGAACTCGTGTTGTGCACACACTCGCGCGTATAAAGGTACGCCCCGATAACGCCGGCATCTGCAAACGCCGCCGTCCATTGCGCCAGGTTGACCTCGGCCTTACCCAGCGCTTCACGCGTCGCCACCGGTATCAACGCAAACGCATTGCCAGCTTCCGACCGCGACGGTTGATGGTTCTCAAACCCGATCTCGCTCGGCAGCAACCCGACCGACGAGGCGAGCCGCTCGACACCCGGCATATGCCCGGTCAATTCAGGCAGCTTGGGCGCGTCGAATTCGGCAAACGGTGCCTGCCCGGTCCGCAGCTTAACCCCCACGCGAATATTGCCGATGCCCTGTTCGAGCACCATCAACGCCTCACCCTCGCCAGACCCAAACTGCGCCTTGAGCAAGGTCAGCAAGATCGCGGTCCCAACGGTGGGATGCCCGGCAAACGGCAGTTCCAAGCTCGGCGTGAAGATCCGCACCTTGGCCGAGTGCGCCGGGTTCGACGCTCTCATCACGAAAACCGTCTCCGACTGATTGAACTCCCGCGCAATCGCCTGCATCTGCGGCGTGTTCAGCTCATCTGCATCCAGCACAACCGCAAGGCCATTGCCGGCAAAGCGGTTTTCCGTGAACACATCGAGGGTATGAAACGTGTAGGCCATCCAAACGGGCTCCCGTGAATTGTAGCGCTTCCCCGTCTGACCGGGCACACCTTGCGCAAGCCATATCGCGTTTCACACCTTAAAGACATGCTCCAAAGCAAGCGCGGTATACGCGGGCACGTTCTTCCCGCTGAGATCGTTTTGCGACCGCACGACGACAATGTCCATCAACTCGGCCTCAGCGTCGGCCCCAATCCGGGACAGGATCAACGCCCGCAACTCATCAGAACCAAGGGCGCTGCAAAACTCCCTTGCCATCGACACCTGATGCCCGATTGAAATGATCCTGAACCCCGGCAGCGTTTCCACCTCCCCTGCCCTCAGCCCGGTTTCCTCCGCCAACTCCCGCGCAATGCTCGCGCCGATATCAATCGTCCCATCGGCAGCAACATCGCGCTGATCGATGAACCCGCCCGGCAGATAGGCCTGCCCCGCATTGATGTTTCCAGCGCTCTGCCGCCCCAGCAACACATGCCCTTCGCGCGACCGCAATATCGCCGATCCGAACGCATCGCGAATGCCCATATCCAGATACCCAGCCTCCTTCCAATACAGAAAGCTCTTGAAGTCAGTCGCCACCATCGAAGCCGCATAGACGCCATCGGCGCCAGCACCGCCCCCGCCCGCCATCGCATACACGATGCCGTTGAAATAGCCCGGATGCGTCAAAAGCCTCTGACGCCAGTGCGCCTCGATGGCCTCCGCTTGCTCGCGCGCAAAAGCCCAGCCCTCCCGGTGTGCTACCAGCCGGCAATCTGAAACCCATTCAACCTGTCCGCCACCAGTCACGCCTGCAAACTCCATTTCGCCATTCAAATCACGCCGCATTCCATAAAACGCGCTGCCGTCAAGCCTCCAACCCAACTTTAAACGGCGGAACACTATATTCTTTAGATTGAGTACTGACTTCTCTTTTTTGCCCCAATCCAGCATTATCTGACGTTCACCGGGGAAGACGGTACCTAGCAACAAAGGAATGGGCTATGAAGAAAATCTTGACTTTGGCAACGCTGATCGCAATCGCCGCTACGCCTGTGCTCGCACAGGATGCCAAGCCGGCCGCTGCTCCTGCGGCTCCCGCAGCCACCACGGCGCCTGCTGCTACCCCCGCTGCAAAGCCTGCTGAAGCTCCTAAGGCTGCCGCTCCTGCTGCCGCCACCACGGCCCCGGCTGCTGCTCCTGCTGCCGCTGCACCGGCCGCAAAGCCTGCTGAAGCTCCTAAAGCCGCCGCTCCTGCTGCTGCTCCCGCTGCAGCCGCTCCGGCCGCTGCCAAGCCGGCTGAAGCTCCCAAGGCTGCCGCTCCTGCTGCGACCCCAGAAAAGAAGTAAGTCTAATCCGTTACGTCCTGAAGTAACGAAGAACCCCGGCAAGCAATTGCCGGGGTTTTTTGTTTCCCGCACACCATTATTCATGTCCCATTCAGAATTTTATAAAACTCAATAATTTTGATGCACCGCACACGCCATCCAATTCCAAAATCTATATGAACATCCATTCATTTTCCACTCTGGCGCACAATCCACCACCGAAAAACAAAACGGCCCCCGAAACTTTCGCTTCGAAGGCCACTACAGCAAAACATGAGAAACCAATCCACGCTCATCTAAAACAGAGCAACTACTCTGGGAGCAAACCGGCTTCTATCCGCAAGCGGGTAAAATGGACCGATGCCAGCCCGCGTGATGTTGCGGTGAGGAATAACGGCAGATCGTCCGTAAACAATACGGTTTCAGCGTCCATACAGCCCAGCCAAGCGCAATCCGAAAGACCAAGCCGTCCAAAATCCACATCACCAGAAGCCGTCGAACTCGGATGATACACTTCACATGCAGCAGAAATGATGAACTCTGCAAAACCCTGCCACAACTCTGACCGCCTCGGCTCAAACACGCCAAAGTCAAGCATGTTAGAAACTTCAGTGAGCACGTTAGGAGTGGTCAAAATCTTGTCAGCGCCAGCAATGTTGGCCATCAGGAGATCATAAGCTGCGACATCATACTGCTTTAGCCGTTTGTGGCTGATAATCCAATCACTTGACAACGTCCCCACGACCAACAACAGCAACAAATTGGCGTCGAGTGCAGCACGCGGCGTCACGCCGCCCGTTCTCCATCACGATTCTTTACAGAGAGCGCCTTGCCATCCTTATCTCGGACACGAACGACCTTGTAAGTAGTGTCGATTCGCGGATAGGCTGGCTTTCCGGTATTGAAGACCGACACCTGTGGCTGCATTTCCCGCTTCAAACCGAGAGTGACGTACCACATTCCGCCCTCACGCTCATCAAACCAAATCTCTTCGAGCGTTCCCTTTTCAGAAAAAAGCTCTTCAAAGTAGGCCTTGGCGACGTAGACAGCGTCCTTTGCTTCCATTGTAAACTTCCTCGACCAACGGCGAAGAGGAGCATACCGCATCCGGCATGCTCCCGCCACGCCTCTTAGTTCTTACCCTTATCCACCAGCTTGTTCTTGCCGATCCAGGGCATCATGGCGCGCAGCTTGGCGCCGACTTCTTCAATCTGGTGGGCATCGTTGATGCGGCGCGTCGCCTTGAAGTTGGGCTGACCAGCCTTGCACTCGAGCATCCAGTCGCGAGTGAAGCGGCCGGTCTGAATGTCGGTCAGCACGCGCTTCATCTCGGCCTTCGTTTCCGAAGTGATGATTCGCGGCCCGGTCTGATACTCGCCGAACTCGGCGGTGTTCGAGATCGAGTAGTTCATGTTCGCGATGCCGCCTTCATAGATCAAGTCGACGATCAGCTTCACTTCGTGCAAGCACTCGAAATACGCCATTTCCGGCGCGTAGCCTGCTTCCACCAGCGTTTCGAACCCGGCGCGGATCATCTCGACGAGACCGCCGCACAGCACGGCCTGCTCGCCGAACAAGTCCGTCTCGCACTCTTCCTTGAACGTCGTCTCGATGATGCCCGAACGCCCGCCACCCACGGCCGACGCATACGACAGGAACAGATCGTGCGCATGGCCGCTCTTGTCCTGATGAACTGCGATCAGGCACGGCACGCCGCCGCCCTTTTGGTATTCGCCGCGAACCGTGTGCCCTGGACCCTTCGGGGCAACCATGCCGACATCAAGATCCGCGCGCGGCTCGATCAGGTTGAAATGCACGTTGAGGCCGTGCGCGAACATGAGGGCAGCGCCCTTCTTCATGTTGCCATGCAGGCTCTCGCGATAGATGTCGCCCTGCAGTTCGTCGGGCGTCAGCATCATCATAACGTCGGCAATCTTGGCGGCCTCAGTGACTTCCATCACCTTGAGCTTTTCGCCTTCGGCCTTGGCAACGCCTGCCGAACCCTTACGCAGGGCAACGATGACGTCTTTGACGCCGCTGTCGCGCAGGTTCAGCGCGTGCGCATGGCCCTGGCTACCGTAGCCGATGATGGCAACCTTCTTGCCTTTGATCAGGTTGATATCGGCATCACGATCGTAATAAACGCGCATTGTTTCTCTCTTTTTCGGTCAGACATGAATGGTGCCAACGGCAACCAGCATCGGACCGGAAGTGCGATGAACTGGACTGCGGTTAGTCGAGGGTGGCGGACACTACTCTCAGTTAGGCTTACATTTCAACGCTTGTTGTCACTCCCCCCCACCTTAACGAGGCGTAAACCCCGAACTGCTACAGATGAAAATCGTCGAATTGTTCCAGGCAGCAGCGTCATGAAGCGTCTCAACACCATATCCGTCAGCTTGGCGGCACTGAGCCTCACCGCTTGCGGACAATCGGCACCCAAAGTCGCGGCCGTCGCAGCCCCCGTTGGCATCTTCACGTCCGCACAAGACTGCGCCGCGAGCGAAAAACTCCCCGTGAAGGACTGCAACATCCTGATCCAACAGGTCGTAACCGCCCATCAGAACACGGCAAAATCTTACATCTCCATGCGCCTGTGCGAAGAAGGCGAAGGCGAAGGCAAGTGCGAACGCGCCGACCCCAAAACCTTCCGCCGCAGCCTCATTGCATTCCAAGTCACGTTCTCGACGCCACCCGTTGCCGTCCCGCTCTATCCATCCAAGGAAAAGAACGTGCTCGGCTTCACGACCTTTGATAAGTCGAAGACCTTCCTGACGGTCGACGAAACAATCATCTTCTCCCAAGACGCCAAGACCGTCGCCCAGGCAAACTTCGAACCTGGCTAACTTCGAACCTGAGCTAAACCACGCTCAATTCGCTGGCCCACGCGCGATCGCAGCGATACCGGTGCGCGAAACCTCGACCAGCCCGACTTCCTTCAGCAGCCCCAGGAACGTCTCGATTTTCGACGCCTTGCCGGTAATCTCGAATACGAAATGCTCCAGCGACGTATCGACGACGTTTGCACGGAAAATTTCCGCGAGCCGCAGCGCCTCGTTACGCTTCTCGCCCTTGCTGACGACCTTGACCAAAGCCAACTCGCGCTCCAGCGAAACGCCCTCGTTGGTTAAGTCCCGAACGCGATGAACGGGGATCAGCCGCTCCAGCTGATGCTTGATCTGCTGGATCACCGACGGCGTCCCGCGCGTCACGATGGTGATACGCGACTGATGTTTCTCATGCTCGGTTTCCGTCACCGTCAAACTGTCGATGTTGTAGCCGCGCCCGGAAAACAAACCGATGACGCGCGCCAGTACCCCCGGCTCGTTGTCGACCAGGATCGACAGCGTGCGGGTCACTTCCGCTTGAATGATATTGGGGCCGGCATAGTGAGTTTGCGGATTAGCGTTGACCATGGCGTTACTGCTTCTTCTCGATTTGCGGACTGGGAGTCTCTTTACCGTTGCCGGGAAACACAATTTTGAGGAACACCGGCACGCCGTGTTGCTCGACCACGCCGCGCAACGCCAACGCATCTTCAGGCGTCCGTTTATATTGCGCGAACGCACTTGCCGCGCGGGCTTTGAACGATTGGTCGATCTTCTCAGGGCTCGGTGCCCCGCTCTTTTCAAGCACGTCCTTAGGCACCCGCTCGTAGATTAAAACCAGCGTCCTGCTGACGACATAGTCCTGCGCGATGCAGCCCTCGAATGCCTTGGAATAGGCCGAAGCCAGCCCGTGCGTTTTGTAGCACGCCGAGATGAACCCGAACGCCTTCTCGACGCCGCCGCGTGCCTGCACCTCGCCGATCTGCTTGGCCGCACCCTCGACGTTCGCGATCCGGTCCCAACTGACGCTGGCGGCGCTCGCACGAGCACTTCCACCCGCCAAAGCACCAATCAACAGCACACTCAATCCCAATCCACGGCCCATTACTGCTATCCAGTCCTTCATTGAGGAATTAGAACCGGAACGAGGTTCCTCTTTTTACCGGCCAAACGAGCCAAGACCTTGTCAAACGTAGCGAACGCCTGGGCAGGCTTGGCAAGTGCGAGATGAACCGCGTCAGCAAAATCAAACCCAGCTCCAAACAGGTCCAATACGAGCCGCACCGAAGCGGGATGATCAAAATTCGCATATTCCAACCGGACCAATAGCTCGAACGCATCATGAATTTGCGCCGCCGTGTACCCGTACACTTTCCTCAACACCCATTCCGTTTCCATCAACAGCGCCAGCGTCAAGTACACTGGCTGCGAAGCGATCAAGCGCAATGCCTGTGCAGCTTGGGCTTCATCATCCTTCACGAGAAAACGCACGATGACATTGGTATCGAGCGCGATCACTTGGACTTCCTCTCCCAACGCTCGCGCAAGGCGTCGTCTATTCCGCGCTGCATGTCTTCGAGCGATTTCGGCGGTCCATCATATTTCAAACAGCCAAAGACATCTTCAGCCTTCGTTGCCGGAAACAGCCTTGCAGGCCGCAAGACGATCCCGTCACCAAACTCCTCGATCACGAACTCCACGCCCTCGGCCCAACCGTGGGCGTCACGGACAGCCTTGGGAATGATGATTTGCCCCTTGCTAGACAACCGCGTCGTATCCACAGCAAACTCCCCATGTAAGACGGAGGTAAGAACTAGGCCCTGAACGGTTTTTCGTCAATACCTCATACCAGCATCTTGCCTTCCTTACCGATCGCCTTGCCCACTTCCTCGTCGGTCGTCTCGCCCAGCAGCATCTCGTTATGCGCCTTGCCAGAGGGGATCATCGGGAAGCAATTCGTCAACTGCGCGACGCGGCAATCGAAAATCACCGGCGACTTGACGTTGATCATTTCGCGGATCGCTTGGTCGAGATCGCCCGCCTTCTCGCACCGCATCCCGACCCAGCCATAGGCTTCCGCCAGTTTGACAAAGTCCGGCAACGCCTCGGTGTAGCTCTGCGACAACCGGTTGCCATGCAACAGCTGCTGCCACTGCCGCACCATGCCCATGTACTGATTGTTCAAAATGAACACCTTGACCGGCAGCCCATACTGCGTCGCCGTCGAACACTCCTGAATGTTCATCAGAATCGAAGCGTCACCCGCGATGTCGATGCACAGCGACTTGGGATGCGCCACCTGCGCCCCAATGGCCGCCGGCAGTCCATACCCCATCGTGCCGAGCCCGCCCGACGTCATCCAGCGGTTCGGCTCCTCGAAGCGGTACAGCTGCGCCGCCCACATCTGATGCTGCCCGACCTCGGTCGAGATGTACGTGTCGCGGTCCTTCGTCAGCTCATACAGCCGCTCGACCGCATATTGCGGCATGATCACGTCGCCGGTTTGCTTATAGCTGAGCGACTTCTTCGCCCGCCACCCATCGACCTGCTTCCACCATGCCTTATGCGCCGCCTTATCCAAAACCGGCGCCTTTGCCTTCCAGACCCGCAACAGGTCCTCGAGCACGTAAGCGACATCGCCGACAATCGGAATATCCGCGCGTACGTTCTTGTTGATCGACGACGGATCTATATCGACATGGATCTTCTTCGACCCCGGCGAGAACGCATCGATCCGCCCGGTAATCCGGTCGTCGAACCGCGCCCCGATGTTGATCATCACGTCGCAGTCGTGCATCGCCATGTTGGCTTCGTACGTCCCGTGCATGCCCAGCATCCCAAGCCACTGCTTGTCCGCCGCCGGGTATGCTCCCAAGCCCATCAGCGTCGACGTGATCGGGAACCCCGTCAGGCGCACGAACTCGCGCAGCAACTGCGAGGCCTTCGGACCCGAATTGATGACCCCGCCGCCGGTATAAAACACAGGCCGCTTCGCCGACGCGATCAGATCGACCGCCTCGCGGATGCCGCCCGCTTCGGGCTTGAGCTTAGGCTTATACGTCTTGTGCCCGATATTGCTCGGTCCGACATAGTTGCCGGTCGCGAACTGCACGTCCTTGGGAATATCAACGACAACCGGCCCCGGCCGCCCGGATCGCGCAATCTGGAACGCCTCATGAATGACCCGCGCCAGATCGTTGACGTTCTTGACCAGCCAGTTGTGCTTGGTGCAAGGCCGCGTGATGCCGACCGTATCGCACTCCTGGAACGCATCGTTGCCGATCAGATGCGTCGGCACCTGCCCGGTGAGACACACAATCGGGATCGAATCCATCAACGCGTCCGTCAGCCCCGTGACGGCATTCGTCGCCCCCGGCCCCGATGTGACGAGCACGACACCGACCTTGCCCGTCGAACGCGCATAGCCTTCCGCGGCATGAACCGCGCCACCTTCCTGGCGCACCAGGATGTGCTTCACCTGATCCTGCTGGAACAACTCGTCATAGATCGGCAGCACGGCACCGCCCGGATACCCGAAGATGTGCTCCACGCCCTGATCGCTCAGCGCCTTGATCACCATTTCGGCGCCCGTCATCTGTCGTGCCATGTCATTTCACCCTTCGCGAACCCGCAATTTTGCACCCGCACAATATGCGTGGCGCATCACCGGGTCAACAGCGACAAAACAGAAAAAATGACAAATCTACAAGCAAGAACATTCCATACATTACAAAATAATACTATCCCAAGAAATCATATTACGTTTCAGCCAACTTAGTTGTCGTTTGATGTATCGCCGCGTCTCGGCCTTCGCCTCCGCAATCGCTGCCTCGCGTGCCATCTCTGCGCGCTGCAGGCGCAACAGCTGCGGCACCCCCAGCGCCCGCATACTTGGCAGCGCCGGATCAAGCCCCAGCGCTCCCAGCGCTGCCACCTCCTCCAACGCGCCGCCCTCCATCATCGCATCGAACCGCTGATCCGCCCGGGCAAACACCGCCTGACGCTCCGGCAGGATCACGACCTTCTCGCACGCATCGGCCGCAAGCACTGGCGTCCCCGCCGTCTGCTGCCAAACCGCCAGCGACGCCCCCGTCGCCTCCAGCACTTCCAGCGCACGTGTCACCCGCTGCGGATCAGACGGACGAAGTTTCTCGGCCATCATCCGATCGCGCGCCGCCAGCACCGCATGCAGCTCAACCGGGCCAAGCCGCTCGGCTTCAGCCCGCCAATGCGCTCTGACTTTATCCGGAATTGGCGGCACCGGGGATAAGCCGTCCAGCAGAGCGAGAAAATAGAGCCCGGTCCCGCCCACGATGACCGGCCTCAATCCCTCGGCCTGCGCCCGAGCCAACACCTCGGCCACATCACTCACATACCGCCCCACCGAATACGCTTCACGCGCCGGCACATGCCCATACAGCAGATGCGGAACCAGGGTCTCGTCCTCAACCGATGGCCGCGCCGTCACCACGCGCAGCTCACGATAAACCTGCATACTATCCGCATTGACGATGACGCTCGGCATCTCCCGCGCACGCATCATCGCGTACGCCGACTTCCCCGACGCCGTCGGCCCTGCAATCAGAAGCGGCACATTCGTCACGACTTAAATGTCCCAAAAAGAAGGGGAGTTCGAGGGTCTCCCTCGAGCGGGGTCCGGGGCGGCAGCCCCGAGTCTCCACGGGCGAGTCTAACGTCCCCGCCCCTCGGCCAATCTCGCTTCAAGTGCTGCCGCCGCCCGCGACATAGCAAAACAGAACACCCAGAAGACGATGCCCGCAAACACATATCCCGTCACGGCAGTCGCTGGCGAAAACCACTTGGCATCAGATGTCACCGCCTGCTGCACAACACCGAGCAGATCGAACAACCCGATAATCAAAACCAGACTCGTATCCTTGAAGAGCGAGATATACGAATTCACAATTCCTGGAATCACAATCCGAAACGCCTGCGGCAGCACGACAAACCGCATCTTCTGCGTCGCCGTCAGTCCCATCGCGTCCGCCGCCTGATACTGCCCCCTGGGGATCGCCTGCAATCCGCCGCGGACCACTTCCGCCATATAGGCCGATGAAAACAACGCGACCCCGATCAGCGCCCGCAATAGCTTGTCGAACGAAACACCCGGCGGCAACACGAGCGGCAGCATGACGCTTGCCATGAACAGCACCGTGATCAGCGGCACGCCGCGCACGGTCTCGATGAACCCGATCGACAGCCACCGCACGACCGGCAACTCCGACCGCCGCCCCAGCGCCAGCAAAGTGCCAAGCGGCAGTGACGCCATGATCCCTGCACTCGCAACGACGAGCGTCACCAGCAACCCGCCCCACAATTCCGTCGGCACGAACCTCAGCCCGAACCACCCGCCCACCAGCAGCACGAACGACGCAACCGGCACCAACACGGCCATGCCCAGCATCGCGGCACCGCGCGCCCGCGCAGCAGGCCACGCCAGCGCGCCGATCCAAGCCAGCGCCAGCCCATAGACCACCAGCACCCGCCACCGCTCGGCGTCGGGATACCGCCCGAACATGAACGACCCGAACTTATGGGTCACAAACGGCCAGCATGCCCCCACGCCCGGCGCACTGCACGCCCTCCCATCCGACCCGGCAAACACCGCCGACAGCACCGCCCAATCGAATGCCGCCCAAACGCCCTTCGCCGCCAGCCAGATCGCCAGCAAACTCAAAACCCCATTCCCCACCGACGAAAACAAATTTGCCCGCGCCCAAGCAACAGCTCTGTCGAAGGCGGCCTTACTTCCCCCTCCCCCTTGCGGGGAGGGCCGGGGTGGGGGTTTCGCAATCGCAACCATCCTCACCGCTCCTTCAGCGCGACGCGCGCATTGAACACGCCCATGACGCCTGAGATCGCGAGCGACAACGCGAGATAAACCGCCATCGTGATCGCAATCGTCTCAACCGCCTGATTGGTGTGATTGAGGATCGTCCCTGCAAACACCGACACGAGATCGGGGTAGCCGACCGCCACCGCCAGCGATGAATTCTTGGCTAGGTTCACATACTGGTTCGTCAACGGCGGAATGATCGCCCGCATCCCTTGTGGCACCACGACAAACCGCAGAGCCTGCCCCCCATCGAGCCCCAGCGCGGCAGCCGCCTGCCGCTGCCCAACCCCGACACTCTGAATCCCCGCCCGCACAATCTCACCGATATACGCCGCCGTATACGTCACGAGCCCGATCACCAGCGCCATCAACTCCGGCAGGATCGCAACCCCGCCCTCAACATTGAACCGCCCCATCGTGGGCCACTGCACCGACAAGGGGTACATCCCGCGCATACCCAAGATGAGCGCGATCAGCACCGCAACGAACAACACTGCCCCCCAACATATCAAAGCGAGTTGGGCCTTGCCTCCGGGCGACTTCGCAGCTTCCAGCCTCACACCTGGATGACGCATCACCAGTCGCACCACAATCGCACTAACGAGCAGATGCCCCAGTATGAGAACGCCACCGGCCGACAACCCAACCTCCGGCAGATACAGCCCCCGCTGATTGAGCCAAACATTGTCGCCCGGTGGCGGCAGCCGCAACATCACCCCAAAATAGACCATCAGCAGCCACAGCAGCAGTGGCACGTTCCGCACGATCTCGACATAGACCAAAGCGAGCTTCGCCACGATCCAGTTCGACGATAGCCGCGCCACGCCCAGCGCAAAACCGAGCACGGTCGCAAGAACCGTCGCCACCCCCGCGACCAGCAACGTATTCATCAGCCCGACCCAGAACGCTCGGGCGTACGTGTCGGTATTCTTGTAGCCGATCAATGCCTGCGAAATATCAAACCCCGCCGTCCGCCCCAGAAACGAAAACCCCGACGCAATATTCTGCTTCTGCAAGTTCACAACGGCATTCGACACCAGCCAGGAGACACCCCCCACCAGCAGCACGACCACCAAAACCTGCAACGCAATCGCCCGCCATTTGCGGTCTCGAACCAAGCCCCAAGTCCCGCCCGGATTTCCCTCCCCCTTGCGGGGAGGGGCTAGGGG
>JBEBJA010000139.1:0-17546 GCA_040080145.1 Hyphomicrobiaceae bacterium
TTGTCCGTAGCGAAGGCTACGGCCTTCGGGCTTCTTCTGGCGGGCTGACGAAAAATCAACTCATTGAAATCGCAAAGCTCTTTTCCGGACAGACTCTAACAGAAGCTGTGTTTTGACTCGGGTTCTTGTTCGGCCATCCGATATTGTTTGCGCTCCATTAAAATTGTTTGCACTCCATTAAAAAACGGAAAAGAAAAGCCGCGGTTATTTAGTCTGGGGAATAAAAACAAAGAGAAGATGCTGGGGGTTTTGATTGCCCTTTCGATCAAGCAGTTTAGCGAGAGGGAGTTTGATCATAAAATTTCTACCCCACCATCATACATAGTTCTTTCGGATTGCGAGAGCGAACATGAGGACAAATGAATTCATTGACGAGATTCTCACAGATGCGTGTCGTCAGGCAATCAAAGCTGTGGCATCGAGCAATGTCGAAAATTTCGCCTATCTGACCAAGCTGGCGGGTCTCGACCCGGCGACGGCGTTCCGTTTCGCCGACCTAAGTGGAATGGATTTCTCAGATTGCGATCTGAGTGGATTCGATTTTACGGGAACTGATCTTCGGGGATGCGCAGGCGTAGGCGTCACTTGGTCATCTAAGACAATCTTTGATGATGCTAAGCTAGATGCATCTATTTTTGCTCATTCCGTGAGACTTGCAAAGTTTATGGCCAATGAACCTCGTTGGCGCAGGCGCGTGGAAATATTGCAAAGCAGCCATTGGACCGAGACGCCTCTCTGGCTTCATGACGAATTGAGCGAGGAGAATCCAAACCGTCAAGCTGCTCTGATGGTGGCTCGCGCTTTGTTTGAAAAGACGGAAAGTTCGCTTATTAAAACAGAAATTCTGTACGCGACAAGCCAAACGTATGATTCCAGGGAAGAATATAGAGATTTTATAATACACACAATTGCTGCTCATGGGCGTAGTAACGTCGAGTTCATAAAATCGGCGCTTAGGATCGTGACGCAGCTGTTTGTCAATGATGCGTCTGGGCTGTCTGTGTTGTATCACTTTGCACAGCACGATGATGCGGATGTTCGCGTGATGGCTCTTTCTGGCATTGCGCGGAGCAGATTGGCTGGGCAAGGTCAAGTGGCTAAGCTTTTGGCAGCTCTAAAATCTGAAGAACTTGGCCGCGTGCGGCGCTTGATCGTAGGTGCAATAGCGCGGTCGCGGGGCGGAAATTACGTTTCCGCTGTTCGTGATCCAATAAAGTCAGGGGAGCAATACATTGATTGCGCGCAAGTTGTAACCAATGATCTGCTGGAGCGAATAGCATCTAGAATGCTAGTGTCGGAGAGCCTTGAGAGGCAAGTTGATTTTCAGTATTCTCGAAATGCCGAGATTAGCTTCTCCGTTGGTGATGCGGCGGTTAAGAGGCGTGCTGCAAAAATTCGAGGATGGCTAAAGGACCTAGTTAAAGATGGAGTGCCGTTCATATTTGAGGACGAGCCGGTGACACTTGATGCAATAAGAGAAGGGGAAGGGAAGTGGGGTTGAAAGGAGATTGAAAGCGTTTTGCGTAGCGTGCATTTTCATCTCAAAATTCCACTCCCCCCCAAAAAAACTGAGGGTCCGGGAGCGGCGCTCCCGGTCGGGCGTGGGCGGAAGCCCACTCGCGCAGCGACCCTGCCCCCGCCTCACACTCAGCCCGTTCAACCAGCATTCACCCCAACAACCCCTCCACACCCTTCACCCCTGCACTCCCCGGAAACACCGTCTCTGCCAATGCGCCATCCGGGATGCCGAGGTGATCGCGTAAAATCCCCTTGGTGATCGACCGCAAATCCCGCGTCGGCTTCAGGTCCCGCGCCTCGTACAAATCGGCATCGCGCAACCCCGGCCAATCCGCCAGCAGCCGCCCGCCTTTGACGCCGCCGCCCAGCACAATCGCGACCGTGCCGGTGCCGTGATCGGTGCCCGCCGTGCCGTTGATGCGCGCCGTCCGCCCGAATTCGGTCACGAGCAGCACGACGGTGTCTTTCCACGCCGGTCCCATGCCGTCCGCGAACGCCTTGATGGCATTGTCCAGCCCGCCGAACCGCCCGGCGAGTGGCCCCGAAACCGAGCCTTCATTGGCATGCGTATCCCAACCGTCGAACGACAGCGCGCCAATCCGGGGCCCGCCCGCCGTCGTCATGAACTTGGCCGCTGCCTCCGCCGTCTCGATGAACTCGCGAAACGGCCTCGGCGGTGCGGGCGTCGGCTTCGCCGCCACGTGAGCCGCAGGTGCCGTTACCGGCGCAGCTTTGGGCGTCATCGCATTCGCCATGGCCGGGTTCGCCATCATCGCCGCAGCCGCCTCGTCCGTGCCCGCATTCGCCAGTCTGTCGATTGCCATGCCTTCAGCGAACGCTTTCGCGAGCGCCGCGTCGGTGTGTAAATAAAGGCTCATCAACCGCTCTACGGTCTGCTCGCGCAGCGGGAGATGGTTGGCCTTGGGCGTCCACGACATGACGGGTGCCGTCCCGCGCATGACGAGCGGCACGACGGCCCCCATCGCGAACCCTTTGGGGGGCTCGCTCGCACCTGCATGAGGCAATCCTGCAAGCGCCCGGTTGAGCCAGCCGGTATCGGACCGCGCTACGCCGCCAAGCCCGCTTTCGAGCACATCCTGGCCGTCGAAATGCGACCGCCCCCGGTACGGCGTCGCCACCGCATGAAGGATCAAGGCCTCGCGCTTCAAATAGAGCGAATGCAAAAACGGCATCGCCGCATTCAGCGCGAAGAACCCATCGAGCGGCAGACCAGCACCGTCACCGCTTCTGGGCACGGCAAGCTTGCCGCACAGCCGCACGTAATCAGGGTCGCCGACGGGGGCGGCCAACGCAAGTCCATCGACTGCGCCACGCAGCACAATCGTCAGGAACCTTGGTTCGCGCGTTCCGGCAATCGCCAGCTTCGGCATCATCCCCCACAGCGCGAGCGACGCCGTTGCGCCGAGTAGATGGCGTCGCGACAGGGCCGCATGTTCCAGACAGCTCATCGCTTATCTCCTGAGAAATTCTGGGCTCATCATCATGAGTTCGAAGGCCTGCTCGCGCGTCTCCGCGCGCTGCACGGCCTGTCGTGTGTGTTCGCTCACGCCCGGACCGCCAAGGTCGTCCAGCACCAAGCGTGGATCGCCGGTCTTGATCTCGCGCGCGATCTTTTCCGCGATGCGCAGTCGCTCCCGGATTGGCGAGGGGCTCATCCAGCTGTCGTCCGCGTCCGGCCACCCCTTGGGCGACGGCATCGTCCAGACCGGCTGCCCCAGCACACTGCACAGCCGCCCGATCTCGCCGGGGTGGATGGCCGCCAATCCCCGCGCCAGCGACACGCAGAAATCGAACGGCGGCAGGATCTTTGCTGGCGGCGCATCCCAGGCCTCATCCGAAGCGATCAGCACGCGAGTCACCTCGCTCAAGTCTCCGCCGCTTGCAAGGAACGTCCTCTCCAGCCGCGCCACCAGTTCGGGCGGCGGGTTATCGGACACGAAATGCCGGGCGAGCTTGCGCGCCAGATGCCGTGCCGTACTGGGATGCAACGCGAGATCGGCAAGCACCGCCTCGCCTGCCGCCACGCCTGGCTGTGCGTACGTCTTGCCGACGACCTCGAAGGGGCCTGGCTCGTGGCGGTACGGCGTGAAGATGAAGCGCCCGTACTCTGCCTCCGACACGTACTCGCCATGCCCGTACGTCCATCCGGTAATGACCTTGGCGAGCGACGTCACATCCGTCTGGCTGTACCCGCCATCGGCACCGAGCGTGTGCAATTCCAGGATTTCGCGCGCGAGGTTCTCATTCAGCCCCCGCACGCGTCCGATCGCCACGAATGCGTTCGGCCCAACCGAAAGCGTATTGTCGAGATAGATCAGCATCGCTGGATGTTGTTCGACCGCGCGCAGCATGTCTGCGAACTTACCCAGCACATGAGGCCGGATCGCCTCCCGCTCCAGCGGTCCTACCAGCGCCCGTACGTCGCCCTTCGCCGCCGACACGCAAAAATGGTTGGACCAGAAATACACCAGCCGTTCGAGCAGCGGAGTTTGAGTTGCGACGGCTTGCTTGATCCGCGCGATCGCTTCACCCGTCAACATGTCTTGGCGTAGCTTGCCGACGAAATTGACCTTGGCGGTCGGCTGTGGTGCCTCGCCCATCATCATATTGGGATCGCCACCGGCCATGCCCTGTGCGGGAGTGGGTGGCGGCTCCACTGCAACCCGCGCTGGTGGCGGTGGAGGTGGCCCCATGCCGGCCGCCACCGGCGCTGTCGGCAGCACCGCGGGAACTGCTGCACCGGCATTGCCGAACGTCCGTAAGATCGCCTGCTCGATGCGGACGTCGTCGTTTTCGGTGAAAACCTCAGGCGTCGAGCGCAACGGCGGCGTTTTGGCGATCAGCGCCTCACCGGGCGTGCTGAGCATCGCGAGCACATACCCGCGGGGATCACTGGCAATGCGGGCCAAGTCGCCCGGCTTGGGTCCAAGCCCGAAGCGGCGCGTGGCTGTGCTGGCGTCTCCCGGCTTCGCGGCTCGTTGCGACATGAGGCGGCTCCTCGACGTTTGCTGGAACCAGAACTAAACGGCAGTTCAACTTCCGTCGCAAACGATTCAGGCAATTCTGCGCGCTGTCAACACGCGCCCAACATCCGTCTTACCCGCACCAGCCCCGTTCGGCGCAGTGCCGGATCGCTGACACACCGGCCAACCTCGCCGATCACGTCAACCTGCCGCGCGCCGTCGCTCAAGACCGCCTGGCCCGCGCAGGACATTGGTCCTTGAACCCATCGCCAGCGCTGATCTGCGCGGATCGCTCCCTCGCCCGTAAATACCGCCAGATCGTGCACGATGTTGAGCCCTGCATACGCCTGCGTCCACGCAGGAGTGTGCGTCTTCAGCGCGGCCTCACAATTTCGGTCTGGCATCAACACATCGCCCCACTCCGCCACGAACGTGTCGGCCGTCCCCTCATTCACCACGGCGACGCTGAACTTGCTCAGGCAGAACTGCAGATGCGCCAAGCGGTCCTTCTTCTGGCTTTCGAAATACGCAAAATTCGCCCGTGCCTGGTCTGCGCTCAATCCCGCGCCAGCGCATCCGTCGCCAGCGCCAATGAACGGTGGGTGAAAGACTGGATGCGCCGCTGCCGCGTCCGCCATCCGGCGCACCTTCCAGCGCCGCATCACCCAGGTTGTAGCCCCTTCAGTCCGGCACCGAACGGCATCAGGCAGCGGCTTGAAATCCAAGCTCAGGCGCGGCGTGGTCATGCGCAGCGCCGCCGGGTGCACAGCCCCGCTCGACTGCCTCTTGCGCATTCGCTGCAACACCACCACAGACGGCCATTCCGCCAGCCAATACGCGCCGTAACACACCCCAACCGACGCTGCCGTCAGCACCACAGCAATCAAGATATTCGGCTCCTTCGCGGTTCCCAGGACTACCGCGCTCACCATCACCAGGATGGGGAAATGGACTGCATACAGCGTATAGCTGAACCGCCCCAGGCCCCGCAGCGCCCGGCTCGATTCGAGCCACGGCCAATGACCTGTCGCTGCCCACGAAATAGCTGGCGCGGCCCCGGCGGCCCAAAGCATCACGCCAACATAGAAGTATTGCATCTGGTATGCGATGGATCCTGACAGGATGCAGATACCGGCAATCCACCGCCACCGCTCCGGCAGCGCATGGCGGGCCAGATTCCGTTCGGCCATATACGCGCCAAGCCACCACGCAAAAAAGTACTGCGGAAACGCCACGATTTGCTGTGTCTCCAAGGCGAGCGCGCCGATCGCGCTGAACACCATGACCGCCAGCATCATCTGGTTTGACCCCAGCCTCCGCCTTACGATCAGCGCCAGTGGATACACGAGATAAAACTGCACCTCGATTGCGAGCGACCACAGCGGGCTGTTGGACCCATAGGGCTCACTGAAGATCCCCTGTAGCGACAGCAGGTTGACCACCAGCGTCGCCGCGCTGTGATCGAGGATCATCGGATGCCCGCCATAACCCCGTGCAATCGCGTCGCAGATCGCGGTCACGATCAGCGCAAGCACCAGCGTTGGATAAATCCGGATCAGCCGCCGCAGGTAAAACGATGGCACGTCGAACGGCTTGCCCGCAGCCGCCGATGGCCCCGCATCCATCTTCTGGGCCTGGACGCGATGGATCACGTAGCCGCTGAGCACGAACAGCACTGAAACGCCAATTGCCCCCGAGATCAGCGGTGCCAATGCATATGCCAGCAGCGACAGCGGTGAGAAGTCGTACGGATAGGCCCGCAGATACGGCATCATGCCGACCCAGAACAGTTCGCGCCCGTGCATGGCGACGACAACGATGGCAGCAAGGCCGCGGAAGGCGTCTAACGTCGCGACGTGGTCAGCCGCGCCAGCCGTTTCGCTGGCCGTTTCCTGAGCCGACCTCCCCTGCAAGCCGGCACGATCCGCCGGTATCGTCACCGCCACCTATCTACCTCTACGCCAACAGCGAACTTTGCAATCATTTTGGGACACTGGAAGCATTGATTTGCTCGTGTGATTCTGATCGAGAAGTTCAAACTGCGCGTGCAGCAAATTCGGTCGAACTTCTCAATCATCACACTAGCCAAGTCCCTAATAGATGTAACCAGCGGAACGCCGCAACCTCCCCCGCTGGTTAATCCGTGGACAACGGTTGTCCGCCGCGCGATCCCGCTGGGGGCAAAAACACGTTAAGATTTTGATGCAGCTGTGACGATTTTAGATCACACTCACGCGCGCGAACATCTTTCCCGCGAGCGATTTTCCCGCGAGCAATATTTTTCAGGATACCCCCATGCGCAGACTTGTCCGGGCAGTTCTGGGTGTGCTGCTGGGCTTTGCCTGCGGTGCTGCGGCAGGGTTGCTCGCAATCTCGCTCCTGTCTGGCAATACGCACGACAAAAGCCTCGAAATGACAATGACCGCGTTTTTTGTCACAGGGCCGTTGGGAGCCGTAATTGGACTGATCGCGGGTCTGCGATCGCGAATTGGCGGCTCGACCTCGACGGCGAAAAAGTAATACCAGCCCGCAGAAGTTTTGACTCGTCGTTTCTCAGCCTGCGGGCTGGTATTCTCTTTGCTTTGAGCGTCATCGCCCCGCGATGCTTCGCGTCATCGCCCCGCGTCGATCTGAAAGAACGCCTGCGGCGATGCAACCCCACGCGCGGATGCCAAACCGCACAAGTCAGTACCTATGCGGTTTGGTATAAACTCGCAAACTTAATGGCTGTGTTCGTCAACTTCCGCCGCCGGCATCACGACTTTGATTGCAGCCTACGTCCGCGTGGCAAAGCTGGTCACAGGGGGCACTTCGCATTCGGCTTCAGTTCGCGGATCAGGTCTGCAAGCCATGGCGAGCCCGCCGATACAGGCGACTGCAGTGTTGCGGGCAGCTTCAGGCCGGGCAAACCATCCTGAGACGGCAGACCATCAATACTAACCGAAATGGCTGCCTTTTCGTGGCGCTTTAGGAAGTTACGCAGCGAAAATGCCGTGATTTGCTTCATACGGCGCAGCGCATCTTGCCGGCCATCGGGGCTCGTTCCGTTTGCTGCTGCCAACGCGCTGGCGTCGAGGGTCAGCTTTCCCCGCGCGACTGCCGTGCCATCATCGTCGACGAGAAACGTGGACGTCACAGATGCTTTCGCACCATCGGTGATCGCGTTGGCGTCAGCGGTGACACCGGGTTGCCCGATTGGATTTGGCACCAAGATGGGGCTCGACAAGGCAGCAGCGATCAGCCGTGCCGTGGCGTGCGGGCCAGTCGAGACGGGATCGAGGACGACGGTTTGGGCTTCGCAATTGTGGCCTTCCTCCTGCAGATCGGTGAGAGGATAATCGAGCCTGACCCACGAGTCGCTGGTTGCTTGCGCGGAATGCACTTGCAGGAGTTGCATGGCTGACACAGCCAGTAGAGTTGCCCAAAGCCGCATTGCCATCGGTACCGTTTCCTTTGCCTCAGCACCCAGCTTGCTCAAAGAAAGACGTCTGAGCAACCAAAAAGGGCCGCGGATTTCTCCCGGCCCTTTCAATTTTGCATCTGGCTTGCCCCACCACGGCCGGGTCAAGCCCGGCCATGACGCGATGGCTCTTAGTTGAACGAGAACGTCGCGCCGACCACGACACCGATTTCAGGCTTTTCAGCCCACGGCGTGCTGTTGACCGACAGGTTGGTGCGCCAGACTTGGTCTTGCGAGGTATGGCCGATACCGAAGGCCAAACCGACTTCGCCTTTGTAGAACGACGTCGCACCCGAGACCGAGGTCTTGCCCGGACGATCATCATAGCGCAGGCCGGTTCCGGCCAACGCAATCGCTGTACCCGAGATTGCCAGCTGCTTGGCCTCCTTGATGCCCTGCGCGGTAAAGGCTGCCAGGTTGGAAACCTTCTGGTCGGTGTAGCTATTGGCGGAGGCCAGTGTTGCTTCTTGGCCGCGCTGCATCTGCCCGACATTGACGGCGTCGGTCGCGTTCACACCGGCTGCCACGTTTCTGAGTGTGACCTGGGCACCAGGCGTGCCACCTTGGAAGGTGATGCTGTCGGCTTTGCCGCCGCCTGACGTCTTGTCATACTGGGCCGAGTTATTGGCGACGGCTGCCACCGCGTTGACCTGTCCGACGTTTGCTGCATCCGTATCCGCTATGCCCGCTGCGAGGTTGTGGATCACGACCGGACCACCGGCATCGCTTCCGAGGTTGATTTCGGAGAGCGTCGAACCGCCCACGCCGGTTGCGTACTGCACGGCGCGATGGTCGAGGGCTGCAACCTGCTGGTTGGTCGCGTTCAGCTGGCTACCGTTGACGGCATCGGTCGAAGTGGCCGAGACCGCACCGGCTGCGACGTTGACGAGCTTGCGCTCTGCGCCCACCGAGCCGATCGAGACCACATTCGCCTGACCGCCATCGGTCGAGTTGGCACCCAAAGCAACCGAGTTTGCGCCGGTCGATTGAGCCTTGTAACCCGTTGCCGTGCTGTCGAGGCCCGACGCCAGAGTTTCCTGGCCAAGGGCGGTGGCGTTGGCGGCGGATGCGACTGCACCGTCACCGACTGCCGTCGTGGAGAAGGCGGTTGCCTGGGCGTTGGAGCCCAAGGCAATCGACTGCTTGCCGCTGGCGAGCGCACCTGGACCGACTGCCGTTGCCAGATCGCCGGTTGCCTTAGAGCCATCGCCCATCGCCACCGCGCTGAGCCCCGATGCCACTGCGTTATTGCCCGTGGCCGTTGCGGCGGTTCCAATTGCCTGGGCGCCATAGCCCGTGGCGGTTGCGTTGGCAGCAGATGCGACCGTGTTCTGACCGAGTGCGGTTGCATCGGCAGCGGTTGCCTTGGCATTGTCGCCGACCGCCGTCGTTGACGTTGCCGTGGCCTGGGCACCGTTACCCAACGCGATGGACTGCGCGCCGCTGGCGAGGCTGTTCTTGCCGGCCGCCAGTGCGTCCGCACCGGAGGCGACCGAGCCTGGCGAGATCGCCGTGGCGTCCGTGCCAGTTGCGACCGGGTTGGCGAGCTTGGAGGTGTTGTTCACCGCAATCGCACCGCCGACCTGGTTTTGAAGCGAGGTCAGGGAGCTATCGAGTGCCGTGATTGCACCACCAACGCCGGTCACGGCGTTGCCGCCAACCGAGTAGACCGGAGCCGTGATCGTCCCGTCGGAGTTGACTGTCGAGCCGCCGCCGAGGGCTGCTGCAGCAGATGCCGACAAGCCGTAGAGCTGGCTGCCGTTGATGGCCTCCGTCGACGTGGCGGAAACGGTGCCGGCGGCGACGTTGACGATCTTGCGTTCGGCACCCACCGCGCCGACCGAGACGACGTTGGCCTGGCCTCCGTCGGTCGAACCGGCACCCAATGCAACCGAGTTATTGCCGGTAGCCGTTGCGCCGTCGCCAAGTGCCACCGCGCTGGTGCCTGAGGCAACTGCGCCGTTACCGGACGCCAGCGACTTGTCGCCGGTGGCCTGGGCGCCGTAGCCCGTGGCCGTGCTGTTGAGGCCCGAGGCCAGCGTGTTCTGGCCGAGAGCTGTTGCGTCGGCAGCGGTTGCCTTCGCGTTGTCACCCAGGGCCGTGGTCGAGGTCGCGGATGCGACCGCACCGTTACCGATGGCCACCGACTGCGCACCTGTTGCCTGAGCGCCCGCGCCCATGGCTGTTGCCTGTGCGCCGCTGGCGAGGCTGTTCTTGCCGGCCGCGAAGGCATCGGCACCCGAGGCGACCGACCCTGGTGCGATGGCGGTTGCGTCCGTTCCCGAGGCAACGGGGTTGGCAAGGTTCGAGGTGTTATTGGTTGCAATCGCCGATCCGACGGATTTGTCGAGCGCTGCGATAGCGGTGCCTGTGTCGGTGTAGACCGTGCCGCCAACCGTATAGCTTGGCGCCGAGATCTTGCCGGTCGCTGGGTCATACGTTGCCCCGCCACCGAAGTTCGCAGCCGTCGTTGTACCCAACTGGTTCTGGGCTACAATGATCGGCAGGATCTGGCCGACGTTGACTGCATCCGTCACCTGGGTACCGGCTGCGACGTTGGTGATCTGGCGTGGTGCGGACGATGAGCCGACCGAGAGTTCGCCGGTCGTGGTGGTGACCGTCGCGCCGGTGAGGCTCAGCGGATCCAGCACTGCCGTGACGGCACCGCGAGAGGCGTCTGATCCTGCACCGAGTGCGATTGAACCTGCCGCGTTGGCGACCGCGTTGGGGCCGATTGCGACGCTATCGGTACCAACAGCCTGGCTGTCGGCGAGTCCGGAGTTGGCATGGAAGTACTTGATGCCGGCGCCGCCGTTGACGGAGTTGTCGAGCGAGGCCAGCGCGCTGCCGACATCGTTATAGACCGTCGCGCCGATGGTGTAGCTTGGAGCCGTGACCGTGCCGGTGACGGGATCGAATGCCGCCCCACCGCCGAGGTTGGTTGCAACTGAGGCGAGACCCGTGTTGAGCTGACCACCGTTGATCGCTTGCGTGGAGCCTGCCACCGTGGAACCAGGAGCCACGTTGTCGAGAACGACGCCGCCCGGCACTGCGCCGACCAGGGTCATGTTGTTCGACGGCACGAGGCCGTTCGCGGTCGTGGGCGCACCCGCCGTCGCGTACTGGACCGGCGAACCGGTCTGAAGTGCCGCAATCGCTGATCCTACATCACCAAGTTTGCTCGATCCGACCGTGTAGGACGGAGCAGTCAGCGTGCCGTCCGGGTTGACCGTGGCACCGCCACCGAGCGTGGAGGCGACAGACGCTTGGTTGGCCGCGATCTGGCTGCCATTTACCGCTTGTGTCGAACCCACGCCGATGGTGCCCGCGGCGACGCCGGTCAGTACGCGATCACCTGCCGTGCCGGCGAAGTTGACCGTTGTCCCCCCGGTGGATGCGCCAACCGTCAGGCCGCCCGAACCGGGAGCCCCGCCGATTTGCTGGACCAGACCCGACGTTCCATTGGTCAGGTTCGTGAGCGAGGTATCGACTGCGCCGAGTGCGCTGCCGACGTTGTTATAGTTGGAGCCCGCAACCGTGTAGCTTGGAGCCGTGACCGTGCCGGTGACGGGATCGAATGCCGCCCCACCGCCGAGGTTGGTTGCAACTGAGGCGAGACCCGTGTTGAGCTGACCACCGTTGATCGCTTGCGTGGAGCCTGCCACCGTGGAACCAGGAGCCACGTTGTCGAGAACGACGCCGCCCGGCACTGCGCCGACCAGGGTCATGTTGTTCGACGGCACGAGGCCGTTCGCGGTCGTGGGCGCACCCGCCGTCGCGTACTGGACCGGCGAACCCGTCTGAAGTGCCGCCAAGGCGCTGCCGACATCGCCATAGGAACCAGAGCCGACCGCATAGGCTGGAGCTGAGACTTTGCCGGTCAGCGGGTCATAGACCGCGCCACCGCCAAGGTTTGCCGCAACCGTCGTGCCGACTGCGTTGACTGCCGAGCCGACGATAAAGAGTTGCGAGCCGTTAATGGCATCCGTCGAGGTGGCGGACACCACACCCGCCGCGACGTTGGTGATCTGGCGTTCCTTACCTGTGTCGCCCACCGAGACGACCGAGGTGGGCGCGGTGCCCGCTGCGGTGCCGCCGTTGACGGTGTAAGCGCCGGTATGGGGTGCCGTCGTGATGGAGTTGGAGCCAAGAGCTACATCGCCGGTATTATTTGCCGAGGCGTTGGCACCCAGCGCCGTGGCGTTGGTTCCGACGGCGTTTGCGCCGCTGCCGTAGGCCGAGGCCAGGTTACCGGCGGCTTGAGCGTTGGGACCGCTCGCGATGGCGTTGTTGCCAGCGGCCTGTGCATTGGGTCCGATGGCTACGGCATTGGTTCCCGTCGCTTGGCTGTCAGCCAATGCCGAGTTGGCGTTGAAGTACTTCGTCTTCGCTCCGCCCGAGGCCAGTGCGCCGAGCGCACTGCCGACATCGGTGTAGGTCGATCCGGCAATCGCATAGGAAGGTGCCGTCACTTTGCCGGTCACGGGATCGTACACCGCGCCGCCGCCAAAGTTGGTCGCGACAGACGCAAGCCCCGTGTTGAGCTGCCCACCGTTGATTGCCTGCGTCGAGCCGGCGACTGTGGAACCGGCAGCAAGGTTTGTGATACCTTTGCCAGCCATATCAATGCCGGTTGCTGCAATCGTTGGACCGCCAGCGATGCCGACACTGGTCAGGCCGGTGAGGACAGGGTTGACGGCCACGTCGATGGTCGAGCCGGACTGGGTGGTGATGATATTGTTACCCGCCGTGATGGTGGCGGTCGAACCCGGCGCGATGTTTGCCACGCTGGTGCCGTTTGCAACTCCGGTGCCGGACTTCGCCGTGGTGACGTTGAACCCGCCGCCCGCCGCTTGGATGGCCGACGTCACGTCGCTATAGGACTTGCCTGCGACCGTGATGGAGGGGGCTGTTACTTTGCCGGTGACGGGATCGAACGTCGAGCCGCCGCCGAGGTTGGTTGCGACAGAAGCCAGACCCGTGTTGAGCTGACCACCGTTGATCGCCTGTGTCGAACCCGCCAATGTCGAGCCAGGCGCTACGTTATCGAGCACGACACCGCCTGCCGTCTTACCAACGAGGGTCATATTGTTGGAGGGGACGAGGCCATTGGCCGTCGTGGGTGCGCCTGCGGTCGCGTACTGGACGGGAGCACCGGTCTGCAAGGCGGTCAGCGCACTGCCGACATTATCGTAGGTCCCTGAACCGACCGAGTAGGACGGCGACGCCACCTTGCCGGTCAGCGGATCGTAGGTTGCCCCGCCGCCGAAGTTGGCGGCCACCGTCGTACCTACGGCGTTGACTGCCGAGCCAACGATATAGAGCTGCGAGCCATTGACCGCATCCGTCGACGTGGCCGAAACAACGCCTGCCGCTACGTTCTGGATCTGACGTTCGGCACCTGCCTTGCCAACGGACACGACCGAAGCGGGAGACGTTGCCGCCGCTGTGCCGCCGTTGACGGTGTACGCACCCGTATGGGGTGCCGCCGTCGTCGCGCCCGAACCGAGGGCTACGTCGCCAGCGTTGCTGGCGGTTGCGCCGTTGCCGAGCGCGACCGTGTTTGCCGCCGAAGCCTTGGCCAGCGGTCCGATCGCAATGCTATCGCTACCGGTAGCCGAGCCGTCGGCCAGGGTCGAGTTCACGTTGACGTACTTGTTTGAACCGGCAGCAATTTCCAGAGCACTCAACGCGCTGCCGACATCGTTATAGGTTGTGCCCGAGATGGTATAGGCGGGTGCCGAGATTTTGCCGGTGGCCGGGTTGTAGGTAGCCGTGCCGCCCAAGGCTGCGGCCGTGGTTGCGCCCAAGTTGCCAAGGTTGGCAATGATCGGCGTAATCTGGCCGACGTTCACGGCGTCGGTTGCCTGCGTTCCGGCTGCGACGTTGATGATCTGGCGGCCACCGACCGCGACTGCGCCGGTCGCCGTCGTGACGGTTGCGCCACTGGTGCTCAGCGGGTCAGCGATAGCCGTGATGGCGGCACGCGAGGCGAGCGAGCCTTGGCCGAGAGCAACGCCGCCGGCAGCCGTTACGGAGGCACCGGAACCAAGCGCGACACCCTTGCTGGCCGCGACCGAGACGTTAGCCGTGTCACCGAGCGCAATCGAACCCGCGTTGTTGGCCGCAGACGTTTTGCCCAGCGCAACCGAACCCTGGCCGATAGCCGTGTTCGTGTTGCCAAGTGCGACTGCACCGATGCCGGTCGCCGTGTTGTCCTTGCCAAGCGCGATGGCACCGGCGCCGGTTGCTTTGTTTGGGTCGCCGATGGCGACCGCGCCGTCGCCGTCAGCGACGTTGCCGACACCGATGGAGACGGCCTTGCCGTTCTGGGCAGTTGCGCCCTGACCGATGGCAATTGCGCCAGCACTTGAGGCAATTGCTGCATCTCCCAGTGCGACCGAGCTGCCTCCTGTCGCCTTGGCGGCGTTGCCGATGGCGATGTCGCTGATGACGGTCGTTGCGCTGCCGGCCACACCCGCGACGGTATTCACGCCCAACGCGATTGAGTTTTTGCCGTAGGCGGTGTTGGACGTGCCTATTGCAGTGCTGAAGTCCGCGAGGGCATTGTCGCGGTAGCCGATGGCGGTGCTGACACTCCCGGAGGAATGCGAATCGTTACCAACGGCGGTGCCGCCGCCGTTCTGGGAGCTCAACAGGCCGATGGCGACGCCATTGAGACCCGACGAAACCGTGCCCCGCCCAATTGCTATGGCGTTGTCGTTGGTGGCCGATGCGCTTTCACCGATGGCGATGGAATAGGTGTTGGCGGCGCTTGCTGCATTGCCCAGAGCGACAGAGGAGGCGCCGGCCGAGCTGGAATTGCTACCTGCTGCAATTGACGTCACGCCTGCGGCGGTTGAATTGTAGCCGAGTGCGGTCGCCTTGATCCCGCTTGCGATGGCGGCGTTGGCTGCGGAGGCATCGCCGCCGATTGCGACGGCATTTGCAGCCGTTGCCGAGGTGTTGCTGCCGATGGCAACAGCGTCGGCAGCCGTGCTCGCGGCGGACGTGCCCATGGCAATCGAACTCACGCCACTTGCTGCCGCAAAGCCGGTCAGAGCCGCTCCCGACAAACCGGTGGCGCCGCCGATGGCGATGGCGCCGACTGCGGTCGCTTGCGCGCCGCCGCCGGTCGCAACCGATCCTGCACCGGTCGCTGCCGCGTATGAGCCCGTCGTCGTTGCGTAGAACCCCGTGGACGTGGAGCCTTCGCCGATGGAAATTGCGCCGTCAACCGTCGTTTTGGCATTGAGGCCGATAGCGATTTGCGATGAAGCGTTCACCGTGTCGACGCCCGTACTGGTGGCGCTGGCGTTGCCACCGATGGCGATGTTGCCGCCCTCGATCACGCCCGCCGAAATGATTTTGCCCGTCACGTTAGCGCCTGCGCCAATCGCGATGCCTTGCTGGTCGTTCGTCGACGACGACGTATTGCCGATGGCAACGGAGCCCGTGCCGGCTATGTATCCAAACGTGGATGCAACGGTGGCGGAACTGCCGATCGCGATGCTCTCGGTGGCGCCAACGGCGACAGCCGCCTTGTAGCCGCCGACGTACGAATTGGCTGCAGCGGCGGTGGCCGAGACGCCCAACGCCACAGAGTTCGCGCCGCTTGCGTTGGCTGCGGTCGGGTCGGTCAAGTTGCCAGCTGCGCCGTTCTGACCGCCGCCGATGGCGATGGCATTCAAGCCGGTGGCCTTGGCCGAGTTGCCCAGCGCAATGGCGTTGATGGCGGTGGCCTGGGTGGTGTTGCCCATCGCGATGGCAAAGTTTCCTGAGGCGGTGGATTGGCGACCCATGGCAATCGAGGTGTTGCCACTGGCCGTGTTGGAGGTACCGATGGAGACCGCCGAGGTGTTGCTTGCCGAGTTGGCGTAACCCATGGCGACCGCATAGGCGCCGGTTGCGTAGTTGACGTTGCCGAATGCGAAGCCCGCGCTTTGGGTCGCGCCGTTGACGCCGGCGAAGTTGCCGGTGCCGATCACCGTGCCGCCGCCATAGACGGTCGACGTGCCGATTGCGACGCCTTGCGGCGTGTTGCCAGCGGTTCCATCGGGCAGTGTGAGGTTGGCTGCACCGCCGATACGGTCAAGGATGCCTTGGAGGGTAATGTTGACCGGGGCTGTGCCGCCGCCTGCCACGTACTGCGCGCTCGCCGGAGAGGCCGCAAACACGGCCACCATCGTCATCGCCGCGCCGATTGCCACGCCGAGCGCCTTGTCCTTCTTGAGATAGCCGCGCACCGCGTTACGGAGCGACTGGTTGAAGCGGCGCTGCTGAGCGCGTGTACGCTCCACTTTGCAGATCGTGGTCTGACGGATGGCGGCTTTGGCGTTGAGCGAATTCATAGCAATGGTGTCCCTATTTGTGCCCGCGGGCATTGATTTGTTATTTTGTGAGGGGATTGAACGCGGTCACACGACTGGACAATCTAAAATTGTAACTACTCATGTCATCCCCCGGAAATTTCACAATTTACGGTTGCTATTCGTATCGCTGATTTGCTCATGAAAGGTAAATCTGCAACTCAGAATTGCGTGCAACATGTTTGATTTTGTTGCTGAAATATCACTTCTTCCGGTTCGGAAGAGTGCAATACGGCTCAAATAGCTCGCTGACTGACAGTGGTTTTGAAACTTTTAGCAACCTATGGTGGTTTCAACGCGACTCATATTAAGCAACGGAATCGGCAATCTCAGATTGCAGCCAGCGTGTGCGTCCGTGATCTGCCAAGCGTCCATTTCATCACTTTCCCGACTGGAGAGACCCATGCTCAAGACCGCCAAACCCTTCCTCGCCTCGCTGTGCGCCAGCGCCGGACTCATAGCGTTGGCCCTAGCCAACAGCGATTTCATCACCAGTGCCGTTGCCCAAAGCTGGGGCGAGAAGACCACGACTGAAAAAGCCAAGCCCGCCGCCAAAAAGGAAGCCGCGCCCGTCTCTACGAAGGCCGAGCCCAAGCATACGGATGCCAAGAATGCCGATTTCCAGACCATGGATCAGCTGCAGAAAGCCGGCGTAAAACGCTGCCTCCAACTGGCTCAGGCCGTCGGTCAGGCAACCATGGTCGGCACCAGCGAGTATGCTGCCGCTTCGACCTGGCACTCCAAACAGCCCGATCAGCGGTTCTCGGTGTCCATGATCGGCCAGAAATTCGGCGCCGGCGACAGCTCAATCCACAACGGCGTCAGCGGCGTGTTCTCAAGCCCCACCGCCGACGGCAAATGCGATGCCGCCGCCGTGCAGATTATTCCGACCAGCGAGCCGTGCTCCAAGACCCAGGCGCAGATCCTTGAAAAGGGCAAGTCGCTTGGCAATCTCGCCGGCGTGCCGCTACTGCAGAATGCCGCCAGCGCTCAGGTCATGCTGATCCCCGCCGCCAACAACAGCTGTGTGCTGGTCGCACTGAGTACCGTTTATACGGAATAGCTGGATCTGGCGTACCCAAGCGAAAAGGCACCCGAAAGGGGTCTTTCCATCTGTTCGTCATGGCCGCGAAGGCGCATACGCGCTAAAATAAGCCCTTACTTTCTTCTCCCCCTGGGGAGAAGATGCCCGAAGGGCAGATGAGGGGTGCCTTC
>JBEBJA010000080.1:0-3941 GCA_040080145.1 Hyphomicrobiaceae bacterium
GTGAGTAACGGGGCGGGGACCGGCATGAGGGCACAGGGCACGACGGGGACACTGCGGGCGATCATGCTGTTGGCGTTGCCGGTAACGGCGCTGATTGCGTTTGCGTTCTGGGCGGCGATCCAGTTCATCGAGCCGCCGCCGCCGACCTACATGCGCATTGCGGCGGCGACCAAGGGCAGCCCGTATTACGCGCTTGCCGAACGCTATAAGGCGCACCTTGCCAAGAACGGCGTCACGCTCGACATCCGCGAGACCGGCGGATCATTCGATAATCTTAAGCTGCTGGGCGATCCAGGCTTTGGGGTTGGTTTGGGGTTCCTGCAGGGCGGCATCGCCAACGAGAAGAGCGCGCCGGGGCTCCGCTCGCTGGGCCGGGTGATGTATGAGCCGCTATGGATCTTTGCCAACGTGGACGCCCGCGTTGAACGCATTGCAGACCTTGCTGGTAAACGGGTGCTCGTTGGACCGGCGGGCGGGGGGACGAACAGCCTTGCCGTTCGCATGCTCGACGCCAACGACGTGTCGGCTACCAATGCCAAGCTGGTGAATATGGAGCTGCCGGACTACGTGGACGAACTGGAAAGCGGCCGGGCGGATGCTGGTTTTCTCGTGCTCGCGGCGGGTGCCAGGACGATCCAGCGGCTGTTCAATTCGCCGCGCGTGAAGCTCGTCAACCTCGCGCAGGCGGAGGCGTATTCGCAGCGGTTTCCGTTCCTGTCGCCGCTGGTCTTAAAGCAAGGGCTGGTGAGTTTCGCCAAGAACGTGCCGCCCACTGACACGGCGCTGGTGGCGACGCGGACGGCGCTGGCTGTGCGGGGCGATCTGCATCCCGCACTCGCCAATCTGATGACGCAGACAATGATTGCCGTGCACAACGAGCCCGACGTCAACGACAAGGGCGAGGCTGCGATTTTCGCGCGTGCGGGCGAGTTTCCGATGGCGGCGGATCCAGAACTCGAGCTGTCGGACCAGGCGCGGCGGGTGTACCGGTCAGGGCCGCCGTTCCTGCAGAAGTTCCTGCCATTCGGCATCGCCACGATGCTGGACCGGCTTGCTGTGCTGGCGCTGCCGCTGCTTGGCATCGCGTTGCCGGTGATCCGGTTCGCGCCCATGATTTACACGTGGCAGGTGCGGCAGCGGCTCTTGTTTTGGTACCGGGAGCTGAAAAAGGTCGAGCGCGGCGTCAGTGCGCAGACCAGCGCGGACACGGTGTTGGCCAAACTGGCGCAGGTGGAGGAGATCGAGGAGGCGGTCAACCGCATTCCGATCCCGCTGGCGTTTACCAACCAGTTGTATGACCTGCGCGGGCACATCGACATGGTCCGCCGCCGCCTCAATACCGTCCGCACGCATGTTTAGAAACGGCGCGCGGTCTGGTGATGAAATTAGCGGCATTCGTTATGAAATATCGTTCATTTGGCGGGCATCGCGTTTCGCCATTTTTGTGCTAGATCGCATATTATGAAACTGATCATCTTCGACTGCGACGGCACCATCGTCGATAGTCAGCATATTATTGTCGCCGCAATGGAGAACGCGTTTAAGGGCGCGGATCTTGCCATACCGGCGCGCGCGGATATCCTTTCGGTGGTGGGCCTTTCGCTGGTTCCTGCGGTGACGCGGCTGTTGCCAGCGGGGGTTGACCCGTTCGAGGCCATCCGTCTTGCTGAAGCCTACAAACAGGGGTTTCAAGCGTTGCGGCTCGACCCGGCCAATCATGAGCCGCTCTATCCAGGTGCCCGCGACGTGATTGAAGCGTTTGCGGCGCGTGACGATGTGATCTTGGGGGTCGCGACTGGAAAGTCGCGGCGCGGGGTGGATGTGCTATTTGAGCGGGAAGGCTTCAACGGGTTGTTTGCGACGATTCAGACCGCCGACGATCACCCGTCCAAGCCGCATCCATCAATGGTTCATGAAGCGCTTCGGGAAACGTCGCTCAAGCCGAAGCAGGCCGTCATGATCGGCGACACGACCTACGATATGGACATGGCGCGGGCGGCGGGAATTGCAGCGCTCGGCGTCTCGTGGGGTTATCATGACGTGGCGCAATTGCAGGCGGCCGGTGCGAGCCGCGTGCTGTCGTCGTATGGCGAGATGATCGCGGCAGTGGAACACGCCCTTGGGGCAAGCGAAGTACATTCATGACGTCACGCGAAGCCAATGACAACATGCCGCGCCTACCGGGCGAGGCAGAGCAACCAGCTGAAGTGCTGGCTGAAAAGGTGCTTGGGCGCGCTCCGGCCGTCCAATTGCCCAAGCGGTTTTATGCAACCGTTGCCGTTTCTGCCGTCGAGCGCGGCGGTCATGCCGTGCTGCTCGACGGGCGGCCGATCAAGACACCGAAAAAATCGCAGGTGATCGTGCCGAACGCCGCGCTCGCGGAGGCGCTCGCGGGGGAATGGCAGGCGCAGACGGAACGCATTGATCCATCGACCATGCCGATTACGCGGCTTGTCAACACGACGATTGATGCCGTGACGCCGAACCTGCATGCGGTGCGTGCCGATCTGGTGGAGTTCGCCGGCAGCGATGCACTGTGCTACCGGGCCGGCGAGCCGGCCCTTCTGGCCGAACGGCAGGCCCAGGCTTGGGATCCCATATTAGCGTGGGCGCACACGGCATTGGGCGCAAAGTTCGTCACGCAAGTTGGCATCATTCATAGGCCGCAACCTGCCGCGACGCTGTCTGCCATCGCGCGCGCGGTCAGCACCTACTCGGCGTGGGAAATTGCGCCACTGCATGTCATGACGACGATAACCGGGTCGGTCGTGCTGGCGCTTGCCGTCAAGCATGGGGCTATTGATCTGGACACGGCGTGGGCTGCGGCGCACGTCGATGAGGACTGGCAGATCTCGACGTGGGGCGACGACGACGAAGCTCAAGACCGCCGCAACCGCCGCTGGCTGGAAATCCGTGCCTCTACGGCAATGCTGGAAACGCTTCGTTAACGATCTTTGGTTAAAGTTTTAATTAACGGCGGGGTGAATCGGTCGCTGCGCGCTCATATCGCGTTGAGCGCGGCGCCATGAAGTCACCCCGCCCGATCAGCCTGAAGGCTGGTTTTTTGTCTGCCCGGCAACGGTCCGCTCCTTGAGCAGGCGGCTGCCTGCCAGTCCCACCGCACGTGTTATGTTGCAGCGTCCTAGGCGGATATTCCAATGCAGAACCCCAATCGCATCCCTGAACTTGCTAATCGCGAACGCTTCATCAAGCGCGTGCTGGCCAATGGCGGCATCTCGTTCGTGGCCGGCGACGAAGGCTGGGCGTGTGTGCCGTTCAAGCAGGATTCCACGCGGGACGTCGTGCTGTTCTGGTCCAGCCAGAGCGAAGCGCGCCGGTGGGCCGACGTGGTTGCAACTAACCCGCAGGTCCACAACGTCACGCTTGATTCGCTGCTTGCCGACGTGCTGCCTATGCTTGCGGAACGGCGCTGCCTCGTGGGCACAGACTGGAGTACCGACCCGACCGATCCGATCCTCGATACAAGCGATCTGACCGCGCGCATCTGGCGCGAACGGGGCGAACAATTCATGACGGGCGTGCGGGAAAGCAAGACGCTGTGGCTGCTGGAAAGCGCTTCGGGTCCGGCTTCGCTGCCCTCGCTGCGCCAAGACGGCAAAGAGTATCTTCCGGTCTGGACGTCGCGCGAGGCTGCTGCCCAAAACATCGCGGGAAGCTGGGCGGTCAAACGGCCGATCGCGGTTTCGCTTGCCGTGTTTGCCGATCGCTATCTGCCCTTCATTGAACAGCGCGGCTGGTTTGTCGGCCCCGAGCCGATGCCGGGCGCTGGCACGAAAGAAATGAGCGCAAGCGAGTTCTCGATGCGCGCCTTCCCGACAATGACGCTATCGCGTTTGCGGGCGGTTTGAGACTTACCCGACGCGCACTCTTGCTGCCGCCGCTCTCGTCATTCCCACCCCTCGATTAACCCCCACCACACA
>JBEBJA010000146.1:0-3924 GCA_040080145.1 Hyphomicrobiaceae bacterium
CGGAGCCAGCCGAACCGTCTGCAATCGACCCGTCCGCCGCCGTCGCGTCTGCCCTCGGTGCGCTGGCCGCGGGCCTTGCCGCGTCCAGCCGCGAACCAATCCCCGAAATCGTCGTCTCCGCCGTCGAAATCTCGCCATCCACGACCAGCCAGGCACAACTCCAAGACAAGCTCCAAGACAAGCTCCAAGACAACCTTCAAGACAAGATCGCGGCAACGGCCTCCGTTGTCTCCGCAGCGGGCGTCTCCGTCTTTTCATCGCCCACCACGTTTGCCGGCGGCTCGGAACTGAAGCCGATCTCCACCAGCACCCTCGACGACACCGCCGCCGAACTCCTGCGCCCCATGCTGCGCCAGTGGCTCGACGACAACATGCCCCGCATCGTCGAACGCGCCCTGCGCATCGAACTGACGCAAGCTGTCACCATCACGGACCAAACTCCACCGGAGAAATAGTCCTCGCGCGGCAACCACTGTGAAACCGATTTTAGGGCACCACACGGTGCCCTTTATCTTTTCCGGCACCGCAAGGCTTGCCATTTGCGCCCCAAAGCGCGAAACCTACCGCTCATTCTCATCCTTTAGGAAAACCTGACGCCAATGCTGGAAAAGACGTTCCAACCGGCCGCCATCGAGCCGCGCATCGCCGCCGAATGGAACAAGGCGCAAGCCTTCAAAGCGGGCCGCCAATCCCAAGCCGGCGGCGTCAACGGCGCGCCCTACTGCATCGTCATTCCCCCGCCCAACGTCACCGGCTCGCTGCACATGGGCCACGCGCTGAACAACACGCTCCAGGACGTATTGATCCGCTTCGAACGCATGCGCGGCAAGGATGTCCTCTGGCAGCCCGGCACCGACCACGCCGGCATCGCGACCCAGATGGTCGTCGAGCGCGAACTCGCCAAGAACAAACAGCCCGGCCGCCGAGAGCTTGGCCGCGAAAAATTCCTCGAAAAGGTCTGGGCCTGGAAAGCTGAAAGCGGCGGCCAGATCGTCCACCAGCTCAAACGCTTAGGCGCCTCCTGCGACTGGAGCCGCGAACGCTTCACCATGGACGAAGGCCTCTCCAAAGCCGTCGTCAAAGTCTTCGTCGAGTTGCATAAAAAAGGCCTGATCTACAAAGACAAGCGCCTCGTCAACTGGGACCCCAAGTTCCAGACCGCCATCTCCGACCTCGAAGTCATCCCGACCGAGGTCAAGGGCCACCTCTGGCATTTCCGCTATCCCTTGAAGGGCATCACCTTCAACGCTGAGGATTCCAACACCTTCATCGTCGTCGCCACCACGCGCCCCGAAACCATGCTGGGCGATACCGCCGTCGCCGTCCACCCGGCGGAAGGCCCCTACAAGCACCTGATCGGCAAGACCGTCGTCCTGCCGCTGGTCAACCGCGACATCCCCATCATCGGCGACGACTACGCCGACCCCGAAAAAGGCTCCGGCGCGGTCAAGATCACCCCCGCCCACGACTTCAACGACTTCGAAGTCGGCAAGCGCCACAACCTCCCGCAAATCAACGTCTTAGATGCGTTCGGCAAGATCGCCGGTACGCAGACGCCCTATGACGGCCTCGACCGGTTCGAGGCCCGCAAGCGCATCGTCGCCGATTTCGAAGCCCAGGGCCTGCTCGAAAAGATCGAAGACCACCTGCACACCGTCCCCCACGGCGACCGCTCCGGCGTGCCCGTCGAGCCGTGGCTGACCGAACAGTGGTATTGCAACGCCGCCGAACTCGCCAAACCGGCCATGGCCGCCGTTCGCGATGGCCGCACCGAATTCGTGCCCAAGAACTGGGAAAAGACTTACTTCGAGTGGATGGAAAACATCCAGCCCTGGTGCATCTCACGACAACTGTGGTGGGGCCATCAGATCCCGGCGTGGTATGGCCCCGACGGCCATTTCTTCGTTGAAGCAAGCGAAGCAGACGCCGCCGCCGCCGCAAAAGCCCACTACAAGAAGGACGTTGCCCTCACCCGTGACCCCGACGTCCTCGACACGTGGTTCTCGTCCGCGCTGTGGCCGTTCTCGACGCTTGGCTGGCCCGATAAGACCGCCGAACTCGACCGCTATTATCCGACCGCCGTCCTCGTCACCGGCCGCGACATCATCTTCTTCTGGGTCGCCCGCATGATGATGATGGGCATGCACTTCATGGACGGCGAAGTGCCGTTCAAAAAGATCGCCATCCACGGCCTCGTCCTCGACGAAAAGGGCCAGAAGATGAGCAAATCCAAGGGCAACGTGATGGACCCCCTGGGTCTCATCGACCAATACGGCGCCGACGCCCTGCGCTTCACCATGGCGGCCCTGTCGACGCAAGGCCGCGACATGAAGCTCTCGACCCAGCGCGTCGAAGGCTACCGCAACTTCGCAACCAAGCTCTGGAACGCCGCACGCTTTGCCGAAATGAACGAGTGCGTCCGCGCCAAGGACTTCAAACCAGCCAGCATTAAAGAACCGATCAACCGCTGGATCGCGGGCGAAACCGAACGCGCCGTCAACGCCGTCACGAACGCCCTTGAAGCCAACCGCCCCAACGACGCCGCCACCGCCGTCTACGAGTTCACGTGGGGGATCTTCTGCGACTGGTACCTGGAACTCATCAAGTCCCTGCTCGCCAGCGAAGACGAAGGCGAGAAACAGGAAACCCGCGCCACCGTCGCCTGGGTTCTCGACCAAATCCTCAAGATGCTCCACCCGTTCATGCCCTTCCTCACCGAAGAGCTATGGGCTCACATGGTCGAACACGGCGTCGCCCGCGAAAACCTGTTGTGCCTCTCGCAGTGGCCCACGCTCGACGGCCTCGCCGATCCCAGGATCGACGATGAAATCGGCTTCGTCGTCGCCCTCATCAGCGAAATCCGCTCGGTCCGCCAGGAAATGAACATCCCGGCCGGCGCCAAGGTCCCGCTCGTCCTCGTCGGCGCCGACAAGGCGCTCCAAGACCGCTGCAACCGCCACGAGGAAACCATCGCCCGCATGGCCCGCCTCGACGGCATCACGTTCGCCAAAGCGGTCCCCAAAGCCGCCGCCGTCATCGTCGTCGGCGAAACCACAGCGGCCATCCCGCTCGCCGGCCTGATCGACATGGCGGCTGAGAAAAAGCGTCTGGAAAAAGACATCGCGGCCAACCAAAGCGACATCGCCAAAATGGACGCCAAGCTCGAAAACCCGAACTTCGTCTCTCGCGCCAAACCAGAAGCCATCGAAGAAGCCCGCGAACGCAAAGCCGAACTCGAAGGTCAGGTCAAACGCCTCACCGCCGCCCTCAAGCGCCTGGGGTGATACAAACCTGCGCTGAGCCCGACTCCTAGTTTTGCCGTGCGTCAGTTGAAATTCTCTTTCCTTTGCGCGTCATCGCCCCGCGATGCTTCGCGTCGACCGGCGCTTCTTGGCAAAAGCGACGCGGCCACACGCAAAGTATAGAGAATACCACCCCGCAGCCGACGAAACGAAGAGGCAAAACTTCTGCGGGCTGGTTTGATTCCATCAAAGTCGGACGGACCTGACTGCTTCCGGTTAGATTGCAGCGCCCCTCGGACCCCATAGCCGGGCCTGCCCCGGCTATCCAGAAGCACCACGGCGCGACCCGGGCCTTGTTGCCCTGAATGGCCCCCCATGGGCGCAGCCAGCCGGGACAATAAACATCGGGAGATGGCAAATAGTTTCTGGTCCAATGGCAGCCACAACCTCCATAAGACGCGGGGTCCAGGGGACGGGTCCCCTGGCCTTCGCTTGACTGGGCAACACTCTGCGGTGCGTGGACATGACGGCACAGATACCCTTGCCTTAACGCCCACAAGCTGTTACCTACGCCGCTCTCCCGCAGCGACATCGCTCCGGGCGGCGATGGGGAATCGTCTAACGGTAGGACTGCAGACTCTGACTCTGCCTGTCTAGGTTCGAATCCTAGTTCCCCAGCCAA
>JBEBJA010000250.1:0-3886 GCA_040080145.1 Hyphomicrobiaceae bacterium
CCGTATGCTGCGCACGTTCGTGCAGATCATGCGCTCGGGGGCGGTGGCTCGTAAGTCGCTCGGGTCGCGTCCCAAGGCGATGATCGAAGCGTGGCTCGCTCAGGCGAGCGACGCACAGATCATCGCGGCCTCCGTTGGTCAGTCGCCGTCGCTCGCCGACGTGATCCGCATGGTGCACCCCAAGCCCGCAACTGCGGAGCGTAAGGCGCTCTACGCATACCTGATTGGCAAGCCGTACGACGTGGCTACGCTGCCGGAAGCATTGCGCGCCTTCGAGGACTTCAAGCGTGACCCGTTACGTCCGGTGCCCGACGTTCCGTTCCAGATGCTGACGGCATTGGAATTGACGCCGAAGCAGTGGGCCAAGATCGGGCAGGGTGCCGGGTGGCAGATGCTGCGTATGAACCTCAACACGTTTGCGCGCCACGGCGCGTTCGACGAGCCGGGATTCACGCGGATGGTTGCCAAGCGGCTCGCCACCTCGTCCGAGATCAGACAAGCTCGTGTGCTGCCCTATCAGCTCATGGCCGCCTTCAAGGCTGCGGGCAAGGACGTACCGGCCGACGTTCGCGAGGCGTTGCAGGATGCGATGGAAATCGCATTGGCTAATGTGCCCGCGATAGACGGGTCGATCGTTATCGCGCCCGACGTTTCGGGTTCGATGGCGTCTCCCGTGACGGGTGTCCGCAAGGGTGCGTCGTCTGCCGTCCGCTGCATCGACGTGGCCGCCTTGGTGGCAGCCGCCATGCTGCGGGTGAACAAGACGGCCCGCGTGCTGCCGTTCGAATGCGGGGTTGTGCCGGTTCAGCTGAACCCGCGCGACAGCGTGATGACGAATGCCCAGAAGCTGGCGGCCATCGGTGGCGGCGGGACCAACTGCTCGGCTCCGCTGGAACTGTTGAACGCCGAGAAGGCCAAGGTCGATCTGTTCGTTTTCGTTTCGGACAACCAGTCCTGGATGGATGCGAAGGGCGGGGTGACGACCGGCGTGATGGCCGAGTGGACGAAGCTCAAGTCCCGAAACAAGGATGCGAAACTCGTCTGCATCGACATCCAGCCCTACGGCACGACGCAGGCGATGGAGCGTGAAGACATCTTGAATGTCGGGGGATTCTCCGACGCCGTATTCGAGGTGATGGAACGGTTCGCGTCCGGCAAAATCGGACCCGCGCATTGGGTTGGCGAGATCGAGAAGATCGCGCTGGCTTAAGGCAAGAAGAGAAGGCAAGGGGGCTCGCCCCCTTGACCCCATGACTTTAAGTGACTGAGTACCGGAGGGAATGTTTCCATGGACTACATCGTAAAAAACCGGTGTCTGACGGAAATCGACCCCTTGTCCCTCCGGCCACTCATTCCGGCGAATGCATTGCGGGATTACATCCACCCCTGGGCGTTGCGTTTTGGGAGAAACGCGCCCGACTCACCGTTATCGGGAGCCCGATCTTGCAAACCTTTTGTCGCTGGAATTTTATTGAATGGGAGCGCCCGCCTGGGATCGGCGCAGGCACCGGGAAAAGTATGAAACCGGCGGATGAAAGTCCGGACGGGAACGAAAGCTAAGTGCCGGGGTCTTTGCAGTTGCACCGAAAAAGCCAGAGAGGGCCGAGTAGGGAAGCGCATTTCAAACCGGCACTGGGCCAAGGGTAATGCCTTGGTTTTCCGTCATCGCGGGTTCGAATCCCGTCGCTTCCACCAAATTCAGCTGGGGTTCATGCCTTGGCTCGTAACAAGAAAGGAACTTGGCGAATGCACGTGAGACTACATCGGTGAAGAGCGAAAGCTCGAGGCGGTTCGATCCCGCGCATGTCCTTTGACCGGTTCGCCGGACATCGGGCAAATGTCTCACACCCTTTTCGTCGCCAAGACCGAATTGAATTCGAAATGCCTAGCGAATGCGAGCGGGACTACATTCTGTAACAATGCAACGTCTCGCAAATCAAACTTGTCGCTAGACTCTTTTACTTGCGGGTGGCCGCGTCGCTTCGGAGGAACGCCTTCGGCTTGGCAACCCCACGCGCGACTACTCACCAACCCGGCGAATGCCTGAGGGACTACATGCTCCAAATGTCGCCGTCTCTCAATCGACTTGTCGCCGGGACTAAATCACTAATGCCGTGACGAATGCCGTGTGGAACTACATTGTTAATGACCGGGTCGCGGGTTCGAATCCCGCTGGGTTTATGCCGCGTTGGCAGAAGATCTGTAGCTCAGGGGTAGAGCAGGTGTTTCACCAATTCCTTGTCGTCACGGCCATCTATTCCTGCAAAGTTTATGACCCGAAGCGGGGTCATAAACTTTGAATCCGGCGCTCGCGCCGGCGGCTCTTCGCCGCTTCGGTCAGCCCAAAAGCTGACCGCTTAAGTGGTCAACAACTGAACTGGATTTTTGCTATGACGCGCACATATGAGACTTTGAGCGAGCGGAATCAGGACGCGGGTCAGGGGGCTGGCGCGCCGGTGAAGATGTGGACACGCGGCGTGCCGGTCGAGGACATGGCCGCCAAGCAACTCGCCAATACGGCGAGCTTGCCGTTCATCTACAAATGGCTGGCGGTGATGCCCGACGTGCATTTCGGCAAGGGGTCGACCATCGGCTCGGTAATCCCGACCAAGGGCGCGATCATTCCGGCGGCTGTCGGCGTCGACATCGGCTGCGGGATGATGGCGTGGCAGTTGTCGCTGTCGGCGAAAGACTTGCCGGACAACCTGAGTGCGATCCGCGCCGATATCGAGCGTGCGGTTCCGCATGGGTTCATCACCACGCCGGGGCGTTCGCTCAAAGGTGGCTGGGAGACCGTGCCGGCCTCGGTCGCGTCGCGGTGGCGGAACCTTGACGAGCGCTACAACGCGATCCTCGCAAAGCATCCCAAGATCGCTCACAAGCGGCCCATTCATCAGTTGGGGTCGCTCGGCACCGGCAATCATTTCATCGAGCTTTGCCTCGATGAGAACGATGCCGTGTGGGTGATGCTGCACTCGGGATCGCGCGGACCGGGCAATCAGATCGGGCAGTACTTTATCGAGCGGGCGAAGGAGGAGATGCGGACGCATTTCATCAACCTGCCCGACGCCGATCTCGCTTACCTCTGCGAGGGCACGTCTGGGTTCGATGACTATTTCGAGGCGTTGATGTGGGCGCAGGAGTATGCGTACGAAAACCGGCAGGCGATGATGGACGCGGTGTTGCGTGCCTTGCGCGGGCACTTGCCGCCGTTCCAGATCGGCGAGCACGCGGTCAACTGTCACCACAACTACGTCGCGCGCGAGCATCACTTCGGGTCGGACGTGCTTGTGACGCGCAAGGGTGCGGTGCGGGCGGCCAAGGACGTGATGGGCATCATCCCGGGTTCGATGGGCGCGAAATCGTTCATCGTGCGCGGGAAGGGGAATGCCGAGAGCTTCTGCTCGTGTTCGCACGGTGCCGGGCGCGTGATGTCGCGCAACGAGGCCAAGCGGCGGTTCACGCTGGAAGATCATGCGCGAGACACGGCGGGTGTCGAGTGCCGTAAGGATGCCGACGTGATCGACGAAACGCCGAAAGCCTACAAGGACATCGACGCCGTCATGGCCGCGCAAGCGGACTTGGTGGAGGTGGTGCATACGCTGAGGCAGGTCGTGTGCGTGAAGGGGTGATGCCAACAACCAACGTCATGGCCGCGAAGGCGGCCACCCACGACATGGCTCAGCGAGCGTCCGGAAGCAGAAAGATTTCTAACTGTCGCCGCTGCGTTGTGTCCAAACGGCAATACCCTTGCGGACAGTTGACGTGGGTGGCCGCCTCCGCGCATACGCGCAAAAAATAAGCCCTTACTTTCTTCTCCCCCTGGGGAGAAGATGCCCGAAGGGCAGATGAGGGGTGCCTTCACTCGGCTGGCTTTGCAGAAGAG
>JBEBJA010000174.1:0-3845 GCA_040080145.1 Hyphomicrobiaceae bacterium
GAGTTCGACGGTGACCGGCTTGCTTGTGTGAGCGAGTTGCTCAACGGCGTCCATGAAGGCTGGGTTACGGGAGACGTGGGAGATCGGCTGGCCGGTCGCAAGGCTGGGGTACAACTCGGAGGCGGCGGCGTTGTGGTGGCGAACGATGCCGGCGGCGTCGAGGGCGATGGCGGGTCCAGGAAGGGCGTCGACAATGGTTTGCCAGGCGACGGTTTCACGGTAGCGCTGGATGCTATCACGGCCTGGTGGCGGGGGCGGATTGTGGTTGAAGCGGGCGGCGACGATCGACGCAAGTCGGGTGGTTGCGCGGGCGATGTGGCGCGTGGCACCGGTGGCGGCAGTGCGGAGCAAGGCCGTCAGCCGATCGGCAGCGCTATCGGGATTGGGCTTTGACGTGTCGGAATCTGCCACCAGTCACCTGTCGTTTGCGCGCATCAAAGAGGCGATATTACAGAATGGGCGCTGGATATGACAGGATGATGGGGCGAGGGGATTTTTAGTGGACGAGGAAGACAGGGCAGCCGAGGTCGGCAAGGGGGCGGGCTGCGCCGTCGAGGGGTAAGAGTACGCCGCCATGGCGCGCAATGATGATGCGCGGCTTGGTCTGGGCGATGGCTGAACGCAGGACGAGGTTTGAGCCGGCGTGAGCGGGACGGGGCAGGATGGTAAGGTTTGACGCATCGCCCAGCGTGAGGCGGACTTCGCCTTCGAGCCAGTCGAGCGCGATTTCGTCGCCGCCGACCGGCAGCACGTAGACGGGATCGCCAGCGACTGCGGCGAGGCGTTCGGCAGCGCGGATCATGCCAGTCAGGTGGTCGATGTCTTCTATGACCACAACGATGGGGCCAGACCGCCACGCGCAGCGTGCACCGGTCGCGATGTAGCCGGTGGTGCCCCATACCTGGGAGACGGCGGCGGACAGCAATTCGCTTTTGTCCGCACCCACGATCGATTCGGCGAACACGATGATGTTCCAGGGGCCGCGTTGGGCGCAGGCGGCTTGGAGGGCGGGAATGGTCTGGTCGCGAACGACGTGGGCGGAGAACTTGACGCTAGAAGCTGCGGCGGCAATCGACAGTTCGCGCTGGACGGCAATGGCGAAGTGCTCCGCGTCGCGGCCAAGGGCGGAAGCGGTCAGCTTGGATGAGGCGCGGCCGGCGGGGCCGACTTCGCGCAGCGAGCCGTGAGCGCAGGCGGAGAAGAGGTCCGGGTCTTCGATGAACAGGCCTTCGATTTCGGACCGGAAGGCAACGGCGACGTGGACGGCGGCTGCGATGGCGGCTTTGCTGGAGGGGGCGAAGTCGCCCAGACGGACCACGACGCGACCCCGGTCTTCGTTGGCTTCGGCGACGTGCGCGATCATTTCGCCACCTCGGGAATGAGCGGTGCGGTTGGGCTTTGCGGGACGGGATCGTTTGCGTCAGCGATCTGTTTCAGTGCGCTCATGATGTCCTGGGCGAGGATGATGGTACGGGCGCTGGATCTAGCGTTCTGATTGGCGAGAACGAGGACATCGCGGATCGGGTCGAGGCCGGTTGACAGAACCGAGGAGCCCGAGGCCGTCTGTGTGCGGTCGTGTATGAGGGCCAGCATGGCGGCACCGTCGACAGGCAGGAGTGATTGTTCGGTGACAATGGCCGAGACGGACCCTGCGAATTCGCGCTCGGTCTCGCGGGTGAGCGGGATGGTGGGCTCGAACGCGGTGATAAGCTTGACGGATCTGGTGCCATCGCGATCAGCATTGCGGAAGGCGCGGTAGTCCTCGAGGTCGCCGGTAACGATGAGGCGGGCGTCGATGGGGAGGTTGATGTTTACCGGGCGGGCTGTCGGGCTGGCTGTATCGGCTGGGCGAGCGTGGCCCGAGTCGAGGGCTTGCCTGATGAGCGGCCACGCGCCGAACTCGGCCATCAATTCGCGGGCGTCGATGACGACGAGGCCACCGCCTGCGGTCGCTAGCGTGCCCGGATTCAGGGCGTAGGGAACGAGGGCCGTGCCGGGCGGGGGAAGGCAGACGCCGCCGCACAGGTCTGCGCGATCTAGTTCTTGGGGCGTCGTGAGACAGGACGTGGCAGCTGGAGATGTGAGGACGTTCACCCGGTAGCGAGCGAGCGCGGAATCCTGGGCGATTTCGATGGGGGCACGGGCGTAGCCGCCGGCGTGGCGGCTGGCGGTGACGAACAGGGCCGCGTTGCGGACAAGATCGGCGGACAGGGCTTCCAGCCACGCAGCGACGGCAGCGGTTCCAGCGAAAGTGTTTCCAGCTAACGCCTTGCCAGCAAAAGACTTTTCAGCAAAAGATTTGGTGAGGGCTGCGAGAGCTGCGCGGACGGTGAGGCTAGAAATTTCCGTATCCAGGTCGCGCAGCCGGAAGCGGTGGTCCTGCTGGAGTGTGGTGCGATTGTCCAGGACGCTCGATAGTTCGTTCTCGAAGGCCGAGAGTTTGGCTTCGACGCCAGCTTTGAGGCCATCGGGTAGAGCTTTGAAGACATCGGGTGCGACGACGCGGCCTTCGTGCATGGGGGCGACGGCGTAGCCGAGCGGCGTGCGCAACAGGCCGATGTTTTGAGCGAGGGCGCGGCGTTTGAGGGCGTCGATGGCGGTGTCGTGGCCGGAGCGCAGTTCCTCGTCAAGTGAGAGGCGGGCAACTTTGTAACTGTCACTGTCGAACGCGGCGGGAAGGGTAGCCGAGAGCATCTCGATGGCTTGCGCAACGCCGTCCGAGAGCGCCTTCGCACTGGCGGCGGGCAAGCGCAGCATGGTCAGCGATTGGCGGTCATCAAAGGTGGATACGGCAGCAACGGCGTCAGCTTGGGGAAGGGCTTTGGCTTGGGTGGTCAAAAGCGCGAGTACAGCGGACGTGTGGCCCTGCGTGCGCGGAGCGGCTACAAAATGGATGGAGCGCGGCTTCGATTTGGCGATGACGGCGAGCGCGGCACGGGCCGCGTCTTCACCGAAAATGCCGGGGCGCGGCGTGAAGTCCGCGGAGGTCTTGCCGTCAAATGTGCCCTTGCCGGGACTGCCGGCACCGTTGGCTGCAGGAGGACTCGCGGCACCGTTGAGATCGTCAGTGTCTGGAGGAGTTGACGGATCGGCCGGAGGAGGCTCGACGACGATGACGGGCGAGGCTTTGGGCGTGCGTTGGAGGAAATTGAACACCGGGCATCAACCTGCGTTAGACTGCATCATGTGAGAACGCCGCTTCCCACCCACTCATGGCGAGAGCATGACCGACCCGAAGACCGATCCACAGGACGAAATGGCCCAGCCGGGGCTTGCCGACGCGAATTCCGCTTTGCGATCAATGGTTGCGGCCGAAATCGAACGTGGCGTGACGCGATTGTTGATGGCGCAAGGAATTGCGGCTGTGTCCGAATTGCCGCTACCAGATGGCCGCCGCGCGGACGTGGTGGGGCTTTCGGCGGATGGGATCATCACAATTGTCGAGATCAAGTCGCGTGTTGCCGATTTCAGGTGCGATCAGAAATGGACGGCGTACCGGGCGTACTGCGACCGGCTGTTTTTCGCGGTATCGCCGGAGTTTCCGGTTGGGATTTTGCCGGTGGATACGGGGTTGAATTTGGCCGACCGCTATGGGGGCAGCGTGGTGCGCGACGCGCCGGGGCACCCGATTGCCGGGGCGCGGCGGAAGGTGATGATGTTGCGGTTTGGACGGGCGGCGGCGGTGCGTATGGCGCGGTTGCGCGATCCGGGGGCAGACGGCATGGGGGAGTTTTGAGGGCGCGTCGTGGGTCGGCGTATGCGCGAGGAAGTTGTTGGGTTATGGCGCACAGAGCGTCTAACCCAACCTACGATTGATCTTCAGGCGGCGCGGGTGAGGCTGGGGG
>JBEBJA010000111.1:0-16933 GCA_040080145.1 Hyphomicrobiaceae bacterium
GCCCCGCCCGCCGTCTGGCGATTGACGGGTTGAGACCGGACCGGAGCAGCAGGCATCTCAAATCCCGCACCGGGTGCGGCATCGCCCCGCGCCCGCCAGTTGACCGGTGTCTCGTCAAGCGCAACCGTCACCCCCATCTCGCGATACCACGCAAGAAGGACAGCCAGCCGCTGAGGGTTGTTCTGCATTTGGTTCATGTAGTCCAGCATAGCGGCCGCCATTAGAAAGGGCAGCATCGAATTGATCCCGCCAATGACTTGTCGCGGGCCCTTCGCGACCATGACGATTGGTGTGACTTAATGCGGAAACCGAATGTTAGTTTCGGAGCACTAGTTATCCTAATGGGCAACCCCAACCTGCTTGACGGCTTGAATGCACGCGACCTAACTGCCGTATTGCTGCCTGCCCGCCCGCTAATAATCCGATAGGACCTACACCATGGCACGAAACGGAGCCCCTTTGCCGCCGCGCGACGCGATGGATTTCGACGTCGTCATTGTTGGCGCAGGCCCGTCTGGCCTTGCCGCCGCAATCCGGTTGAAACAGATCGCCATCGAAACCGGCAACGAGATTTCAGTCGTGGTCCTGGAAAAAGGCGCCGAAGTCGGCGCACATATCCTGTCCGGCGCAGTCATTGATCCTATTGGCCTGAATAAGCTCGTCCCCGACTGGAAAGTGCTTGGCGCGCCGGTCGAAACCGAGGTCACACAGGACAAGTTCCTGTTTCTCGGCCACTCCGGCGATATCACCCTTCCAAACTGGATGATGCCGCCCTTGATGAACAATCACGGCAACTACATCGTCAGCCTTGGCGCGCTGACCAAGTGGCTCGGCGAACACGCCACTGAACTCGGCGTCGAAATCTACCCAGGCTTTGCCGCCAGCGAAATCGTCTATAACGCCGACGGCTCGGTCAAAGGCGTCGCCACCGGCGACATGGGCCTCGACCGCGAAGGCCATCCCAAGGACAGCTTCGTGCGCGGCATGGAACTGCACGGCAAGTACACCCTGTTTGCCGAGGGCGCACGCGGTTCGCTGACCAAACAGCTCGTCAAAAAGTTTGACCTCTCCAAGGGTCACGAACCGCAAAAATACGGCATCGGCCTCAAGGAACTCTGGCAGATCAAGCCTGAAAACCACAAACAGGGACTCGTCCAGCACTCGTTTGGCTGGCCGCTCGACTGGAAGACTGGCGGCGGCTCGTTTCTCTACCACTATGGCGACAATCTCGTCGCCGTCGGCTTCGTGCTCCACCTCAACTATTCAAACCCCTACCTCTCGCCCTACGACGAGTTCCAGCGCTTCAAAACCCACCCGGCCATCGCCCCCGTCTTCGCAGGTGGCCGCCGCATCTCCTACGGTGCCCGCGCCATCACCGAAGGCGGCTGGCAGTCGCTGCCCAAGCTCGCGTTCCCCGGTGGCGCATTGCTTGGCTGCGCGGCAGGCATGGTCAACGTCCCACGCATCAAAGGCAGCCACAACGCGATCCTGTCAGGCATAGCCGCAGCGGACGCAGCCGCGCAGGCCATCACGGCAGGCCGCGCCCACGACGAACTGACGCACTATGAATCCGAGGTTCGCACCGGCCCGATCGCAGCCGACCTCAAACCTGTCCGCAACGCCAAACCGCTCTGGTCCAAACTCGGCACTTACCTCGGCATCGCGCTCGGCGGCATGGACATGTGGGCCAACACGCTCGTCAAGGGAGTAGGCTTTGGCTACACCTTGAAACACAACAAGCCAGACAGCCAAACCCTGAAAAAAGCCGCCAACGCAAAGCCCATTGCCTACCCCAAACCCGATGGCGTCCTGACGTTCGACAAGCTGACCAGTGTCTCGTTCTCGGCCACAAATCACGAGGAAGAGCAACCCGTCCACTTGAAGTTGACCGACCCGAAAATCCCGGTCGAGGTCAACCTGCCCGAATACGCCGAACCCGCAACCCGCTATTGCCCGGCGGGCGTTTACGAAATCCTGACCGATGCCAACGGTAAACCACGGTTCCAGATCAACGCCCAAAACTGCGTCCACTGTAAAACCTGCGACATCAAGGACCCGTCAGAAAACATCACCTGGACCTGTCCAGAAGGCGGCGGAGGCCCCAACTACGCCGGTATGTAAGACGCCCAGCAAGAAAAAAGGCGGTCAGCCCATGCTGATCGAAGCGTCAGATATGCTGATCGAAGCGTCAGATATGCTGATCGAAGCGCCAGACATGCTGATCGAAGCGCCAGACATGCTGATCGAAGCGCAAAACATGCCCCATAACGTCTTTGCAGCGCAACTGTCGCGCTCTTGGCCGCTCCGCAAGCGGTTATTTACGCTGATGGCCTAATAAAAGCCTGTAAATAGGGCTGCATAGTCCACGAACGGTGCAGATTTAGGGGTTCGCAATCGTTCGATGAAACGGTACGGGACAAATGAACGACACATACTCGCCAAAGTCCGCCAGTGTGTTAGCTTGATTGAGTTAAGTCAGCGCGCAGGCAGCTGTCCGAGTAAGGAAGAGAATCGAATGCGAGCAGGCCTCATCAATCGCCCCTCCAGGCTTCGCAATAGCGGCAGGCTCGGCAATAGCGGCAGGCCTGGGAAAAGCAGCGCGCACCCCCTGCGCACGGTCTGGAACGGCGTGCTGAGCACACTGACCTTTGTCGGTATCGTCGCAATTTGGGCATCGTTTTCGTCCGCGCTGCTGGCAAAAACCGTTGCTGACACCGAAGACCAGCCAAACCTGATCGGCAGCTATCTCGCCGGTCGTTTCGCCCGCGCCGAGCATGAACCCGAGCGTGCGGCCGAATTCTACAAGGCAGCCCTTGAGCGCGACCGCAACGACGACATTCTGCTGGAACACACGTTCCAGATGGAATTGGCAAGCGGTCGCTTCGACCGTGCCCAGGAACTCGCCGAACGCCTTGTTGCAATCCAGCCCAACAATCGTATGGCTCAGACGCTGCTGGCGCTGACCGCCTTCAAAAAGCACGACTATGAGCGCGCCGGCGCTCACATGAAAGCCGCCAACGAGAACCCGATCGGCGAACTCACATCTGCAATCGGCCGCGCGTGGATCAAGACGGCAGCTGGCGATTTGCAAGGCGCCCTCGACATCATCGACACCCCCAAACAGGCCGAGTGGGCGCAATTCTATCTGTACTATCACCGCGGCCTGATTGCCGACATTGGCGGCCGCTTCAACGAAGCCCGTAGCGCCTTCGAAAAAGTCTTCAAGCAAGACAACAAGACCCTGCGGACTGCCCTTGCCTACGCCCATTCGGCGGCCAACGCCGGTGACACCACGCTGGCAAAGTCGATCCTCAAAGAACATTTAGAGCGCCAGCAAAGCGACGGCCACCCCTTGGCTCGCGACCTGCGCGACAAGATTGTAGCCGGTGATCGCGTTGGCCTGCTTGTCAAAACCCCCGCCGACGGGATGGCCGAAGTCTTCTACGGCCTCGGCGAAGCCTTAACCGGTGAAGGCGGCGTCAACCTGGGCATCGTCTATCTCCAACTCGCCCTGTACGTTGAACCCAACCACGCCTTCGCCCTGGCTGCCCTGTCGAACACCTACGAGAGCCTGAAAAAATTCCAGGCCGCCAACGACACCTACGACCGCATCCCGCGCGGCACCGCGCTCCAGTCGAGCATCGACATCCGCAAGGCATTCAACTTCAATTCGCTCGATAAAGTCGACGACGCCAGCGCCCTGCTGCAATCGGTTGCCAAGGCCGAACCCAAAGACCTGCGCCCGCTTGAGGCCATCGGCAACATCATGCGCGCCCGTAAGCGCTACGATGAGGCGGTTGGTGCCTACTCGAAGGCAATCACGCTCATTCCCAAACTTGAAAAGCGCCACTGGGCTTACTTCTATTCGCGCGGCACCTGCTATGAGCGCTTGAAGAACTGGCCGGCCGCCGAAGCCGATCTTCAAAAGGCCCTGACGCTGTTCCCCGACCAACCGCTGGTCCTCAACTACCTCGGCTATTCCTGGATCGACCAGGGCCTGAACCTGACGCAGGGCCTGGGCCTGATCGAAAAGGCCGTCTCGCTGCGTCCCGATGACGGCTACATCGTCGACAGCTTGGGCTGGGCTTACTTCAAAATGGGCGACTTCAAAGAGGCGGTGAAATACCTCGAACGCGCCGTCGAATTGCGCCCCGATGACCCGACCCTCAACGATCACCTCGGCGACGCCCTCTGGCGCGTGGGCCGCGTTACCGAAGCCCGCTTCCAGTGGGATCAAGCGCTCACCTTGAAGCCCGAGCCCGAGGACATCGGCAAGATCAAGGATAAGCTCGAAAAGGGCCTTCCGGCCCCGAAAACACAAGCGAAAGCCACCCCCGTCAAGGCGCGTCAGGTCCTCAACGAAGCCGTCCGCAAACGCGCCCAGGCCACCCCCAAGGGCCCTGCCAAAGAACCAGCCCTCGAATAAGCGGGAAACGATCGCTTTTTTCGTCATGGCCGCGAAGGCGGGCACCCACGACAACCATCAACGAGAACCGGTGTCTTGGTTCAACCTTGAGACCTAAAGGATCGGCCGTGCAGCCCATCGCCGAACGCGCACCGCCCAAGGTCAACCTGACCCTGCGCGTGCTCGGCCGCCGCCCGGACGACGGCTACCACGAACTCGACAGCCTCGTCGCTTTCGCTCACGACGTGGCCGATAGCGTGACGTTCACGCCGGGCCCCTCGTGTCGCGTTACGACCACCGGCCCGTTCGGCGGTTCCATCGCCGGCGAAAACCTCATTTCGGTTACCCTCGCCCGCATCGCACATGCCGCACCACATCTGACGCTTGGTTCGGTGCAACTGGAAAAAAACCTCCCCATTGCCGCAGGCATCGGGGGCGGCTCAGCCGACGCCGCCGCCGTCATCCGCGCGGTCCAGCGCGCCAACCCGCAAATCAGCGGCAGCAACGGCATAGACTGGACCGTGATCGCCACCGGCATCGGCGCCGACGTTCCCGTCTGCCTCGCCTCAAGCAGCCAGCGCATGACCGGCATCGGCGACCAACTGACCGCCATCCAAGCCCTACCCGAACTATCCGTGGTCCTCGTCAACCCGCAAGCTCCGGTCCCACCCGACAAAACCGCGCAAGTCTTCCGCAAACGCGCAGCCCCCACCCTCTCAAGCCTGCCGCCAGCTGCATCACCCATCTACTTCGAATCTCGCGCTGCCCTGCTCGGCCACATGCACGCTGTTGGCAACGATCTGCTGACACCCGCCCGCTTCGTCGTCCCGGCCATCGACGCCGTCCTGGCCGCGCTCTCCGCTCAGCCCTCCTGCGAGCTGGCCCAACTTTCCGGCGGTGGCCCCACCTGCTTCGGCATCTTCCCGGACATGACCGCCGCCCACATCGCCGCAGCAGCCCTCAGCCAGTCCCACCCCTCCTGGTGGATTCGCGCCTCAAGCCTGTCCTGACTGCCCCAACGGAATGTATGTCCTGCCCCCTCTCCCCCTGGGGAGAGGGTTGGGGTGAGGGGTAAGCGCAAGTTCAGAAAGTTAGCGGCCTACTCCGGCACCTTCTCTGGCGGCACCACGATACTGCCGAACATCCAGCCCATCGCCCAGCCAACGATCAACCCGATCACATTCAATGCCATGAACACCGCCGAGTGCAGATCGGCGACGTCGTCGGGGTTGTCGAACCGGCGTTCAGCGACGATCATCGTGGCCACGTCAGAAGACACGAACATCATCGTCAGCGCGGCGCCGATGACAGCAAACACCATGGCGATCACATACCGCATCACTTGACCTCCCAGAACCACAGTTCCCTGGCCCCGGCATAGTTCGAATAATAACCCGCCCACGAAAACCACTCCATCAGCCACTTGGCCGACGACCGGTAACCGTTCCAGATGTCCATATGGTCCCCCGTCGGGCTCCCCTTCGGATCGGTCGTGCGATACCAATAGTCGTTGATATACAGTACCCCGGTACGCCCGAAGATCTTGGGATAAAAGTTCTTGGCATCCGCCCCGGAGTACTTCTCGATTTTGCCGACGCCCTCGATATTCGACCGCGCGAAAGCCTGCGCGAGCTGCGATGCGTTGATGAAATGCATCTCGTCGCGATGATGCACCCCGCACGTCGAGCACCCGGTTATCTGATCCGGCCGCACCCCGGCGCGCTGAAAGGCAATCCCCATCCTGATCGCGCACTGGTTGTGGAACACCGGAAACCCGGAACGAACCAGTTGCCCTTCAAGGTTCGTCAAATCGCGCGGCGCGATGCACGGGGTCTGCACCGATTCATTGATTGGATGGCCGTGCCAAAGATCATTGAATTGAACCATGACGCCCTCGTTGAATAAAGCTCACCTACCCTAACAAGGTCGCGTGCCGAGTTCCACCACCACGTAACGGCCAATTCCTATCGCTTCTTCCGCAACCCCTCCCAATACGCGAGCCGCTTCCTGATCTCGCGCTCGAACCCGCGCTCGGGCGGATCATAAAATCGCGGACGCTTCATGCCTTCAGGAAAATAGTCCTGCCCTGAAAACCCATCGGGTGCATCGTGGTCGTACTGATACCCCTCGCCATAGCCCTGATCTTCCATGAGCGACGTCGGCGCGTTCAAGATGTGCTTGGGCGGCGGCAAACTGCCATGCTGCTTGGCCGCCCGCATCGCCGCCTTATACGCCACATAAACCGCATTTGATTTCGGCGCGGTCGCGAGATAAACCGTCGCCTGCGCCAGCGCCAGTTCCGCTTCCGGCGACCCCAGAAAATCGAACGTATCCTTCGCCGCCAGCGCCTGATGCACCGCGTCTGGATCAGCCAAGCCGATATCCTCGACCGCCATCCGCACCAGCCGCCGCGCAATAAACAGCCGGTCCTCGCCCGCATCCAGCATCCGGCACAGATAGTACAGAGCCGCATCCGGGTCCGACCCGCGCACCGCTTTATGCAGCGCGCTGATGAGGTTGTAATGCCCATCGCCCGACTTGTCGTAAAGCGGCGCACGCCGTTGCACGACCTTGACGAGCCCCGCCCGGTCCACCGCCTTACTGCCCGGCGCAACGCCTGCAAAGACATCGGCGGCCAGATTGATCATTGCCCGCCCGTCGCCATCTGCCATCGCGATCATGGCCGTCCGCGCGTCTTGGTCAAGCGGCAGCGCGCGCCCCTCGGCAGCCTCCGCCCGCTTGAGCAGCGCCTCCTGCGCCGCGTCGTCGATCCGGTTGAACACCAGCACCGTCGCCCGTGACAGCACAGCGGCGTTCAGCTCAAAGCTCGGGTTCTCCGTCGTCGCGCCCACCAGCGTGATGGTGCCGTCTTCCATGTACGGCAGAAAGCTGTCCTGCTGCGCTTTGTTGAAACGATGGATCTCGTCGACAAACAGCAGCGTACCCTTGCCCTGCTCGCGCTTCCCCTTGGCCCGCTCGAATGCCTTGCGCAAATCCTGCACGCCCGAAAAAATCGCCGAAAGTTGCTCGAATTCCAGCTTGCTCTCGTCCGCGATCAGCCGCGCGACCGTCGTCTTCCCGCACCCCGGCGGCCCCCACAAAATGAGGCTCGGCAACCGCCCGCTCGCCAAGAACCGCGTCAGCGTCCCCTCAAGCCCAACGATATGATCCTGCCCGACCACATCCCCCAGCACACGCGGCCGCAACCGGTCCGCCAACGGCCTCGGCGCCCCCTTATCCAGCCCTGCCGCTTCAAATAGGTTTGTCATGCCAAAGAGCTAGCACAACTCACCCAGCAAACTCCATCGAGAGGTGAGATGCGGCGGCACCAGCGGGTATTTAGTTCAGCTTGATACTGCCAAACAAGCGAACGCTGATTCCGGGCTGTAGGACGTCGTCCTTTTTGAACGATACGCTGTTGCGGACGTCATCATTGAGCAGATTCTCGCCCTTGAGGCCGATAGTCATTTCTGGACCCAGAGACGGCGATGAGAATGCCAGCTTCAGGCGCGTGCTGATCTCAGCGTTCAGCAAATCGTATCCGGACGTGATGGTTTCTTCAGGCGCGGTCTGATTGTGCGCGAATGCGTGCAGCAGGCTCACGCGAGCACTCCAAGACGCATCCCGATAAAACAGACCGCCACCCAGCCGGTGGGGCGGAATACGCGGCGCATTCTCACCGTTGACGAATTGGGCATGGACGAAATCATATTGCCCTTCGATGCCCCAGACGCCGTTCCAAATCGGGGCCACGTCGTATTGACCAGCCAGTTCGACGCCATAAAACGTGGCATCCCGTTGCTTGAAGACCAGCTCTTTGAGTTCCGCACCTGTGCCGCACGAGTTGACCAACCCGTCGCAAAACCGGCCAGTCAGCTCCTTGAAGATAAAGCCGTCGAACCTGGAATAGTAGGCGCTGGTATCGAAGCGGAAGGCACCAGTTGCTCTTTTGAACCCCAATTCGAGCGTCTGCGCCTTTTCCAGCACGAGATCGGAACTGCCGATCTCGAATGTTCCGGTGGCTTCATGAGGGCCTTTGGAGAAAAGCTCTGCAGCGTCCGGCGCGCGTTCTGTGTACTGGCCCATGAGACGCGCAACGACACCAAGGGGAAGCTCGTACAATGCACCTAAGCTGGCGCTTTTTGGATTGAACGATTCGTCACCCGCAACCGGCGGCAATACGGACGGATCGGCTGGATCAAGCCCGATGCCACGCTGCTGCGTGTTTTCAATCCGTGCCGCAGCCTGAAGGCGCAATTGGCGCGTCATCTGCAATTCTTCAAAGATAAAAGCCGCCAGAGTATCGGTCGTGGCCGGTTCCAGCAGGCTGTCGCCGCCTTCAAAACTCTGCCCCTGAACCCTGCGATGTCCCCATTGCAGCCCAGCGGCCCCGCGCAGTTCACCGAGCGCCGTGCCAATCGGCAGGTGTTGAGCCTCTACCCTGCCCTCTCGTTCATTGACCGTGAAACGCGAGCCCACGAAGTCCGCCATCACAGCCAGATTGCCACCAAAACGCAATTCGTTATGAGCGTAGTCGGAGGCCCCAAACCACACCCGGATCGCCTCGATAGCAAAGTCCTTGACCCGCCACTCGCCGCGCGCCGTCACCTTGTCCTGAACCATATCGATCCGGGTCTTTCCCGTGGCCGATTCACCGCCCGGAATGCCATACAGGCTGGTGTAGCGCTGCACGCTGGCACCGATAAAACCGCCGTTGCCCACAATCGAGCCGCCGAAAGCGTAACCCTGGCCGTCGACGAATGAATTGGCTTGGCGGCCCGCTGGCGTGTCGTAATCACCCGCATGGCGCTCAAAACCATCTGCATGGAGCACGATGTTACCCGCTCCAGCCGTCACGCGAAACGCGCCGTCACGGCCGTTGCCGGCGCTGCTGACGCCCCCGTTGACTTCGGCATTGACGCCGCCGGTTGGCATCGCCTCCGGGATGCGATCATTGCTGCCCGAAACCACGCCACCGATAGCGTTTGACCCATACCGCAAAGTGGCCGGACCGCGAATCACCTCGACCTGTTGCACCCCGTTTGGATCAATCGGCACCGCGTGGTCTTCGCTCAATGCCGACACATCATGCACGCCAACACCGTTCTCCTGAACGCGGACGCGATTGTTATCGAGTCCACGTATGATCGGACGGCTTGCCCCTGCCGCAAACGACGACCCCGCGATGCCAGGCTTCAGCGCGAGCGAATCCGTCAGCGTCGCGCCAGAACTCGCCTGGAATTCAGGTTGCGCCACAATGGTCACGGGCGCAAAGGCATCCTGCTGAACAATCAGTGTCCCCGCAAGCGCCGTCGCGACCGTCTCGGCTGACACTGGCGTGGGAGCTACCGGTTTTGGTGCCGCAGGAACTGCAACGGCCTTCTTAGACTTCAGCGCCGGAGTAGGTTCGCGCAGGGATTGAGCAGCCGTTGACGGCTTTGCCGTGCGCGCTGCCTTCGCAACCGCCTTGGGCGCGGCCTGCTCGACCACGACCTCTGGAACCACAACGGCTGCCGGAGCAGTTGAACGCACGATTGGCGAAACTGCGGACGATCCAGCCACCGGCGGTGATGTCTGCGCTTGCGCGTGTGCTGGGCCAACCATCAAAGTAGCCACCGCAACGGTCGCCGCTGCAAACGCACATTGTAACAGTCGCATCATTGCCACCAGAATGTAATATTATAACATTACATTCGCTACTAACGCGGGACCCGGAAAGGTACAATCCCCATCAAGACCAAACCGCCATAGCGAGCGGGGTCGTGGCCGATGCGTAACACTATAACATAACATGAATCCCGCGCGCGAGGTTCCAGAGCCAGGCACCATTGCGCCTGTCCTCACATCACGCTCGGCTTCAGCCCCGGAATATAAACCCCCGGCGCGCCCATATTGGTCGCCTCCGGCTTGCCAGCTCTCCCCGTAAACTCCGCCGCCATATCCGCCCGCTCGGGGAACGCCACGACAACCTTGGTCCCGCGTCCTGGCTCGCTCTCGAATTTGACCGTCCCGCCATGCAGATCGACAAGGTTCTTCACAATCGACAACCCAAGCCCGGCCCCGCGATGCTTCGATCCCTGCGAGCGGCTCTCGAACCGCTCGAAAACCCGCGCCTGCTGCTCCTTGGGAACACCAAGCCCGTTGTCGATCACGCAAAACATCATCATGCCGCTCTCGCGCCATGCATTGATCTCGATGGTGTCGCCAACCTTCGAGAACCCGACCGCGTTCGACACCAGATTATACAGCACCTGACACACCCGCGCTTCGTCGGCCACGAACTCGTCCGCCCCCTCCGCCTGCCCGATGTCGATGGTGAGCTTCGACTGGATCGCCCGGTCGCGAACCCCCTCGATGGCCGCATCAATGACCCGCGCCACCGAAACCGGCGTTAGCTTCAACTCAACGGCGCCCGCATCAATGGTCGCCAGATCGAGAATGTCGTCGATAATCGCCAGCAGTGCCTTCGAGGACGACGTGATGTCCGACAGATACTCACGCTGTTTAGGATTGAGCGGCCCGATCAACGGGCTCGACAGCAACTCGTTGAAACCGATGATGTTGGTCAGCGGCGTCCGCAGTTCGTAGCTCACATGCCCGATGAACTGGCTCTTGAGCCGGTCCGCCGTGATCAGCGCCTCGTTGCGCTCTTCCAGCGCCCGCTCATACCGCTTACTGTCCGTGATATCCGTGAACGTGACCAGCGTCGCCCCATCCGGCAACGGCATGGCGGCATACGCAATCATCGTCTGATCGAGTTGAGCCATCGTCCCTTCAAGCGGCACCCGGTCATCGCAGAACGACGTGATCGCCCCCGAAATCGCATGCCAGACGTCCGGATCGTCGTGCAACGGCGCAACCTTGTCGATCACGGCATCAATATGCGGCTTGCTCTCCGCAATATCCTCGTCGAGCTTCCAGATCGCAGCGAACGCCGTGTTGTTGAACTTGAGCCGCCCGTCGGTGCCAAACACCGCGACGCCTTCCTTCAAGCTGTCGAGTGTTTCACGCTGCGACTTGATTTGCTGATTGTACCGGCTTTCATGTGCCAGCCGCTCGGTCTGATCCACATAAAGATACGTGATTCCGCCATCCTCACGGCTTTCCGCCAGCACTTGCAGCGTCCGCCCGTCTGGCAGGTGCCACACCTCTTCGGTGTTCGCGCCAGACCGCACGTGCGTCAGGAACCGCGCCTTCCACTCGCGATAATTCGCCGTTTCAGGTAATCGGCCCAGGTCGCGCAACCGGTCAAGCAGCGCACTTTCCACCGGCTGCGTCTTAAGCCACGCCGCATCGGCCTGCCAAAGCCGGTGATAAGCCTCGTTGAAATACGCAAGTTTCCGGTCGGGAGAGAAAATCGCGACCGCCGTCGCCACCTTGTCGAGCGTCCGCTCATAGGCCGCACTTTGCCGGTCGAGTTCTCCCTGCGCCTGCTCAACGGCCGTGATGTCGAGCGCAACAGCCGCTTGCCCGCCCGTCACCGGCAGCACGACCAGTTCATGCTGCTTCTTCACTCCGCCGACCATCAACGGCAACCGCTCCCGATACGTAATTCCCCGCGTCAGGGCTGTCTCAACGCTTTGACGCTGCCGCGTTTCGAGCAATTCGATCTGCCGGTCGCGCACTTCCAGATCACTCGCCGCATCGACCGCCAGCCGGTACGCCCGGTTGACCCAAACGATCCGCCCATCGTTACCTTTGATCCACGCCGGGCTCGGCAGGCTGTTGAGCAACGCCCGCCCCGCTTCGATGTCGCGCGCCAGTTGGCTGTGCGTATCGACAATCCGCGCCAGTTCGCGCTTGTATCCGGCCACATCGCGCATCCGCAGAATGGCCCGCCCGCCAGCCGTACGCCCCTCGGCCTCCAGATGTCCGCCCGCAATCGTCTTCACAATCACACTGAACGCACGACCGCCTTCAAACAGCGCATCGAGCCCTGCCTTGAGCTCGCCAGCCCCCTGCGGCTCCAGCCAAACGCCGAAGCGCACAAGTTCGCGATGGTTGCCCGGCACGCCCGGAACCGACGTCAGCGCATGCGTGACCACGCTCAACGGCTGCCCCGGCTCCCAATGAATGAGGATTTGCGGTTCAGCCTTGAGAATACTCTCAGCCCCAGCAAGCCGCTGACGCAGAACCGTATTTTCCGCCCTTGCGCTCACCACGTCGCGCCGGATCGACCGCACGAACTGCAAAACCGTGACGCCCGTCACCAGCGTCATCGCACAAACGAGCGCGATAACCGTCAGCATATCGCCCGGCAGCGCTCGCCGTTCCGGCCCCTGACCGGTGAACGTCATCATCAGCAACGCGACGACCGCAAGGCTGATTGCGCCCATAATTGCGAGATCCGTCATCGACGTCTCGGTGGACTCACGATTTTTGGCGGCAGCACTGCGCATCTGGGTGGGACCGAATCTTATGGGTGTGGCTTGCCCTCCAGGACGCGACAACTGGAAAGCTGCAAAGACGCGGCCCAAGCCGCATCCGAATCATCCCGGTCAGTATGCAGCCCCACCCCCCTGCGCCGCTAGCCTAAACGCCCTCCTGAGCAAAACAAATCAGAACTGTGTCGTATCCAGCCTATCTCTCCGTCCCAGCACAAAAAAGACGCCCAGTTCAAAGAACTGAGCGCCCATTTTCAAAGACTGATACCAACGCGCATAAGTACTGCCTTATGCGCGTTGGTATCCGCGCGTGGGGTTGCCGCGCCGACTGGCGCTTCTTTGCAGAAGCGACGCGGCCGCGAGCAAACAAAAGCCTGATTACCCAACCCTGTTCGTAAAAGCTGTTCCCCCCCACTCCATGGCCGGGCTTGACTCGGCCATCCAGGGCCGCAAGCGGTGAACCCTGAGCCCGGAACTCCTGGATGGCCGCCTCAAGGACGGCCATGGAGTAAAAAATGGTCATTGAGGACGCGGCTGGGTAATCAGGAACAAAAGAGAATACCGTCGCGCAGACGGCAAACCATAGAGTCAAGACTTCTGCGCGACGGTATTACATGTACGGCCTCAAATCTGAGATCGCCCCGCCTCAATACCGGTAATGATCCGGCTTGAACGGGCCTGATTCGGACACGCCGATATAGCTGGCCTGCTCGGGACGCAGCTTCGTCAGCTTGGCGCCGACCTTGGCGAGGTGCAGCATCGCGACCTTCTCGTCGAGATGCTTGGGCAACGTGTAAACCTTCTTCTCGTACTTGGCATACGAGGTCCACAGCTCGATCTGCGCCAGCGTCTGGTTGGTGAACGACGCCGACATCACGAAAGAGGGATGGCCCATCGCGTTGCCAAGGTTCACAAGCCGGCCTTCCGAAAGCAGCAGAATACGGCGGTTCGGCGCGAGTTCGATTTCGTCGACCTGCGGCTTGATGTTGTTCCACTTGAAGTTTTTCAGACCCGCAACCTGGATCTCGTTGTCGAAGTGGCCGATGTTGCAGACGATGGCACGGTCTTTCATCTTCCGCATGTCATCGACGGTGATGATGTCTTTGTTGCCGGTGGCGGTCACAAAGATGTCGGCGCGCGAAACGGCGTCATCGAGTGTGACGACTTCATAGCCTTCCATGGCCGCCTGCAGCGCGCAGATCGGATCGACCTCCGAAACGAGCACCCGGCACCCGGCCTGACGCAGCGAAGCAGCCGAACCCTTGCCGACGTCGCCAAAGCCTGCCACGAACGCAACCTTGCCAGCCATCATCACGTCGGTCCCGCGGCGGATCGCATCCACGAGGCTTTCGCGGCAGCCATACAGGTTGTCGAACTTCGACTTGGTAACCGCGTCGTTGACGTTGATTGCCGGGAACAGCAGCGTTCCAGCCTTCTGCATTTCATAGAGGCGGTGCACCCCCGTGGTGGTTTCTTCCGAAACGCCCTTGATCGAGGCAGCAAGCTCGGCAAACCAGCCCTTGGGCCGCTCTTTCAGCTGCTTCTTGAGCAGCGCAAAGAAGATCTCTTCTTCTTCAGAACCCGGCTTATCGAGAAACCCGGCATCGCCATTCTCGGCGCGCAGACCAAGATGAACGAACATGGTTGCATCGCCACCGTCGTCCAGAATCATGTTCGGCATTCCGCCACCATGCGGAGCATCAGCAGTGGGGTGCCAGTCGAACAGCTTCGCAGTGTAGTCCCAGTATTCGGTCAGCGACTCGCCCTTGTAGGCAAACACCGGGATACCGGCCTTGGCGATCGCCGCCGCAGCGTGGTCTTGCGTCGAATAGATGTTGCACGACACCCACCGGATGTCGGCGCCGAGCGCTTTAAGCGTCTCGATCAGCACGGCGGTCTGAATGGTCATGTGAAGAGAACCCGCGATCCGGGCGCCCTTCAGCGGCTGCGACGGGCCGTATTCGGCGCGACAGGCCATCAAACCGGGCATTTCGGCTTCGGCGATGTTGAGTTCCTTCCGGCCAAAGTCGGCGAGCGCCAGATCTTTGACGATGTAATCGGCGGCAACTGTCATGTGTTTGTCCCAAAAAGCGGCCACTGCCCCCGCAACCGGCATCACGCCGCGACGGGTAAGAGGCACTGCCAATCAATCGAATTCTGTTCGCAACCCGCGAAAGGTCAGCATTTCCGCCGATTTGTTCGCAACGGAGTTAATGCAAGCTTTCCAAGATCACGCGCATTCGGCGCTTATAATCGGACCCTGAAGCAAGGGCAACAAGATATAAGCAAGTCTTTATGTCTCATGTCCGCAAGCCTCGTTTACCCTTTCACGCGCCGCCCCACGGCCGTTGGCCCGGCCGTCACGTCAAAAGATTAACCGCACGGCACCTTAGTAAAAAATAGGTAAATCAAATGAATAAGATTATCGCTTAAAACAAACATCATTTAAATAAATCAAGCTTTTGTTCAAAATAGCATTTTCATACATCAGAAACTTCTGGCCGGTACGTTGGAATTTGCAGGAGTATTGCGTTCCAGGAGGAGTATTATGTCTAGCGTTACGACGACACGTCGTGTCGCGCCGGCTAAGGAGGGATCCCTGTCCCCCATACCCGGCGCACGCACCCTCACCCGCTTCAAGTCAGACGAGCGCGGCAACGTCGCGATGACGTTCGGCCTCATGATTTTCATGATGGTCGGCTTCATCGGTGCGTCCGTTGACATTGGCCGCTGGATGCTTGCCCGCAAGCAGACTCAAGAGGCCATTGACGCCGCAGTCCTTGCCGGCTTGCGCAAGTATCAAGAGAGCAGCGACACCGGTCTGGCAATTTCGGCCGCCCAGATCAACTACAACTATGTCGTCACCAAAAACGGTCGCGGCCTTGTCGGTCAAAACCCGATGATCACGTCGGACACCATCGCCTTCGTGCTCCAAAACGGCAACCGGAAGATGACCGCCACCGGCGACGTCGTCATCAAGACGCCGTTCATCGGCATCGCGACCAATGCGATTTCGAAAGGCGTCAGCAAGATCGGCACGTTGCCCGTCTTGAAAACCGACGGTTCGGAAAACGCCGTCTCCGAAATCGCGCAAGGCGGCAACGCCGGCACGAACCTCGAAATTTCGGTCATGATCGACATCACCGGCTCGATGGGCGAAAGCGACAACTCGGGCTCGACCAAAATCGCCACCGTGAAGACCGCTGCCAAAAACATGGTCGACATCCTCGTCTGGGCCGATCAGTCGACCTATACGTCAAAGATCGCCATCGTCCCATTCTCGGAAACCGTCAATCTGGGCACCCCCTCTGTTGCGACGAAGGCCCGCGGAAACTTCCAAGCCGGCGCTTCGTCGAACACACCTGGCAGCCAATACTACAAGGTCAACGGCACCAATTTGCCGATCTCGAACGTCTGCGTGACCGAGCGCATCGGCAACCATGAATACGACGATGAATCGCCCGATTTGTATCCCGTTGGCCGCTATTACAGCACCTACGGCACGAGCCAAGGCACGGGCAAATGCCCGACCGCAACTCCGATCATGCCGCTCTCAAACGACAAGACAGCGCTGAGGTCCGTCATTACATCGCTATCGGCTGGCGGCACGACGGCGGGCCACATCGGTACAGCTTGGGCTTGGTATATGCTCTCGCCAAACTTCAACTCGATCTGGACTTCGAACGCAGGCGTGGCACGTCCCTACTCGGATTTGACCGCATTGACAGCAAAAGGCCGGCCAGTCCTACGCAAGATTGCCGTTCTGATGACGGACGGCGATTACAACACCGAATACTGCAACGGCGTCACCGACTGGTATCGCAGCTGCACGCCCAACAACGGCAGCGCCGTCAACCAAGCCCTCTCACTCTGCGCCGGAATGAAGGCCAAGGGTATCGAAGTCTATACGATCGGTGCCCAGGTCAGCAACGCCGCGAAAACGATGCTGAAACAATGCGCTACCGACCCGGCCCACTTCTACGACGCGACCGACGGCACCAAGATGCAGCAGGCGTTCATGGACATCGCCTACAAACTGGTCCCACCCTACATCTCGCACTAGAGCCTGATCGTTTGAGATTGAAGCGCCTTCGCTTCAATCGAGAACGTGAATCAGACTCTAAAACAAAAGATGAGAGCTCGT
>JBEBJA010000089.1:0-3801 GCA_040080145.1 Hyphomicrobiaceae bacterium
GCCCTTCGGGCATCTTCTCCCCAGGGGGAGAAGAAAGTAAGGGCTTATTTTAGCGCGTATGCGCCTCCGCGGGGGCATGCTTTTCCGGAAGCACTCTAGGAGCGGTCAATTGTGGGCCGTTGTTTTGGACTTTGCGATATGCCAACTGCCTGTTTTGGCGTCCGATTTCAGCGCCATGGCCGCCTGCCGCGGTTGGGAGTTTCTGGCTTTGTGAACGAATTGACGAATTTCGATAGGCTTGTGTCGGTAGGATTTTGCGAGTTTGGCTGCGCGCCGCTGGGCAAATCTCGCGTTACTTGCAGCCGTCGAGATGCCAGCCTTCCGCGTAACGGGGTCGGCCTCGATGTTTGAAATCGTGACGACAACATCTATGCCATTTACAACGAGCCCCTCTGGATCGACCAGAAATACCGTCAATTCAAATTGAGATGGGGCTGTAGGCGTCACGATTATCCGGGCTGATTTGGCATCAGTGCACGGCAGCTTCCAAAGACCGAGCGCCGCAGGACGCCCCGCCGAAAGCGTTGCGCCAAGAGGCAGTCCACCGACGAGGAGGCCGGCCCTGGGCATATCACCCCAAGACGGGTTGAGGTCGAGCGGAAAGGCAACGCTCGCCGTTGCACTCGCGACCCGCGCGATGTGCAATTTCTGTTTCGCGACGGCAGGTGGCGGCAGCGTTTTCTGCTCCAGCGGCAGCGTGCTTTGCTGCAGCGGCGGTTCGCTTGCTGTGGGAATTGGGCCTGTGGCCTCAGGTTCCAGCAAAGACGGGTCCGGCTCAGCGCGCACCAAAATCAAAGGCCGTTCCTGAGAGGACACGACTGGACTTAGGTCAGCAAATCGTGAGGCTATTTCATACGCCGCTTCCCTGCGCAAGGGCGACGGGTCTTGTCTCATGGGCAGTTGATGGAAGGCGGCCTCGACTGCGCGATCAGACCGGACCAGCACGGTTGTGTTCACCGAGGGCGGCAAGAGGCCACTGACGGGACGTGCAAACGCCAATTGCTCATGAGCGGTGTAAATTGCACCTACAGTGATTGCCGTCGTGAGAAAACCTGCTGCAAATTGGGCTCCGTAGTTGCGAGCCAACGCGGAAACAGTGCTCGTATCTGACATGTCCAACCTAGCGGTTTGTGCTTGATGTCGCAGGCTCGATTTATTCGTCTACCTCAACCAGAGAACAAGTCTTTTTCCAATTGTGCGTACAGTGACCGGCCCGTATGGTTAACGAATTGCGTTGACATTGAGGCTCCACCTTCGCGACCCACCGTGCCGGGTGCAGCAACTCAGAGCTAGCGTTCAGTTCATTTTCGATGACGCCTTGACCGCACGGCGCATCCCGTCAAAGTGCGCCCACTGCGGGAATCATCGGCGTCAGTTAAATTGCGAGACCATGGCTACAGCCCTCTTGAATACGTTCCGCCTCGCAAAAGCGGGCGTTGTGTTTGCCCAATATGGTGTGCGATTCGTACCCAAGGGGATGGCCGTGCCGCCGGTCCTGCGCGTTGCCCGCGCGCTGGTCGCGCCGATTGGCTGGGTGTCTGCGCCGTTCCGGATGGGCCAGCCCAAGGCAAAGCGCATCAGCGCTGCGTTGACTCGCCTCGGTCCCAGCTATGTGAAGCTGGGTCAATTTCTCGCCACGCGCGCGGACGTAATCGGGCCCGATCTAGCTCGCGACCTCGCTTATCTGCAAGACAAGCAGCCGCCGTTTTCGATGGCGCTTGCGCGGGCGAGCGTTGAACGTGAACTTGGCGGAAAGCTCGAAGATCACTTCGCAGAATTCGGTCCACCGGTTGCGGCGGCGTCCATTGCCCAGGTTCACAAGGCCGTCGTGATCGAGAACGGGGTTCGGCGTGATGTGGCCGTCAAGATCCTGCGCCCCAACGTCGAGAAGCGGTTCCAGCGAGATTTGGATAGCTATGCGTTTGCTGCTCGAATGGTCGATCGCTGGGTTCCGTCTGCAAAGCGCTTAAAGCCTCTGGCGGTCGTTGCGAATTTGAAGCGCACGACTGACTTGGAGATGGATTTGCGGTTGGAAGCCGCGGCAATCTCGGAGATCGCCGATAATATCAAGGGCGATGCGGTCAAATTTCGCGTGCCGGGGATCGACTGGAAGCGCACGCAAAAGCGCGTCCTGACGACCGAGTGGATCGACGGGACGCCAATTGCCGATGTTGGTGCGTTAAAGGCAGCGGGGCATGACACCAAAGCGCTTGGGCTGGTGGTATTGCAGACTTTCCTGCGCCACGCGATGCGTGATGGTTTCTTCCATGCCGATATGCATCCGGGAAATCTATTCGTAGACGCCGCCGGCAATGTCGTTGCTGTCGATTTCGGGATTATGGGCCGGCTTGGGATGCGCGAACGGCGTTTCCTTGCGGAAATTCTGCACGGCTTGATCACTCGCGACTACCTGCGGGCTGCGGAGGTTCATTTCTGGGCGGGGTATGTGCCGCCACACCACGATGTCGCCGTTTTCGGGCAGGCGATGCGAGCGATCGGCGAGCCCATCCATGGACGGACGGCGGATGAGATTTCGATGGCCGATCTGCTGGGGCAGTTGTTCGCCTACACCGACGTGTTCGACATGGAAACGCGGCCTGAATTGATTTTGCTGCAGAAAAGTATGGTGATCGTCGAGGGTGTCGCGCGGTCGCTGGATCCGCAACTGAACTTGTGGGTTGCCGCCGAGCCGATTGCCAAGGCATGGATGGAACAAAACTTAGGTGCGATGGGGCGGCTGCGCGAAGCTGGCGAGGGAGCCGGAGAGATTGCCAAACTTTTGGGTGATCTGCCGCAGCTTATGGCGAGCGCCGAAAAGGCAACGACCGCATTGGGCGCTATTTCGACGACCGGGATTCAGCTGAGCAATGAAACGGTGCGGAAACTGGGATTGCGAAATGCGCGTGCGTCTTGGTTGCAGACCTTGGCGCTTTGGATCGGAGCCTTTAGCTTATTGGCGTTGGCGGTGAAGGCATTTATTGGGTAAGTAGCATGGTATTTGATGCCGCAGATATTATCTGTGAGCCGCCTAGCAAACCTGATCCGGCCTTGGCAAAGTTCGGAAATCAAACAGGACGTTATTCATGTTTTATGGAACGACCCTCATCGAATATGCTGGTAACTTGAAATCTTTAGGTATGCCTGGAACTAGCAAAGGCAATGCTGCCGGGTTTTGCGCAAGTCCGCCTCCCCCGACGATCAACCAAGGTCCGCCTGACTTTTTGCGAGTCGCCAGCTGATAGCCGATTATTTCGATTTTCTGGTTTTGCTTGGTCATAATCGTAAGCTCTTTAACAATGCTTACGACCTGTTCTCCAACCACGAATGGCTCTTCAGGCTCGTCAAACGCGTGACTAATGATTTTTATGCCTTGAGCCTCCATAGAGCGCATCACGTTACTGATAACCTCGGTATATTTTTCCAGCCCTCCGTTCGCTTCGATGATTTTCTCATTCGTAAACTTCGCAACGCTAGCGAAGTCGCCTTTTGCAGTTGCAGCATCGATATCACTGAGGACTTTTTTGATCGCCGCTTTGTCGGCTTGCTGTGCGACGTCAGAAGACGCTGGGCCGAAAAGCATGCACAGCACAAACATGGCAGCAACGACTCTCTTCACACCCAAACCCCAATTCGCGCAAATTCAGCTTCAGACCTATTGTATACTGATATTCTCGACAAAAAACCCCCACCGCGTTGGCGGTGGGGGTTTTTTTAGGGATTTGAAGAGGGTGATGATTTTGCCTGCTGGCAATTCATATTCACACACATGCAGACCTGGCGACGACCTACTCTCCCATGTCT
>JBEBJA010000144.1:0-3797 GCA_040080145.1 Hyphomicrobiaceae bacterium
CCGATCCGTTGTGTGGGGCCTGTAGCTCAGCGGTAGAGCATCTGACTTTTAATCAGAGGGTCGATGGTTCGATCCCATCCGGGCTCACCAACAAAATCAACGCTTTAACGCGCTTCTGGGCCTGGCTGTTTTAGCCTTCCAGGGCGCGTTTTAGCTTTCTGCAGTTTCACAATGGCCTGATCCGCTAATCGCCTTTGCTCCGCCCCCTTGGTGTACTTCTCCACCATCTGCAAGGTTTTGTGCCCGAGCACCGCAGCTATTTCCTTGCTCGAACATCCTGCATCTGCCAGTGCCGCTCCCGCCGCGTGCCTCAATCCATGCAAATGTAGGTGAGGTAGACCAATTTGGTTGAGGTGCCGCCGCATGTCCTTGCTCAGCCGCTCCGGTCTAATCGGTCGGCCGAGCTCGTCGGCGATGATCGTGAGCGTCGGCGGTAGGGTGTCGAGATAGGCTTTCAGAGTGTCGTGAGCCCTGACGTAGTTCGGGGTGTCGCTCTTGGATCCCTTAATGTAGAGCCCGCGACCGTCGTAGGCGTTGCGCCGCAAATCCACATTGTCCGTTCGCCTAGGCCCTGTGTACCGGGCGATCATGTAGGCCGTCATCAAATGGGAGGGTGGCGCCGATGCCTCGAACAAGCGCATTTCAGCCTCGGTCCATGACACATAGGCTTTCGCCTTCCCTGCCCGCTTCATCCGCCGCGCCGGGTTCACACACTCGAAATCACATTCCTCGATACCGTAATTCCACAGCAGCGACACGACCTGGCCGAACAATTCCTGAGTGCGGGGTCGATCCATCAGCATATTGCGGATCGCGTTGATATGCCGCCGCTTAATGTCCTCAGCACGAAATTTGTGGATGGGCTTCAATCTGTCGAGTTCGTGCAGGTAACTGACCTGTGTCGCCGCGCCCTTGCTCAGAAAGGCCGGAGACCGCTTGTAGGACGCGATCAGCCACCCTACCGACCCTTCGGGTGCTGCCGTCTCAATTTGTGGCTCTACGGTCGTCCTGAGTAATTTGGCGTACTGCTGATGGAACGCTGCCGTGCCCGGTTCATCCTGAAACCGCGCGACGATGCGGCGGTTGTGGATGAAGTAATGGTACAGCCTGCCCCTCGACTTGATCGCTCGGCAATACTTCGGAAGCTGTCGAGGCATGAATGGCAGCCATAATGGGGTCGCTTAGAAAAAAGTCAGACTTGCGATTATCGAGAACTGAGACGCTGTAGACTTTCCTTCGCCCCAAGGATCGCGGCGGCGGCAGCGTGCCTGCCCGCCAAAGTCGGCGAAGTGTGGTTGCAGATATGCGCAAGTGTGCAGCCGCTTCGGGGATCGTCAACCAGACCTCTCCGGGCGCGGTCGCAGCCACTTGCGGGTCCTGCAAAGATTGCAGGCGATGCGGAACCCCATTACGCATCGCCTGCCTCGTCATCATGCCAGCCCTCATGGCGCGGACGAGTAACCGTTGTAATTCGTGGGATAGCCTGAGGCCACAGCCGCAGGACTTGCGCAATTGCCGGAAGCTCTTTTGCGAATGTAATTGCACCTTTGACGATGTGCTGATTGCTCGCCAACCATTTAAGCTTTTCAATCGCATCCGAGACAACGACACGATCCGCTTCGTCTGATCGGTGCCAGAGCTTTGTCAGGTCCGAAATTGTTTCCGCAAGTGGCTTTGGTTGGCTCATGCGGGCGGCAATCGTCGCTTAATCGCCAGGGCCAACAGTATCATCGAAAAGCCAATGATGACGCCTGAGACGGCCACGAACGGTGTCCAGTGTCCAAATACCGAAAACCACGCGTCTACATACGCTTGCAACGCTTCACTTGCCATGACTGCCCTCTCGCTTCTGGAATGGCCGGGATTGCAGCTTGCGGCCTTTTGACCACGATGATCTGCTTGGCTTCGGCGCAAGGTTTGCAACAACCTCCGCCAATGACCCGCCCACTGCGCGGCGAGCAACGTGTTCTGCATGTGCCACAGCTAACCGCTTTGTTTTTGCAATGATCCGCTTGTCGATTGCCGTCTTAAGCCGATGTTGAAGAATGAGTCTCGGAGTGAGGTTTGTTGGATGGATGGACCCATCGATGGCGTGATGTACGCCGTGGTCGAACTCAAAAAGTGAATTGATTTGCGCCGCCGTCATTTCTTTCATGACCTCCCGTTCTTCGGTCGAAAATAAATACCCAATCGATCCGTCGTCTTGCGGCACAGCCATATGGATCAGCGCCGACGCGAGCTTGATGGTGAGATTAGGCTGCTTTCGCTTGTCACTCATCAATGCCTCGTCGGTGGGACATGCGTGCCCTGGTCCGGTTTGTGCTCAGCAACGGCAGTTGTCCCCAACATCATAGCTGCCAATCGTTCAGCGTTCGTCTTGATGCCCGCTGCCGTTACTCGCGCGATGTGATCGGACGTTTCCTTTAACACCACCATTTGACAGACCGGGCATCCGCACCGGCCATTTGTATTTGCAGCATAACTCGCGAGCGACAGCAGGACGTTTGCCGTCATCAGAATAACATCCTGCATCGGTAACGCCTTTGTATCCACCATCGCGCGACGGAATGCCGGGAAGAAATCTTCCATCAACTGTCCTTGCACCCGCACAATTGCGGCATCGTGCTTTTTAAGCAGCCCAATTTGCTCAAGCAGCTTCCTGTCCAGTTCCTCCGTCGAGTTCGCTTCTATACTCCGATCCTCGATCACTACTGGCATCAGCGTCTCTCCACTTCTGTTTTTTCGGCGGTGGATTGGCAAGCAACTGCTCTGCATCCATGCCCGTTATGTCCGTTATCGTCCGCTCAACTTTGTCGAATAATTCGCACGCCTTGTTGTGCGCGAGCGTTCCGTAATTAATCGATAGAGGCTCAACCAGAATGAGGGTCGGGACGCCATCTTCTTCTCGTGTGATCGGAATGGCATAGTGCTTGAGTGACGTGATCGTCGCTTGCACCATCATCTTTGCGGCCTCTTTCGAGACTTCGGTGAGTGCCATCCGCAGCACCACTTGCCCATATCCAGCTTTGACTTGAAGCCATTTGCGCAGTTCTTCTTCCCGATCAAACTGCGGCGCGCTTTCGGGCCAATGATAATGAGCGCACTTGATGAGCTTGAAATACCGACTGAGTTGCGGGTGTGATCGCCGCTTTCCACCGTCCCGCTGGGTCAGTGAAAATTCGTGTTCACACGCGGGGCAGGCGATTGTTTCCTTCATGACGCAGCCGCCATCTTGCTACGCGCATAGTCTGTCGCAATTTGTCGAACTCGCGCAACGCGATCCTTGGCGACCGTTGGTTGCTCAGCAAAATCAACCGTAACTTTGTTGAGGTTGACATCGAGAATTTCCAGCTTCCCACCCCGCTCAAGATTATACCGGGACCGTGGAAAATCTTTCAATTCAGCTTCCACAATGCGGAGCCATTCTTGCTTGATCATACAAATGCTCCCGCCAAAGATGCGCCACCGTGCTCGAATTTTCTTAGCCTTGAGATACCCGAGCCGCACCGACCTCAAGACTGCTTTGCGGGGTGCGGCTTTCTCGATGGCGTATTCGCTGATCGTCAATCCATTTGTCTCGGCTGGGGTCTTTGTCGGCGGCAGTGGCGCTGACGCTTTCTTTGCTCTGGACTTGGTCATCTGCGGCTTTCCTTGCAGGTTGAAGTGTACGCAGGAACCTGACGACATCGATAAAATGAATGTCCCGCAGGTGCGTCTCGCGAACAAAGTGCTCCCCAAGATCGTCCCGCAACTTGAGTTTTTCAACGAGCGACCGATCTCCCATGAATGAGTTGCAA
>JBEBJA010000069.1:0-66768 GCA_040080145.1 Hyphomicrobiaceae bacterium
AAACAGATCGCCGATCTGCTGCCCTGGAACTGGAAAGCCGCGCAGGCTCAAACCACCGCCTGATCCATCCGCACCTGCGGCCTTGGCCGGATGCTTACGATCGTAGTATTGTTTTAAAGTTGTTCCGCGGCGGTCGCCGACAAATCGCACGTATTACTGATGGAGTCGCGGGGAATCGAACCCCGGACCTCGTCATTGCGAACGACGCGCATTCCTAATCGCATGAAGCGGGCGCGCGGCCCCCTGTCTAACTATCTTCCCTGATCAATCCAACGACCCGCGCAACGTGAGCCGACCATGCTTCCATCGCAGGCCTCATTTGCTTTTCTATGAAATCGAGCGATGGAGCTTCGTAATGTCGTGCGCCAACAGAGCGCCCAGCATGCCCCAGTGCAGCGTCTAATACGTTTTCTGGATAGCCTCGATCCTTCAGCCACGTGCGACATGCGGCGCGGCCATCGTGAAGGTGGACGTCGGCGGCATTGGCGTTAATGCGGACGCGAGCAATGGCACGGCTGACGCTGTGTGGATCAATATGCGGTAGTTTGGTTGCGCTCTGGTTAGCCGCAAAAAGGTATTCGGCATCTGGTCCGGCAAGCTCCATGGCTCGCTCGATTAGTTCGATGGCTTCACCACTGAGCGGAACGATCTTTGGTTGACCGCTTTTGGTTCGGCCACGGACCACGCGCCCCCTAAGGGACGAATTTCCGGGGATGGTCCATCGTTTCGCCTTCAGGTCCAATTCTGCAATCCGTGCCCCTGCAACCTCGGTTCGCCGGCATCCAGTGATCCAAGTTAGCCGCACGATCAGCGCAACGGGTTCGGCCGCATCGTGCTTTGAGTAGCGTTCGCGCTTCGCGCCAAGCGCATGCCACAACGCTTTGATTTCGTCATCGCTTATGCCGCGCGATCGTGGCGTCGACTTTGCTCGGGTTGGGAGCACTGCACAGACGTTCTGGCGCAACCCCTTTGCTCTGCGGGAGCGAATGCCCCATGTGATGATCGCGCTCACGGCGGCTCTCGTGCGATCGGCCTGTACAACCGCGCCACGGGCTTCGATCTCATCAAAAACGTCGGCAAGTGCGTCGCCGTTGATTTCGACGACAGGGCTGTCGCCTAAGGGTTTAAGGACGTCCCTCTTGATCGCAGCGAAATAAAGGGCCTTCGTCGATGTAGATGCTCCGTCGGCGGAATCCATGTACGCTTCAACGAGCTGCCTGAAAGTCATTTCTGTGCGTCGAGCCCGGGCATCTGCAACGGGGTCAAATCCTTTGCATGCGCCAACAAGCGCCTCGGATGCCTTTTGCTTTGCATCAGCAAGAGGTAGCGCGTCGCGACGGCCAAGTTTCAGTCTGCTGTTGGCGTTGTTCGCGCGATAGCTGAAATAGTAAGTCGCGGTTCCGGTGGGCTGACAGAGAAGCGTAAGTCCAGCAACGCTCTTAATCCTGTATTCAGTAGGCTTCCCATCGATGGATTTTGCAGCCTTGACGGCTGCGGCGCTAAACGGCAATTCCCGAGACATGGCGTACCCCTGTTGATGATGCTCGTCTTAGAAAATGCGAAACTCATGCGAAAGAAACCTTCGCATATATGATACATCATGAGCAACATGAGTAGTTCGGATGGCTGGAAATTTTAAATTCAACACATTGAAAAGGTTCGCATTAATTCAAAGCAAGCGTATCATGTATGATCATGGCTGTCACCCCCATAATATGTCTGGGGGACTAGGGGTCGCAGGTTCAAATCCTGTCGCTCCGACCAATTCCAAAACCCCAATGAATACAGGCGAGTATGAGCGAAAATGGCTCTCGCCAGATACCTAACATTGTTGGTGCTGACTGGCCCGAATGCGGTGCCAGGCGTGCTCATGGAGCGTGCGCGCCGACGAAAGCAGCAGTGATGCTCCGCGATATCCACATCCTGCAAAGTGCAAGGCGGCTCCCGCGCCCCGTCCAAGTTCCACCCGCGCCGGTTTAATACCAATCCGCATCAGTACGCAGGAGGTCTGATTGTCATGTCGACTTTGCAGTCAGGCGCCCGCGTCGATCAACTTTGCCGGGGTAGTCGGTTGCCGGCCACAGCGGTACCTTACGCCGCCGCCTGCCACGCCCGGAACGTGCGCGTTACGATCAAGCCCGCGACAAAGCCAGCAATAAACCAAAGCGGCGCAGCGTACCCGGTGGCCAGCATGGGAATGACGCCGCCCGGGCAAAAACCCGTGATCCCCCAACCGATCCCGAAGAATGCCGACCCAGCCAGCAAGGGGGTATCAATTTTGTTGCTGGTTGGCAGCGCGAACGAGGGCGCCAGGAACGGCTGACCGCGTGGAAGCACGAACCGGTAACCGATCATCGTCACGAGTAGAGCGCCGCCCATCACGAAGGCAAGGCTTGGATCCCAGTGGCCCGCGACGTCGAAGAAGTTGAGCACTTTGGCTGGATTGCCCATGCCCGAAATCAGAATGCCCAGACCGAAAATAGCGCCGAACAGACCTGCGAGAATAATCTGCATTTCTCAACCTCCAAACACGTGACGGGTAACGAACACGGTGAGCGCCGTCGAGGCCATGAACGTCAACGTCGCTGCAAGCGAGCGGGGTGAAAAGCGAGCCAAACCACACACGCCGTGACCGCTCGTGCAGCCTGATCCGTATGACACGCCAATCCCGACAATCACGCCTCCCAGAACGAGGATCGCGGCGGATGCAGAGGATTGAAATCCAATAGGTGTGCTGGAGATCGCCCGGTAAACCAAGGGCGCTGCAATCATGCCGCCAAGGAAGGCAACTCGCCATCCCCAATCTTTTGCCATGCCCGGCGGAAGCAGACCGCCGAGGATGCCAGTTGCGCCGGCAATCCGGCCGTGTACCGCCATTAACAGCACAGAGGCAAGGCCGATCAGCGACCCTCCAAGAAGTGATTGATATGGAGTGAAGTCCGTCATTTCCTAATCTCCAGCCTTGCTTGTCACAGCGAGAATCCCAACACGATAGCTAAACAGATCGCGCCACAGATCATCATGTTGAGTAACCGCATGGAAACCTGGCGATGGGCGCTTTAGCCTTGAGCCCGAGCGCATTGCAGAGCAGATCCTCCGGCAGAAGAAAAGCCCTTGTCATCCAATCGTTCGGGTCTTTACGCCGCAGGAGGTGGGTCGAACGACTGTAGTCAGCACGAACCGTTATACCAACCCGCATCAGTACTGATGGGTCGTCGCGGCGTGTCAGTCTGAAGCGGTCCTGCGTCCACTTAGCGTTCGTGCCCGTCACGTCGCTTCTGGCGTCGTCCAGGGGGATTGGTTGGTAAAAAACGCAGGCCGTCCCCCAGGAAGAATCCCCAGAGTGCCAATGAAGGCGGCATCAGATGTTTGTTGGCATGGCGCACCACAAACCACTGGCGCATCAACGGCGTGCCGACAACATCAAGGGTTACGAGCCGGTTGGCCTCCAATTCAGCAGAGATCGTGTGCGCCGATATGACGGCAATGCCAAGTCCTGCCATGACAGCCTGCTTGATCGTCTCGTTCGATGAAATCTCCATCGTCTTGCGCGGGCGCATGTCGCTGCCGGCGAAAAAATGATCCATCGCCACGCGCGTCCCTGATCCGGCCTCGCGAACCAGCATCGTCTCATCAACCAGCTCTTCGATCTGGATTTTCCGCTTGTTGCAAAGGCGATGAAGTGGCGCAGCGATGATGACGAGCGGATGATCGCACAGGACCTCGCTCGCTAGCGGTATCGTCTCCGGCGGCCGCCCCATGACCGCAAAATCAACATCCATCGCAGCAAGCGACGCAATGAGTTCGGCCCGGTTGCTGACGAACAAGCGCAGTTCGATATCTGGATGCGCCTGCTTAAAGGCACCAAGGATAGACGGCACAAAATACTTGGCGGTACTGACGACCCCGATCGCAACCCGGCCGCTTCGCAAACCGCGCAACTCATCGACCGCCTCGACCAGTCCGGCAATGCGGCTCTCGACGTCCCTTGAGCATTCACGAAGCAGTTCGCCTGCGGCGGTGAGCCGCAAACCACGGCGATCACGTTCGAACAGTACCATTCCAACAGTGGTCTCAAGCTGCTGCAGTTGAAGCGTGATCGCTGGCGGTGTGACGTTCAATGCTCTGGCAGCGCTGGCAATTTTACCAGTCGCCGCAATCGCCTCGACCATCCGCAAGTGCTTGAGCGTCAAATTTCGCATGAGGCAATACTTAGTAAAACTTTGCTCGTGGCACAGAATGTTTAAATTTGAATATTCAAATATATGAGCCATCGTCAACTGGAAACGACAAGCCGCAGTGAGCTCACAGGGCCCCAAGCGGAGGTGCGTCACGGGAGGCGAACAATGCCACAGCCGAAGACACTCGACCTCGATCTTCTTGAATGGGCTGCAAACGACCCGCAGAAGACAGCGACGGCCCAGGCGCTTATCGCGATCTGTCAGGGTGCGATCGAGATCGCTCGGCTCATCTCCATGGGGCGGCTCGCTGGAAACCTGGGAGCCGCGCGCGGTGGAAATACACAGGGCGACGTGCAGAAGGAGCTCGATGTCCGCTCCAACGATATTCTGATCGAAGCCTTGCGTGGCACACCAGTGGCAGCGCTCGCATCAGAAGAACTCGAAAAGCCCCTGATCTTTGATGATCGACTCCCAGTCGTTGTCGCGCTCGACCCCCTTGATGGCTCGTCCAACATTGATACCAATGTTTCGATTGGTACGATCTTTTCTATTCTCCCGGTATTGCAAGGTCAGCCAATTCAAGCCGCCTTCTTGCAGCCAGGATCGGCGCAGTGTGCCGCCGGATATGTGATCTACGGACCCCATACCGCAATCGCATTCACGACCGGCAACGGCACCCAAATCTATACCCTGGATCGCGAAAAAGGTTCCTTTATAAAGTCACATCCTCCTGTATCCATACCCGCCAGCGCCAACGAGTACGCAATAAACGCGTCTAACTATCGCCACTGGAGCGATAGCATTCGCAGTTACATTGACGACTGTATCGGCGGTAAGGACGGACGTCGCGGCCAAGACGCAAATATGCGCTGGATTGGATCGCTCGTTGCTGATTGTCACCGCATTCTCGTTCGCGGCGGCGTCTTCTTATATCCCAGAGACCAACGCAAAACCTACGAAAATGGCCGGTTGCGGTTGACCTATGAAGCCAATCCAATTGCATTCCTGATCGAGCAATCAGGCGGCAAGGCAACTGACGGATTTCGTCGCATTATGGATATCGAGCCTGAAACGATCCATCAGCGAACGCCTTTGATATTCGGCTCAGCCAGCGAAGTGGATCGAATATGCGCCTTCAAGCTGGATCCTAGTCCTGAATCTGACATCTCTCCGCTCTTCGCCAATCGCGGACTTCTGCGCTCGTAGTCACCCTCAGCGAGATCCATTGTGTCGCAAAAACACCCCATCATCTCCGTCATTGGATCCTCAGGTGCTGGCACCTCGACGGTCAAACATACGTTCGATCAGATCTTCCGCAGGGAGGGCATTGAAGCTGTCGCCATCGAAGGAGACGCCTTCCATCGCTTCGACCGCGTCAACATGAAGGAAGAAATGAAACGGCGTCAGGCGGCTGGCGACCAGAACTTCAGCCACTTCTCCATCGAAGCCAATCTACTGGACGAACTCGAAGCGCAGTTTAAGTCCTACGCTGCAACCGGTGCATGCAAGGCTCGCTACTATGTCCACAGCGAGGATGAAGCCAAGACCCTAGGTGTACCGCCTGGAAACTTCACATCCTGGCGCGATATCGGCGCAAAATCAGACTTGCTGTTTTATGAAGGTCTTCACGGCGCAGTTAAAGCCGGAGGCATAAACATTGCAGATAGCGCCGATCTGAAAATTGGCGTTGTTCCAGTCATAAACCTGGAATGGATTCAAAAAATCCATCGGGATCGCGCTTCCCGCGGCTACTCGACCGAAGCCGTTACCGACACGATACTTCGGCGTATGCACTCATATGTGAATGTGATTTGCCCGCAATTCACTGAAACCGACATCAACTTCCAGCGTGTCCCCATCGTTGATACGTCGAATCCATTCATCGCGCGCTGGATTCCAACGGCTGGTGAATCTCTCGTTGTTATTAGATTTAAAAGCCCGCAGGGTATCGATTTTCCCTATCTGATTTCAATGCTCGACGGCAGCTGGATGAGCCGCGCCAATTCGATTGTCATTCCTGGAGATAAGACGGACCTCGCGATGCAGCTCATTCTGACGCCTATGATTAAGCGCATAGTCGAGCGCAGCCGCCGGTCCAAATCACACGGAGCAGCCCAATGACGAGCGTAGATCTGTTCAGGACCAACGCGGTCCATTCCGTAATCCCGCATTCACAAATGGCCAACGCCATTCGCGCCCTTGCCATGGACGCGGTCGAGAAGGCAAAGTCCGGCCACCCCGGCATGCCGATGGGCATGGCCGATGTCGCGACCGTACTGTTTCGCGATTTTATGAAGTTCGATGCGTCCGACCCTGGCTGGCCCGACCGCGACCGGTTCATCCTGTCCGCAGGTCATGGCTCGATGCTGCTATACGCCCTCCTCTACCTGACCGGCTATGACGGCGTCACGATCGACGAGATCAAGCGGTTCCGGCAACTCGGCGCCAAGACGGCCGGTCATCCCGAATTTGGGCATTGCCCCGGCGTCGAAACGACGACAGGTCCGCTCGGTCAAGGCATCGCGACCGCAGTGGGAATGGCCCTTGCCGAGCGCATGACGCAAGCAAAGTTCGGCACCACCGTCACTGACCACTACACCTACGTGATTGCCGGCGACGGTTGCCTCATGGAAGGCCTCAGCCACGAGGCGATTGACCTTGCCGGCCACCTGAACCTGAGCCGGTTGATCGTCCTGTGGGACGACAATTCCATCTCAATCGACGGCCCAACTTCGCTTTCAACCTCGACCGACCAGCTCAAGCGGTTCGCCGCAGCCAACTGGGATGTTCGCCGCGTCGACGGTCACGATCCCTTGGCCATCAAGGCCGCCATTGCGGAAGCCAAAGGTTCGGCGCGCCCCTCGCTCATCGCCTGCAAGACGGTGATCGGCTACGGCGCTCCAACCAAGCAGGGCACTGAAGGCGTTCATGGCGCACCTCTGGGTGCCGCAGAAATCACGGCTGCGCGCGAACGTCTTGGCTGGCCCCATGCACCCTTTGAGATCCCTTCAGATATTCTCGCGGCATGGCGCAAGATTGGTCAGCAGGGCCAGACCGCTCACGCAGCATGGCGCAAGTCTCTCGACGCACAACCAGCAGCACTCCAGGACGCCTATTCTGCAGCTTTGTCAGGCAGCCTGACCAATGCGACCGCGACGGCCCTGTCGCAATTAAGAGCGGAGTGGCTTGCGCAAAAGCCCATGCTGGCGACCCGCCAAGCGTCCAAGGCCGTGATCGAAGCGATTGCCCCTCACCAGCCCAACTTGATCGGCGGATCGGCCGACCTCACTCATTCAAACCTCACGCATGCCAAGGTCCAAAAGCCGGTTACGGCTGACAGCTTTGCGGGCACCTATATTCACTACGGCATCCGCGAGCACGGCATGGCGGCGGCCATGAACGGCTTGGCGCTTCATGGCGGATTTATCCCTTATGGCGGCACGTTCCTCGTATTCGCCGACTACTGCCGCCCGTCGATCCGCATGTCGGCGCTTATGAACCAGCGGGTCATCTATGTGATGACTCACGACTCCATCGGCCTTGGCGAAGACGGGCCAACGCATCAGCCCGTCGAGCATCTTGCAAGTCTCAGGGCTATGCCAAACGTCCTCGTGTTCCGCCCAGCGGATGCAGTAGAGACGGCCGCAGCGTGGGAGATGGCACTCACACAAAGCTCGCGGCCGTCTGTGCTGTGTCTGACGAGGCAGGCTTTGCCTGTGGTCGTGCCGCAGGCCATGACGGAAAACCCCGTCGCTAAAGGTGCCTATGTTATCAAGCCTGCAACGGGCGAGCGGCAAGTCACCCTGATCGCGACGGGGTCTGAGGTCTCCTTGGCGGTAGCCGCTGCCGGGGAGCTTGAAAAGTCGGGTGTAGCGGCAGCAGTCGTATCCATGCCGTGCTGGGAATTGTTCGAGGAACAGCCGCGCGCCTACCGCGACGCGGTCCTTGGAACCGCACCACGCATTGCCATTGAAGCAGCTGGCCGCCTGGGTTGGGATCGCTGGCTTGGCAGCGATGGCGAATTCATCGGAATGAACGGCTTTGGCGCGTCCGCTCCGATCGACGATCTCTACCAGCACTTCGGCATTACGGTCGCCGCCGTCACCGGCGCGGCAATGAACGCAATCAAAAAAGGCACCGCCAATGCCTCATGATTCAATGCCCGCAATTGCCCAAGCGGCGGTGGCACAAACGATTGGACGGCCAAAGCTGCGGACGCTCGACACGTCTGACCTTACCGGCCAGACCGTCATCGTTCGAGCCGACCTCAACGTGCCAATGAAGAACGGCGCCGTCACCGACGATACGCGGCTCGAACGGACGCTGCCGACGCTAAGAGCGCTGATCGCCCGTAACGCTCGGGTGCTCGTCATGTCCCATCTCGGCCGGCCTTCGGGACCAGCTCCTGAGTTGTCGCTGGCCCCCGTCGCGGCGCGTCTTGGCGAACTCATGGGTGAAACGCCGGTGCGGTTTATCCCAGATTGCGTAGGCCCCACCGTGCGAGAAGGCATCGCTTGCCTGTTCCAGGGTGAAATAGCAGTCCTCGAAAACCTCAGGTTCCATGCCGCCGAAGAGCAAAACGACCCTGACTTCGCGCGCGAACTGGCAGCTCCAGCCGATATCTACATCAACGATGCGTTCTCCTGTTCCCATCGTGCGCATGCCTCCACGCATGCCATAGCGCAGCACCTGCCAGCATACGCAGGCCTGTCTTTACAGGCCGAACTTGAAGCCCTGGAGTCGGCGCTCGGCAAACCAAAGCGGCCCGTCGCGGCATTGGTCGGCGGGGCCAAGGTGTCGAGCAAGATTGACGTGCTCTCAAACTTGGTCGGCAAAGTCGATTGCATCATCATCGGCGGCGGCATGGCCAACACCTTTCTCGCAGCGCTTGGCAAACAGGTTGGCCGCTCACTCGTCGAACCCGATCAAATAGAAACGGCAAAGCGCATTCTGGAAAAAGCCGATGCTGCCCGCTGCAGAATCGTACTCCCAACCGACGTCGTCGTCGCGAGCGCTTTGGCAGCCAACGTCTGGAGCCTCGCAATTTCCGCCGACCACGTTCCAGCCGACCGCATGATCCTTGATGCCGGCCCGATCACGTCGCATGCGGTGTCGGCCCTCCTGTCAGACTATTCAACACTGCTGTGGAATGGCCCGCTCGGGGTCTTCGAAGTGCCCCCATTTGGCAATGCCACTTTCACGGTCGCCCGCGCAGCCGCCGCCCTGACCACCTCCGGTAAACTCGTCACCGTCGCTGGCGGCGGCGACACCGTCGCGGCACTCAATGCCGCCGGTGTGACCGATAAGTTCACCTACGTCTCAACCGCTGGCGGCGCATTTCTCGAATGGCTCGAAGGCAGGCCACTTCCAGCAATCCAAGTTCTCATGACCCACTGACCAATTCAGAACCGAATAAACACCATCAGGAGAGCCGCGATGGCCCGCATCACCCTAAGACAGCTTCTCGATCACGCCGCCGAATATCGCTACGGAGTTCCAGCCTTTAATATCAACAACATGGAGCAGGGCCTCGCCATCATGGAGGCGGCCAAGGCGACGAATTCGCCAGTGATCCTGCAAGTCTCGCGCGGAGCACGAACCTACGCCAACGACATCATGCTCGCAAAGATCATGGAAGCCCTGGAGTTGATGTATCCGTCGATCCCGATCTGCATTCATCAGGACCACGGCAACAACGTCGCGACATGCCTGTCTGCCATCCAGCACGGCTTCACGAGCGTGATGATGGACGGATCGCTGAAGGAAGATGCCAAGACGCCCGGCGACTATGACTACAACGTCGGCATCACCCGTATGGTATCCCGTTTGGCTCACATGGTGGGTGCGTCCGTCGAAGGTGAACTTGGCTGCTTGGGGTCGTTAGAATCGGGCGAAGGCGAGGCCGAAGACGGTCACGGCTTCGAGGGCAAACTCGACCGCTCGATGCTGCTGACCGATCCCGACGAAGCAATGCGCTTCGTGACCGAGACCAGGGTTGACGCCCTCGCCGTTGCAATCGGCACCAGCCATGGCGCTTACAAATTTACCCAAAAGCCGACAGGTGCCGTCCTCGCCATGGACGTGATCGAAAAAATTCACGCCAAACTGCCCAACACCCACATCGTCATGCACGGCTCCTCGTCCGTTCCCGAAGAGTGGCAAGCGGTCTTCAACAATCACGGCGGCGAGATGCGCGAAACCTACGGCGTTCCCGTCGAGGAGATCGTGCGGGGCATCAAACACGGCGTGCGCAAGATCAATATCGACACCGATTTGCGGCTCGCAGGATCCGCTGAATTCCGCCGCATTGCTGCAACGAGCAAATCAGAGTTCGATCCGCGCAAGTTCTTAAAGCCCGCCATGGACGCCATGGGCAAAGTTTGCCGCGAGCGCTTCGAGGCCTTTGGCACTGCCGGACATGCGTCGCGGATCAGCGTGGTTCCGATGAGCGAAATGGCGAAGCGATATGCCAGCGGTGCGCTCGATCCAAAAGTCGAAATTGCGAAGGCAGCCTGAACTTCATCCCAGCCGGAGAGGACGAAACCAATGAACGATGAATCCAAGATCGAAATCAAAGGCAAGGAACGCTACAAGGCCGGCGTTCTGAAATACGCGCAAATGGGCTATTGGGTCGGCGACTACGTCCCCAAAGACACCGACCTGATCGCATTGTTCCGCATCACCCCGCAAGACGGCGTCGATCCAATCGAAGCAGCCGCAGCCGTTGCCGGTGAGTCATCAACCGCGACCTGGACAGTCGTCTGGACCGACCGCCTCACCGCATGCGACCAGTACCGCGGCAAGGCCTACAGGGTCGACCCGGTTCCCGGTACGCCTGGCCAGTATTTCTGCTACGTCGCCTACGACCTCGTACTGTTCGAGCCTGGCTCCATCGCCAATCTGACCGCGTCGATCATCGGTAACGTGTTCTCCTTCAAGCCGCTTAAAGCCGCGCGCCTGGAAGACATGCGCTTACCCGTTGCCTATGTGAAGACGTTCAAAGGCCCGCCGACGGGTATCGTCGTAGAGCGCGAGCGTCTGGAAAAATATGGCCGCCCGCTGCTGGGTGCCACGACGAAGCCCAAGCTTGGTCTCTCGGGTAAGAATTACGGCCGCGTCGTCTACGAAGGCCTCAAGGGTGGCCTGGATTTCATGAAGGACGACGAAAACATCAATAGCCAGGCATTCATGAATTATCGTGAACGCTTCCTCTATTGCATGGAGGCCGTCAATAAAGCCTCAGCCGAAACCGGCGAGGTAAAGGGCCACTACCTCAACATCACCGCCGGCACGATGGAGGAAATGTACCGCCGCGCCGAACTGGCCAAGCAGCTTGGATCGGTCATCGTGATGGTCGACCTCGTCATCGGCTGGACAGCCATTCAGTCGATTGCCGAATGGTGCCGCCAGAACGACATGCTCCTGCACATGCACCGCGCAGGCCACGGCACTTACACGCGCCAGAAAAACCACGGCATTTCGTTCCGCGTCATCGCCAAGTGGCTGCGTCTGGCCGGCTGCGATCACCTCCACACCGGCACCGCCGTCGGCAAACTCGAAGGCGATCCGATGACGGTGCAGGGCTATTATAACGTCTGCCGCGAGATGAAGAACGAAGTGGATCTGCAGCGCGGAATCTTCTTCGAACAGGATTGGGCCGACACGCTCAAGGTCATGCCGGTCGCGTCCGGTGGCATCCATGCCGGCCAGATGCACCAGCTGCTCGATCTGTTCGGCGACGACATGGTGCTTCAATTCGGCGGCGGCACCATCGGTCATCCAATGGGAATCCAGGCAGGCGCTCAGGCCAACCGCGTGGCGCTGGAGTGCATGGTTATGGCCCGTAACGAAGGCCGCGACATCAAGAACGAAGGCCCGGAAATCCTGCGCGCCGCCGCTAAGTGGTGCAAACCGCTTGAGGCTGCTCTCGATACCTGGGGCAATATCTCGTTCAACTACGCGTCGACGGATACGTCGGACTTCGTGCCAACGCCATCGGCGTCGTTCTGATGTGGCTAAGGCGCACGCTGTTGGAAAATGGCCTGACTCAAATTCTGGCGCGCCGTCCTATCCAAGCAAAGCCACTGACGGCACCAGCCGTTTCAAACCCTGACACTGCACCCGGGCAACCCGCGCCCGGGGCAAGCAACAAGCCCGTGACCGGACAACCGGGCATCAACGCAAGGAGAGATATTGCGATGCGAGTGACCCAAGGCTGCTTTTCATTTCTACCCGACCTGTCCGACGCACAAATCTCGGCACAAGTCGATTACTGCCTCGCCCAGAACTGGTCGATCGGCATCGAATACACCGACGATCCGCATCCGCGAAATACCTATTGGGAAATGTGGGGCAACCCCATGTTCGACCTCAAGGATGCCAAGGGCGTCATGATGGAACTCGATGCGTGCCGCAAGGTCAATCCGGGCACCTATATCCGCCTCAATGCCTTCGACAACACGCGCGGCTGGGAAACGGTGCGGATGTCGTTCCTGGTCAACCGGCCAGCCGTCGAACCTAGCATCGAGATGGTTCGCACAGACACCGTGGGCCGTTCGCAGACATACAGCTGGCGAACAGTCCGCTGACTTACGGCTGCCGCTTCGACCTGAGTGACACGTTACTGACGGCTGTCCGCCGCTGGCGGACAGCAACTCAAGCATGGGTGCCCAGATGAAAGATGCCGCGACGACATCAGACGCTGCGACCGGCACGGTCGATTTGGCGGAAGAGTTCCGGCAATCGGGTGTCAAAGAAATCCTCGATCAACTCGACCGCGAACTCACGGGTCTGAAGCCCGTGAAGCAGCGCATCCGTGAAACGGCGGCGCTGCTGCTGGTGGAGCGCGCACGCAAACAACTCGGTCTCGCCCATGGCGCACCTACCCTGCACATGAGCTTTACCGGCAATCCCGGCACCGGAAAGACGACCGTCGCGCTGAAGATGGCCGGCTTACTCCACAGCCTCGGCTATGTCCGCAAGGGCCACCTCGTCTCGGTCACGCGCGACGATCTCGTCGGTCAGTACATCGGTCACACCGCACCCAAGACCAAGGAAGTTCTCAAGCGGGCGATGGGCGGCGTACTCTTCATCGACGAAGCCTATTACCTCTACCGCCCCGACAACGAGCGCGACTACGGTCAGGAAGCAATCGAGATCCTCCTGCAGGTCATGGAAAACAACCGCGATGACATCGTGGTCATCATGGCCGGATATTCGGATCGGATGGACCGCTTCTTTGCAAGCAATCCCGGCTTCCGGTCCCGCATTGCCCACCACATCGAGTTTCCCGACTACAGCGATGATGAGTTACTCCACATCGCGACGACAATGCTCGCAGGCCAGGGCTATCAGCTCACATCTTCGGCACGCACGGCGATGCAGGAGTACATCAGCTATCGTCGGCCGCAACCCCACTTTGCCAACGCGCGCTCGATCCGCAATGCCATCGACCGGGCGAGGCTGCGCCAAGCCAACCGTCTGTTCGAAAGCGCCTCCGGTCCGCTCGATGCAACCGCCCTGTCAACCATCAATGATGCCGACATCAGGGCGAGTCGCGTCTTCCGCGGCGGCCTCGATCATGAACGTACGCCACGCTCTGACCAGGACCCAATCCAATGACCACGCTCAACAACGACATCATCATCGCGCCGTCGATCCTCTCGGCCGACTTTGCCAAATTCGGCGACGAAGTTCGCGCAATTGACGAAGCCGGCTGCGACTGGGTTCATGTCGACGTCATGGATGGCCATTTCGTACCCAACATCACGTTTGGACCGCGCCTCGTCGAATGTATCCGCCCGCATACCAAAAAGATCCTTGATGTCCACTTGATGATCTCTCCGTGCGACACCTACCTTGAGGCATTCGCAAAGGCTGGATCTGACATCATCACGGTGCACGCCGAAGCAGGTCCCCATCTCGACCGGTCCCTTCAGGCCATTCGCGCCCTCGGCAAGAAGGCCGGGGTGTCCCTCAATCCATCGACCCCTGAAAGCGTTATCGAATACGTGCTCGACCGGATCGACCTCGTATTGCTGATGACGGTCAATCCAGGCTTTGGCGGCCAGTCGTTCATTCCAGCGGTGGTCGAAAAGACCCGGCGCATCAAAGCGATGATTGGTGCGCGGCCGATCCATATCGAGATCGACGGCGGCGTGACGCCCCAGACCGCGCCATTGGTCGTGGCGGCGGGTGCCAACGCGCTCGTCGCTGGCACGGCTGTATTCAAGGGCGGCACCCGCGAAGCGTACGCCGCCAATATTCAATCCATTCGACAATCCGCCGGGCGCGCCCATCGCGCCGCATAACTGGAGAAAAAGCAATATGACTTCCGAAAGAGTTGGAATCATTTTCGACCTCGACGGCACGCTGATCCACAGCGCACCAGACGTGACACGCATTTTAAATCAGGTGCTCGAAACCCAAAATCTCGAAGGGTTTTCGGAGCAGGACGCCGCCCATTTCATGGGTGATGGTATCGGAGCCATCATCGAGAAAGCCATGCGGGCACGCGGCGTGGACGTGACAGCGTCGCTGCTGAACCCGCTACGTGAAATGTTCCTGCAGATCTACATGGAGAACCCCGTAGTTGATACGGCCCCCTTTCCCATGGTCGTCAACGTACTCAGTGAACTCAAGCAGCAAGGCTATGCGATCGGCATTTGCACCAACAAGGCCGAACGCCCCGCGCGCCTCATTGTTGAGCGCGTTGGCTTGAAGCCACTGATCCAGGCCCTCGTCGGTGGCGATAGTGGCTATGGCTACAAGCCCAAGGCGGACCCTCTTCTGGCGTGCGCCCGCTTGCTCGGTGTTCAAATGAAACATGTAACGTATGTCGGCGATCTCGCGGTCGACCTGGCGGCCGGTCGCGCGGCAGGTGCCCACGTCGTTCTCGTCCGCTACGGCTATTCCATGACGAGCGTTGATGACCTTGGCGCAGATGCCGTGATCGGATGCCTCAGCGAGTTGCCTCAGCGTTTGCGCATCGCGGCTTGAGGATCATAGACGTGGTACTGAAAGCCCTGATCTTCGATGTCGATGGCACTTTGGCCGAAACCGAAGAAGCGCACAGAACAGCTTTCAATGCCGCCTTCAAGGAAGCAGGACTTGATTGGTTTTGGGATTACGCCCTTTATGCAAATCTTCTCAAAACAACCGGTGGAAAAGAGCGTATCAGGCATTTCGTCAAACAGTATCGCACATCAGCTTCCGGCGACGATCTCGATGCGCTGATTGGAATGCTTCACCGCCGGAAGACAGCCATATATACGCAACTGGTTTCCAGTGGCCAAATTGATCTGCGTCCGGGAATTCGTGAATTAATCGAGGCAGCGCGGAGCGATGGTATTCGGCTTGCAATCGCGACAACAACCAGCATGCCAAACGTCGAGGCACTCCTTCTGGCAACCCTCGGCGCTGGCGGCGTAGAAGCATTCGAAATCATCGGCGCAGGCGACGACGTCCCGCAAAAAAAGCCAGCCCCAGACATTTATCTCAGCGTCTTGGCCCAGCTCGCCCTGCCAGCTTCTGCCTGCCTAGCCCTCGAAGATTCAAACAACGGTCTGCGGTCGGCTCTCGCAGCTCAGATCCCGGTCTTGATCACGACAAGCGCCTATTCGTGCGACGAAGATTTCGCTGATGCCCGCATAGTCGTGGCTCAACTGACGGACTTGATCCCGATGGGTTTGATCCTCAAGTCTGGCACGCCGGATGCCCCAAAGGTTGACGGCGGAGAATTACTCCAGGCTGTCCGCAACCTGCATGCTGATAGTTATCAGCGTCCATAAATCAACGGCATCGGCAGACGCTATCGCCCCCGCATATTTCAGAGTCCCTCAAACACGACAGGAAGCGAATCCGATATCATGCCGCGCCGTCGCTTGAAATAGACCGGGGCGCTCCCTCCCCTTGGAAGAAGCGCCCCGATCCCATATAATTCTAATTCCCTGATTAGTCGAATTTGTATTTCACGCCGATCGTTGCTTCGAACTGTTCCATGCTCAGATCGATCTTGTGGTTCGGGTTGCCAAACCCCGCAAGCTCACCCCCGACCACATGTGTTCGCGGCGCATACATTCCAGCAAACTCCAGCTCCAGTTTGCTTGTCATCTTGTATCCAAAGCCAGCAGTGATGTGATTTTGAACCACGCCCGGCGCCAGGATATTGAACATCACATCGCGGGATTGGACAGGTTGCGTGTTGTAGGAGTATCCGGCACGGAGCGTGAGGGCCGGGGTCGTGCGCCACTCCACACCGACTTTGATCACGTCAACGTCTTTCCAGCCAAAGCCTGCACCGTTCTTCAAGCCGAGAAGTCCGCTTCCATCAGGCAACTGCAAGTTTGTTGATGGGTTTGAGATCGAAGCAACATCGGAATACCAGATGTGCTTGTAGTCCAGCATCGCCGTAATCGACGGCGTCACGTCGAACGCAACACCAGCCTGGATATTGGCAGGAATATCGAATCCGCCGCCTTCCGCGAACAGCCCTTTATAGTCTTCAAAGTCCTGCATGTAGATCTTCGTGCTGCCGGCAACGCCGAGCCGGAGCGACGGAGTCACGGCCCATTCGAGGCCCGCGCGAAGTCCGCCGCCGAATGAAAGATCGTGGTTGTTGTTGGTGAGGCTGCCGGGGGCCGAAGATGCACCGAAGGCACCAAATGCCGCCAGCCCTTCAGCTTGGAAGCGCTGAATGCCGAGAACGGGCGCAACGCCGATGGCGATGTTGCCGATCTGCTTTGCGAACGCCAGCGAAACCAGCAACTGGTTCAAGTCAACACCGGCCTTGCCGCCGCAGAAGACGCCGCTGCTGAACGGACCGCCCGGGCAACGGCCCGCGCCACTCACGTTCGGATAAGTCGTGTTCATGCCGCCATTGCCGGAGAAGGAAAGTGCCACGGCATCGACAAACGAGTTGGCTGGCAATCGCTTGCTGATCGCCATGTTGGGGATCTCAAACAGATTGAGATTGCTTTCGACTTTGCCCATGGGGGTGAACCCGGGCTGACCCGAACCTTCAAACTGACGGCGGGGACTGAACATCGACACAGCAAAGTCGATTTCGTCACCGGCGCGCAGGATGCCAGCGGGATTGAGTGCCGCTGACGTCGCATCGCGGCCATCAGCAACGCCTGCACCGGCCAAAGCCTTGCCGCGAGCACCGATGCCATTTTGGAAGTAACCTTCGGTCGCCATTGCTGACGAACCCATCAGTACGCTACTAAGAAGGAGGGCAACCCCGCCTACGGCCAGTGCTTTGTTGGAATTGGACATTACATAACTCTCCCCGGTGTCCATTCATATCCCCGCCGTTTGGCGGCGCGGCCTATTTCGTCAGTGTTCGCAAAGGGCGATGCCGAAACAAGATCGGCGTACATGTGCTGCGCCAATCGCATCAACGTATTCGAATACTGGAATCTATCGCACACTGCAGCTACTTTGACTGTGATAATTCCAGCACACGTCTTCCAAATCGCCCGCACTATTGTGCAATAATGCAATCCAGTTGATCTACCGGCTATTTAATCGTTCTTGCGCTGAAGCGAAGCGTTAAATATCCGGGCAGACTGAGCGCAAGTCCTATGATCCAGAACGGCCACTGGTTGCGATAGAGTGCCCGGTCGAAAGCATCGCTGGCAAACAGCAGGGTTGGCTCCATCCCGAGGAAGCGCCCGGCTAGCTCGCAGGCAATGAAAAACAAACCTACCCCTAGGGCTACCTTACCCGCCAGCATTGCGATATTGCCGCCACGTCCCCTCACCATATTGGCGACCGTAGCAAGCAACCCTAAAACCACCATCGCCAATCCTGCAGTGGCGATCGGCTTCATATACGGCATCATTGCCGCCATCATATCAATCATGAGCTGTTTCAAGGCATTGATCCTTCGTTGCTGCAGGTCTCATCCCCAATGAGAATGATGCCGTTGAAAAAGCGCCGAACGACTGAAGCATCCGGCGCTCTGGCTGCTTACTGTTAAGCGGGCTCTGGACTACTTGATCCGGACAAAGTCACCCTTGGCGCAGACGTTCGCCGCAGTGCATCCGTCCATGCTCCAGGTGTCGGCACCCTTCATCGACAACTTGGTGTTGTAGATTTCCCCGGTCGCCGGGTGAGCAATCTGGCCGACGAAGTCATCACCTTTCTTTTCGAGCTTCGAGCGGATCATCTCCATGCCGACATTCTTGGGGCCAGCGAGAACCGTTCCGCAAAGTCCAGCGCCTGCTGGGTTTGTCGCGCACTCCTTCACCTCAACGGTGTAGTCGGTCCATTTCCACTTGCCGACCATGTCCTTGCTCTCGACTGCCATTGCCGAAGCTGAAGAGCCAAGCACGATCAACAGCGATGATATTAGGGTAGCCCTCAAAGTCATGTCGTCCTCCCTGGACAGCCGATGCGAGAGCTGGCCAATTATGTTTGAACATTTGAACATTCGCATTCTTGAATATGTTTAACGGAAATTGAAAGACCCGGCAAGGGCGTCTGCAGGGAGCGCTGCAACGAAAAACTTTCAACCCGGCTGCTGCAACGCGCAACAGCGGCCATATCGCCGTTCAGAACCATTGCCTATATTTCTATATTCGCATATTCTCATGTGATGTGTGAGGCCGGGTACAAGTCAAGGCACCGCATGCAGTTCGTTTGAACCCTACCGGAGGAAGAAAATGCGTACCGTCTTGATGGCAACAGCACTCCTTGCATTCACCTTCGCGACGCCTGCAGCCGCAGCCGACGTGAACGGGACGTGGAAGCGCCCGAATGGCGATACGGTTGAAGTCTCGGGCTGTGGCGGGGGGCTGTGCGCCAGGATTACGGGTGGTGCCAAGAAGGGCATGGAAATGTTCCACGGCATGTCAAAGGCCGGCGGTACCAAGTGGAAGGGTGCAAAAATGAAACATCCCGACATGCCCGGCTTCATGACCTTCAATGGCACAGTCACCCACAGCGGTGACAAGCTCGAAGTCAAAGGTTGCGCCATTGGTGAATCGATGTGCGATGCCGAGACCTGGTCGCGTGGAAAATAAGAACCGAGTGCCGTTGGAACCGTACCCTTGGTCCGGCTCAAACGGCACTTTCGATGTCGTGCGAAACGGATCGCACCTAAGAGGGAGTGACGACATGACTGCCGCCGGCGACTCAAATTCCAAACGTATGTCCATTATCGTAACCAAGGGCACCCTCGACTGGGCCTACCCGCCGTTCATTCTTGCAACCACTGCGGCCGCAATGGACGTCAAGGTCACGATGTTTTTTACGTTCTACGGACTGCAGCTCTTGAAGAAGAAATTAGATCTGCAGATTTCGCCGCTCGGCAAACCAGATATGGCAATGCCGATGATGGGCATGCACATGAAGATGCCCAACATGCTGGCGATGCTGCCCGGCGTGAATGCTGCCTCGACCACAATGATGAAGAACTTGATCGCGAAGAAGGGCGTGGCTTCGATCCCTGATCTGCGCGATGCTGCCATCGAGGGCGACGTCGAGATGATCGGCTGCCAGATGACCCTTGACCTGTTTGAGTTCAGCAAGGACGATCTGATCCCGGGCGTCAAACTCGCCGGCGCCGCAACCTACATGGAAAACGCACTCAAGTCGGATATCAATCTCTATATCTGACGTGCGCCGGTGTGCCGTTGACGGCTGTAAAATCTTTGAGGCTATGTCCGGTTGACTCCGGCCATAGCCTCAGTCCTATCAACCGCGCGCAAGTCCCTTGCTCTGCAGTTCCGCCAGATACTTGGCCCAGTGAGCGTCCTTGTCGCGACCAAGGTCATGAAGGTATGACCACGTGTACAGGCCCGTATCGTGGCCGTCATCGAACACGATTTTCGTCGCGTACTTGCCGACCGGCTTGAGGTCTTTGATCTTGACGTTCCGCTTCCCCGGCACGGTGACACGTTGCTCAGCCGAATGTCCCTGGACCTCAGCCGACGGGCTCATAACCCGCAGCATCTCAGCGGGAATATCGTATGAGAACCCGTCCTTGAACGTGATGTTGAGATTGTCGCGCGCAGGCGAAACCTTGATGAGGGGAATGTCCATGCCCTTTGCGCCGAGGATTTCGCCCCACGCCCTAGCAGCGATCTCTTTGTAGATTTGCGCTTGCGGGCTGTCGGGTGCAGTCGCGACAATCGGCAATCCTGAATCGGATTTTTCCCGGATGGACATGTGCAGCGGAATTTCGCCAAGGAAAGTCAGGCCAAGTTTTTCGGCTTCCCGTTCCGCACCGCCATGTCCGAAAATTTCCGAACGGTCACCGCACGTCGGGCACAGGAAGTAACTCATGTTTTCGATGAGCCCGAGAACTGGCACGTCAACCTTGCGGAACATGTTGAGCCCTTTGCGGGCATCAATGAGCGCCAGATCCTGCGGCGTCGAGACGATGATCGCGCCCGACAAGGGAGCCTGCTGCGCCATGGTGAGCTGCACATCGCCCGTGCCCGGAGGCATGTCGATCACCAGCACGTCGAGTTCGCCGTCGCGGTCCCACGCAACGTCATAAAGCATTTGCTGAAGCGCCTGCACGACCATCGGTCCGCGCCAGACCACAGGAGTCGCCTCGTCAACGAGGAACCCCATCGACATGACCCGGATCCCGAACGCCGTGAACGGAATCAGTTTCGACTGGTCTTCGGTCGCCAGTGGCATCTCTCCGGCCAAGCCGAGAAGCCTGGGCTGCGACGGACCATAAATATCCGCGTCGAAAATCCCCACCCTCAGCCCCATCGCCCGGAACCCGAGTGCCAGATTGACGGCGGTGGTCGACTTGCCAACGCCGCCCTTGCCACTCGCCACAGCGACCAGATGCTTGATGCCGGGAAGCCCGGCAACTTGGCTGGAGCCTCGTTCACCCTTCGCCATCGCAGCCGACGGCTGACTGGCCGGAGTTGATTTGCGGTTCTCCCCCGCCGGTGCCTCTGCCGTCAAAACGGCATTGACGGATGCGACGTCATCCAATTCGTTGACGACAGCTTCGGCTGCCTGGCGCAAGGGCTCGAGAGCTTCGGCCCGGTCGGCTGGCACGGTAATCGCGAAATAAACCCGGCCCTCCTTTATGATGACTTCCGAAACAAGGCCAAGTTCGACGACGTTCTGTGAGCCGTCAGGGCCTTTGATTTTGCGAAGCTGGTCGAGCACCTGATCCTTTGTGACACTCATTCGGTTTGTTCCTTTTGATGGGTCGTCGCGTTCGCTCGTGCGGCTCAGGGGAAAGCCGCGATTGGGTCCAGCAGTCTGATGGTTGGGTTCGGCAGCGTTAGTCGATGGCCACTGCAGCAAGTTTTGCAAGAGCGTCGGCCTCGCGCGTGGCAGCGGCCATGATGAGGCGGCGCGTATTGTCTGGAAGGTTCAAAGCAAGGGCGGCGGCATGCCCTTTTGGCGACATCTTGCGAAGCGTCTTGCCCACGATGTCGATCATCTTGGCTTCGTCGTAGGCGCTATACTTGGCCAGAAAGTCTTCGAAATAGTGCTCGACGAACACCACATCGACGACGTTCTCAAGCGCTTGGGATTCGCGATGCTTCTTGAGTTGCTCCTTTCGGATCAGCATTCCAGCATGTGCGACTTCATCCTGATTGTATCCGTTGGCCAACAAGATCTCACCCAGCAGCTTGGCATGGTGTTCACGGCACGCGCGGCGCCAGTCATTGTATCCATTGCGGCCCTCAGGGTAATTCGAGCGCGCCACATCGAACCGGCGTAGATGCTGGGCGCGGGCGGCAAGCCGCAGCAATTCGGACGCCTCTGGGTACATGACGGCAAGCCGCGCCGTCATGCGTTCGGCATATACAATTTCATACGGCCGCAGTTGCCCGTCAATCTCGATAGACCGTGGATCACCCGCGTTGGCCAGATCAATCGCGGCCATCGAAGACTCAAATCTCGCAGTGCTTGGCGTCATGTTTCGCCTCCTTTAAAATACGATGCGATCAAGACAGTTGCCTAACCGATGCCGATGCGATGTCACGTGCCGTCCGGGCTGGCAGGCGCGACCGCTTTAGTCCCCTCACGAATCCGACGAACCGCTCCGCCCAGCGGTTCGCCTCCGTGCTGCGCTGGTGGCTGAACGACGCGAGCACATTGTCCACGATGATCCCGTCGTGTTGGCCGTCAATGCCAAATCCACGAGCGACGCGCCACGCGAAGTTGGTTCCGGAGGCTATGTTGATCAATTGGGCGTGGTGGAATTCGTGCGCACGTATGTGCGAGACGGCATCTGGAGTTTGCGCGTTGCCAGACCAGCGGCACGTCCCCGTTGGTTCGAGCACAACGAGGCCGCGCCCTTGGGGACGGCTGTGCATGACCGTATCTGCGGCGATAACGCCGACCATTTCCCGGGTCTCATCCCGCCACCTGATCGAGCGCGTGAGGTACATCAGGCCACCGCATTCCGCGTAGATCGGAACGCCATTGCGGGCCGCTCTCTTGATCGCCCCGCGCATTGCCGCGTTGGCTTCGAGTGCCGCCATGTGGGTTTCGGGAAACCCGCCGCCAATAAAGATGCCGTCGGCCTCGGGCAGGTGCGTGTCCGAAATCGGGCTGAAAAAGTTGAGCGTGGCACCCGCGCGCTCAAGGGCTTCAAGGTCGTCGGCATAGTAGAAACCAAAGGCAGAATCACGCGCCACAGCAATAGAAACGCCACGGCGAATACGCGGCGGAGCAGCAGTGACCTCATCGCTTGCAAGCGGCACGGCCGTTCCCGCAATATCGAGAATGCGGTTTAGATCAACATTTGCAGCGATCATGGAGCCGAGCAGCGCGATTTTGGCATCGTTGCCGGCGGTCTCGTTCGGCGTTGTCAGGCCAAGGTGGCGTTCGACGATGGTCAGTTCAGACGAGCGCCGCAGCGCCCCGAGTACCGGAATATCGGTATACCGCTCAATGGCTGCAACGAGCTTTGCTTCCTGCCGCGCGGTGGCGACCCGATTGAGAACCAGTCCCGCAATTTTGATGGTCCTGTCGAACGCCTGGAAGCCGAGCACAAGCGGTGCGACGCCTCGCGTCATGCCCTCGCAATCAACGGCCAGGACCACCGGAGCGCCGAGTAAACGGGCCAGCGCCGCCGTCGAATCGGCACCTTCCTCGTCCACACCGTCGTGCAATCCCATATTGCCTTCGATCAGCGCGACATCCGCCGTGCGGGCACGCGACGCAAACATCTGGCGGATTTCCGGATGTGTCTGCGTGTTGAAATCGAGGTTGAAACAGGGGCGGTTGCTGGCGCGGGATAACCACATCGGGTCGATATAGTCCGGGCCCTTCTTGAAGGTCTGAACGCCATGGCCCTTAGCGGCAAGTGCCGCAGTAAGGCCAACCGAAATCGTTGTCTTGCCCGACGACTTATGGGAGGCCGATACGAGGAGGTGTGCCACGGGCGCTCCTACCTTGCCGCTGCGGCGGGCACATTGGGCATCGCCCGTGCCACAGCCGCAGGCGCGCTCTTCGGACGGTCACTAGGCTCGTCAATGATGCGGTCCGGCAAGATCCTGAAAATCCGCGCACCAGCCAGCACAATTCCGAGTGAAATCGCAACGCCGCCTAGGCCCAGTAGCACTTCCGGCAGGCTTGGCGAATAGCTTGCAACACTGCCGTCCAGGAACGTCTTAGAGACTTCATACCCGGGAAACAGCATCAGCGGAAACGCCTGGCCGCCGATGATGATGACGTAGAGCTGAGCAAACCCACCAAGCAAAACAAGACCGGCCGCCAGCAAAGCGGCTGTTCGAGACGACGCCAGAAACACCAGCGCCAGAGGTATCAGAGCGCCGAGGGCAACCTGGACGATCCAGAACAGCAGCGGGAATATGCCACCGCTCCACAACAGGAAACTCGCGACAGCCAAGCGCTGCGCCGCATAAAGATTGGTCAGATGCTGCACCGCCGTGAAATACAGCACGGCGGCAACGAAGACTCCCATCAGCCGGCCCAATCGGATGACCAATCCCGACTGGAACGCGCGTCCCTCCAACGCAAACAGGCCCGCGGTCGCAAGGATGAAGGCGGCAGTTCCAAGCGCGAGCGACAGTGCGATAAACAACGGTGCCATCACGGCGGCGTTATAGGCCTCGCGCGCAACCAGCCATCCGAAAATAGATCCGGTTCCCGTCGTCAATAACAGCCGCCAGACGAACGCAACAAGCCCGACTGGCTTGGTGAGCCACGTAGTGCCGCGCGCCATCATGACGAAGAGATAGGCCGCAGCTACCGCCACGAAGCCCGAGTAAAGGAAGATGTTCCAAGTGAAAATCGACTTGAAATTGTAGTTCGTCATTGCAACGACCAAGCGCTCGGGTCGGCCAAGGTCGAGTACGAGGACGGCCAAGCCGCCGATCAACAACGCCATGGCAAGCAGCGTCGAGAACCGGGCCAAGGGCTTGTAGGCTTCCCGGCCGAATACGGAGCCGACGGACGCCACATTGAGCGCCCCCGATGCAGCCACGATCAGGAAGATCGCAAAGACATGCGGCATGCCCCAAACGATCCGGTTATCCATTCCCGTAACGATATGGCCGCTATGCTCCATGAACAAAGCTGCACCCAATCCGGTCAGCGTCACAAGCGCGATCACGCCAAGCGCCAGCCAGAAGCCGCGTTCACTCTTCAACTCCTGGTATATGACGCGCTGCATGAATTAAGATCCGTTAAAGGTTCTGATAGCGCACACCCAGATCGAGGCCGAGATCGGCGCGGATCTGGCGCGTAGGAAATTGTGCGATCCGTTTCGAAATCTCGCTAGACGGATCGTTGAGATCGCCGAAAATCATCGCGCCCCGGCCTGTTGCCGCGCAGGCTTCGACGCAGGCAGGCTGCCGTCCGGTATCGACGCGATGAACGCATAAGGTGCAGGATTCGACCGTGCCCTTGCCGCGCGGCGCATGTTCAACCTGATCGGTCAGCGGCTCATGCACAAACGAGCGCGCTCCATATGGACACGCCATCACGCAATAGCGGCAGCCAATGCAGATATGCTTGTCGACCAGCACGATTCCATCGGCCCGCTTGAACGAGGCACCCGTTGGACAGACATCGACACACGGTGGTGACGCACAGTGCTGGCACATCACCGGCAGCGAGCGCGGCGCGCCACCCTTTTCGCCTTTGACGGTCACCTTGCGAATCCATTGCGCGTCGGTTCGCGGATGTCCCGTCGCAGCAACGCCGTGTTCTTTGGCGCAGGCCGAGACACACGCGCTGCAGTCCTCCGCGCATTTGGCAACGTCGATCAGCAGTCCCCAGCGTTGGGCGGACGTGACGGGGCCACGGCCAGCCTTCGCATCGGCAGGAGACGCACCAGCAAACGCCATCAAGGTCACGCCGGGAGCAAGCGTCAGGGTGGTGAACGCCGCAGCACTCTTCAAAAACCAGCGCCGCGCCGTGTCGATGGGCGTGTTCGCGTCAAGCACGGGTGAGGGATCGCCACCGCAACATTTCGAATTCTCCTTCTTACCGCCGTTGCAGCATCCGCTCATGGGGTGAGCCCTTTGATATAGCGCGCGAGCGCTGCCACATCTGCACGCGATCCAGGCAGGTCCGCTGCCTTTGCGGGTTCCGGCGGGCGCGAGTTATGGCATTCAAAACAGTCGACCGAAACAGCTGCGTAATCGTGGCAGGACCGGCAGAAGTGTTTGGGGTCGGCGACTGTGACCGCACGTCCATTCGCGCCCTGGACGGCGTGACACGCGACGCAGCCTTTGAGACTGAACTGGCCCGAGCGGTCGCCCTCGTGAACCGTTGCGTCGCGCTGGTGGCCGAGCACGTTCATGTGGTTGCGGCGCATCCAATCGGTTGGCGCCACGCACTTATCACCCTTGCCCTTTGGGAGCACCGGCACGGGCGTAGCGGCTACCCGGCTTTGCGGCAACGCGCTGGAGTGCGGCGGGTCGGCAGCGCGGACGTCAGCCGACCCCAGGTGCACGCCGACGACCGCCAGCAAAGTTGCGAAAATTATGCGCTGCAGCAACATCACTAACCTAAGCCCATCTGGATATAACCGCTCGGACAGACGTCGGCGCAGATGTGGCAGCCGATGCACTTCGTATAATCCGTGTCGACATAGCGGCCGACGGCACGATCCTTTTTGGGCACACGAAACACCGCCGTCTGCGGGCAGAAGACGACGCAGTTATCGCATTCAAAGCACATGCCGCAGCTCATGCAGCGCTTGCCTTCAACGATGGCCTGCGCCTCCGTCAAACCCATGATGCGTTCATCGAAGTTGCCCAGCACCTGGTCGGCTTCGATGTGAACCTCAGAGCGCTTTCCGCGCGGCTCGTACTTGAAGTGCCCCTTAAAGAGTTTGCCATGCGGAATGATCTGCGTGGACGAGCGATCTTCGTAATTGTGAACGGCGAATTTTGCGCTGTCAGTCCCACGCGGCTGATCGTGCCCATATGGTGCGGGATTCAGCGAACGTTGATTGAGTTCCTTAAGCAGATTGAAGTGGTGAACATCAACCTTCGGGCGCTTGTCCTGGGGACTTCCCGCCAGCATATGATCGATGCTTTCAGCGGCAATCCGGCCATGGCCGATTGCCGTCGTCAGCAGGTGCGGCCGGATAATATCGCCACCGGCGAAATGCTTCTCTTTGCCCTTGACCCGATACATCGAGTCGGCTGCGATAAAGCCCTTGCCGCCATCCAAAGGATTGATACCTTCGAAATCGCCCATCTGCCCGATTGCAGAAATCACGATATCGCATGGAATTTCGAACTCGCTTCCAGGGACTGGAACGGGTGTCGTTCCCTTCATCGTGCACTTGCACATCTTCAGGGCCCGGGCTTGGCCCTGGTCGTCTTTCAAAACCTCAAGCGGCATAACGCTGCCGATGATGGTTACCCCCTCGCGCGCAGCATCCGCCCGCTCGCGCTCTGAGGCCGTCATCTTTTCGATGGCAAACAGCGATGTCAGCGTGGCTTGCATCCCCTCGCGGCGCATCGTGCCCGCCACATCGTGAGCGGTGTAGCCCAGCAGGTTATGGGGATCGGCGTCCTTCTCGGCCTTATGCGTGATGTGACCCAGGCGGCGCGCCACGGACGCCACGTCGATAGACGTATCGCCACCGCCGACGACCACCACGCGCTTGGCCGTGCCGACAACCCAACCCTTATTGAAGGCGTCGAGAAACTCGACTCCGGTGATGCAGTTCTCGGTACCCTCCCAGCCGGGGACCGGCAAGCCCCGGCCCTTCTGCGCGCCGATTGCCCAAAAGATCGCGTCGAAGTTGCTTTCGAGTTCCTCGATGGAAACATGAACCCCGACGCGGGTGTTTGTACGCACCTCGACACCCATGGCGATGATGCGCCCGATTTCCTTGTCGAGCATGTCGCGCGGTGTCCGGTAGCCGGGAATTCCGTACCGCATCATTCCGCCGAGCTTCTCGTGCTCCTCAAAGATCGCAACGCCGTGCCCCTTGCGCCGCAAGAAGTAGGCTGCGGCCAAGCCAGCAGGTCCGCCACCGATGACCGCAACTGTCCGGCCCGAAAATTTCGCCTCGACCGGTAGTTTCACATTGTTTTCGTTGGCCCAATCGCCGACATACTGCTCGACCGCATTGATGCCGACGAAGTCATCAACCTCGTTGCGATTACAGCCATCCTCGCACGGCGCTGGGCAGACCCGCCCCATCGTCGCCGGAAATGGGTTGGCTTCGACCATGCGCTGGAACGCATATTCCTGCCACTTCGTATCCTTCGACGGTGCCTTGTCCATGCCGCGCGCAATTGCGAGCCATCCACGGATCTCATGCCCCGACGGACAGCTGCCCTGGCATGGCGGCGTCTGATGGATATAGGTCGGACATTTATGCGTCTTGTCTGCCTGGAAGATCTTATCGGTAAGATCGTCCCACCCCTTCCACATATTCTCGCCGTCTTGGTACCGGCGGAACGTCGGCTTGGTCTTATCTGCGGCCTGTGCGCCACTCACCGGTTTGGTCTTGCTGTCGCTCATTTTCGATCTCCATGCGGTGTGGCGGTAGTCGCGATTGCGTCTGCCTTTTCATCGAGCGCCCGAGCTTGGATCGAACCATCGAGAACTATGGCGTTTGAAACCATTTGATGGACGCTCAGGATCGCATCCATTTTGAAGCCGTATGCAGGCAAGACCTTGGTGAACTGGGCCTTGCAAATGGCGCAAATGGCGGCGAGGTGCGTCACGCCATGATCTCTGGCCACCTGCTGCATTGCGCGCATGCGCGGCTGCGCGCCCTTTAAGCGAAGATCCATCAAATCGTCGGTGAGAAGCCCACCGCCCCCGCCGCAACAGAATGTCGATTCTTTGATGGTATCGGGTGCCATATCGTAGAAGTGATTGCAGCTTGCCCGCAGAATTGCGCGGGGATACTCGAACTGCCCGCCAGGCTTGTCGCCCATCCGGCTTGCACGGGCGACATTGCAACTGTCGTGGAACGTGAGGCGGTATTTGTCGTTTCGCGACTTATCGAACCGCAACTCACCCTTCTCGATCATGTCGTTAGTGAATTCGACGATGTGTTGCGGGATCGGGTAGCGTTGATCGAGGAAGTCGAATGGTCCAGCCAGCGTATTGAGATAGTTATAGGCGACCCGCCAGGCATGACCGCACTCGCCGAATACGATCCGCTTTACGCCGAGTTCCAGCGCTGCCTTGCGAATGCGCAGGGATACCTCCTGCATGTTCTCATAGGAGCCGATGAACAGGCCGAAATTCGCAGCCTCTGACGCATAGGAACTCAGTGTCCACGTGACACCCGCCTGATGGAAAACTTTGGCGTAGCCCATCAGTCCGAGAATGTGGGGCTCAGCAAACAAATCCGCCGAGGGCGTGACCAGCATGATGTCAGCGCCAACCATATCCAGCGGCATCAGGATATCGAGCCCGGTCTCCTCTTTCATTTCCTCCTCGAGTCCATCAAGGGTCGAGCGGATTGCCTTCTTGGGGAGACCGAGATTGTTTCCAGTCTTGTAGACTTTGCCGATAATCTCGTTTGAATACTTCTGGCCCATCCCGATATGGTCCATGATCTCGCGCGCCGCCATCGACACTTCGGCGGTGTCAATACCGATCGGGCAATATACGGAACAGCGACGGCATTGCGAACACTGGTGAAAATAGGTGTACCAATCGTCGAGAACTTCCTTGGTCAAGTCTTCCGCCCCGACCAGCCAAGGCATGTATTTGCCCGCGAACGTGAAGTAGCGCCGGTAGACCTTGCGCATGAGGTCCTGCCGCCCGACCGGCATATTCTTCGGATCGCCGGTGCCGAGGAAATAGTGGCACTTGTCGGTGCATGCTCCGCACTTGATGCAGGAATCCATATAGACTTGCAGCGACCGGTATTTGGTCAACAAGTCGCCCATCTTGTCGATGGCTTTTTCCTGCCAATTCTCCACGAGCTCGCCAGGGTAGCCAAGCGGTGCCTGATGATCGCCTTTGGCGACGAAGGGTCGGCTCTTGGCCATAGCGCCGCACGCCAACGCAGGAATTGCGCTTGGATCTGGAATGTCATCGCCGTCGGCGATGATGTAGTCGCTCACTTTCGCCATGCGCGACCTCCTTCTGCGATATTCTCGGACCCGCTCATTTGCGATCAGGCTCCATGGCAAGTTTCGCGGCCCCCAGTTTCGCGGCCCAAGGCGCGATATGGCGCTTTTCGCGAGGGTTATCGACTTGGTTGCGCGAGGGGCTGAAGAACAGCCCAGGTCCGTGCATCAGCTTGGAGAATGGGAAGATAATCATCAGCAGCGCCACCAGTGCTAAGTGCACAAGCAGCACCGGATCAGACGGGAGAGGCTTCAACTCGAAGTGCATCAGGCCTTGAAAGAATGCTTTCAATCCAACGATGTCGGTGTGCGCGACGAACTTCATCAATAGTCCGCTGCAGCCGATCCCCAAGATCAGCGCAAGCATGAGATGGTCGGACGGCGCACTGATGTAGCGGATACGCGGCACGACGATGCGCCGGGCCCACAGTCCAGCGAGTCCAGCAACCATTGCAAAGCCGGCATAAACACCGAATGGCTGCACCACGGTGACCCAGCCCCAGACCGGCTGCGTGAAATATCGCAAGTGACGCAACAGCACGAGCAAAAGTGCGGCGTGAAACACCCACCCAAACAGCCATATCCATTTGTTGGCCTTAAACAGGCTCTCGAATAGGACTGTCTCGCGCGCGAGACGGAAGGCGACCCCGCTCCGTGTTACCGGAGCGGGAGTTGTCGGAATTTTAAGCGGTGCGGGGCTTGCGGAAAACTGCCAAATCTTGCGGGCGAACCCGCCGACAAGAATAGCGGTCGCAACACTAAACAATGCAGCAAAAATTCCTGTCAGCACCAGCCTTCCTCCCCTCCGTCGCGTCGCACTTGCCTCAGTGTTCGTTGATGATCAGACGCAGCCGGTTGGCTTGGGCAATCCAGCGATCTTGCAAGCCTGTTTGGCCGGGCCGTAAGGGAACAGCGTATAGAGATATTCGTTGCTGCTTTTGTCGGGCCCCATCGTCTTGGCGAGCGCTTTTGTGAGCACGCGGATCGCAGGAGCGACCTGATATTCTTCGTAGTACGACCGCAAGAAGTTCACCACTTCCCAGCGTTCGTCATTCATTTCGAGATCTTCGCTCTGAGCGATTTGGAGCGCGAGTTCCGAATTCCATTGGCTGAGGTCGGTCAGATAGCCTTCCTCGTCGGCTTCGATTTCGCTTCCGTTGTATTGGTAGCCCATCAGATGTTCCCTTCTGTTTGATTGCGTCCGGCCGGCTAGAATTTCAAAGCCAAACCTGATCGGTTTAAAGCCAAACCTGATCGTCTCAAAGCCAAGCCTGATTGGTTTTATGCTGCGCGACGAGATCGACAAAACCGCCATAGTCGACGATGCCAATGCCATCAATCAGGCGATCTTTCGTCAACCCGCGGGCAGCGAAATCCGGCCCGAGTACGTAGAATTGCACGTCTACCCGGCGCGCCCAGATGTCGCCTGATACGATGGTGCCCTTGATGGCACCCACCACTGCATCTTCGATCAAAAGGACGGCATCGCCTTTGGTGACGTGTTGCAGGCAGCTCTGCAGCGCGTTGGTCTGAAACGGAGATTTGTTTACGGTGTGCAGCATTGATGTGTTTGGGCTCCTTCGCCCGTGTCGTATGTGGATCAGAAGCTCAAAATCACGTCCTGCTCGGCCATGACTTTGGCGAGTTCGGCGCGGGTGACGGGAATAAGTGAGGGCTTAACGGCGTAGCCGTCGTTTTCATCCTCAAACGTAATCGCCTGCAGGTCCGCAAGCGTGAGGCCGCGAGCATTCAGCGACTCTTTCTCGACATAAAGCTTTGTCACGCCATAGTCGCCTAGCGCTCGATAAGTATTGGCGAAACTTTTCATGCCGATACCTTTGGTGTCCTGCCCCTTGAAAAGCTGGAACACCCCATCGTCAAGGAATGCGAGACTGACGTGCTGATCGAATGCCGCCCCGATCAAAACAACTTCGAGGGCTTCCAGTGCGTAAATCGTACCGTAAGGCGCCTTCCGATTGACGTAGAGAAACTTCTTTGGCTTTAGAGGCACCGGGGCGGGCTTTGCTGCTTGCGTTGTCATATGGATTTCCCTCAATCGCCGAATACGACAAGACGGTCGGCTTCAATTCCCATCTCGATGAGCTGGCCAAGGCCAGAGATGCGGAATCCGGGCGCGAGGTTTGCGGCGCCGTCGCCCTTCTTATGCCGCTTGGCTTCCCCATCATCGAGAATGCCGCGGCGTTGCGCTGCGGCGATGCACACCACGAGATCCAACTTGTGAGCCTCGGCAAGATCGCTCCAGTTCTTCTGGATGTTGCGGTCATCCTGCGGGGGAACGGTCAATCGCGTGCCGTTGTTGACGCCGTCGTGATAGAAGAACACGCGATAAACCTCGTGCCCTTTTTCGAGTACGGCCTTTGTAAATTGATAAGCCGTATCGGACGCTTGATGGGTATACGGCCCCTCATTGACCAAAATAGCGAACTTCATACTTAAACCCCGACTGATGACTGCGGTCACCCGCTCAGCGCGAGCCCTCCGATCCCGTGAGCAAGGCATCGCTGCCTTGCTCTCATTCAGGACGAACGGCCCGCAGTTTTACGCTTGGCAAATGGAGCAAACCCTAGAAACGGACATGCGCCGACATGTTCATGGTGTGGCGGGCACCGACCCATGTATCGAGATGGTGCTTGGTGAAGGCGAGACCCGTTTTCTCGAAGAAGCGCGGCCAGCCGATCCGGTCGATCCACTCGCCCATGCGCTCCCAGTGCTTCGCGTCCTCTTTGTAGGCGTAGAGGATCTTGCGCACGATATCTTCCACCTCGGGCCAGCGCGGCGGATTGTTGGGCAGGTTGGCAACCACCAGCTTGTGGAACGTCGGCTTCGAGCGGGCATTCGAATGCTTGCCGCCAACCCAGATGGCCAGTTTCGTCGATTCAGCGCTGTTGATCTGCATCGGTGGACATGGCGGATAACAGGCACCGCAGCACACGCACTTTTTCTCATCGACTTCCAGCGACGGCTTGCCGTTGACCATAGCAGGGCGGATAGCCGCCACTGGACAACGCGCGACCACCGAGGGTCGCTCGCAAACATTGCCCACCCGGTCATGGTCGATCTTGGGAGGCTTCGTGTACTGGACGTTGATGGAGATGTCGCCTTGGCCGCCGCAATTGATCTGACAGCACGACGTCGTGATGCGGACGCGCGTCGGCATGTCTTCCTGAATGAATTCCTTGTGCAACATATCCATCAGGCTTTTGACCACGCCCGAGGCGTCGGTGCCTGGGATATCGCAATGCAACCATCCTTGAGTATGCGAAATCATCGACACCGAGTTACCAGTTCCGCCAACCGGGAACCCTTCTTCGGTCAGCGCCTTGATAAGTGCGGGAACCTTGTCAAAGGCTGCGACCATGAATTCGATGTTGGAGCGCGTGGTAAATCGCACATGCCCTTCGCCGTGTTTGTCGGCTATGTCGCAAAGCTTGCGGATCGTATAGACGTCCATCTGCCGCTGCGTGCCGGCGCGAACCGTAAAGATTTCATCGCCGCTCTTGGCGACATGGCGCAGCACGCCTGGACGCGGCCGCTCATGCCAAGCCCAGTTCCCGTAGTTCTTACGCATGATCGGGTGCATGTACTGCAGCGGATCAGGAACGCCGGATTCAATTGGCTTGCGCGGCTTGGGAGGTGCGGCTGGTTTTGCAGGCGTAAGGCTCGCGGTGGTTTCAGTCATGTGGCACTACTCGCTCTTTGATCCAAAAGCTGGTCGCCGCAACGCAGCTTCCTTGCCCGAAACTTTGCTATTGTGAGAAAGATACCGGCCCGCTGGCACCAACACCGCGAACCGGTATCGTCTCCCCCCGGAACTACTCGGCAGCATCCTTTGCGCCGCCGTCTTTGCGCAACCCGCGGCGGGCAAAGTATTTCTCTGCCTCTTCTGTGAAGTCGTCCGTGCGGACATAGCTCGACGTGCGGGGGTGCTTGACCATGTTCGGGTCGGGCTCGATACCGAGCGCATCAAGGAAGGCCGGCAACCCGATACGATCCAGCGTCTCGCCGACACGTTCGTGCTCAAGTGCGTTGTCGGCAAAGAAGTCGATCACCTGACGGGCAAACGCTTTCAATTTTGCATAGTCGGCATCCGTCTCAAGCTTCATGAACGGCACAATCATTGTGCCCATGAGATCGCCCACCTTGAGCGACCGCTTGCCACCGATGAGGATCGACGCACCCTTGTCGTCTCCTGGTGCCAACGCTTTATGCATGACGTTGATACAATGCATGCAACGCACGCAGCTCTTGTTGTCGACATCCAGCGTATCGTCGTCGTTGAGACTGAGCGCGCGTGTCGGGCACATGGCGATCACGTGGTCAATCGTATACTTGCGGCCCTGCTTGGCGACGTATGCTTTAACTTCCTGCTGATCGACTTTCATGTCGTCGCGCCACGTTCCGATCACGGCAAAGTCGGCGCGATGGATGGCGTTGACGCAGTCGTTGGGACAGCCAGAGAACTTGAATTTGAACTTGTAGGGCAATGCAGGCCGGTGAATTTCGCCGACGTTATCGTTGAGGATCGTGCGCAAAGCGCGCGCCTCGTCATAGTTCGACATTTCGCAGCGGGCATGTCCAACGCAGCTCATGCTGGTGCGCAGAGCAGGGCCAGCCCCGCCAAGGTCGAAGCCGATCTCGTTCAGTTCATCAAAGGCTTTCTGGCATCCAGCAGTCGTGGTGCCCTGCAGCATGATATCGCCCGACTGGCCGTGCAACGCGATCAGGCCCGAACCATGACGCTCCCAGATGTCGCAAATATTGCGCAAAACCTCGGTGTTGTAGTGAAAGCCAGGAGGCGGCATCACGCGAAGAGTGTGGAACTCCTTGGAAGCTGGAAACTTGTCGGCAACTTCGGAAAAACGCGGAATGATTCCGCCGCCATAGCCAAACACCGAAACGGTGCCGCCCTTCCAGAATCCAAGCCGCTCGGTGTAGGAGTGCTCGAGCTGACCAAGCAAATCGTTCATCATCGGCGCGTATTGTTTGTCGTCGCTGTCGCGAAGCCGCTTCAGCCCGGTAACGAAGCTCGGCCATGGACCACCCTCAAGCTGGTCAAGTCGCGGAGTCGCATGCTTGTTAGCGGAGGCACATCCGCAACCTGAGCCACAACCACCCTCCTTGCCGCCGTCTTTCCCTGCATCCTCGGTCTTGGACTTATCTGCCATTGTCTTGCTCCGTCCCTAGGCTTCCTGGCCACGCATCATCCGCTCGCGCGGGAATGGTTCTTTGTCCACGATCTGGCGGTCAGACAATTTTTCGGGCGTGAGGCGAGCTGCAAAGCCCTCACCTCAGCCCCTGCCCAAATGTCTGAGCGCACGTGGTTGACGAGATCATATCTATAAATTCGAATATTGCAATAAGAACTCAGCGGGGCGATAGTGTCGCTGGGAACGGTGGTGCCGAAAGCACGAATGCGGTGTGGAAAAAGCGGCCTGCCCGGTACGGCTAGCGGAGACGGTCATTGAAACGGCGCGACGAAAATAGTGCTCTAAGGAACGGTGGTCCAAGAGGTGGCGGGCCGGTATCCCCGTTCGAACTTGGCAACGATGATTATTATCGTCAGTGGCGCGAGAAAAAGCTATCGGCATTTCCAAGGTCGGTAGCCGAATTGAAGGTTACCCTCGCCGATCTTGGTCAGCCTTCCGTTGCTGAACGTCAACGCATTATAGATGCCATCAAGCGCGCCAACATGGCGATCTATGTCAGTCAACCGCCTGCAAACGACGCCGATGGCCGCAAGCTTCGGCAAGACCTTACGGCCTTTTTGGCTGGCTTCGGACTGGCGAGCGTTGAAAAACACCGCTCAGCCGAGAGCGATGGGTTCGTTGCCATTGAGGTTTCGCAAACACCAGTCAAACGTGGGTTCATTCCTTATACGTCAAAGCCGCTGAGCTGGCACACCGACGGTTACTACAACCCACCGCAGGCCGCTATCCGGGCCATGTTGCTCCATTGCGCTCACGCGGCCACGTCAGGCGGCGAGAATGCGCTTCTTGATCCAGAGATTGCCTACATCCGGCTTCGCGACGCCAACCCGAAATGGGTGGAGGCACTGATGCGGCCTGACGCGATGACGATCCCGGTATCCATTGAGGAAGACGGCAGCGAGCGTCCGGTCAGCACCGGCCCCGTATTCGCGGTGGATGCTTCAGACGGCAGTCTGCTCATGCGCTACACCGCGCGGGGCCGCAATATCCACTGGCGGGACGACGAGGATACGCGCGCTGCAACGGCCTTCCTGGAACGGGTGTTGAAAGACGAACAGGAGCCACTCGTCCTGCGGGCGCAGTTGGAACCAGGAGAAGGATTGATCTGCAATAACGTGTTGCACACCAGAACAGCATTCGAAGATACCGGAACACCCCGCCGCCTTATCCTGCGTGCGCGGTTTGCCACAAGAATTGCAACCCACGAACCCGAGTGAGCCCATGTCACAACGAGTTGAGCCTGTGCACGGCATGGTTGCCGTTAGCGACCTCATCATCAAGCATCCCGAGGTGGCGACGTTCGACGAGCTGCTCGTCATCGTCGCAATGGCGGCCAAGGACGGTGCCCGCTTTCTGAATTACGACATCAAGCCCGATTACCGCGATACGCCAAAGCGCTGGGAAATGCTGCTTGAGAACGCGTTCAACCTTGGTCCGCGCTACCTTGGAGAGAGGCAGTGAGCGACCCCGTCGTCACCGATATCGAGCGTATCGAAGCGCCGTTCCGGCGTCAGTTAGTGCTTCAAGACGTTGCTCACGAAAGCGGGCTGAAGATGCTGCGTATCCGCATCCGTGAAGGCACCCGCTTTACGATCCTTGACGTCGATGCACCGGTCGCGCGCCAATGGGGTGAGCTGATGCTCGCGTGGGCGCAAACGAACGAACAAACGAACCCGCAAGCCACCATCATACCCAAGGACGTTCCATGACCGGCACCCTTGCGGCTTTGTGTTCAGCCAGTGCTCCAAGTGCGAGGCCAGCGCATGCCGGTTATGGGACCAGGATGTGATGGAGCAGCTTCCGATCAGCCTCAACCTCAAAGGCAAAAAGGTCGTCGTGACCGGTGGCGGTTCGGTCGCGGCCCGAAAGTGCGAGGCGGCCCTCCGCGCCGGTGGTAACGTATTGGTCGTGACGCCGCGTTTAGGACCCGAGTTCCATGCGCTGGCGTTGCATCGAGACTTCCGCCACCGGGCGGGTCGTCCCGAGAGCCACGATTTCGACGATGCCGTCTTGGTGTTTGGGGCCAGTGAGAATGAAATAGAGGATAATCGCGTCCACGAATTGGCTAAGTCCAGGCGCGCGCTGGTCAACATCCCAGACCGGCCCGAACTTTGCGATTTCTCCATGCCTTCAATTCTCGACCGCTCGCCGTTGTTGATTGCCATCTCATCGGCTGGTTACTCACCCTTGCTGACACGGTTGATAAAACAGCGCCTTGAAAGCACCATTCCAGCCGCCTTCGGCAATCTTGCCAGGTTCTTCGGGGGCCTTCGCGAACATGTTGTTGCCCACATCCCTGATAATCGTAAGCGCCGTTATTTCCTTGAAAAAATGCTCGATGGTCCCGTCGCTGATCTGGTGCTTGCTGGCGATGAACCACGGGCGAAGGCGCTGCTCGACAGCGAACTTGCAGCTCTCGATACCCCTGAGCAAGGACCCGGATTGGGCGAAGTCTATCTCGTCGGTGGCGGTCCAGGCGACCCCGATCTGCTGACGTTTCGCGCCCTGCGCCTCCTGCAGCGCGCTGATGTCGTGGTCTATGATCGCCTGATCGGTAGCCCCATCCTCGAACTGGTGCGCCGCGATGCCGTCCGCATTTATGTCGGCAAGATGAAGGACAAGCATGAGCTCTCCCAGGTCGAGATCAGCAAGCTGCTTGTGAAACTCGCGCGTGAAGGCAAGCGCGTGTTGCGCCTGAAGGGTGGAGATCCTTTCATATTCGGTCGCGGCGGCGAGGAAATCGAAATGCTGGCCGGCGAGGGAATCCCGTTTCAAGTGGTGCCTGGAATTACGGCGGCCTCGGGATGCTCCAGTTATGCAGGCATTCCACTCACCCACCGCGATCATGCCCAGTCGTGTCTTTTCGTCACCGGTCACTCCAAAGATGGCCAGCTCATGCTCGATTGGAAGGCCGTGCTACAGCCCCGGCAGACGGTGGCAATTTATATGGGATTGGCGATGATGCCCGGCCTCGTGCGGGATTTTCTAGCGCATGGGGCCGATCCCGACCTGCCGGTCGCCGTCGTTGATAACGGGACTCGGCCCAACCAGACGGTCATTTCGGGAACCATCGCGTCGATTGCGCAAAAAGTCGCCGAGGCCGGCATCAAGGGACCGGCCATGATTCTGATCGGTTCGGTTGTGCGGCTTCGCGAAAAGCTCGCATGGTTCAAACCGGAAACGGGAACGCCCTCGACAACGGCTGGCATAGCCCAGTCCGTGGCGCGGATAGATTAAACCTCACAGAAGGAAGGAAAGCATGTCACTTGAATTGAATGGACAGACGATCGAAACAACGGCCAGCGGCTATATGGTCAACCTTGAGGATTGGAACGAGGAGTTGGCCCACGCGATCGCCGCGTTGGACGACATTACGCTCACGGAAGGGCACTGGGACGTCATCAACTACCTGCGCGATCAGTACATCAACAACAATCAGGTGCAGCCCAACACGCGCACCATCGTCAAAGCCATGAGCGAAAAATGGGGACGCGAAATCGACTCCAAGGATTTGTATGATCTCTTCCCAACTGACCCGTCAAAACAGGGCGGACGCATCGCCGGGTTACCCGAAAGCCGCCGCAAGGGTGGCTACTGACAACGCTGACCAAGGAGGCGCTCATGGTTCCGCGCGAATTCATCTGCGACGCTTGTGGGTTGCCTCCGCACGCCGTTGAGGACGCGGCTTTGGCCGGCCAGGAGCGGTCTGCCGGTCAAGAACTTCCTGCTAAGTGGGTACGTCGCACCTTCGGACGCCGGAAGTTTATTCTCTGCGACTGTTGCGGCAGCACCCACCATTTCAAGGGTGGTCTATCGACGTATCTGCAGGAGACACTTGGGCTGGGTCCGTACGCAGTATGTGACTTCGCCGCCGATGCAGCGCCAGGCAGCGGTCTGCATCGCTTGAGGATCAAACAGCCAGACCCAACTGACGACCCACCAGAGGGAGCAGGTTCGTGAAAGTTTCGTGCGACAGTTGCCAGACGGAATGCGATGTCACGGTCAGTGGACCAACGCTGCTCAGGCGAGCGCTCCCCAGGGGCTGGCGTCCGCGCCGCATTGATGGCCGGGTCTATGTTCTTTGCGATATTTGTGGAAACTTACGACAGTTCGTTGGCGGGCTTTCGCCCTATCTCGCCGCACGGCTCAACCTTCCATCCAATGTCGAAATAGAATTTCCCGAATACACCGAGCTTCCAGACGCTTGGCTTGCGCGGGGAAAAATAGCGAAAGCAAATCCGGCTGCCACGAAGCTCGAGTCGGGCGAGTAATTCGCGTACAGCCGGGCGGCGAGTTCACAGCAGAGGGGGAGGGGGGAGGCATGTCCCAGTCGATATCCTTAAGCCGGCTTGCGCGTCTGGTTGGGTTGCCAAGATCGACGCTGCAGCGGATGGCTCAAGCAGGTGAGTTCGCAACTTTCGATGGTCACGTAGAACTCGCGGAGGTAATGCGTGCCTTTCCTGGCGCACGGTTCGACAACGACAGTGAGATCCGCCGCGTCGAAGAAATCAAGAATGATGCGCTCAACAAGTCTGCGGAAAGACCAGAGTTGCCCGATGCCGCCGTGCTGATGGGACGCCTGCAGCAGATGGGGCGAGACTATGCCGGCCTCGCGGCACGGGTAAGGCATTATGCGCTGGTCCACCGGTGGCTCGTCGAAAAAGTCAAAGATTTGACAGCGGACGGCAAAATCGAGCCGGTGGTTGGCGATGGGCTGCTGCGCTGGTTCAAGCATGAACTCGAAGCAACGCCGCGCGAGGATGCGCGCTGGCAGCAACTTGTTACACAGGAGCGCCTCATGCGCGTGATGTCTGCCCAGGTGACGGTCTTGCCGCGCGGGACGACTTTCGAGGCCCAGGGAAATGAAACGCTGCTTGATGCCGGTCTTCGCGCAGGATTATCGTTCGCCTACGGCTGTAGCAACGGCAACTGCGGCGACTGCAAGGCGCGGGTGATCGAAGGCGAGGTACTCAAGGTCCGCCCCCACGATTTTGCGCTGAACGAGGCACAGAAGGCCAAGGGAATCACCCTGATGTGCTCGTATGCAGCCGTGGGCGACGTCGTTCTCGAAGCCGCGATGGCTGGAACCCGCGATATTCCCCAGCAAACCATCATGGCCCGCGTCCGGGCAATCGAACCGCTCGGTAAGCACGTAACCGCCGTGCATCTGCTGACGCCGCGCAGTGATCGTCTGCAGTTTTTGGCCGGCCAGCGATTGCGTGTAACGATTGGTGGTCAAGCTGCCGAGGTTTCGATTGCAAGCTGCCCGTGTGAGGAGCGCCGCATCGAGGTGCATGTGCGCGAAACAGACACCTGGTCGCCGTTTGCGAGTGCAGGCCTAAAACAAAATGACGAGGTCGAAATCGTAGGGCCATTCGGCGAATTCGTGCTGAACGAGGCGTCGGCGCGCCCGTTGGTTCTGATTGCGCAAGGCGAGGGGTACGCGCCCATCAAGAGCCTCGTGCAACATGCCCTGTCGCTCGATCTCGCACCCAACATTGCGCTCTATTGGCTCGCGGACGCCGGCGGGCATTACCAGGAAAACTTGCCGCGATCCTATGCTGCAGCATTGGACAACTTCGACTATATCCCGTTGACCATCAACGGCGATCACAAGGCAGCCCTGGCAGCAATTCTCGCCCGGCCGGACCTCGTATCGAGCGACGTCTATGCGGCCGGTGATGCCGCGTTCATCGAAACCATGCGGTCCGCATGGTTGACTGCCGGACTATCGCGGGACAACCTGCGCGTCGAGGCGTTCGGCAGCATCCCGGACTGACGGCATTGCAACCCCCAGCAACGACGGGAACACCAATCAGTTTTTCGAACCACGCTTCATAACGTCGGGGCAGAAGTAGGTCTGCAAAATCGCGACAATGTCGGCAACGGGCGTGTTGGCCAACGAATAGTGCACGAAGTTGCCCCGCCGGTCAGCCTTCACAAGGCCACCTTGACGCAACCTGATGAGGTGTTGCGAAACGAGGCTTTGGCGAGCATCGATCGCTTCGCAGATCTCCGTCACCGATTTGGCACCGTCCATCAAGAAGCAGAGAATCATCAGCCGGTGTCCGCTGCCCATTGTGCGCAGGAACTCCGCAGCTACCTCTGCCGAATCCTTTGTTGCTGCCAATGCGTTCACATCAATCTGAGTCGATGACGCTACCGGCTTTGAGGAATCGCGCCGCTTTGCGTCAAGCCGCGTCCGAGTGTTGGCCATGGTTCTCTCAATTGCATCAGGATAAACCGTTGAACGGAATACCTTCCATGCTATCGAAGATAGCTCATGCCGTACTTTGCTGCAATGCAATAAATTAGCACACCAGCTCTGCCTGCAGCGGTTAGCTCGGGTCAGATCCGGTCAGTCACTGATTTCGTAGGCGCCAAACCCGCAAAAGACGGTTGCTTTTGCGGGTTTGAATGGTCAGGGCACAGCGAACGCCGCTTCATGGGAAGGGCATGCGCAAGTGGTTCAGCCACCGCGTTTTATCAAGAACCGGTACACTCCAGCATCTTCAGATTGCTCCACGAGCGTATTGCCCGTGGTCCTGCAAAACGCCTGGAAGTCAGCGACCGATCCAGGATCGGTCGCGAGAATTTCAAGTGTACCGCCGGGCGCGACTTCCGTGATAGCCTTCTTGGCCTTGAGAATAGGAATCGGGCAATTCGCGCCCTTAGCGTCGAGTGTCTTGTCAGCCATTGTTTATCTCCCCGTGTGCGTTGATCACTATTTCATTTTGGGTCGGCACGTCTATGGTCCTCTCCGTGATCGGAGTCTGTCGGCACCTCCCTCATATTGACGTTTGCAAACAGACGAAGGTGGCCCGTCAAGGCCGGTGAACAGCGTAATCCGATCATGCCCCGAGCGGGCGGACACGCCGGCGTCAGACTTCGTTCGTCAGACTTCGTTCATTAGGATCGTTTCCATCTTCTTCATGCCCAGCACACCGCCGGCAACAATCGCAGCAAATGTCAGGAACGAACCAATCGCCAAAGTAGAAACGCCGGTAACAGCTTGGCCGATTGTGCATCCAAGCGCCATCACGCCACCAATGCCCATGAGGGCTGCACCAAACAGAACGCGCTTGGTATCGGCCACATTGGAGAACGTCGTGAACTTGAAGCGCCCCATTGACTTCGCGGCGATGAAAGCACCCAAAATAGCGCCAAACACGGACGCGACTCCGAATCCTGGAACCATCGTTGCTGTAAATCGCTGCAGCCATTCAAGAGAGTCTGCTGTTGGCCGCACGTACGTCAGGGAGATTGGCGTCATCGGCTTGCCGCCCATTTCATCATAGGCCAACCCGGTGAGCACCCAGCCCGCAATCGCACATAACGCGATACCGCCGCCCGCGAGGATGTGGATAGGCGAGTTTCGAAAGTTTGCATCTTTAAAACAATAGATTGCGGCTGCTCCCGCAATCAAAACGGTTATGACCAGATTGCCCGTGTCTGGTCCGAGTTTCGTGACCACGCCCACGAGTTCGCCGATGCTCTGAGTTGAAACTTTCAGGCTACTCAGGTTAACGCTCGTCACTTGGTCAAACCAATTGCGCAGCGGTCCGATGATGCCGCCGATGGCCATGTAGGCGAACAGTCCCATAACGATGAGCGTTACCAAAGATCGAAGATCGCCCGCGCCGACGCGGGTTAGATTTCGACTGGCGCAGCCGCCCGCGAAAACCATCCCAAACCCAAAGATCAGACCGCCGACGATGTTGCCAAACCAGTTTAATGTGGGGCTCAGATACATGGATTTTGCAAGCGGAACCACGCCTGCCCAGTTCAGCAGCTGAGCGCCCACGAGCGTTAGCGCGGCCGCCAGTATCCACGAACGAAAGCGGCGATAGTCTCCGAACGACATGATGTCGGAGATCGACCCCATAGTGCAGAAATTGGTCCGGAACACGATGTATCCGAATAGTGTCCCGATAATCAATCCGCCAACCGCAAGCCAAACATCTGGATTGCTTTGTATCAAATCCCTCAGTGCACCCATGTCACCCTCCAGCCTTACCACCCCTAGGAAATGCGCGTTTCGAGAAGCGTCCCACCGCTTGACGAACCGCCCGCGCTAACTTCCCGCAACCGCATTTAATCGAACAGAACACGTTTGGTCTAGCTTGTATCTGAATATTCGAATATGAATCTATGTTGCAACGCAGGTAGGGTAATGGACGCGGATTCAGACGGTCGCTTCAACGGGGGAACGTGGCTTGAACCGGGACGTTTTATCCTTGTGCTAGCAGCCCTCAAATCCGAAAGTATGCTGCTCTGGCGCCTTACGGGGCTGAGGCAACGGGCAACACGTGCTACGGTTGAAGCGGATGTACCAGAACATGTCACCTGATACGATCACCATCGAATTGACGGCCCAAAAAAACACAGGAGGAGACGCCATGAATACACTGCGCAACCTAGCCACTGCCCTCGTAACCGCCACTATTTTCACAATCTTGCCGGGCACCGTTGCCTCGGCAGCAGACGCAACGCAATTCACGCGCAAGGGCGCAACTTTCGAGGACGTGAAGCTCGATCTGGAGAACGCGATAATCGCCGAGGGTCTGAAGATCGACTACAAGGGCGACATCAACGGCATGCTCAAACGCACAGGTACCGATGTCGGCTCCAACCAGCCCATCTACCAGAACGCAGAGTTTATGACCTTCTGCTCGTCGAAGCTGTCGCGGGCAATGATGGAAGCTGATCCTGCAAACATGTCACAATGCCCCTACGTCGTGTTTATCTACCAACGCGCAACCACGCATAAGGAAGTCGTCGTAGGCTATCGCAAGGTCGTGGTCGAAGGGCCGGGGAAGAAGTCACTCGAAGAAATCAACCGCCTGCTCGCTCGCATCGCACAAGCTGCAGCCAAGTAGGGCCAGTGCCAGACGTCAGTTCCCATACACAAATCCGCTGGAGCAGCATCAAGGGCATGCTCTCCAGCGTCTGCTGAAATTCCCCAACCAGAAATGTGTCATGTCTGAACCGATTGAAATTTCAGCACTGAATCAGCTCTTTCTCGAGGCTCGCACGCGCAATGGCTGGCGTGATGAGCCGGTCAGTGAGCAAAAGCTGCGTGAAATCTACGATCTGGCGAAGATGGGGCCGACCTCGGTCAATTCCTGTCCGGCACGCTTTGTATGGGTGCGCAGCACAGCGGGCAAGGAGAAGCTGGCCAATCTCGCCATGGACAGCAATCGCGCTAAAATACGAGCCGCGCCAGTGACCGTGATTATCGGTCAGGATCTCGATTTTGCAGACAGACTTCACCACCTTTTCCCGGCCCAATGGGAAGTGATGACGCCTATTTTTAAGCAGCAGCAACTCGCTGAAATAACCGCGTTCCGCAACAGTACGCTGCAAGGCGCATACCTGATGATCGCCGCGCGAGCGCTCGGACTGGACGCCGGGCCCATGTCCGGTTTCGACAATGCGGGCGTGGACGAGGCCTTCTTTGCTGGTTCCAGGATCAAGTCGAATTTCATTTGCTCGCTTGGGTATGGCAATGATGAGGGCCTGTTCCCGCGCAATCCCCGCCTCGCCTTCGATGAGGCGGGCTGGCTGGCATAATCCCGTGCTCGCAAGTGCGATCCGCTCAATTTCGCATCTGCGAACCGCCCAGCGGCCGTCTGAGTAGCGGCCACGCACGTCAGTTTGCAGGTCGACTACATCCATACCGGTTCCAGCTCCAAGCTGTTCGGCACCCTCCGCAGTTCACATGTCCCCGACGCCGCGGACGCCAACAACCGAAGGCCTATCCGCCGCCCGCCCCCTCGCGCACTGCAAGTGCTTTGTCCGCAAGTCGTCCGGTCAACTCCGCATAATGATTGAGACGCGACACGAACGTGCCCACGCCCGATGTGGCCGACCGCAGCTCAACGATCAGATCGCCCATCTCAGACGCCGGGATGCGCGCCTCGACGACATCCCATCCCGGCCACCCCGGACGGGCGTCGAAGCCAACGATCTGCCCGCGCCGCTGTGAGATCATGCTGTTGACCCGTGGCGTCGCATCGTTGGGAACCGAAATCTCGATTGCCATGATCGGCTCCAGCAGCACCGGCTGACACTTCGGCATCCCTTCTGCCATCGCGATCCGCCCCGCTTGCCGGAACGCCATATCCGACGAGTCGACGCTATGCGTGCTGCCATCAATCAGCGTCACCGCGACATCGACCACATGGCAGCCGAGCGGGCCGGTCTGCAGATAATCCCGCACGCCAATTTCGACCGCCGATATGAAGTGCTTGGGCACCACCCCGCCGACGATTTTGTCGTGGAACTGAAACCCCTCGCCCCGCGCCAGCGGCTCGATCGTGACCACGACATCGCCAAATTGCCCGTGCCCGCCCGACTGCTTTTTGTGCCGCCCCCGGATCGTCGTCGCGGCCTGTATCGTCTCCCGGTATGGCACCCGCAGCGGCAGCCTTTCAATTGCCAAGCCATACTTGCGGTTCAGCCGTTCCAGCGTCACCCGCAAGTGCATCTCGCCATGCCCGAGCAGCTGCGTCTGATGGGTTTCCGGGTCCTGCTGCACCTTGATGGACGGGTCTTCCTCGCTGAGCTTTGCGAGCGCCGTCGACAGCTTTACCTCGTCCGACCGGTCCTTCAAAATGATCGCCGTCCCGCTCACCGGCTCAGGCCGCACGATTGGCGTCACTGCCAACACCTGTCCCTTGTCTGCGCTGACCGTATCGCCCGTCTTGACATGCTCCAGCCGCCCGAACGCCACCGTATCGCCAGCAGTTGCGACCGCCCGCCTGCGCGCATCGGTGCCAAGCATCGAAAACAACCCGCCAATGCGCTCTTCACCGTGCGGCCCGAAGACCGCGCCGCCATCGGTAAAGTTTCCAGCCAGCATACGCGCCAGCGAAAGCTTCCCACCGTGCGCCGTATGCATGGTCTTGAACACGTACGCTGCACTGCGCCCGCCAGTGATGCCCAGTCTGTGTGCTGTCTCCTCAACGCCTGCAACCTCGTGCCGCAACGCCTTGAGCAGTCGCCCAACCCCATTTCCGTTGTGCGCTGAACCCAGCAGCACTGGGCAGATCAACCCATCGCGGAATTCCTTCGCCAAGTCGCTGAACACGACCTCGCGCGCCGGGACCTCGTCCGACAGCAACTGCTCCATCAACACTTCATCGTAATCGGCGAGTTTTTCCAGCATCTGGAAACGTGCTTCCTGTTCGCGCTCCAATGCCGCCGCTGGAATATCAACCGCCTCTGACGGCGCGTTGGGCCGGTAGACGAACGCGCGCTCCAACGCAAGATCGATAAATCCCGCCGCAACACCGTTCTCCCAGATCGGAATCTGCCGCAGCACGAGCGGCCGTGCACTCGCCGGTTGCAGCATCGCTACGACATCGCGGACCCGCGTCGTGGCCTGATCAATTTTGTTCAAGAACAGAAAATGCGGAATCCCCTGGTCTTCCAGCAGTTTGAAGATCGCATGTAGTGCCGGCAGCCGCCGCGCATCCGGCTCGCAAACGATAACCGCCGCATCGCACGCCAATAGCGCCGTCGCCGTCTCCTGCGCGAACTCGATCGACCCTGGGCAATCGACGAACGTGAAGTTTTCACCAAGATACGGCGCATCGGCCACCGTCAGCTCGACACTCATCCCGTGCTCGCGCGCCTCAATCGAACTGTCGCCGACGCTCGACTTATCGGTGACGCTGCCTTGGCGCTTGATCGCTCCCGTGCGCGCCAGGATAGCTTCGAGCAGCGTTGTCTTACCCGAGAGATACGGCCCCACCAGTGCAATGCATCTGGCTGAGCGGCCGCGGCCATTACGACCTTCTGACGACCCCATGTTTCCTCCCAAAAGGATTAAGCTGAGACGCATGGACTTTCTGCCGCCACCCCGCGCCCCATTGGAGTGCACGCCGACCGATGTTCTACCCGCCCCGCGCCAAGCGCAAGCCCCTCAATAACGAGCGCAAGCCCCTCAATAACGAGCGCAAGCCCCTCAGTCACAAGCGCAAGCCCCCCCAATTAAATGCGGTTGGGTTAAGGCCATTCAACGCAATCCAAGGAACCCACAGGAAACCCCACCGTCTGAGGTCATTCCAGCGAGCTCTGAGACCCCGACAACCATCAGAATTAGCTCATATTTTGCGAGAAAATGCCGCCGCCATGTTCGTGGCGGCATGCTATAAGCGCCTGATGCCTGCTGCCGGTAACAGGAATAGTCCATGCCCACCCCCTGGATGATCTACGGCGCGAACGGCTACACGGGCGAATTGATTGCTCGCGAAGCCGCCCGCCGCGGCATGAAACCCACTCTCGCCGGCCGCACCGCCGCCAAGCTCGAACCCCTCGCCGCAGCACTCGGCCTGCCCTTTAAAGCCTTCGCCCTCGACAACCCTGTCGCGATTGAGCATGCCATCGGTGGCATGTTTCTCGTCCTCCACTGCGCCGGCCCGTTCTCTAAAACCGCCGCCCCCATGATGGCCGCCTGCATCAATCAGCGCGCTCACTACCTTGACATTACCGGAGAAATCGCCGTCTTCGAGCACGCCCAAACCCTCGACAAGGCCGCCCGCGCCTCCGGCATCGTAATCTGCCCCGGAGCAGGCTTCGACGTGATCCCAACGGACTGCATCGCCGCGCGCCTCAAGGCAGCGCTCCCCGACGCAACCCATTTGGCCCTCGGCTTTGACAGCCGTTCGGGCTTTTCCCCCGGCACCGCCAAAACCTCCGTCGAAGGCCTGGGTGCCGGCGGCAAAGTCCGCATACGCGGCGAAATAAAATCGGTCCCGCTCGCTTATAAAACCCGCCGCATCGACTTCGGCGCGGGCGAAAAACGCGCCATGACGATTCCCTGGGGTGACATCTCCACCGCTTTTGCGACCACGCAGATCCCCAACATTGAATGTTATATTCCCGGCTCGCCGCGCATGATCGCCAATGCCCGCCGCGCAAACTGGTTACGCTGGCTCTTAAAGCTCGGCCCGGTCCAGGCCGTGCTGAAGCGCCGGATCGAAAAAACCGTACAGGGCCCCACTGAAACCACCAGGCAAGCGTCCGAGACCTACGTCTGGGGCGAAGTCACCAACGCCCGTGGCGACACCAAAACCGCCCGCATCAAAACTGCTAACGGTTACGCCCTCACCGTCACCGGTTCCCTCGCTCTCGTCGAACACCTCCAAACCAATAAAGGCGTCGAAGGCGGCACCTGCACCCCGTCCCAGCTCGCCGGCTCCGCCCTGATCAACCGCCTCCCCGGCTCCGGCCCCCTCACGATTTCCTGAGACCACGCCGCAATCGGCAGCACGTCGAGCAGAAGAGTCTTTCCGGAAAAGAGCTTTGCGATTTTCTTTGATGGAACCATTGAAATCATGGAGAAACTTTGCGGACAGACTCTAGAGTGCTTCCGGAAAAGCATGCCCCCGCGAAGGCGGGGGTGGGAACCGGTTTTCCGAAAAGAAGCACGACCAAACAGAGGCTTAGGGTCCGACTTTGATTCCATTAAAGTCAGACGGACCCTAAGCCGCGATGGAATAACATCCCCCGGTATAGAATGCTGGAATGGGCGATAGGCAAAACTTTCCAGCCTCAATCACCGCTTGGGTCCGGGATGCCACGTTCAATTTCAACAGTATCTTGCTCACGTGAGCCTTGACTGTACTTTCGCCCACGTGAAGTTCGAATGCGATCTGCTTGTTAAGCAACCCCTCGCACAACAACTGAAGCACGCGAAGTTCTTGAGGCGTAAGACAATTCAACCTGCGGATGGCTGTTTGCAATTCATTCTCTGAAACATCCTTCGGGGGGAAATAACACTCCGGGAGTGCGATGCCGCCATCAAGGACGCACGATATTGATCGCAATATGGAATTTCTTTTCTCAGATTTTGGAATAAAGCCAGACGCGCCGCAGGCCATCGACTGGTGAATCACGTTGTGATCTTCAAAAGCCGAAATTACGATAATCGGAGTCCGGGGGCATTGCCGCCGAAGCTCTATAATGCCGCTGAGCCCGTGATTGTCTGGCAACCAAAGGTCCAGCATGACGAGATCGAAAGTGCTTTTTTCGTAAGCATTTTTTGCTTCGTATATCGAGCATGCATGCTCGAATTCGATGGCGGGCAGGGCGCTGCGAATTGCGGTCTGTAAGGCCTCTGCAAACATCGGATGGTCGTCGACGATAAGGAAGTTTTGCGCCATCGCCATCCCTGGGAAACCTACAGACCATCGTAAAACAGGGATAAGGTTACAGATAGTGCGCTGCAACAGGACTATAGTGCAGTGCGACATTGTGCATGCTGTGATGGAGCGTTAGCGCGCCTCCCTTGGCTCAGGCTAATTCGGCAAAACCGATCAACTTATGCCGGTCCTCGTCCCACAGTTTCAATCGCACGCACGCGAGGCTCTGCCAAAGCGTAATTCGGTTGATCGACTTGAATTCGGGGATCGCGTCGAGGCAGGCGTTAAGCCGGTAGTTCGGAATCCGCCCGTTGAGGTGGTGGATGTGGTGCAGGCCTATGTGGCCGGTGAACCAGTTGATGACCGGCGGCAAGACGTAATATGAGCTACCGCACACGGCGGCATTCTTGAACTGCCAGCCGGTTGAGTGCTCCCAATACGTGCCCTCGAATTGGTGTTGAACAAAGAACAGCCATCCCCCGGCGGCTGCTGCAATGAATACAATGGGGATGACGATCAAGGCCACTTCGGTCGCGCCAAACACATAGCCAAGCGACCCGTAAAAAGCGATCATCGCCAGATCGAGCGCGACCACGCTCTTCCAGCAATCGCGCGCGGGAAAGCCGTGAGTCCAAGGCAGCCGCTGCAGCACCAGAAAATACAACGGCGTACCGAAACCAAACAGAAACAGCGGATTGCGGTAGAGGCGATACCACAGGCGGCCGAACGTCGACAGCGCCTGATATTCCTTGACCGTCAGCGTCGTGATATCGCCAACGCCGCGCTTTTCGAGGTTGCCGCAACTGGCGTGATGGAATGCGTGCTCGCGCTTCCACAGCCCATAGGGCGTCATCGTGAACACCGACAGAATGCGCCCGCACAAATCATTGGCGGTCCGTGTCGGAAAAAACGAGTCATGCCCGCAATCGTGCTGGAAAATGAACAGCCGCACGACCAGAAGGGCCGCCGGAACCGCGAGCAGCAGCGTCAGCCACAGCGCATCATGGACCGTCGCAAACATGGCCGAAACGACCGCGAGCAGTAACACAGCCGTGACCGCCAGTTGCCCCAATGCATGCCGGGCATCGCCCCCGGCAAAGGCGGTGCATTGCTTCGCCAGATGATCGAGCTTTGCCGTCAGATCTGCAGTCCCAAAGTCGTGATCGTTCGCCAGCATGGGCAGAATCTCCTAACATTTCCAATTTTCGTGAACCGCCAAACCGCCATCAGGTCCGGGAGGCTTCGCATTCCGTCAACGTGTGAACCATGAACGATTTGACCGGCGGCAAGGCGTTGCCGATCCGCAGCAGGGCGTGCCGCGCCAGATGAGCGAGCGGCCCGCTTCCGGTGTAAAGCCCAACCATTGCGTTGGTCGCCAGGTAGAGCGGATAGGTCGACCGGCGGTGCGTCGTGTCATAGGCAGCGAGCACCCGGTCCGCCGCGAAGTCGCCGCCCGCGTCCTTGGTCTTGCGCATTTCGCAGGCCAGGGTTTCGGCACCGCGAAGGCCGAAGTTGAACCCGTGCGCGGTGACCGGATGCATGCCAACCGCCGCATCGCCCACCAATGCAAACCGGCGCGCAAAAAACGCATGCGCATAGACCGCAACAAGCGGATAGGCGTAACGCTCACCCAGAAGTTCCATGCGGCCCCACTGTCCGCGAAACCGGCGCTCGATATCCAGCGCGAAAGCATCCCGAGCTTGCGCCAATGCGGCAGGCGCAGCACGCGACGGCAGCGTCAACACAATCGACGACGTACGATCCCGAAGCGGCAGCACCGCGAGCGTCTGCTCGGTGTCGAACCACTCATACGCCGTTTCGTCATGCGCGTTCTCGTGCGTCATCTGGCACACGATGCAGACGCGCCCGAAATCGCGCAGGTCTGCGCCGATGCCGGCTCTGCGCCGCGTCTCCGAAAACCGGCTGTCGGCAGCAACGACCAGCGACGCTTCGATTGTGGCCCCCGATGACAGCGTGAGTGCCGGACGCGCCGCCGCTAGATCAAGCCCCGTGACGCTGATCCCAGTCGCAAGGTCAATCGAGGCTTGTTGTCTGGCCTGCCGGTAGAGTGCCCGGCGGATCACGTGATTGCTGACCAGATACCCGAGCGCATCAGCCCCAGTTCCCGCAGAGTCCAGCTTCAAGAGGTCGGCAGACGATCCATTGCGAACGCAGGCCCGCCTGATCGGCGCGATTTCCTCAGGCCCAAGGCCATCCCACACATTCAGACGCTTCAGGCTTTGCACCGACCGGTGGGTCAACGCGATGTCGCGTCCGTCGCGCGGCGGGTCGGCTAGAACCGCCTCCGCTTCCTTTTCAACAACGGCAACACGCAAGCCCAGCGAACTTGCAAGACACGCAAACGAAAGCCCAGCCGGTCCCGCCCCAACAATCGCAACGTCGTAACTGATCCGCATGCGCCCCCCGTTCACAGGTGCGCAACCTAAACGGCTTTACCGCCAGCCATTTGAGTGAGGTCAAGCGCTCCCGCCCCGCCTTGTCGCAGCCGCCGCCATCTCAGGCCCCGATATGGGCCGGCGGCTACCCCTGCGCCTTTTGCCCGTACGACTTGAACTTATCGAGCACCACCGCCATCTCGGCCTCGCTCAACACATGCGCGGGCCCAACCGACAGCACCTTCAAATACTGCTCGGCCAAAAGTTCGACTTCGCTGGCCAGCTCGAGCGCCGCCGCCAAATCCACACCTAATGCCACCACCCCGTGATTGGCCATCAAACACGCATCCCGCACAGCCACCCCCTTGGCTACCAGAACCGCCAGCTCCTGCGTCCCAAACGTCGCGTACGGCACGAGTGGAATGTCCGTCCCGCCCGCCGCCGCCACCATGTAGTGAAACGCCGGAATCCCCCGGTGCGCGCAAGCCAGCACCGTCGCGTTCAACGAATGCGTATGGACGAGCGCGTTGCGGTCGGGTCGCGCCGCATAGGCCGCCAGATGAAAGTGCCACTCGCTCGACGGCTTCCGGCTGCCTATCCGCACGCTGCCGTCATGCGCCATATACGCAATGTCATCCGGACCGATCTCGTCATACGCCATGCCCGACGGCGTAATCAGCATCCCCTCGCCAAAACGCATGGAGACATTGCCCGAGCGTCCCGGTGATAGCTTCTGCCGCGACATGGCCAGCGCCGTCGCAACCACGGCCTGACGCGCCTCCAACTCGCCTCGTTTGGCCCCGCTTCGTCCAGAAGTCTTCGTCTGTGCCATGCCTATGCCGTCTGCTTATTGGCAGCCGCCTGCGCCCGCTCGGGATAGAGCGACGCCAGCCCCGCCGTATCCGCGCTGCAAACCCCGCGCTCGGTAATGAACCCGGTCACGAGCCGGGCAGGTGTTACGTCAAACGCTGGATTTCCGGCAGGCGACCCCGGTGCACCGATCTCGCTGACGACAACCGCCCCGCTCGCCAGCCGTCCTTGGATCTTTAAAACTTCATCCCCCGAGCGTTCCTCGATAGGAATGTCGCGCCCGTTGTCGAGCGTCCAGTCGATGGTCGAAAACGGCAGCGCCACATAGAACGGCACGCCGGTATCCTGCGCCGCCAATGCTTTGAGATAGGTGCCGATCTTGTTGGCGACATCGCCGTTGCGCGTAACCCGGTCCGTTCCCACAATGCAAAGATCAACCGCGCCCTGCTGCATGTAGTGGCCGCCCGCGTTATCGCAGATGATCGTATGCGGCACGCCATGCGCGCCAAGCTCGAACGCCGTCAGAAACGCCCCTTGATTGCGCGGCCGCGTTTCGTCGACCCACACATGAACTTCGATGCCCTTGTTGTGTGCGTGATAGATCGGCGACGTAGCCGTTCCCCAATCCACACACGCCAGCCAACCGGCATTGCAGTGGGTAAGAATGTTGACCGGCTCACCCGGCTTTTTCTTGGCAGCAATTGCCTCAATCAAACCAAGTCCATGCACCCCGATCCGGCGGCAATTTTCGACATCCTCGTCACAAATCTCCCCCGCCCGCGCGTACGCCGCCGCCGCCCGCCGTGCAGGCGAAAACATCCGCAGCGTCGTGCTCATTTCGTTGAGGGCCCAGGCCAGATTGATCGCTGTCGGCCGCTGCTTGGCCAGATGCGCAATTGCATGATCAAGGCAGGCGTCTGATGGATCGGACCGCATGGCAAGTGCCACGCCGTAAGCAGCTGTCGCCCCGATCAGCGGCGCGCCGCGCACCTGCATGATCGCGATTGCGCGCGCCGCCTGCTCCATGCTCGACAATGCAAGCATCTCGAATCTGAACGGCAGCAGCGTCTGATCAATGATCTCGACCGACCAAGTGTCGGGCCGCAACCGGATGGTACGATGATGGCGGCCATTGATCTTCATATGACGTTTCCTTGAAGGGCGGTGACGCCCTTCACACACCTTGGATGAAGCCACCAGCGAACGGCTGACCGCCAAGGTATATTAAGAACTGATTGTGACAGTTCTTATGGGCACCAATATGTGCCCCAGGTGTCGTCCGGTCTGCGGCCAACGTCAAGCCCAGTCAAACGCCGGCGGGGTTGGTAATTGCGATCAAAAAGCCTCGCCCTCATAGGGCGTAACCTTGCAATCCATGCCGCGCGTCGCCAGCGTCTTGCAGATTTTCTTTGCATCCGCAGCCGTCTTCACGGGGCCGGCGATGAGGTCATATGTTTGGCCAGCCGCCACCGTTCCCGTCGACGTAACCCGCGGTGCAAGTTTCGCCAGCGTATCGGCGTGCTGGGTCGATAAAATCGACCAATTATAGCGGATATCGTCGAGCGACGACCCCGACCCCAGCTGCACCGCAAATGGCTTGGCTTCGGCCTTCACCACCGCCGGACCAAACCCGATAGGCGTCAGCGCAGGTGCTGCGGCCTGCTGCGCGGTCGCCGCCGCTGTCACCGCCGGATGCACTTGACCCGGAGTAGCAGGCACCTGCGCCGATCCCGCTATCGCCTTTGGCAACTGACCAGCCATTTTTCCCGCCGCGCCTGCCGCCGCTGGAATGCTGCCCGTTTCAATCGGGGTCACCATCTTTTCGAGCGCGGGCGGTGCCAGCTTGATCGCGCGCGGTTCGGCTTGCCCTTGCGCTGTCTCCTGCACGCCGCCAACTTTCACCGCCGCCGGAACCGCAACTGTCGCCTCTGGCACCACCTGCGCGACACTGACCGGCGCCGCACCGCTCTTGGCCAGCGCAAGGCCCGTTGTCATCGACATCCGCTCTTCAATTGCCGACAGCCCAGCGATAACGCCAGCATCTTGCTTACGCACTTCCATCTCGGCTCGCACCCGTCCGACGTCGCGCTGGAAATCACCCAGATTATGCCGCAGGGTTGCAAGCTCGGCCTGTAGCGCAGCGTTAGGTACTGCCACCGGCGTTATCGGCCCGTCCGCCACAAATTTAGGCATATTGATCACATGAAGGCTGACCTGCGTCAGATAAGCCCCTGCGACGCACGTCAGGCCTGCCCAAAGTGCAAGATATCCGCGCGGAAGCGCTGGCTTGCTCGATCCGAGCGCGGTTGCAGGTGTTTGCGTGCTGTCGATGGCCGGAGCGTCGAACATGAATGCCGCCTCTTGTAAATCGCTTAGAGGATCAGGTGCTGATCCTGGAAATTCGCCTGATTGCTGAAATTGGTCCGCTGAGTCGCGTTGCCGGGTCAACGCTGCGTTGCCATAGCTGGGCACTCATCCTGTGGATGAACCAATGCTGACTAGTGTAGCGCACCTGACGTTTGGTACCCGCGAGCGGCTCGTCTCAGAACCAAACGTCAGGTGCTAAAGCTACACTAGAATCATAGGGTTGCTAGTGTTCCTTATGGTTCTGACATTTGCTCAAAACCTAGCCGCACCGGGAAGCAAATGTCAGAACCGGAACACGAGCGCAGGGCTGAATGCCCGCGCCGCTCGTTAGCCAATTTAAAGCGATTGCAAGCTAATGTCTGAGCCGTGCAACGCGGTGAAAGCGTTTCGCCTGGAACTGTTGACCAACTTGCGCTTTGTTAACGCTTGCCGGTATGAACCCGCTCGGTTTTGTCATTACGTGCGCCTAACTGCCTTTATCCGGGAACCTCAATGACTGCATCATCGTCCAAACGTCAGCTGCTCATTATCGTGCTCGCCGCCGGCAAAGGCACACGCATGAAATCGGCGATGCCGAAAGTTCTGCACGCCGTCGGCGGCCGCTCCATGCTGGGTCACGTTCTGGCGCTGAGCGAATGCGTACAGGCCGATAAGTTAGCCGTCGTGATCGGCCCCGGCATGGACACCGTTGCCAAGGAAGTCGCCAAGCTCGCCCCCAACGCCGCCGTTTATATCCAGCACAACCAGCGCGGCACCGCTGATGCAGTCCTTGCCGCCCGCGAAGCAATGGCTGGCTGGCAGGGCGACACCCTCGTCCTTTACGCGGATACGCCCCTCATCCAGGCGCCAACCATCTTCAAGCTGCGCGAGGCGCTGGCCGCCGGTGCCGGCGTCGCAGTCCTCGGTTTCAATGCCGCCGATCCCACCGGCTATGGCCGCCTCCTCACCGATACCGGCGGCCAGCTCGTTGCCATCCGCGAAGAAAAGGACGCGAGCGCCGATGAACGCGCCGTGCGCCTCTGCAACTCGGGCGTAATGGCATTTGCCCTCGAAGACACCGTCGCCGTCCTCGAATCCGTCGGCAATGCCAATGCCAAGGGCGAGTACTACCTGACCGACGCCGTCGAGATTGCCCGCGCCAACGGTGCCAAGACCGCCGTCGTCGTCTGCCCCGAGACGGAAGTGCTCGGCGTAAATGCCCGCGATCAACTCGCCGTCGCCGAACACCTTTATCAATCCGCCGCCCGCGCCCGCGCAATGGCCGATGGCGCAACCCTGATCGCACCTGAAACCGTCTGGTTCAGCTACGACACCCGCATCGGCGGCGACGTCATCATCGAGCCCAACGTCTTCTTCGGCCCCGGCGTGACCGTCGCCGATAATGTGCATATTCGAGCCAACTGCCACATTGAGGGCGCGTCCATCGGTGAGGGTGCCCGGATCGGTCCATTCGCGCGCCTCCGGCCGGGTGCAAAACTGGGCCACGACGTCCACATCGGCAATTTCGTCGAGGTCAAAAATGTCGCCATGGCCGCCGGATCCAAAGCCAATCATCTGGCCTACGTTGGCGACGGCAGCGTTGGCGCAGGTGCCAACATCGGCGCAGGAACCATTTTCTGCAACTACGACGGCTTCAACAAGCACCGCACCGAAATCGGCGACGGCGCATTCATAGGCTCGAATTCCTCGCTCGTCGCCCCCGTCAAAATTGGCGCCGGTGCCTACGTCGGCTCGGGCAGCGTGATCACCAAAAACGTCTCGCCGGGCAGCCTCGCGGTGGAACGCTCAGCTCAGGAAGAGCGCCCTGGTTGGGCGGAGAAATTCCGCACCATGATGGGTCGCCGTAATAAAACGTGAATTGTCATATGGTCTTCCCGCAACTCAGCCTGATGCAGCGCTGACACCAGAAATTGAGCGTCGAAGGCCTCCCCAACCTCGCCCTTCCCAAATCATAACCTCAGGACTCCCAGCATGTGCGGTATCGTCGGAATTATCAGCTCCCGGCCGGTTGCAGCCGACCTTGTGGACGCGCTCCGCAGGCTTGAGTATCGCGGCTATGACTCGGCTGGCATCGCCACCGTTGAAAACGGCCACCTTGAGCGCCGTCGCGCCGAGGGCAAACTTCGCAACCTGGAAACCCGCCTGCTGACCGAACCGCTGACCGGCCACACCGGCATCGGCCACACCCGCTGGGCAACCCACGGCCGCCCGACCGAGCGCAACGCCCACCCCCACATGACCCCGGTCGTGTCGGTGGTCCATAACGGCATCATTGAGAACTACCGCGAGCTCAAGAACGAGCTGGCCGCCAAAGGCCATGTCTTCGAATCCGAAACCGACACCGAAGCCGTGGTCCATCTCATCACCGAAAAAATGAGCTCGGGCCTATCGCCCCAGGATGCCGTCAAAGCGGCGCTGAAGCGCCTCCAGGGCGCGTTCGCCCTCGGCATCATTTTCGCAGGCAACGACGACCTCATGATCGCCGCCCGCCAAGGCAGCCCCCTGGCCCTCGGCCACGGCAAGGACGAAATGTACTTGGGCTCTGACGCCATAGCGCTCGCCCCGTTCACCGACGCCATCACCTACCTTGAAGAAGGCGATTGGGCCGTTCTCACGCGCCAGGGCGCTGAAATCTTTGACAGTAACGACAACAAAGTTAAGCGGCCGATGGTCAAGTCGATCGCATCGTCGCTGCTCGTCGACAAGGGTAACCACCGCCACTTCATGGCCAAGGAAATCCACGAGCAGCCCGAAGTCATCAGCCACACGCTGTCGAACTATCTCGACCTCGCCACCGGCGGCATCTCGTTCCCCGACCTCGGTATCGACCTCTCAAAAATCACCCGCGTCACGCTCTCGGCCTGCGGCACCGCCTATTATGCGGGTCTCGTCGGCAAATACTGGATCGAGCGCTACGCCCGCATTCCTGTTGAAATCGACGTCGCCTCCGAAATGCGCTACCGCGAGCCCCCGCTCCTGCCGGGCGGCTTGGCGCTGTTCGTCTCCCAGTCGGGCGAAACCGCCGACACCCTGGCAACGCTGCGCTACTGCAAAGCCGGTGGCCAGCAGATCGCGGCCATCGTCAACGTCCGCACCTCGACCATCGCGCGGGAAAGCCACGCCATCCTGCCGACGCTGGCTGGCCCCGAAATCGGTGTCGCCTCGACCAAAGCCTTCACCTGCCAGCTCTCGGTTCTTGCCTGCCTCGCCATCGCCATCGGCAAAGCGCGCGGCACCATAGACGACAAGCTGCAGGAAGAACTCATCACTGCCTTGACCGAAGTCCCGCGTCATATCTCGACCATGCTGCGTGATGAAAAGGCCTACGAGCACATCGCCCACGACCTGTCGAAGGCCAAGGACGTTATCTATCTCGGCCGTGGCGTCAGCTATCCGCTCGCGCTGGAAGGCGCATTGAAGCTCAAGGAAATCTCCTACATCCACGCCGAAGGCTACGCCGCCGGAGAGCTGAAGCACGGCCCGATCGCCCTCATTGACGAAGCGGTCCCCGTCGTGGTCGTTGCCCCCGATGACGAACTCTTCGACAAGACCGTCTCCAACATGCAGGAAGTTGCAGCCCGCGGCGGCCAGATCATCCTGATATCGAGCGCAGCACCCGAAAAGATCGGCTGCAAAGTGCTCGCCCACTTAGCCATCCCCAAGGCGCACCCCTTCGTTAGCCCGCTGCTATGTGCCATCCCCATCCAGTTGCTCGCCTATCACACGGCCGTCATCATGGGCACCGACGTCGACCAGCCCCGCAACCTTGCCAAGTCCGTCACTGTCGAGTAATCGCGTCCCCTCTCCCCATCGCTGCACTTGACGGGGAGAGGATTACGGTGAGGGCCGACGGCACGTCGAGCGTGCGAAGACGCCCCCTTATCGCCCTACAATGACCCCGTTTGCCGTGGAAAATCAACTTTGATCAATGCATAAGTCCTTGTTTGCGACATACTCAGCAAACAAACATCCTATGCTGTGGTTGATTCTCACGTTTGAATGAAAGGCGCGCAATGCGCAGGGTCCGGCTCAAGTTTGGGGTTCATGGTTTGGCCGTTGCGCTCGTGTGCGCTGCATGCCTATGCGATGACCTTCTACCATCAGCCCACGCCCAAACGACGCCTGAGCCAGCCGCGCCTAAAGTCGCCAAAGCCAAGCGCGCCAAGGCGCCCGCAGCAGCTACGGCCCAGCAACAAGACGCCGCCCCGGCAGCGAAAGATCCAGCCGTCGCGCTCGCCGCCTACACCAGCGGCGTCAAAGCCTATCAGGCCGGCAAATTCGATTCAGCCATCCTGTCGCTCAACAGCGCCATCAACAACGGCGGACTTACCTCCAACCTCATGGCGAAGGCGCTCTATTATCGGGGCGGTGCCAGCCAGCAAACGGGCAAATCCGGCCAGGCGATCTCCGACCTCACGAGTGCGCTGTGGTTTAAAACCGGCCTTGATACCGCAGAACGCGCCGAAGCTACCAAGTTCCGGTCCGCCGCCTACCGCGACGCAGGCCTCCCTGAAACTGCGGTCGGCGGGCAGTCCGCACCGCCCGAAACCGGCGCCCTGTCGTCTGGCCTGACAACCTCGAAACCGGCTCCGTCGTCTGGCCTTGGCAACGTGTTCGGCAACCTGTTTGGCGGTTCGAACTCGCAAAGCGCGTCCCCGCCTGCTCCCGCTGTCACCGCGCCTCCGCCGCCTGCCCCCGTCGCCGTTGCCGCCACCGGTGAGTCCGAAGTTCTGCCGTGGGCCAACCGCCCAGCTCAACCGGCAACTCAAGACGCTGCTCCCGCCGAACCACCAGCCGCACCCGCGAAAGCCGCCAAAGCGCCTCCGGTCAAACCTGCTAAAGCTGCAAAACCCGGTGATTTCCGCGTCCAGGTCGCCGCCGTCAAGACGCGCGACGAGGCAAGCGCCATCGTCTCAAAGCTCCAAACCCTCGGCGGCGCAATTGCCACAACGCCGTCCGCCGTCGACGAAACGACCTTCGGCTCCATGGGCAAATTCTTCCGCGTTCGCCTCGGCCCCTACGCCAGCGCCGCCGATGCTAAAGCCCCCTGCGAAACCCTCAAATCCAGCGGCCTCGACTGCCTCGTCACCGGCAAGTAACGTCCCTTGTAGGTTGGGTTAGGATGCCCCTTGCATCCCTAACCCAACGCTTGGTCGCCTACCCCAAAAACGCCGCCACCGCCGGGTTCGCCCGCAACGCCGCCAAATCCGCCTCATCCGGCAGCTCCGGCTTGTCCCGCACCGCATCCACTAAGCACAAAAACCCAAGCGCCTGATCCGCCCCGGCCCTGAACTGGTGCCACGTCATTGGCGGCACCGTCACGAGATCGTTGTGCTTAAGCGCAATCACCTGGTCCCCAACGAGCGCCCGCCCGCCGCCGCGCAGGATCAGCACGGCATGCACATGCTCATGCCGTTCGAGCGTCGAAAACCCGCCGGCCGCCACCTCGAAATACCGCAGCTCGCCCGCAAGATCGGGCCGCGAAAACAACGTCTGCCGCGAAATATCGGCAAACAGCGCTCGCTCGTCTTCTTTGTAGGGCTTGTGCTCGACCCCTTCCCACCGGAAACCGTCCGGCGTGGATCGAAAGGCGCGATGATGCGTATCGTCATGATCGGTCATCGCTAGCAAATACCCCGTATCGAGGTGCCGCATCAACCCCGCACTCACGCAGCGTACTCAAACCCCTCGACCGCCGCCTGAAACGCCCTTGCCTGCTTCGGCATATCATCCCGCGCCGCCAGCAGATCGCCGCCGATCAGCAGCATCGCATCAGCGCCATAAAACGCCAGCGCCTCAGGCAACGTCGCGAGCTTCATCCCGCCCGCCGGCACCGGCATGCTGCCTTTCACGTTGCCCCACGGTGCAAGCGCCACATCGGCAATCCCCCGGCACGTTTCCAGCGAATAGCCAAACCGCCCGCCCGCATTCGGATAGATCACCCCGTCGGCCCCGATCATGCGGAAAATCCGCCCAAACAGCGCCGCCGGTGCAATCCGGCTCGCCCCCGCCAACGCCGGATGCGCGATGAACGCGATGTCGGCATTCTCCCGCACGATAGTCTGGAACGACGCCAGCCCGATCACCATCGGCGCCACCAGCACGCTGTCGACCCCGTGATCGCGCGCGACCCGGATCTGCAGCCGCAGCGCATCGAGGTTGCCGCTGACATTGGGCAGATACCGCGTCAGCTTCCCCGTGCGCGTTTCCGCCGCCCGCAGCGCCGCTGAAACGGCCTTCACCCGCTCGGCAAACGGCGCCCGCACCTGATCTGCCAGCCCGTGATCGTCCTTGAGATAATCGAGCCCGCCCAACGCAAGCTTCCCCGCCAAAGCGCCAAGCTTGTCCGCGCTCAGCCCCAGCGGCTTCAACGCCGAACACGTCAACGCCCGCCGCTTGGCGCCAAAGCGCGCCCGCAGTCCCTCCGGCCCAAACCGCGGCCCGGTAAAGCGCGCCGAGAGCTCAACCGGAACCACAATATCCTGCAACGTCACATCGTCATGAATCGAGCTGTTCCCGAACACGATGTTCATCAGCTGCCCGGCTTCGAACCCCGTCGTCCCCAGATCAAGGCTCACGGACACATCGAACGCCCCACCGCCCGCGTCGCAGATATCGTCCACGCGGCCCACGATATCGGCCAGCACGCCTTCGTCGTCGATTGCCCCAAGCGGCATCTCGACGCTCTGCTCGACAGCGACGGCATGCGCCCGCTCCTTGATCCGCGCAGCGTCGCAGCGGATGCGGTAGATAACTGTAAATCGGATCGTCACGGGAAGCGGATACCTCGATGGATGGCGCAACTCAATCGCGCGACCTTGAAACAAGCCACCCCCTTTGTCGAGTAGCAGTGCCGCTTGCTAGGTCCAAATGTCATGGGGTCCAGGGGATGAATCCCCTGGCCTTCACTTCACTGGACTACCCCAGTTTACCCCGGAAATCCTGATACCCAAACGACTTGACAACCCGGTATGTCCCGTCCGCCGAAAGCACGCCCAAGTCCGGCAATGGCTGCCCGTTGAACGTGTTATTCTTGACGAACGAATACTGCATCATGTCGCCGAACACGACCCGGTCGCCAATCTTGAGCGGCGCACCAAAGCTGTATTCCCCGATCACATCGCCGGTCATGCAGGTGTTCCCCGCCAGAATGTACGTATGCGCCAATACGCCCGGCTTTTCCGCCCCAAGAACCGGCGGCGAATACGGCACTTCCAGCACGTCCGGCATATGGCAGCTCGCCGACGCATCCAGAATGGCAATTTCCCCCCCGTTGCGATGAATGTCGAGCACGCGCGCGACCAGATACCCGGTATCGACCACGAGGCCCGCGCCCGGCTCAAGGATCACCTCGACACCAAACCGCGCCTTGAACGCCTTAATCGCAGCAATCAGCGCATCGACATCGTACGATGCCTTGTTGACGAAATGCCCGCCGCCGAAGTTGACCGCCTTCACCTTCGACACATACGGCGCAAGCTCCCGCCCAACGTGCTCGATGAGCCCAACCGACCCGGCCTGGTTCGCCTCGCACAGCGCATGAACGTGCAGAATGTCAATCGCGTCCCACGGCGCATCCGCCAGCGTGTCCATCGTCGCCCCAAACCGCGAATTCGGCGCGCACGGGTCATACAGCGCCCCGCCCAGCGTCGCCATCGAGAACCCCGGATTGACGCGCAGCCCCACATGAATGCCCGGCGTCTTGCGCACCAGCGGCAGGAACCGGCGCACCTGTTCGACCGAGTTGAAATAGATGTGCTCGGAGATCTTCGTCAGCTCGGTGAGTTCGTCCGCCGTAAACGCAGGTGCAAACACATGCACCTCTTTGCCGAAGTCCGCATGCCCCATCCGCGCTTCATAGAGCCCGCTGGCCGTCGATCCATCGAGCACCTTGGCCATCATCGGGAAAGCAGCCGGCATCGAAAACGCTTTGGTAGCCAGCAGCACCTTTGCCCCGCTCTCACGCTTGATCCGCGCCGCCGTCTCTAAATTGCGCGCGAGCTTGGCCTCGTCCAGCACATAGGCCGGCGTGCGAATGTTGGCGGAAAGTACAGGATGCTGCGGCATGAAAAACCTCGTTGACGCTCCGCTCGATCTCGCGGCGCAATCGCGCCTATATGGCAGGCGATCAACATAATCGCCAGTGGAAGACCAGCGCGCTCTCGCGGCAGAAAAACACTCTATGCGGATCGAAAGCAGGCCGAAATACACCCATTGGTAACTGTTAATGTGCTATCAACATGCTGTGGTTGCTGTTAGCAGCCCATTTGGACGGGGAGCCCATCCTGTACCCGCGTAGGGCTCCCTGTTTCACGTAAAGTGCTGCAACCTTGGCCGTTGCATCCGCTGTGAACTAAGTTCATAAGCGTGCATATGAACGATCACCCTCCCCCGCCATCCCCGGCCATACAACGAAAGTTTCGCGACCGTCAGCGTTGCGCTCTGATCGAGTTCGCGGAAGCTGTGCTGGCGAGCGACGGTCTCGCCGCCGTCCAGGCACGCCGCATCGCCAAGGACGCAGGTTGCGCGGTCGGCACGCTCTACAACATCTTCGGCGACATCGACGGCCTGATCCTTGCCGCCAACGAACGCACGCTCCATGCGCTGGGCACTGTCCTGCAATCCGCCGCCAGCCAAGCCAGTACAGAAAGCCTGAACGCCCGCCTTATCGCGCTGGCCTCGGCCTACCTGGACTTCGCCACCGCCAACCCCAAACGCTGGCGCGCCGTCTTCGAACACCGCTTGCCCGATGGCCGCGAAATCCCAGCCTCCTATGTCGAAGACCGCCGCCGCCTGCTCGCCCTCATCGAGCACCAGCTCACCGCCGCGATTGCAGACCCGCAACAGCGCTCCGACGCCGCCCACGCCCTGTTCTGCGCCGTCCACGGCATCGTCCAGCTCTCGCTCGACGAAAAGCTGAGCACGTTCGACCCCGTAACCTGCCAGCGCCAAATCCACTTCATCATCGGCAACGTCACCCGCGGATTGGGGTAACGCCACCACGGCCTCTTGTAGCCGACCTGATGAAGCGGGAAGTTCCCCTCCCCCTTGCGGGGAGGGGTTAGGGGTGGGGGTCCCACCGATTGCGGGGGCTGGCCCTGTTCATCTCAAATCGCAGCACTGTACGCCGAGCCCCACGAACGGGGAGAACTCAGGTCTTCACCGCAAACAACTCAGCCTGCTCGTCCGCCTTGAGCTCTTTGATGTGCCACGGCAGTCCCTGCTTGGCCAATTCTTCCAGGAACGGCTTCGACGGCAGTTGCTCGACGTTGAGCACGCCCGTGCCGCCCCAGACGCCGGTGAACAGCATCTTCGCGCCGACAATCGGCGGCACACCGGTGGTGTACGACACCGCCTGCGCCTGTACTTCCTTGTAGCATTCGGCGTGGTCGCACACCTGATAGATGAACACGCGCTTGCTCTTGCCGTCCTTCACGCCGTCAAAGATGACGCCAATCGACGTCCGGCCCGTATAATTCTCTCCAAGCGACGACGGCGGCGGCAAAAGCTCCTTCAAGAACTCGATCGGTATCACCGGATTGCCCTTGTACATCACGGGATCAATGCGGGTCATGCCGACGCTCTGCAGCACATCGAGATGCTTGATGTAGTTGTCGCCAAAGGTCATCCAGAACCGGATCTGCTTCAAGCCCTTGATATTCTTGACGAGGCTCTCTTCTTCCTCGTGATAGATGAGGTACGACTTGCGCGGGCCCACTTCCGGGTAATCGACCATGCACGAGATCGACAAAGGGTCGATCTCGATGAACGTGCCGTCTTTCCAATACTTGCCGCGCTGGGTCACTTCGCGCAGGTTGATTTCCGGATTGAAGTTGGTCGCAAACGACTTGCCGTGGTTGCCGTCGTTGCAGTCGACGATGTCGATGGTGTGGATTTCATCGAACAGATGCTCCTGCGCATAGGCGCAGAAAATGTTCGACACGCCGGGGTCAAACCCGCAGCCGAGAATGCCGAGAATTCCCGCCGCCTTGTACTTGGGATCATACGGCCACTGCCAGGAATACGAAAACTTCGCTTCCTCGCGCGGCTCGTAGTTCGCCGTATCCATGTAGTGAACGCCAGTCGCCAAACACGCATCCATGATCGTCAGATCCTGATACGGCAGCGCCATGTTAATGACGAGGTCCGGCTTGACCTTGTTGATCAGCGCGATCACCTGATCGGTGTGGTCCGCATCGACTTGATGCACCTCGATCCTGGACTTGGCGCTCGCAGCCACCGCCTCGCACGACGCAATCCGCCGCGACGCTAAATGCACATGCTTGAACACATCCCGGTTCAGCGCCGCCTTCTTAGCCGTCACCGACCCCGCCGCACCCGCACCAATGATCAACAGCGTATCCAAAGCAGTTCTCCCGCACATCAAATCCATCAGCCCCGCAAGTAGTAGAAACCCCTGTCATTTACAACAGGATTACACCCGCTCAGCTGCAACGCCTGCCCCTCCCTGGCAGTGTCTCAGTTTGAAATCCTCACGTGTTCCCTCCCCCTTGTGGGGAGGGTTAGGGTGGGGGTTAATGTGCTCATCATCGGGTTCCGAGCGACCCCCTCCCTTTGTCATCCTCGGGCTTGCCTGCCCTGGAGCTCGACCCGTGGGTCCCAAGGACCAATCCCTCCGCGAAGTCGATCACAACATAAGCCTCTACAACTCACATCACCCACAAACCCATCCACAATAAAACGAGGGGAGGAGCAGCGCGGCAAGCGCGCGGGTAGTCCCGCAGTTGGTTAGAGAGCACCTACGGCGCCGCTCCGAGTGTCAGAGTTGTTTTGCTAGCTCAAGGCTAGCGTGGGTCCGCTAGTTCCACGGGGCGTCTGGCGGAAATGCTCAGTCGGACTGCGTTGCCCGCTTCGCTCAACTCAAACATCCGTCTCCACTTACCAAGAACGCCTCCGGAAAGCGCCCCTCACGAAACGGACCAGCGCAAATTACCGGACGCACGGAGGGCCGGGGATAAGTATCACGCACACCCTTCCACTTTCGTCATGGCCGCGAAGGCGGCCACCCACGACAACAAGCATCAAAGCAGACCAAATCTCTCTGGTAAACAACATCGCAACGTGCACTGATGGACGTTAACGGAAACGGGGGTAGCTATGGAATTCTTATCAGGCGACGATCTGACAAAGGCTATTCGAGAGCTCAAGAGGTCGAACAAGTGGCACTGCGCCGTGGCATTCTGGGGAAATGAAGGCATGAGCCTGATGCACCAGTGTCCAGATGAGTCGAAAATAATTTGCAACCTCGAATCGAGAGCTACGAATCCAGAAGTCATCGCAGAGTTGATCGCGAAACTTGGCACATCGCAAGTCCGACAAAACGAAAGACTTCACGCCAAGGTTTATATTGGCGACAACCATGCGATAGTGACGTCCGCAAATGCCTCTGCAAATGGGCTGGGTATAAAAGGAGGCGGAATAGCATACTGGCTAGAAGCCGGAGTAAGGATCGAAGCGGAACAAGCAGAACATTGGTTTACAGCCGTGTTTGCCGAGAGTCGTGATATATCACCAGATGATATCGCGAGAGCACGGAAGCTATGGAAGCCAAATGACATATCGCAACGGACTTTTGGCGAAGCCCTCGCTGATGGCTTCGATCCTAAGAATATCCTGCTCAATTGGTGGCAGGACGAGGAAGAGGCTATTTCCCGGACAGAGGAAGAGAGCAGCAGCCTAGTTGTCGAAATTCAAGGGAGTGAAGATCAAAATGCCCTCGTTCATAAGCCGTGGATGCTGTGGTGGAGAAAAGGCAACATCAATCCTATAGCAAAAAGAGATGGCTTGGAATGGTACAAAGTCGATGGAGTGAAAAATAAGCGCTCCTTCATGGATGGTGCTGAAAAAATCGAGTTGTTCATTTCAATAGGAAGGAGCCTAGGTTCGTCAATGCATTTTCGTCTACGATAAGCAAGCAAGAGTATTCCAGTCTTGCATCTTTCTACACGGGGGCATACTTTACTTCAGATCGTTTGAAGCTGATGAAGGAATTCTGGCTAGTGTTCCGGGTCAAACAGATGGTTCCCAGTCTATCCATTTTCGTCATGGCCGCGAAGGCGGCCACCCACGACATCTATCGACGCCGGCAAGAG
>JBEBJA010000102.1:0-16578 GCA_040080145.1 Hyphomicrobiaceae bacterium
CCTTCGCGGCCATGACGTTTGTTGTGTGTTGGAGTGGGAACCAAGCGTTAGAGTCGGAACACTAGATTTGCAACGCGTCTACGAAAACCTCAACTCCCCGCCCCGACCGCAAACTCGGACGTAAACTCCGCCCCATCCGTATCCTTTGCAACCACCGTCATTTTGCCCGCGCCATTGCGCTTGTAATCGAAATCAATCACCGGGTTCTCGTTCAGCGCAATCGAGCCTTCCATATCGAACACCGTTTCGCCGCCCTGCTTGATGTGCAGCTCCTGCACCATCCTGAGCGGCGTATAGAGCAGCGTGATCTGGTCGAGCACCATGCCGGTGTGGTTGGGATGCGCGAGACGGAATTGCGCTCGCGGCGTCGCTGAACTCATTGCCGCGCCCGTGCTCACCTCGGCCAGCGTCATCTTCCCCATATTCGCGGCGATGTCATGCGCCGGCGTCTGTGGCGGCGCGGAGCAAGCCGCCTGCCCACCAGGGAACTTCACAAGCTGCGACGTCATATAGAGCCGCCCGTCGCTCGCTTCCACGATTGCGCGCACATCCGATTGCTGGTTGAGGCGGAACTTGATGCCAAGCCCGACATGATCGCGCCCCGGCCCGAACGTGAAGCGTGCAGCCACCGGCGACGGGTTGTTGTCGACCACGAACGTCACCGAGCGGACCGTCCGCCCATCCTTGAACTTTGCCTCGACGTCGAACGGCACCGCGCGGATATCCTCGGGCCGGTAGGGCGCTTTGATCGTCACCACACCCTGCCCATCGAGTAGCCCCCGCGTGCCGAAAATTGCAGGCCGCAGTTCGTCAAACACGGTCCCTGCTGCCACCGGCCCAACGCCCGCCAACACGGCACCCGCCACCGCAACCGCGCGCACGAAATGAACCAGCATGAGAGCCTCTGCTGCTAAAGTTGAATCTGTTATCCGCGAACTGTCCTATTGTGCAGACCAAAAGTCAACGCACGACCTCACGCAACGGATCAATCCGCCGGCCAAACACTACTGTTTCCCCGGACGGCGCAGCCGATCCGGGGCCTTAACCGCAAGTAAGGGGAATTAAAACCGGCTTAAACGGCAACAGGTAAAGATACCGGCTCTGCACCCGGCCAAGTAGCCGTGCTTGGCCGGGAAATCAGTAGAAGGCACATATAGTCACAAAAAGACTGAGGGTCCGGGAGCTGTGCTCCCGGCGGAGCGCGAGGCTGGCCTCGCTCGCGACGAAGGCGCGACCCTCAGCTCGCCGCCGCCTGCCGGTGCGCGATTCGCCGTTCGGTACCTTCGACGAGCGCCGCCAAAATCTCGGCCCGGTCGGTCAGTCCGGCATCGAGTGACACATGCTGCGCCTTGGCAATCTCGCGCAGCTTGTCGATTTCACCCACCTCGTCGAGCTTGGCGATCAGCGCATCTTTGCCGCCCTTGCGGAACGTCACGATGAGGCTGAACCCGTGCGGATCGAATGCCCCGGTTGCCACCGCCGGTGCATCGGCGACGGCTTTCACCGCAGCAATGGCGGCAGCCACCGCTGGCTTGACAGCCTTGCGCACCACGAGCGGCAACCGCACCCGGATCGAGGCAATCTCCGCCGAGCAGAGTTCCGTCAAGCGGTCCACCGCGTCAGCGGCAACGCCTGCATCCGACCGCAGCATATCGCGGAAAAACTTCCGCTGAGCAGCACCCGATAAAGGTCGCGTATTCTTTGCCATGATCTTAAGCCGCCAATCGCAGGGTCAAACGGGACGCTACTTCTTCATACATCGCACGAACATCGGGCGTTGCGTCGCCATACTTTTCTTCGATGGAGCGCGGATCGTCGCGATAATCGAAGGCATCCGCAATCGCCGCGCTTTGCGGCAGATGCGCATTCAGCATGGGATGATCGAGCGCGATTTCATCGAAAATATTCTGCTCGCGCCCGGTGCCGCGCATGGAGTTTGCAACGCAGGCATAACGGCGCGCATCAAGCGGCAGTTCCGCAAGATCAGCCCCGGTGCGGCGGCCTTCGATCAGCAGTGCTACCCGGTCGACCGCGAGCTGCGAAACATAGTCGGGCCGGAACGGTACCAGCACGAGGTCCGCCGTCTTCAAAGCAGCCAAAGCCGCAAACGACAATCCCGGCGCACAGTCGAGAATGACCACGTCGTAGTTGCCTTCAAACCGCCGGATCATCCGCTCCAGCCGACCGCGCACGCGCGAACCCACGATATCGGGATCCTTCGCCTGCCGGGCTTCCTTGATGTACAACTCGCCTTGCGCATCTTCAAGCATCAGCGAACCCGGCAACAACGAGATCACCGGCTTCCGGCCGTTGCTATCGCGCACGTCGCCGACGTTGTGCACGAGGTAATCGCGCGGCGCGCCGGCGCTCTCGTCGAATGTGTCGAGGAAATAGTCGGCGATCGTCTTGTGCGCTTTGCGCGCGCTGACCCAGCCTTCGCCGCCCTGCAGGATAAGCGAGGCGTTGCACTGGCTATCCAGATCAAGCAATAGCACGCGCTTTCCGCCCCAAACCGCGAAAGCATGAGTCAACATGACCGAAATGGTCGACTTGCCGACACCGCCTTTGCGGTTGGCAACTGCGAGAAATTCTGCCATCGAGGCCCCCAACCTTTATGAATCGCGTAAGTGAATCAATCAGCCGCCCGTATGCACAGATTCGTCCCCGGCAGGCCACCCTTCCCCGGTCAGATTGTTATCGCCGATCTTTGAGTGTGGCTTCTACAACATCCTGCGCCGCAACTGTTTATCTGTGGCAACCCCTGCTTGAAACAGCCGCTTATGTCTTTTGAGGTGCGCTCCATCCTCGCAGGAGTCATTGTTTGGTAACCATGACCGGCGACAGTAGGCTTTTCCTGGAAATCACATACAAAGACTGCAACGATTAACCAAAGGTATGTCCATGTCGCGCCGCTATTTCGGAACTGATGGTATCCGCGGACAAGCCAACCGCTTTCCGATGACCTCTGAAATCGCGTTGAAGGTCGGCATGGCAGCGGGAACCGTGTTCCAGAAGGGCGCGCACCGCCATCGCGTCGTCATCGGCAAAGATACGCGCCTGTCCGGCTACATGCTGGAAGCTGCCCTCATGTCGGGCTTTACGTCCGTCGGTATGGACGTGTTCCTCCTCGGCCCGATGCCGACACCCGCCGTCGCCATGCTGACCCGCTCGCTGCGCGCCGACCTGGGCGTCATGATCTCCGCCTCGCATAACCGCTACGACGACAACGGCATCAAGCTGTTCGACCCCGACGGCTACAAACTCTCGGACGAAACCGAACTCGAAATCGAAGCGATGATCGACGCGCCCGGCGCCAAACTCCTCGTCGGCCCCGACAAAATCGGCCGCGCCACCCGCGTGGAAAGCGCCCAGGAGCGCTACATCGAATTCGCCAAGCGCACCCTGCCCAAAGACCTCCGCCTCGACGGCCTGCGCATCGTCATAGATTGCGCCAACGGTGCTGGCTACAAGGTCGCCCCCGAAGCACTGTGGGAACTGGGTGCCGAAGTCATCAAGATCGGCGTCGAACCCAACGGCCGCAACATCAACGACAAGTGCGGCTCCACCTCGCCCGCCCTGCTGTGCGAAAAAGTCCGCGAAGTCCGCGCCGATATCGGCATCGCGCTCGACGGCGACGCCGACCGCGTCGTGATCGTCGATGAAAAAGGCAACATTGTCGACGGCGACCAGATCATGGCCGTGATCGCCGAAAGCTGGCACGGCCGCGGCAAGCTCACAGCCGGCGGCATCGTCTCGACCGTCATGAGCAATTTGGGGCTCGAACGCTATCTCGAAAGCCTGAACCTCGGCATGGTCCGCACCAATGTGGGCGACCGTTACGTCGTCGAACACATGCGCCGCCACGGCTATAACCTCGGCGGCGAACAGTCGGGCCACATCGTGCTGTCCGACTTCATCACCACGGGCGACGGCTTGGTCGCCGCCCTCCAGGTGCTGGCCGTCGTCGTCACCACCGGCAAACCGGTGAGCCAGGTCGCCAACCGCTTTACGCCGCTCCCCCAGCTGCTCCAGAACGTCCGTTACGCCAGCGGTAAGCCGCTCGAAGACAAGCGCGTCATCAAAGCCATCGACGCTGGCAAGAACAAGCTCGGTAAGAATGGCCGCCTCGTCATCCGCCCGTCGGGAACCGAACCCGTTATCCGCGTCATGGCCGAAGGCGACGATGAAAAGCTCGTCTCCACGGTCGTCGGCGACATCGTCGAAGCCGTCCGCCTCGCGGCCGCCTGACGTGCCGTAGGGTGCAATAGGCGCAGCCGTATTGCACCTGCCACACGCGCTGATATGCTTACTCTGTCATTTGCGAACGGTGTAATGTTCCACCGCTGGGGGATGCTGTCATGCGGCAGGACGACCACGCTGTAGCCGTCACTGCGAGCCCTCCAGCGACAAGCAACGTCAAAGAGAGCGATACCAAGCGGGCTGCCAGTCAGAGCGACAGCAAGCAGCCTGACGGCAAGCTCAAAGTCTTCATCTCGTACTCGCGCAAGGACACAGGCTTTGCCAATGAGCTGCTTACCGGCCTGGAAATCGCAGGCTTCGAAGCCTTTCTCGACACTCACGACATCCTGCCCGGCGAACCATGGGAAGACCGGCTTGGCCGCCTGATCGCCACCGCCGACACGGTCGTCTTCGCCATCTCTCCCAACTCGGTCGCCTCTGCCCATTGCGAGTGGGAGATCAATCGCACGGAACAACTCGCCAAGCGCTTGCTTCCAATCGTCTGGCAACCGGTCGAGGACGCCAAAGTTCCAGCGCGATTGAAGCGCCTGAATTACGTCTTCTTCGACAAACCGCACTCCTTCGCCCCCGCCCTTGCAGCGCTTGCCCAGGCCTTGCGCACCGACCTGAACTGGGTGCGCGAGCATACCCGCCTGCTGACGCGCGCGCACGAATGGGAAGCCGCCGGTAAGGCCGAAAACCGCCTGCTGTCGGGCAACGACATCGTGGCGGCGAAGACGTGGCTTGCCAAAACCGGCGCGGCCCAGCACCTGCAGCCAACCGAACTCCACCGCGACTTCATCCAGGCAAGCGAGCAGGCCGAGGCACTACGTTTATCCGCCGAACGTCAGCGCGTCGGCGAACTTCAGACAGCAGTGAAACGCACGCGGCTCGCACTGGCGGCAACCGCGCTGTTTTTAGTGATGGCACTCGGTGCGGCAGGGTCTGCTTACTTAAGTCAGCGGGTGGCCCGGCAGCAGACAGCAGTTGCGGAAGGGGCCCGCGCCGAGGCAGAGCAAGCCAAAACCAAGCTGACGGTTAAGCTCGCCGAACTTCAGCGAAGTGAAAAAGCGCTGTCAACCTACATCACCAAGACGGCCCCGAAAGTCTCGGACGGCGAGATCATGGCGCGCCTGGGTGAAGGCGCGATGAACTTGATTATCCAGTCCGAGGTCGGAAGCGCCGCCGAGTACGAGCGCCGCTTCAAGACGCCATCGGTGCCCGGTGGCTCATCCGGAATCACGGTTGGGATTGGTTACGACGTTGGCTATCACACACCCGATGAAGTTGCCCAGGACTGGGCGGAATTGCCTGCCGCCGATCTGGCGCTTCTCAAGACCGCCAGCGGTCTGAGGGGACCGGCAGCGGTCGCCCATTTGCCTCAAGTCGCGAATGTCGTGATCCCCTATGACATGGCGCTGCGTCAGCTTCGCGGAAAAACCATCGTGCAGTTCGGGCGGAAAACCCTTCAGACCTTCCCCGGCGCGTTGGACTTACCCCCCGACGCATTCGGTGCCCTCGTTTCCCTTGTTTACAATCGTGGCCACTCGATCACCGGCGACCGTCGGGACGAGATGCGCGCCATTCGCAGCCTCTTGATCCTCGGCGATTACCCAGGCGTCGCTGGACAGATCAGAGGCATGAAGCGGCTGTGGCCGGATGTGATTGGTCTCGTCAACCGGCGGGAAGCAGAAGCGACCCTATTCGAGACGAGCGTCACTCAAGCGGTCAAGGCAGCCAAGCCAGCCAAGCCCGCCGCTGCTCCAGCCAGCGCTGCGCCCAGCAAGTAGCCTCCGTGAAATCATACCATCCCGCATAAGTAGTAACTTATGCGGGCTGGTATCCGCGCGTGGGGGTGGTGGGGCGGCCACGCGCAAACAGAAGCGAATACCGTCGCGCAGCCGAAGAACCAAACAGTCAAAACTTCTGCGTGACGGTATTACGTCCCAAAATCGTACACGGCTTAAATGCTTTTTAAGCCTTCCCGGTCATCATGATCTCCAGGAACACGAACGCTTAGTGCGTCGGTATTGGAAAAGGGTTGGATTATGATTGCCACACGTAGCACTCTCCTCGTCGGCGCGTTCGCAGCGCTTTCGGCAGCATCGTCGGTGCAAGCCGCCGACCTCGGCGGTCGCGGTGGCAGCATTAAAGACGACATGCCGGTCCTGATGCAGCAGTCGGCTGCCCGCTTCTACGTCCGCGCCGATGGCAGCTATGCCAGCTACGAACGCCCCGCGATCGACGTTGACGGCAAGTTCGACGGCTACAACAACAAGATCAGCGACCACTGGTCTGCCGGTGGCGGCATTGGCTACTACATCAACAAGAACTGGCGCACCGACTTCACCCTTGAACAGCGCTTCAACTCGGATGTGACTCACAGCTACGCCTTCAACGGCGGCGCGTCGACGGCCGATGCCAAATTCGGCCTGAAGAGCACGCTCGGCCTGTTCAACGTCTACTACGACTTCGACACCCGCACCCGCTTCACGCCCTACGTCGGCGCAGGTCTCGGCTGGGTCGATCACAAGACGTCGGTTGGTTCGGTCGTTGACAACTGCGGCTGCACCAGCACCATCGACAGCGGCTCGCACTCCTCGGTTGCCGGCGCCCTCATGGCTGGCGTTGCCGTCAACTTGACCCGTCGCGGCCCCTCGGCTGGCTCGGGCGAAGGATATGCAGGCGGCGAAGTCGCCCGCAACCTCTACCTCGATATGGGCTACCGCTTCCTCTACCTCGGCGAAGCCAAGACCGGCGCAATCAACGCCAATCTCCCGGTGCCGACCGTGGTCGCAGCCGACCCGACCGTCTCCGAAATTCACGCCCACGAATTCCGCGTTGGTCTGCGCTACGACTTCCGCTGATTTCTCCTCTCCAAGACGTCCCCGTCCAGCAGCTTGCTGCTGGACGGACCGGAACGGCTGAAAGCAGCTGATCCCAAGGTTTCCCGTGTTGATCCCAAGGTCTGTGTATCTGCGTTGTTGGAGCCCGTTGGCTCACCTGTGAACGAACAACGGCCAGCCCTTGGTGACCGCCACCTTCGCCCGTCTCCGATGCAGCCTAATCTTAACTTGCTTGCACCGGCGGAAACGCCATTTGCGTAGCCGTCAAAACGGGATCGAAGTTACATGAAACGCATCACTCAAAGCCTCGGGCTCGGCATTGCACTTCTGGCGGCCAGCGCCGCAAGCCCGCGCGCTGCCGATTGGGCCGTCGGCAGCGGCGGCGTCATCAAGGACTTCGGCAGCGTCAAAGACTACCGCAACGCCGCCGTGCCTGTGCCGGCCCCCACGCCAACCGCGTCCTACAGCAAGGATTGGTACGTCCGCGGCGACCTGGGCTTTAACCTCGCCTCGAGCTCTGACTTCACGACAACCGGCGGCGTCCGCGTCACCGACGACCAGCACGGCTTCCTGTTCGGCTCCATTGGCGCAGGCCGCTACCTGACGCCCAGCCTCCGAGCCGAACTTTCCTTCGACTTCCGCCCGAAGGCAAAAGTCACCCACGGTGTTCAAAGCTTCAGCCGGCAGACGACGCAGGCCGGTGCCGCCGTTGGAACAACCGACACCTATACCTACCAGGTAGCCCAAGACGACAGCGCGGAAGTCGCCGACCAGACCGCATTCTTGAGCCTCTACTACGACTTCCTCCAATCCCCAGGCAGCCGCTTCAAGCCCTATATCGGCGCAGGCGTCGGCTTGGATTCGCGCCGCTTCAAGCGCACGACGAACCAGGACGCCCGCTGTCTGAACATCACCAATACCGACGATATCACCGGAGCCGTCAACAGCTCTACGAACGCCACGTGGGACGCCCCCTGCGATGTTCGCTCGTCCAGCGACTCCCGCTACACCTCAGACCTCGGCTTCGCCGCCGCAGTCATGGTCGGTCTGGGGTACGAAGTCAGCCCCGGCATCACCTTCGATACCGGCTACCGCGCCGTCTGGCAGGGCGCTTCGCTCGGCCTCACCGCCAACAGCTTCGACGGCATAGGCACCGAGATCCACATCTCGAACCGCATCGACCACGAATGGCGCACCGGCGTCCGCGTCGATCTGCACTGACCTTCTCCCCCCCCCCCGACGGCCCCACGCCCGCCAAGTCACCTTGGCGGGCGCTTTGTATTGGGCATCCGGGCCCTGGGGAAAGCGGCAAGGATCGAGGTAGACTTTAGTCGAAGTGTCCTGTGTGAAAAATCTGAATACATACGGGTGGCTGTCAATCCGTAAGCGCGTCATCCGCTTTCATGGGCGTTTTTTTGAGGTCCGATGTTGCATCAAAGTGTATTACGCAAAGACCTGAGTTACTTGTCATATATCGACGGGATGAGGGCGATAGCGGTTATCTTGGTGGTTGCTTATCATGCTTGGCCCGCCGCAATCCCCGGCGGATACATCGGCGTCGATGTGTTTTTCGTTATTTCGGGATTCATTATCACGCGTCAAATCTATGCTGAAATGGAATCCGGTAGTTTTTCGTATACTGCATTTCTTGCGCGCCGGGTTCGAAGGCTTTTGCCGGCGGCATTCGTATGCTCGGTTCTGGTCTGTATCGGAGCCATTGCATGGCTTTCTCCGCCGGATCTTGTCGATTTCGCCAAAAGTTTGATTTCAACCTGGATGATGTCAGCTAATTTCTTTTTTTTAAAAACCTCGGGTTATTTTTCGGGGCCCTCCGAGCAAAAGCCGCTGCTACACATGTGGTCGCTTGCGGTCGAAGACCAATTCTATTTGACTTGGCCTCTCGTGCTTGCATTGATTCACAAATATGTTGACTGGAGGAAAGGCGTCACAATTGTAATTCCACTCATCGCGCTGGCATCTTTAATCCACGCCGCATTGAATATGTCCGGCAAACCAGATTATGTATTCTACAGTCCGTTGACTCGTGCTTTTGAATTATTGACGGGATGCTGGATAGCCCTTGCCGTGGCAAAAGAGCGTTTGACCCGCGGCGCTGCGTGGCATGGCGTTCTAGGGTTGATCGGAATAGCATTGGTTATCGTCGCCTCGCTGCCGTCGCGGCAGGGTGAGCAGTCATCCTGGTGGTTGGCGGTCGTTCCGGCCGTCGTGGGCACTGCGCTGGCAGTTTACGCGGGCTTGCGCGGACCCAATGTTTTGTCTCGGCTCCTATCTGCCCCCCCACTGGTTTTCGTTGGGCAGGTCTCATACTCCTGGTATTTATATCACTGGCCTTTTCTGTCTCTGTCGCGTCACGTCTTGCAGCGCGCCCCCGATGACGCCGAAGCCTTGTTTCTAGTTCTGGCGGCTCTGGTAGCCGCAACATTATCCATGATCTATGTCGAGCGGCCGTTCCGTGAAAAAACGATCAGTTTTCGTCGCGCATCAATGGGGACCGCTGCTGCGGGCCTGAGCCTGTCGATTGTTGCCGCCGTCCTACTTGCCGGTCGAGGATTGCCATGGCGTCTGGAACCGCAAGTTGCCAACCTTTATAATTCTCTGGCGATGGGCAACACATTTCGCTCCGCCTGCGATGGAGTAGCTAACGCGTTCAGAAACGATTCCAAATGCAATTTCGGTTCCCACAAGGCAGGCGGCGTATTTGACATCGTAATTGTCGGGGACTCGAATGCCGATCACTACGTTCCCATGATCGGCGTTCTGGCCAAAGAGGCCGGGTTGTCCGGCCGTCAGGTCACGCAAAGCACATGCGCGCCGTTGATCGGCACCCGTCAGAACCGGGGAGAAGCCGGCGAGACAAACCGTGCCGAGCTCTGCGCCAATTACCACGCGGCAATCTTGCGCTTCATCGATGCGCACCCGGAACTGAAAGTCGTCGTGATGGGGGCTGTCTGGTCAAGCTGGCAAACAGGGTTGGCAACAAATAGCATCGCCGAGGCTCTCGGCATTGGTCCGATGCGTAGCGATAAATTCGACGATTACTTAGATCCGACAATCAATCTGATACGCAAGCGCGGAATTAAAGTTGTCTTGCTTGGCCAAATCCCGCATCTGGCGCAGTTTGATATGCGTTGTTTCGTAGCCGCCGCCCGGAAAGGCGCGACGGATGGTGCGTGTGCAACCCCGTTTGCTCACTCCGAAGCGCAGCTCGCGAACCCTCGCGCCAAGTTCAGATCGTTAGCGGAGTCGGACCAAGCCATACGATTTTTGGACCCCTCACGATTTCTGTGTTCACCTGAGGCATGCAGCCCATTCCAGGAAAATTTGTTTCTATATCGAGACTTTGGGCACTTGAATGTGCAAGGCGCACATTTCCTGGCAAAAAAGTTCGGGAATGATCGTTTGTGGCAGTGAATTCAAGATTATCTCAAAGACGAGGCCACGCGCGACGCGCTTGGGATCCAGCCACCATCGGAATTCATACATAAAAACGCCCGCCGGGGGCACCGGCGAGCGCTTCAAATTCGTAGAGTCATGGGGTCCAGGGGACAAGTCCCCTGGCCTTCACTTCACTCGACCGTCCGGCTCCTTACATCATGCCGTCCATGCCGCCCATTCCACCCATTCCGCCCATGCCGCCGTGGCCATGGCCGCCTTCGCCGCGCTTTGGAGCGTCGGCAACGGCTGCTTCTGTGGTGATCATAAGAGCGGCGATCGAGGCAGCGTCCTGGAGGGCGGTACGAACGACCTTCGCGGGGTCGATGATGCCCTTTTCGATCATGTCGCCGTACTCGTCGGCCTGAGCGTCATAACCGAAGTTATTGGCGCGGGCTTCGAGCACCTTGCCGACGACGATCGAACCTTCAACGCCGGCGTTGTCGGCGATCTGGCGGATCGGAGCCTGCAGCGCCTTGCGGACGATGGCGATACCGGCATCTTCGTCGGAGTTCAGGCCTTCGACGTTGATGGCGTTGGTTGCCTTGAGCAGCATGACGCCGCCGCCGGGAACCACACCTTCTTCAACGGCTGCGCGCGTAGCGTTCAGCGCGTCGTCGACACGGTCCTTGCGTTCCTTGACTTCGATTTCGGTGGCACCGCCAACCTTGATCACGGCCACGCCGCCAGCGAGCTTCGCGAGACGCTCCTGCAGCTTTTCCTTGTCGTAGTCCGAAGTGGTTTCTTCGATCTGCGCCTTGATCTGGTTGACGCGGGCTTCGATGTCTTTCTTCTTGCCCGTGCCGTCGATGATCGTGGTGTCGTCCTTCGTGATGGTGACGCGCTTGGCGCGGCCCAGCATGTCGAGCGTCACGTTCTCGAGTTTGATGCCCAGATCTTCCGAGATCGTCTGACCGTTGGTGAGAACGGCGATGTCTTCCAGCATGGCCTTGCGGCGGTCGCCAAAGCCCGGTGCCTTGACGGCAGCAACCTTGAGGCCGCCGCGCAGCTTGTTGACGACGAGCGTCGCCAAGGCTTCGCCTTCGACTTCTTCAGCGATGATGAGCAAGGGCTTGCCGGTCTGAACGACGGCTTCGAGAACCGGCAGCATCTGCTGCAGGCTGCCGAGCTTCTTCTCGTGGATGAGGATGTATGGATCGTCGAGTTCGGCGATCATCTTCTCGGCGTTGGTGATGAAGTATGGCGAGAGATAGCCGCGATCAAACTGCATGCCTTCGACGACGACGAGTTCGGATTCGAGGCTCTTGGCTTCTTCAACGGTGATGACGCCTTCGTTGCCGACCTTCTGCATCGCTTCCGCGATCATCTGGCCGATAGCAACTTCGCCGTTGGCCGAGATGGTGCCGACCTGGGCGATTTCGTCCGAGTTTTTGATTTTCTTGGACTTCTTCTTGATTTCTTCGACGACCTGCAGAACGGCCTTTTCGATGCCGCGCTTCAAATCCATCGGGTTCATGCCGGCCGCAACCGACTTCAAGCCTTCGCGCACGATAGCCTGAGCGAGAACCGTTGCAGTCGTCGTGCCATCGCCCGCGACGTCGTTCGTCTTGGAAGCGACTTCGCGCAGCATCTGCGCGCCCATGTTCTCGAACTTGTCTTCGAGTTCGATTTCCTTGGCGACCGTCACGCCGTCCTTCGTCGTGCGCGGCGCGCCAAACGACTTTTCGATGATGACGTTGCGGCCCTTGGGACCCAGCGTGACCTTTACGGCGTTGGCGAGAATGTCGACGCCGCGCAGCATGCGCTCGCGAGCATCGGGACCGAATTTAACTTCTTTAGCTGCCATGTGGCAAAGCTCCTGGAATGATAAAAGATTTTAGATTGGCGGGCAGGACAGCCGATTTACTTGTCCAAAATACCCATGATGTCGCTTTCCTTCATGATGAGAAGGTCGACGCCGTCGATCTTGACTTCAGTGCCGGACCACTTGCCGAACAAAACCTTGTCGCCCTTCTTGACGTCGAGGGGAACGATCTTGCCGGCTTCGTCGCGGGCGCCAGCGCCCACGGCAATAACTTCGCCCTGCATCGGCTTTTCGCCGGCAGTTTCAGGAATGATGATGCCGCCTTTGGACTTTGCTTCGTTGTCGGCGCGTTTGACGACCACGCGGTCGTGAAGAGGACGGAATTTCATGAGTCTGGTGGGCTCCAATTGAGGGATGGCGGTAATCCGCACGATCCTCGAGCTGCTTTGCTTCGAAATGTCAGGACGCGTGTTAGCAATCACACGAGATGAGTGCCAAACGCACCGCACAAATACGGGCGGCCGCCTCACAAGTCAAGAACACATCCGACTTTTTGTTAACGAACCCGCGACGGTTCATCGCCGGACGAATTCGATGGCCGCCGCGATAACAGGCCAGCGCAAACACTGGCGCAGTTGCGCTTTAAGCCGTTAAGATTTCCGCAACACCAAATTATGACCGCCGATCCGCCGGCCCACTCCATCCGCGAGAACCAAATGAATTCCTATGTGATGCTCGCCGCCTGGGCGTTCGCCGCAGGGTGCCTGATCCCTGTCATGGGGAGCCTGAACGCAGGTCTCAGCCGTGCGCTCGGCAGTGCGCCCGCCGCCGCCACCGTCCTCTTCGTCGTCGCCTTAACCTCGATGATTGCGCTGTTCTTCGCCACCCGCCAACCAATACCGGCCGCCGCCCAGTTCAGCGCAACCCCCGGCCACCTGTTCCTCGGCGGCCTCATTGTGGCGTTCTACGTCATCAGCGTCACGGTGCTGGTCCCCATCTTCGGCGTCGGCAACACCATCCTGTTCGCCATGACCGCCCAGATTGTCATGTCCGCCGTCATGGACCACTTCGGCCTGTTCGGCGCCCCCATCCGCCCCGTCAGCCTCACCCGTCTCGCCGGCCTGATCCTGATGCTCGCAGGGCTTGCCCTCGCCCAACTGAACGTCGCCCGGCCAAACTAAACAAACTCCTGTGACGCAGGCCTGCTTAGCGGTCAGCCCTTGCTGACCGAAGCGCCGAAGAGGCTAAGAGCACTTCGTCAACGCGCCCTCGGCGTCGAACACATGGCCCGACAATCCGCGCGCCCGCTTGGAGGCGAGATACAACGCAACCGCTGCCATTTCCGGCTCGCTGGCGAGCGCGGCCGCAACCTTTTCGCCCTCCATCGGCACGCGCGGCCCGATGGCGTTGATGCGGATCCCGCTCCCAGCCCACGTTTCGGCTTCCCGTCGCGTCATGGCAGCCAGCGCTGACCGCAAAATCCCGGCAATCAGCGCGGCACTCCGGCCCAGTGGCTCGGCAACGACAACAATGTTCAAAATCAGCCCCTCGCTCAGCATCAACCGCATCCGGTTGGCGGCGATTTGCGTGATGGCGGCAGCGGCTTCAAGCTTTCCGGCCACGAAATCCTCGATGTCTTCCATACTGGCGAGCCCGGCGAGGTCGCGCGCGCACACGGGGATGACGTTGATAACCGCATCCACGCTGCCGAACGATTGGGTCCCGTTTTGCGCAAACCGCTGGGCAGCTGCCACCGTGTCGAGCGGTTCGTCGAACAATTTGATTTCATGCGCAGTTTCCGCGAGCATCGCGATAATCTCGGTCGTTTCCGGGGCGGCCGCCGACGCCGATTGCAACACCAGCCTAGCCTTATGGTCGGCAAACGCGCGCGCAATATCGACGCCATGATCGGGCGATAGCCCCGAGATCATGACGCGGCTACCCGCCAGTTCGCCGTAGCGTGCGCACGTGAGATTATTGTCGATAACACTCATAAACATCATCATCTCCCTAGACCGCGGCGGGTCAAGTGCGAACCGCATGAACCCTTCTCATGCAGAATCGCCTAACGAGATCTAAACAGCCTGGAGATTCGGTTCGCGACACGGCGGGATGTGGCCGAGTACAAGGCAAGAACATGAACGCCGGGTATCAATTGTGGCAGCGCCGGCTTCCCCCTCTCCCCGTCCTATAAGGGGAGAGGGTCGGGGTGAGGGCGGCAGCAAAAACGAGCGTGAGACAAGGCAGCAACAAGCGCCTCGTTGCCTCACTAAAGTCAGGGGTTCCAAGGGGCGAGCCCCTTGGCCTTCACGTCCTTACGAAAAGAACGGATGTGGATGCCGAACCACGACCGCTGGCGCTTCCCAAGAATCCCAATAAAAAGACCCCATGCAGCAATATCTCGATCTCATGCGCCATGTCCGGGCCAACGGCACCCAAAAGACCGACCGCACCGGCACCGGGACGCTGTCCGTTTTCGGCTATCAGATGCGGTTAGACTTGGCGGATGGCTTCCCGCTGGTGACGACCAAAAAACTCCACCTGAAATCAATCATCCATGAACTGATCTGGTTCCTGGCCGGCGACACAAACATCACCTACCTGAAACAAAACGGCGTTGGCATCTGGGATGAATGGGCCCGCCCCGACGGCAACCTCGGCCCCGTCTACGGCAAGCAATGGCGCAACTGGGCCTGCCCCGACGGCCGCACCGTCGATCAAATCACAGACCTGATCCGCGACATCAAATCAAACCCCGACAGCCGCCGCTTGATCGTGTCGGCCTGGAACCCAGCGGATATCCCAGACATGGCGCTCGCCCCGTGCCATTGCCTGTTCCAGTTCTACGTCGCTGACGGCAAGCTCTCCTGCCAGCTCTACCAGCGCTCAGCCGACATCTTCCTCGGCGTGCCGTTCAACATCGCGAGCTACGCCCTGCTGACCCTCATGATCGCCCAGGTCACCGGCCTCAAACCAGGCGAGTTCATCCACACCTTCGGCGACGCGCACCTCTATTCCAACCACCTCGAACAGGCGGATCTGCAACTGTCCCGCACGCCGCGTTCGTTGCCGCAATTGTCCATCAACCCCGCCGTCAAAGACATCTTCGCCTTCCGCTTCGAAGACTTCACCCTCACCGGCTACGACCCTTATCCACACATCAAAGCGCCGGTAGCGGTTTGAGGCCATGCAAAAATAAAAGTGTAACCCGCGTGCTCTAGACAATCGGTCTAGCCGCGCCGTACAGATTTCCGCAAACGCACGATCTGCGTTCAACGGGGGAAAGTCATGCGCCGCATTTCGACAGGCACCGTCGCCGCCATCGCCGTCGCCATCAGCGGCTGCGCAACCATCACCAAGGGAACCACCCAGGCGGTCGCGTTGAACACGCCGGGTGCCGTCGGTGCTCAATGCACGCTCAATTCGTCCGCCATCGGCACGAAGGTGGTCACTACCCCGGCCACGATCACGCTGGATAAAAGCCAGGAAAGCATCACCGTCTTGTGCAAAAAGGAATGCTTTCAGGATGGTGGCACTGTTATCGCCTCCAATACTGAATCCATGGCGGCCGGCAATCTCATAGCTGGCGGCGTCGTCGGCCTCGGCGTTGACGCTATCAGCGGTGCCATGAACAAGTATAATGCCGACAATCAGGTCGCCATGGTGCCGATCGCCGGATGTAAACCGAAGGCCTAACCCATTAATACGCAAGTAAAAATAGCCATTGCCGTTGCCGTCGCCCGCAACGGCGTGATCGGAAAAGACGGTGGCCTGCCGTGGCGGTTGTCGTCCGACCTGAAGACGTTCCGCCGCTTGACCATGGGTAAACCCCTCGTCATGGGCCGCCGCACATTCGCCTCGCTCGGCAAACCGCTCGATGGCCGCGATAACCTCGTCGTCACGCGGGACAGGTCCTTCAAAGCGGAAGGCGCGGAAATCTTCCCAACGCTGGATGCTGCCATCGCCCGCGCCCACGAACACGCGCAAGTTCGCGGCGTTGATGAAATCGCCATCATCGGCGGCGCCGATATTTACCGCCAGATCCTGCCCGCCGCAGACCGCATGTATTGGACGGAAGTTGAGGCGAACGTCGACGGCGACACCTGCTTCCCCGATTTCGACCGCAATCAGTGGCGCGAAACCGCCCGCGAGCCCATCCCTCAAGGCCCCAAAGACGACTACCCCGCCACCCTTATCACCCTGGATCGGATCTAGCTGCGCTTCCCCACTGATTTCCCGGACAAGTGCGCCCACTTGCGCACGCAGATCCGGGAC
>JBEBJA010000008.1:0-3740 GCA_040080145.1 Hyphomicrobiaceae bacterium
CCTGTTAACCACCCTCCCCCGAGCTTAACACTCCCTGACCCTCAGCGATTCGGACACCCGCACCATGCCCGACACCATCGCAGACCTCCTCGACAACGACACCGAACTCCCGCTGTCGCCCGACCTCGCCGCCGCCTGCCAAGCCTGGCTCGCCCACCTGACGCACAGCCGCGATGCCGCCGACCTCACGATCACCGCCTACGAACGTGACCTGCGCCAGTTCCTTGCCTTCCTCAAACACCGCTTCGGCCACACACCGACCCTGCAATCCCTCGCCCAAGCCGACGCCAAGGTCTTCCGCGCGTTCCTGGCCCAGCGTCGCCGTCAGGGCGTCACCAGCCGCTCGCTCGCCCGCACGCTGAGCGCGCTGCGCATGTTCTTCCGCTGGCTCGAACAAAGCGACACGCTCAAAAACCGCGCAATCCTGACCCTGAGCCTGCCGCGCCTGCCCCATACCGTCCCCAAACCGCTGACCGTCGATAAAGCCGCCGCCGTCATCGACGCAACCACCAACGGAACCAACGATTGGATCGCCGCCCGCGACACCGCAGTCCTCTTGCTGCTCTACGGCGCAGGCCTGCGCATTTCAGAAGCCTTGAGCCTCACCGTCAAAGACGCCCCCACCCCCGAGCGCGACACGCTGATGATCACCGGCAAGGGCGGCAAGCAGCGCATGGTGCCCATCCTGCCCGTCACCATCGCAGCCATCGCCCGCTATCAAGCCCTCTGCCCCTACCCGCTTGACCGCGACGACGCGCTGTTCGTTGGCGCAAAAGGTGGACCCTTGAGCCCCCGCATCATCCAGCTCGCCATGGAACGCCTGCGCGAGGAACTGACGCTGCCCGAAACCGCGACGCCCCACGCGCTGCGCCACTCGTTCGCCACCCACCTGCTGTCCGCAGGCGCCGACCTGCGCCAGATCCAGGAACTCCTTGGTCACGCCTCGCTGTCGACCACCCAGGTCTACACCGAAGTCGACCGCGACCGCCTCCTCGCCGTCTACGACGCCGCCCACCCCCGCAAATAAGTCCCCTCTCCACGCAACGGGGAGAGGGTTAGGAGCCTGCCCCCGCGAAGGCGGGGGTGAGGGGCGGCAGCGGAACGAACGTGAGGGGCGGCCACAAAAAGCCTCCCGTCCAACAAAGGACGGAAGGCCACAAACAGAGACTCCACTTATCCCCTCCCCGTCATCGCGAGAGCGATGCACCGCATCGACGCGGGGAGGGCTTAGGGGTGGAGGTCTCTTACCTCGACACGCCTGTCGACGTGCGAAGCTCCTCGGCGCGCTTCTTGATTTGCTCCGGCGTTGGCTTTTCCTTCAAAATCCACGCCTTCATGTCCTCGACCGCCTTTAGCTGGTCGGTTGTGGCAGACTTGTTGGTCAAGCCCGGATCGACCGTCACGGTCGCCCCCGCCTTGTTGGTCTGGGTCGTCGTGGCCTGAGCAAACATCATGTCGAACCCGGCCTTCTTCGGCGAGATCTTCCAGACCGGACCGCCGAACACGAGCCCCGCATACATCGTCGATGCGATATTCTCAGACGTCCCGCGCGCCAACGCCGCCTCATAGTACATCCGGTGCGTATCGTCCGACGTCCGCGTCTTGGCCTCGCAGTAATAGTCATGCAGCACCGCCGCATCGCGATACGGCCCATCAAACGGCCCGCCGACCACCGCCCATAACGACGTCGGGATCGACGCCCCGTTGGTCACATAGCCAACCGGCACGTCCCAATGCACGCCGCGCGGATCAATATATCCGAACGGCTGAACCAGCTTGATGTCCCGGTACGTGTCATTCGCCTTCTTCGGCGCCAAAAACTCAGCAACGACGTTGCTTTTGAAGACGTTACTTCCAGCAACCACCGGACCGCCGCTCGAAAGCCCAGGAATAGCGACCGCTGGCAGCTTGCCGTTCAGATACAGCCACCCGCCGATACCAATTCCAACCAACAACGTGAACAAAAATCCCAGCAACCGCATCGCACATATCCTCAAGCTGACCGCAACAGTCGAAAGTTCCAGCCACTCATATAGCGCCTCATACCAAACTGCATAAGTACTGACTTATGCAGTTTGGTATCCGCGCGTGGGGTTGGCGGGGCGGCCACGCGCAAAGAAGAGAGCAAAAAACCGCTATCGGAAGACTACCCTCCGACAGCGGCAAAATTTCGTTACCAGACTGAACAGGGCGTGATCATGAACGCGCCTGCAAGGTTCCCATCAGCGCCCGCAACTACATGTGGATCGGGCGCTTATCGACCGCCATGGCGGCTTCCTTGATCGCTTCAGCCAGCGTGGGATGCGCATGACACGTCCGGGCGAGATCTTCCGCCGAACCGCCAAACTCCATCAGCACACACGCTTCACCGATCAGCTCGCCCGCGTTCGGCCCGATGATGTGAACCCCCAGGACCCGGTCGGTGGCCGCATCCGCGAGCACCTTCACGAAGCCGTCCGTCGTCTTGTTGACCTTCGCACGGCCATTGGCAAGGAACGGGAATTTGCCGACCTTGTAAGCAATGCCAGCCGCCTTCAAGTCTTCCTCGCTCTTGCCGACCGTCGAGACTTCCGGGGTGGTGTAGATCACGCCCGGGATCACGTCGTAGTTCACGTGGCCTGCCTGACCGGCGAGAATCTCGGCCAGTGCCATACCCTCATCCTCAGCCTTATGCGCCAGCATCGGCCCGGCGATCACATCGCCAATGGCGTAAATGCCCGGCACGTTGGTCGAAAAATGCGAATCGACAACAACCCGTTTGCGCGCATCCAGCACCACGCCAGCTTCTGTCAGGCCGAGCCCGTCGGTGTAGGGGTTGCGGCCGATACACACCAGCACGACGTCGGCGAACACGTCTTCGGACTTGCCACCCGCCGCCGGCTCGATCGACACGACGCAACCGCTTGCGTCCTTCTTGACCTTCGTCACCTTGGAACCGAGCTTGAACGTCATGCCTTGCTTGGTCAAAATCTTCTGGAACTGGTTGCAGACGTCGAGATCCATGCCGGGGCAGATCCGGTCGAGATATTCAACGACGGTCACGTCCGACCCCAACCGGCGCCACACCGATCCCAGTTCAAGCCCAATGACGCCTGCACCGATCACTAGCAGCTTCTTGGGCACCACCGGCAGCTCAAGCGCACCCGTCGACGATACGATCATCTTCTCGTCAATCTCGACACCCGGCAACCGCGCAATGTCCGAACCCGTTGCAATTACGATGGCCTTTGCGTCCAAAGTCGCCACGCTGCCGTCGGCCTTTGTCACCGACACTTTGCCCGCCGCCACGATCTTGCCCGTCCCGTGATGCGCATCAATTTTGTTCTTCTTGAGCAGAAACGCGACGCCATCGACATTGCCCTTAACGCCGTCCGCCTTGTAGCTCTGCATCTTGGCCAGATCGAGCGTCGGCTTCACGCCGATCCCCATCGCGGCAAATCCATGCCCTGCCTCTTCGAACGCTTCTGACGCATGCAGCAGCGCCTTCGACGGAATGCACCCCACGTTGAGGCACGTACCGCCGTGCGTCGCGCGCTTCTCAACGATGGCAACCTTCATGCCCAGCTGAGACGCGCGGATCGCACACACATACCCGCCAGGGCCAGAACCGATAACGACGAGATCGTAAGACATGAGAATTCCTATGAAACTTACCCTATTCGAATGAAACGGGCTCTGACCAATTTCCCTCCCCGTGATCGTGAAACAATGCACTTCATCGACGGGGGAGGGGTTAGGGG
>JBEBJA010000077.1:0-66520 GCA_040080145.1 Hyphomicrobiaceae bacterium
AGGTGGCGGGGTTGGGGTGGGTGCCGGTCCAGGCGGGATCGGGGGTCGCGATCTGGTTCATGGTGGCGACGACGCCGGTCACGATGTCGTCGATGTAGGTAAAGTCGCGCGAGTGAATGCCGTTGTTGTAAACCGGGATCGGCTCGCCCTTGAAGATTTTTTGCGTGAAACTGTAGATCGCCATGTCGGGGCGACCCCACGGACCATAGACGGTGAAAAAGCGCAAGCCAGTCATGGGAAGCCGATAGAGATGCGCATAGGAATGCGCCATCAATTCGTTGGCCTTCTTGGTCGCGGCGTAGAGCGACAGCGGGTGGTCGACATTATCCTCGACGTGGAAGGGCATCGCCGTATTTGCCCCATAGACGGAGCTCGACGAGGCGAAGACGCAATGGGCGACGGCGTTGCGGCGGCAGCCTTCGAGGATGTTGAGGAAGCCTTGCAGGTTTGAATCGGCGTAGGCTTGCGGATTTTCCAGCGAATAGCGGACGCCGGCTTGGGCCGCGAGATGGACGACGCGGTCGAAGCGTCCGGTTTCAAACAGCGCCGCCATCTGGGCTTGGTCAGCGATGTCCGCGTCGACCATGGTGAATGCCGTGTGGCCGGCGATTTTGACAATCCGGGCGCGCTTCAGGGCGACGTCGTAGTAGGCGTTGAAGTTGTCGACGCCGACGACGGCGTGGCCCTGTTCAAGCAGGCGCGCGGCGGTATGGAAGCCGATAAAACCTGCAGCGCCAGTGACGAGAATTTTCATGATTCCAACTTGCACGTTAGCTGTGCTTTGTCGATGTGATGCAGCGTGCTTTTCGACATCTTATACCAAACCGCATCAGTACTGACTTATGCGGTTTGGTATCCGCGCGTGGGGTTGGTGGGGCGGCCACGCGCAAAGCAAAGAGAATACCAGCCCGCAGCCGGTCAAACGAAGAGGCAAAACTTCTGCGCGCTGGTATTAGCGCGGCGACCCGAGCGTCGGCGACCATAGACCGATCGTCCGGCGGCTTAAGGCGACGCCTAGCAGCAGGGGGCCGGGCCAGATGAGATAGCACAACGCCTCCAGGTTTTCACCGAATGAGTTGATGAACAAAACGATGATGACGCCGAGTCCTGCTCTCGCGGTCTTGTCGCGCTGCGCCTTGATGAGCAATTCGCCGAAGGTCCAGGCCATTGGCATGGCAAGGGCGGCAAACCCCACTCCGCCTTTCACGAACAGAAGCCCGTTCCAAGTGTGATGAGAGCCGATGGGCATGAACTCGGTCAAGTGCGGGCCTCGCTCGACCGCCCCGTGACCGAAAATAGGCGCCTCGTTGCTCCAGCGGTGGATGGCGATCCTTTGCAGAGTTGCACGCACGCGGCTCGAGTCGGCACGGGCGGCGTTGAAGGTCGTGACGGCGGAATTAACGAATGCCAGCAGCGTGTCGAAGGTGAGGGCGAGGATAGCGGCGGTGACCCCCGTTACGCCCATCATCATGGGGCGGTAGAGTTGCGAAAGGACAGGTATGGCGACGATCAGGACCGGGATTGCGACGAGCGAAAGGCGCGACTTCGCCAGCCAGCACACCAGAACAGCCGCCGCGACAGCCACCATACGCCAGCGGAAATCCCGGTCAAACAGCCCCATGACGAGGGCAATTTGAGCGACCAAGGCAGCGGCTGGGCCCCATGGCGCGTAGAACCGGAAGCGTACGTCGGTCGTGCCTGGGTCGATCCAGTGGGTGCCGACCTCAAAGAATGCCGGGCTGGCGCCCCCTAAATAGTAGAGCGGGGACGTATAGAGGACCGGCGGCAGGCCAACCTGGCTCGCCGCCACGAAGATCGGAATGAGGATCAGCGTTTGCGCCGACAGGATGTTCATGGCGCGGAACAGAACTTGCGGCCGGATGCGTAGCGATGCGCCCGCATATGGCAGCAGCGCAAACAGCGCCCAGCCCTTGGCCCAGCCAAACAGAGATTTGGCGATTTCGATCACGGAAAAATCGAAATTGAGGTGGCCGACCACCAGGGCCACGACCATAGCGGCCATGCCGAGCATCCAGACCCAGACGCCGAACGGCAGCGGCTTCATAGTTGCGGGATCAAGCTCGGTCAGGCCGAGCCTGCGAGACATGCCCCACAGCGCCAAGCCCCAGGCGGCCATCGGAAACACGTGATAGAGCGCGCCCAAAACCCAGAGCGCCCATGTACCAACGATCAGCCAATGGACGATTGTTTCTTCCGGCGTTTTATCGTCTGCAGATGTTGCAGCCATGCGAGACCCCAGGCGATGAGAGAGAACAGCGTCCCGATCATGCCGCCAGCGAAGGCATACAACCGGCGCGGCTGTTCATGGCCCTGCGGCATGTTCGGCACGGCCAGGACCTGCAGGATTGGATAGGCGCCATAGATATCGGACTTCGAGGTGTCGACGCGGGCGAGTGCTGAGGAGTACACGGCCTCGGCGAGAATGTGGTCTTTCTTCAAGTCTTCGAGTTTGGCGGCTGCCCCACTCAGCCGTTTGATTTCTTCTTCAAGGCGGTCTCGCTCGACCGTCAAGGTTTCGATTTCCTTGGCCTTGCCGTCGATCAGGGCTTCATTGCGCACCATCTGCTGGAGCAGTTCGGCCTGTTTGGAGACGTTGGTCATCAGGATCGACACGCGACCGATGCCCTGCTTGCCAATCCCCAGTTCGTCCATACGTTTGACGAGTTGTTCCAAGCTGGCTTGGCGGCGCTTGTCGAAGTTGATCAGAACCGGATTTTCCGGGCCTAAGCGTTTGGTTTCGGCTTCATACTGACTGTTTGCATCGGCAAAATCGGTGACCATCTTGATAAGAGCTGGATCACCTGCCAAGCGCAAGGCGAGGCCAGCGTTCGCGCTGTCGATGCCGATGCGGGCGATCAGTTTGGCCTGCTCTTCGCGCAGCTTGCCCTGTTCGCCAGTCAAGTCGGTCAGCTTGCGGCGGGTCGTGCCAAGGTTTCCAACGGATTCGTTGAACTGGCTGATCGACACCAAGCCGCTCGACACTTGAATGTCGGTAATCTTCTGGCGGGCGTAGGCGACGGCGTCTTTGTAGCCTTTGAGGTTGAGCGTGATCGCCGCCGACCGCTTTTCTAATTCGTCCTGGCGCAAGATATCGAGTTGCTTATTCAGCGCGCCAATCAAGGCAACCGCTTTACGGTGCGCGAGTTCGGGGGCATTCGCCGCCATTTCAAACTGCATCAGGCCGGTTTCATCAATCAGCTTGATGCGGGGGCGGCCGAATTCGGCGTACGTCAGCCCTGTTGCCTGAGCTGCTGCAACGCGCACCTGATCGCTGTCGGCGATTTCCTTGTAGACCACCTTCGGCGACAGCGAGACCGAGCTGAAGGGCGAGTTGGCGGTCGATGTGGCCTGGCCGATGGTATCGAGCTGCATGGTCGCGCTTTGGGCGGAGCCGGGCAGGATCAGCGTGAAGCGGCTGGCGAATTTCAACGGGGTGATGGCCAGATATGCCAGCGCCAGGGACCATGCGAGCAGTACGGACAGCCCCGCGCCGCGCAGGTAGCGCATGAGCACAGCGCGGTCTCCGCGCCGGAGCAAGCCACGGCCCGACCGTCGGTCGTTCCAGGCGCCGCCCATACCTTCGCCAATGCCGTTGGCAATCGTCATGTCACCATGTGCTCTTTGGAGGCCGCGTTACAATTCCAAAGGACACCATGGGGCTAAAAGGGTTTCAGAATGGTTCATGGGCGTATGAAATGTGGGCGGGGGTAGTCTCGATAATGTCCGGTCTGGCGCAGTTGGCTTCAATACAGACCTGCGCGCAATCAGATGGGACGGCCGATAGCCTGCCAACTTTTGGCTCAGAACATTCAGGCTTCACAATTGTTTATCGGACAGCCCAACCAGAAATCAAATTGGCCTAGCGCTAGGCCCTTGCCCACTAAAATTTTGACCGATATCATTCATCATTCAAAACATTGAGCACCAGAGGAATGTGGCAAGGTGCGACCACAGCAAATCCAACTTCGGCAGCCCTATCCATGGGCTTCCGAATTGGGGAGATCGGAACGCCGCCCCTACCCTGCGGCCATCGCTTCGTTCTCGCCGGTTTGGCCTTTGCCGCCGGTGGAGCCGACGGGTTTGACGCGCAGGGCGGTGATTTTGTTGCGGGATTTGCGCAGAACTTCGAAGCGGTAGCCGTGGAAGGTGAAGGCCTGGCCCGGCTCTGGGATCGTCTGGGCCTCGTGGATGACGAGGCCGGCGATGGTGGTCGCTTCTTCGTCGGGCAGGTTCCAGGCCATGTGGCGGTTCAGGTCGCGGATGGCGACGATGCCGTCGACGTTGACCGTGCCGTCGGCCTGCGGGCGGATGGCGGTTTCGTTGCTGTCGTGCTCGTCGGCGATCTGGCCGACGATCTCTTCGAGGATGTCTTCCAGCGTGATGAGGCCTTGGACTTCGCCGTACTCGTCGACGACGAGGGCCATCTGCTGCTTCTGCTTCAGGAACTGATTGAGCTGGTCTTTGACGCTCGTGGTGTCGGGCACGAACCAGGGTTTGGCGGCAAAGGCCATGACGTCGAGCTTGGCGACATCCCAGCCGATCCTGCCCAGGGCGACGAGCAGGTCCTTGGTATGGAGGACGCCGACGATGTTTTCGGGCTCGTCCTTCCAGATCGGCACGCGGGTGTACTGGGACTTCAGGACTTCGTCGATGATGGTCTGGGGCGGTTCATCGGCGTTAACGGTTTCCATCTTGGTGCGGTGGACCATGATGTCGAGAACCTGGAGGTCGGACAGATCGAGCACGCCGCCAAGCATATTGGCGTCGCCCCTGGCGACCGCACCCTCTTTGTGGCCGAGTTCAATCGTGCCGCGCAGTTCCTCGTGGGCGGCCAGGATGTTGGCGGCGTCGTCGCGGGTCGAGGGGGTCAACTTCAACAGGAACCGGACGACGACCTGCATTGCAATCGTCAGCGGCGACAGGATCGCGATGGTGATGCGCATGAACGGGGCAATGGAGAGCGCAACCTTGTCGGCGTCGGCGAGTGCAAACGTCTTGGGTAGAACCGCGCAGAAGATCACGATCAGTGCCGTCATGATGGCGGTTGCAAAGACGACGCCGACTTCGCCAACGAGTTTGACGGCCAGGGCGGAGGCCAACGCTGCCGCCAGCACGTCGACCAGGGTGTTGCCCAACAGAACTGCGCCGATCACGCGCTCGGGATTGACCATCAGCCGATTGACGAGCTTCGCGTTGCGGTCGCCTTCCTGCTCCAGCGCGTGCATGCGGGCGCGCGACGACGCGGTGAGCGCTGTTTCGCTCATATTGAAGAATGCCGACAGCGCGAGTGCGACGACGATGGCTACTACGATCAGGATGATTTCAAAGGACATAATTCGCAATCTAGCACATCTGGCTTTAAAATTTCTGCTCAGCTCTCGATTTCCCGGGCCAAGAAGTCCTTAACGGTTTCGGGCTCGATGTCGCGGGTGACAAAGGCCTCGCCGACGCCGCGAACCATGATGAAGGTCAGGCGTCCGGCCTTGACCTTTTTATCCTGGCCCATGAGTGCGAGCAATTGAGCCGCATCGGCCCTGCCGCCAGGGATGTCGCCGATCCGGGTTGGCAAGCCAACCGCCTTCAGGTGGCTTTCGGCCCTATGCGCGGTTCCGGGCGGGCAGAGCTTGAGTTGCTCCGACAAGCGGATTGCGAGGCACATGCCGATGGCGACGCCCTCACCGTGGAGCAGGCGGTCCGAGTAGCCGGTCCAGGCTTCGAGCGCGTGGCCGAAGGTATGGCCCAAATTGAGCAGGGCGCGATCGCCGTTTTCGTGCTCGTCGCGAACGACGATATCAGCCTTGGCTTTGACGCTGGTTTCAATGGTGCGGGTCAGAGCCCCGGTATCGTTGCCGAACACGCCGCGCCAGTTGGCTTCGAGCCAGTTGAAGAATTGTGCGTCGCCGAGAAGGCCATATTTCGCGACTTCGGCGTATCCAGCTTTCAGCTCGCGCAGAGGTAGCGTCGAGAGCACGTTGGTGTCGGCCAGGACGAGGCTTGGCTGGTGGAAGGTGCCGATCAGATTCTTGCCGTGGCTTGTATTAATGCCGGTCTTGCCGCCGACCGAGCTATCGACTTGGGCCAGCAGCGAGGTTGGAATTTGCACGAAGCGGACGCCGCGGCGCAGGATGCTGGCGGCAAAGCCCGCGAGATCGCCGATGACGCCGCCACCAAGCGGAATGACGATGTCGCCGCGCTCAAGCTCCATCGACAGGAGGCTTTCACACAGAGGCTGGAGTTCGCGGAAAGATTTGGTCGATTCGCCCGCTGGCAGCACGACCGTGCCTGCAAACGAGCCGTGCTCGCGCAGGCTCGCTTCCAATGCGGCAAGGTGGAATTTCGCCACGTTTTGGTCGGTGACGATGGCACATTTCACCTTGCCAAACCGCTCCTTGATGCGAGCACCTGCTTCTTGCAGCAAGCCCGGTCCAATTACGACATCGTAGGCGCGCCCAGGAAGCGGCACGGCCACGATGCGGGGCATTCTTGGCTGGGCCGCGCTGGACTGCGCCGAATCAGGCTGCGGGGAAGACGTATTTGCCGGGTCCGTCGTCACGCCGTGCTCCACATTCGTCGTTTCCTGGTTGGGTTTGGCAGCCGCGCGAGCCAACGCAGTGGATCGCTTCAACGCTTCGACGGCTTCGGTAACTATCTGATCGTGGGGGACGTCGCGGCTTTGGATCGTGATGTCGGCTTGCGCATAGACGGGGTAACGCACCGCCATCAGGTTGCGCATAGTGGCTTCCGGGTCCGCCGTCCGCAACAATGGCCGCGATTCGCGCTTGGCGACGCGCTTCATCAGGATGGGCAGTTCGGCTTTCAGCCAGATCGAGATGCCGTGGTCTTGGATGTTTTGCCTGGTTTCGGCACTCATGAAGGCGCCGCCGCCGGTCGCCAAGACTTGCGGGCCATTGCTCAAAAGGCGCTGGATCACGCGCCGTTCGCCGTCGCGGAAAAACGCTTCACCGTGATCGGCGAAGATCTCGTTGATGGTCTTTTGGGCGGAGGTTTCGATTTCTTCGTCGACGTCGACGAACGGCAAGCCCAGGCGCGCGGCCATGCGTCGGCCGACCGAGGACTTGCCGCACCCCATCAGCCCGACCATGACGATTGACCGGCGTCCCAGCGCCTCACGCAGACCGCTCACCATTCCCGTCCCTGAACTCTTCATCTACTTAGGCCATCTCTAAACTAGCGCTTGGGTTTGCGAGGGATTCTACAGGATTACCGCAGAATTTCGCGCCCTCCTTCATTTTGGGGATAAATTTCTCGCCCCCCGCATTCGCTAACCATCCCAACACGTTGCTTCTTTAAGCTGCGATGGAGTGCAGCGAAGACCAGCGACGGCACCCCATCTCGCACTTGATCTGCAAGCCATAATGACGCCAACAAGTGCCGTGACATATCATTTGGATGCGAGTTCGACAAAATGCCGAGTTTGTTGCGGTTCCTGGTTGTGGTGGGTGGGTTGACGGCGATGGTGTCGGGTGGCCTCTATGTTCTTGCGACCCAGTTCGAACCCGTACAGCAGGAAGTTTCCAAACCCGTTCCCAACGTCAAAATCCGCCGTCCCTGACCGGCGCCTTGCACCGGCGCCCAACTCCCATGGTTCGATGCGACACAAATCCTGCCGTTCCGCACTCTGTTTAGCCCTCAGCGGGGGGATGATTTTCACAGGTGGAATGGCGGCGAACAGCCCCGCCAACGCCGCCGAGCCTTGGGATCCATTCGGCCAGCTTCATACAGCCCCACCTGAACCACGCAAAAAGAAAGATACGTCCAACGCCAATCCGGCCCAGCCGCAGCCATCATCCACTGAGGGCGGTAACAGCGCGACACCGGAATACGGCACCGGCATTCCCTACGGCAATTCGGCTGGTAGCCCGGAAGTGGCTACTCAGCCGGGCTATGGGGGAACGGCTGCTCCCACGGACGCGACCCAAGATGACGTGATGCAACTGCCGCGAGATCCAGCTTCACCGGCCAATGCGGTGCCATCGGCCTACACCACGGCGCCAGCGAACTATAAGGCAAGCACTGCGCCTTTGCCTCCGCTGGCGATTGAACGCGGAGCTGCCATAGAAAAGGGCGATCTGGCACCGGTTGCTGCTGCCGACGGCTCGGGGTTGCCCTACGAATTGTGGACGGGGCTTGATATTCCAGCCCTCGAAGGGTTGATTTCGCGGGTCGATATCCCGCCGCACTCGCCAGCGGTGCATCAGTTGTGGCGCCGCTTGATCACGGCGAGTGTGACGGCACCGGGCGGCATCGGCAGCGATGGGCGTTTCAATGCCCTCCGGGCAGAGGCGCTTTACCGCTCGGGCTTGCTGGACGAGGCTTCCAAGGCGGCCGGATCGGATGCATCGGCGCTGGCGGCCAATCCAGGGCTGGCGGCGCTTGCTGCGAAGATCGAGATTGGGCTTGGCAACACGGCGCGGGCTTGCGACCTCGTCAAGGGGTTCATCGCACGCAAGGCCGATTTGCCCAAAAAGATCCAGGGTGAAGCCCTGCTGATGACTGGGATTTGCGCCGCGGCTGGCGGAAATCCGTCGGGGGCCGGGCTCGCGGCCGAATTCGCGCGCCAGGAAAAGACGCTTACCAACGGGCCAGACGACGTCGTTTCGCTGGCCGCACTCGATGCAATTGCGAGTGGGCAGAAGACACCAGCACGCGGATTGAAATCCGTCTCGCTGCTGCAGTATCGCGCGTTCTCGTTTGCTGGCGGCGTGGAGGCCAAAGATATTGGCCAGCACGGGGAACCGGCGTTGCTGGCCTTCCTTGCGGGCACCAAGGATGCGCCACCTGCGCTGCAACTTCTCAGCGCGGAGGCTGCGGCGCGCGTCAATGCGATAACTCCATCCGCGCTCGCTGGCCTTTATCAGGCGCTTGGCGCGCAGATGGCTCCTGAAGCGCTCGCGGCAGCGAACTCGGTAAAAGCCGAACCTCCCTTGCATCGGGCGGCGCTGTTTAAGGCAGCGGAAGCGGAACGCACGCCCCTGAAGAAGGTGCGCATCATGCGCGCTCTGCTCGATGACGCCAAGCGGGCCGGGCTTTATCTGCAGGCATTGTCGATGCTGTCCAAGACGGCTGACGGATTGCAGCCGGTGCCGGAAATCGGCTGGTTTGCCGAAACTGGCATCGAGATCAGCCTGGCTGCCGGCAATCTTGAGCGGGCGCGGCAATGGTCCGTTCTCGGCGGCTCAGTGCCGGGCGATGGTGGGCTGCGGCACTGGCAGGCGCTGATCGACATCGCCGATCCGGCGCTCAAGACCGAGCGCGGGCGCAGTCTTGCATCTGTGGAAGACCTCGCGGCGAAGGGGCGGCTGTCGCGCGATCTGTTGCACCGGCTCGCAACCGTGCTGGATGCCAACGATACGAACGTCCCGATTCCACTGTGGGACGCGGCCAACCGCGCGCCTCAGCCGGCGGGTGGTTATCTGCCCGAGACCGGCGTGCTCACCAGCCTGCAGGATGCGTCGAAGAAGAAGGAATTTGGTCGAACGGTCTTGCTTGTCATGCGGGCGTTAGGGCCGAATGGGGCCGAAGGCGCCCACCTCATCGCCTTGGGTGACAGCATTCGCGCATTGCGCCGGGCGGGACTTGATGGCGACGCCCGCCGGTTGAGTTTCGAAGCGCTGTTTGCCCTATGGCCGCGCAGTGCCGGCAACTGACCGCACCCCGCGCGGCGACGACAACTTCGAAGTCCGGCGGTCGTTCATCGACATGATCGCGTCCGAGCGCGGGGCGGCGGTGAACACGCTTTCAGCGTATGCCCGCGACGTCGAGGATTTCGAGCGCCATCTGGCGAAGCAGGCGCGGGCGTTGAGCGAAGCCCTGCCGGACGATGTCACGGGGTATCTGCAGCAGCTTTCGGAGCTTGGTCTGGCTGCCGGGTCGCGGGCGCGCAAGCTTTCGACACTGCGGCAGTTGTATAAGTTCCTGCTTGCCGAAGACAGAATTGAGGAAGATCCCACGCACGGGATTGCCGGTCCCAAGCAGCAACGTCCACTGCCGCGCACGCTGTCGGTTGCCGAAGTCGATATGCTGATTGAGGCGGCGCGGGCGCGAATTTCGGGAACACGGGGGCGGGACCGGGTGCGGTCGGTGCGGATGTATTGTCTGCTGGAATTGCTCTATGCGACCGGGCTTCGCGTGACGGAGCTGGTTTCACTGCCCCGGCAGGTGCTCGACGGCGATACACGCGTGCTAACCATCCGTGGCAAAGGCGGGCGGGAACGGCTCGTGCCGCTCAACAGTTCGGCGCGGGCCGCTCTCGACCGGTATCTGGCGCTTGGCAGCGACCCTGCCGACGGCGTTTCCGGTATGGTTCGGACGCGGTGGCTGTTCCCGTCCAAAAGCGTCGAAGGTCATTTGACACGGCAGCGTTTTGCGCAAGACTTAAAGGCGTTAGCGGAGGAGGGCGGGCTCGATCCCGAACGGGTCAGTCCGCACGTGCTGCGCCATGCTTTTGCCAGCCATCTGCTGGACCGGGGTGCGGATTTGCGAGCGGTTCAGCAACTGCTGGGGCACGCCGACATCTCGACGACCGAGATTTATACCCATGTACTGGAAGAACGGCTGAAGGCACTGGTGAACGAGCATCATCCGCTGGTGAAACTGGGGCGCGAGAAAAAGTGACTGCGCTGCCGCGCGCTGCGATTTAACGCTGCACCGCAAAAATGCAGTTAAATGGGCTGCAACTTATCCAGTTTTGAGCCGCGCACTTGAGCATTGCGTTGCACCAATATATTGCTGTTGCAATTATTTGGCCCGAGCGTTGCCGCCGGGCGTACCAAACATGAGGCCTCCCTTGGATCAACCCGACCCATCGACCCAGCCAGCCGCCACATCCTCGTCCACCAGCGGGGTGGCCGCGCGTCCGGCCATCCGCACTTATTGCTCGTTCGAAAAGCCGATTGCCGAACTTGAGAGCAAGGTCAATGAACTCAAAGGGTTGGCGCGTCAGGGCGGTGCGGTTTCTATCACCGATGAAATCAAGAAGCTTGAGCAGAAAGCCAAGGCGGCGCTGATCGACACCTATACGAAGCTGACGCCGTGGCAGAAGGCAGAAGTTGCCCGCCACCCCGAGCGTCCGCATGCTCTCGACGTGATAAATGCGCTGGTCGAGGACTTCACCCAATTGTCCGGCGACCGGTATTTTGCGGAAGATGCGGCTATTGTCGGGGGCATCGGGCGCTTCCGGGGCCGTTCGGTCATGGTGATCGGCCATGAGAAGGGTTCGGACACCGAAAGCCGCATCAAGCACAACTTCGGCATGGCCATGCCTGACGGCTACCGCAAGGCCGTCCGGCTCATGGAAATGGCCGACAAGTTCAATCTCCCGGTTATCACGCTTGTCGACACTGCCGGTGCGTACCCCGGCATTGCCGCCGAAGAGCGCGGACAGGCCGAAGCCATCGCTCGCTCTACCGACTGTTGCCTCAATCTGGGCGTGCCGATCATCGCAGTCATCCTCGGCGAAGGTGGATCCGGTGGGGCAATCGCCATCGCTACCGGCAACCGTATCATCATGCTGGAACACGCGATTTATTCGGTTATCTCGCCAGAGGGCGCGGCGTCGATCATCTGGCGCGATTCAACCAAGCGCGAGGAAGCCGCAACCGCGATGAAGATCACGGCGCAGGATCTCGTGCAGATCGGCGTCATCGACGAAATCGTCAAAGAACCGGTCGGCGGCGCGCATCGCGATCACGCCAGCGCCATCCGCTCTATTGGCGATGCCGTCGCGCACGCGCTGAATGAATTCGACGGCAAGACCCCCGGCGAAATCAAGAAGCACCGGCATGACCGATTTTTGGCTATCGGGCGCACTCTCTGATCGTTTAGAGTTTGGGTCGAGCTATGCCGCTCGAAGGAGCCGCAATTCCGGTTCAAATGAAACCACCCTTCCCATTGCTTTCCCGGACAAGTGCGCCCTTAGAGTCTGTCCGGAAAGTTTCTTCATGATTTCAATGGTTCCTTTTTGTCATCCGCGGCGTCGAACCCCTTGTCCGTAGCGAAGGCTACGGCCTTCGGGCTTCTTCTGGCGGGCTGACGAAAAATCAACTCATTGAAATCGCAACGCTCTTTTCCGGACAGACTCTTAAGCGCACGCATATCCGGGATCGTTACCATTCTGGCCGTTAAAGACCCCGGATCGGCAAGTGCAGAGCCGTCCGGGGAAACAGTGGGGTAGGTCGTGGCTGCATCAACCAAAGCCGGATGCGCGTTAACAAGCCCAGATCTTGGCGTTCATTGATCTTGCCCAAGGCTGGCCGCATTCATGGTGCTGATGCTAACCCATGCGACTCAATAGAGCTTTCGATCCGCGCACGAGGGATTTAGACTTAAGCGGAAATTAACGGGACTTCACGGATGGTGATGCCTAGTGACAACTGGGACTCGAGGGTAGTGCGTATGAATTCCAGGGCACAGCCAACGCGCAAGGTGAGCGCTGCGGCTGGACTTTTTCTGTCGGCTGCGTTGGCGTTGCTGGTGACGGCCTGCGGGACGGCTCCGATGATCCCGTCGGCGGCTGATCTACCGCTATCCAATGACGCGATGATGCTGCTCGGCAAGAAGGGCATGACCGCCGAAGCGCCGATTTATATCCGCATTTTCAAAGAAGAATCAGAACTGGAAGTTTGGAAGCAGCGCGCGGACGGGCGGTTCTATCACTTCAAGTCGTATCCGATCTGCAATTGGTCGGGCGGACTTGGCCCCAAGATCAAGCAGGGCGACAAGCAGGCTCCCGAGGGATTCTATAACGTCTCGGCGGAGCAGCTTAACCCGAATTCAAGCTATCATCTGGCCTTCAATCTTGGCTTCCCCAACGCCTACGACCGCGCACTCAGCCGGACCGGCGACTTCGTGATGATCCACGGGCAGTGCCGGTCGGCCGGGTGCTATGCGATGACTGACGCGCTCATCGAGGAAATCTATGCGCTTGGCCGCGACGCCATAAAATCAGGGCAAAAAGCAATCCCGGTTCACGCCTTTCCGTTCCGCATGACAGACAGCAACATGGCGCGGCATGGATCGAGCCCATGGACCCCGTTCTGGGCCACCCTCAAGCAGGGCTACGATCACTTCGAGGCGACGCGGCTGCCCGCAGACGTGGCCGTATGCGAGCGCAAGTATGTGGTCAACGTCAAGCTGCCGCAAAGCAGGATCGACCCCGAGCGCGCATGTCCGCAGCTGGAACGCCCCGTCGTCGAACCGTTCGTGCCTAAACCTGGTGAACAGCAGGCGGTCAACGATCGCATCGTCAGTCCCGGCCAGAAATCGCGCCTGCTCGCCAGCAATGGGTTCGGCTCATTGCTGCCCTACACGACGGTTCCCGGCAATGGCGGTTTTCCCACCAGCAGCATGACCGGCCTCGGGTTCAAACAGAACTAAGGAATAGCCCGAACGAATACCGGACTTGAGCGGTTGAGAGATTATGCAGCCCAGCCGATCGAACCGCTTTGTTCCTATTGTGATGACTTGCTTCGTGCTCGCCATTTTCGCGTGCGTGGCCTATTGGGCGTGGTATTCCCCGGCAGGGTATTTCGGCGACCCGGAGCAGCGGGCGATCAACCGGACGCGGGCCGCGAACTTGGCTCGCGCTTCGCTGAACCTGCGGCTTGCCGGGACGCCGGATCTCGAGTCGCTCGAAACACGGCTCGCGTCCCATGCCCTGACGCTGGGGGCACCCATTCTGATGCGGATCTTCAAGCGCGAGTTCGAACTTGAGTTGTGGCTGCTTCGCGACGGCCGTTATCACCGGTTTGCGACCTATCCGATCTGCCGCTGGTCGGGCAAACTTGGCCCCAAGATCGCGACCGGCGACAAGCAGGCACCAGAGGGCTTTTATACGGTAACGGCTGCCCAGATGAACCCGAACAGTCGCTGGCACCGGTCATTTAATGTCGGCTTTCCCAATGCTTATGATGCGGCGCACGGTCGCACAGGTTCGGCCCTGATGGTTCACGGCGGATGCTCGTCGGCTGGGTGTTACGCCATGACGAATGCGGTGATCGACGAAATCTGGAAGCTGACCACGGCGGCACTTGCCAGCGGCAAGCAAAAGCGGTTCCAGGTTCAAGTTTATCCGTTCCGCCTGAACGATGAAAGCCTTGCAATTCATGCCAGCAGTCCGCACATCGGGTTCTGGCGGCAACTCAAGGCGGGAAACGACTTGTTCGAAACCAACTGGTTGCCGCCTGCCGTGGGCGTTTGCCAAGGCACTTACCGATTCAAAGCTGGTAAATCACCCGACGTCACGCCACTTCAAGCGGCAAATTGTACACAGCGGGATGTGAACAACATTGGACGTTGAAAAAAATCGCTCTGACGGCGGCATTGAAGCTGCTATAGGGCAAGGCATGACCCATCGAGGCGATCAATCGATCGAGCGAGGACCAATGCCGCGTAAACTTCCGTCTCAGGCGCGCGTTGCGAGACGGTTCCAGCGCGCGGGCATGGCCGCATCGACCATTTCGAAGTCTAGCGTGGACCGGCCTCATTACGGCCGGGCGATCTTGGCTGCTGCCGTTGGATGCTTACTTTATGCCGCCACGCCCGCTAGCGCGGTAACGATCGAACTGAAGGACGTGGCCAGTGATCGTGTCGAGCGCCAGCGCGCCGCTGCGGAAGGCAATCTGCCGCTCGCGGGTACGCCTGATCTCTCGCGCCTCAGCGAACGGCTCGCGGAAAAAGGCGTTAAGCTCGGCGCTCCGGTCTTGCTTCGTGTATTCAAGTCGGAATCCGAGTTTGAAGTTTGGATCCGCAAGGACGACACATCTTACGTGCTGTTTGCAACGTATCCGGTTTGCCACTGGTCGGGAACGCTGGGACCGAAGTTGCGCGAGGGCGACAAGCAGACTCCAGAAGGCTTTTACACGGTCACACGCGGTCAGATGCGCCATATTGGACGCTGGCCGCGGTCGCTGAACCTTGGATTTCCTAACGCGTTCGATCAGGCACAGGCGCGGAACGGGTCGCACATTCTGGTCCACGGCGGATGTTCGTCGGTTGGCTGCTTTGCAATGACCAATGCTGTGGTCGAAGAAATTTACGGTTTCGTCGAGAAGGCTGTCGCGGGCGGTCAGACCTACGTCCCGGTTCATGTTTTTCCGTTCCGCATGACGGACGCAAACCTCGCATTGCAAAAGGACAGCCCGTGGCAGTCGTTTTGGTCTAACCTGAAGGAAGGCCATGACTTCGTCGAGCGGACCAAGCGTCCGCCGCGCATCAGCGTTTGCGATTCCCGCTATAAATTCCAAGACCTGGCTCCCGAGGAGGGAGCCACCACGAGCCCTTTAGCAGTGTGCGGCGCAACACACGCCGCATTGGAAGCCCTGGAGCGATTACCGCCAGCTGCCCGAACCCAACTGTCGTTGCAGATGAATCCTTACGTGGCAGCGCCCCGGTCACTGCCGGCGGACCTGCACCGGTATCAGAACCTGCCTATATCAAGCGGCCGAAACCACGCGATGGTTCGGCGAGACGGTCGACCGTCGCCCGCAGCACTACTGGGGCAACAGCTGTCGAACCCGGGGAAGCGCCCACCGCCTTGTTCGATGGCCCGCGCTAGCTGCCGCCACTTTGTCGCGGTTCGTGATCGCGCGAACGAAAGGCGCAACGTGGCCTCGGGCCGCAAGCGCCATCAACAGGCCGCTCGTTGAGCGCTCTCATGACGCGGCCGCTGTTTTAGAGACCGGTTTCGCGCCCCCGGAACCGCCGCGAGCCATTTTTTAGAGCGATCAGGCTTGAGGTTCTTGCTGTGATTACAAACAGGCGCTAGCGCTTCTTCGTGCATCACTTCAACACAGCGGCGGGCGGTTTGCTTGCCGCGCTTTAACACTGCGGTCAGCCGACCGCCAAGAACCGAGGCCCCCATGCCGCCGCTAAAGAAAATCATCGAAACACTCGAGCACTATGGCGAACAGGCGATTTTCGCTAGCCGCTGGCTGCTTGCACCCATCTATCTTGGCCTCGCACTGTCGCTGATCGTGCTGCTCTTCATGTTCGTAAAGGAGCTGTTTCATCTCGCCACACACATGATGTCGGCGACCGAGACTGACGTCATTCTGGGATTGCTGGCCCTCGTCGACATGGCACTGACGGGGTCCTTGATGATCATCGTCATCTTTTCGGGTTACGAGAATTTCGTCTCCAAGATCGACCATTCAGGCCATGCGGATTGGCCCGACTGGATGGGCACGATAGATTTCACGGCGTTGAAGCTCAAGTTGCTGTCGTCGATCGTGGCGATCTCGGCCATCCAACTGCTCAAGGAGTTCATGAGCATCAAAGTGCTTACAGCGGCTGACGAACGGAAGCTGTTTTGGCTGGTCGTGATCCATCTGGTTTTTGTGACGTCGAGCGTGCTGCTGGCGGCCTCAGATTGGATTTCAAGTCAGTCGCACGGGCATGGCAAGGCAAATGGCGAGGCAGAGGCGGCGCTTCCACCGTCCGCGCCAACGCCTGCGGCTGGACCTGCGACCGGCAAGCCGGTGGTCCGTCCGAAGCACTGAGGGCGTTTTTGGATGACACACGACGAGTTCAATGCGTTTTGCGGAGCGCTCCCTGCGACCACCACTGTGGTGCAGTGGGGCGGTTCGCATGTCTGGAAGGTGGGAGGCAAGGTGTTTGCCATCGGCGGACAGAACGACGGCGAGCAGAGCTATTCATTCAAGGTCAGCGCTATTTCGTTTGAAATCCTCAAGGACCAGCCGGGTTTGCGGCCGGCACCTTATCTTGCTTCGCGCGGCCTTACGTGGATCCAGCACTATGGCCCCCCAGGACTTAGCGGCGAGGCACTCAAAGATTACCTGCAGCAGTCGCATCGGATCGTTGCGCTTGGCCTTTCCAAACGAAAACGGGCCGAGTTGGGACTCGACCCGTAAATTCCGAAAATAACGCAAGTCAATCCTTGGTCTGGACGATGCGCTCGATGCGCTGCTGCATGGCCGCCAGCTGAGCTTTCAATTCGCCAATCTCGTCGCGCGGAAAATCAGCCTTCGCGGGTGCTGGAACGGCGATTGGTGCAGTTCGAACCTGCGGCAGCGGCTGCGTATAACCAGGCTGGCCGGGCGCGGGGCCTGCCGTCACTGCCGGCTTTTTGGCCTCTGTCGTTGTCGCGGCACCCAACGGACCGGGAGAGGCAACCCACATGGTCAGGGCCTGCTCGAACAGTTCCATGTTCTTGCGGACTTGGTCTTGATAGACGTCGAACGCGGCGGTCGGGCTGCCAAAGGCGCCGGCAAACTGGCTGCGGAATTTCGTCTGTTCCTTGGCGAGGCTTTCGAGGCTGAACTGGAGGTAGCCCGGCACCATCTTGGCCATGCTATCATCATAAAAGCGGATCAGCTGGCGCAGGAACGGGATCGGCAGCATGGACTGCTGGCCGTTGCCGCGGCTTTCCTGCTCGACAATGATCTGGGTCAGTACGCCATGAGTGAGGTCATCGCCCGTCTTGGCGTCGTAAACGACGAAATCGCGATCACCACGCACCATCGTCGCCAAATCTTCGAGCGTCACGTACGAACTTGTCTCAGTGTTGTACAGGCGGCGATTGGCATACTTCTTAATAACGACGGTCTCGCGCTTCTCGGTTTGAACTTCGGCTTTGTTGAGCATGAGATCGGTCCGGCTTTTTGAAACTACGAATACTATGCGACAGCTTATCACACGGGACCGCCGCGGGACCAGTGTTTTTCGCACCGCCGCATAATCAGCGTGCAACACGGGATGGCAAGAGATCAATAAAGAGGCGGCTGCATGCACCATACTGACTAGGAAGTACCTTATTGACGCAGGGATTCTAGGCTTTAAGGCTGTTGGGACTAATTTTGCTTCCAGGAGATCAGATTCGATGAGTGAAGATACGACGATTGTCATCGCCAGTGCTGCCCGTACACCAGTCGGTTCTTTCGGCGGGGCGCTCAGCACGCTGCCAGCCCATGAACTCGGCAAAGTCGCGATCCAGGCTGCTCTGCAGCGCGCGGGTGTCGCGGCCGCGGACGTCAACGAAGTCATCATGGGCCAGGTGCTCACCGCCAACACCGGACAGAACCCGGCCCGTCAGGCGTCGGTTGCTGCCGGCATTCCAGTCGACAGCCCGGCTTGGGGCATGAACCAGTTGTGCGGTTCGGGGCTGCGCGCCATTGCGCTCGGTGCCCAGCAGATCGCTGACGGCTCGGCCAAGATCGTCGTTGCCGGCGGTCAGGAAAACATGACCCTCGCGCCCCACGTCGCAAATCTGCGCGACGGCACGAAGATGGGCGACGTCAAGTTCCAAGACACGATGCTGCGCGACGGCCTGATGGACGCGTTCCAGCCCTACCACATGGGCGTGACGGCCGAGAACGTGGCTCGCCAGTGGCAGATCACCCGCGAAGAGCAGGATGCATTTGCCGCTGCCTCGCAGAACAAGGCCGAGGCGGCCCAGAAGGCCGGAAAATTCAAAGATGAGATCTGCCCCGTCACCGTCAAGACACGCAAGGGCGACGTCGTTGTGACCGAGGACGAGTTCATCAAGGCTGGCGTCACCGCCGAGGGTCTGGCCAAGTTGCGCCCTGCATTCGACAAGGCCGGTACGGTGACCGCAGGTAACGCATCGGGCATCAACGACGGCGCTGCAGCCCTCGTGCTCATGAGTGCTGCCGAAGCCAAAAAACGCGGCATCACTCCGTTGGCGCGCATCGTGTCGTGGGCCAGCGTCGGCGTCGACCCCTCGATCATGGGTACGGGTCCGATCCCGGCCTCGAAGAAGGCGCTCGAAAAGGCTGGCTGGTCTGCCAACGATCTCGACCTCGTCGAGGCCAACGAAGCATTTGCCGCTCAGGCATGCGCCGTGAACAAGGGCCTCGGCTGGGATACGAGCAAAGTTAACGTCAACGGCGGCGCTATCTCCATCGGTCACCCGATTGGTGCATCGGGTGCGCGCGTGCTCACAACCTTGCTGTATGAAATGGGCCGCCGCGATGCCAAAAAGGGTCTCGCCACGCTCTGCATCGGCGGCGGCATGGGCATCGCGCTCTGCGTTGCGCGCGATTAACAGGCGCTACGCGCTTGACGATTAAGAGGCGCTACGCGCGTGGGTTACCACCCACACCCGTTTGGGGGAAAGGCTTCCCCCAAACCCCCTTCTTTTTTGGGACTAAGATTTGGGACTAAGACAGGAGGGGCGCGATCACTTCCCCCCATTTTTTTCATCCGACACACAATCAAAAAAACAAGTCTAGGGAGCACGACTTATGGCCAGAGTTGCTATCGTTACCGGCGGAACACGTGGGATTGGCGAAGCCATCTCCAAGGCGTTGAAAGCCAAAGGATACCGCGTTGCCGCGAGCTATGCGGGCAACGACGCCGCAGCGCAGCAGTTCCAGGCCGCAACCGGTATTCCGGTCTACAAGTGGGACGTTTCGAGCTTTGAGCAGTGCGCGGCTGGCATCGCTCAGGTGGAAAAGGATCTCGGCCCCGTCGACGTTCTCGTCAACAACGCCGGCATCACCAAAGACGCGATGTTCCACAAGATGACTGCTGAGCAGTGGAACGGCGTCATCAACACGAACCTCAACTCGCTGTTCAACATGACCCGCCCGGTTTGGGAAGGCATGCGGGCTCGCAAGTTCGGCCGTGTGATCTGCGTCTCGTCGGTCAACGGCCAGAAGGGCCAAATGGGGCAGGTCAACTATTCAGCTGCCAAGTCGGGCGACCTTGGCTTTGTCAAGGCGCTGGCCCAGGAAGGCGCGCGCGCTGGCATCACGGTCAACTCGATCACGCCGGGCTACATCGCAACGGAAATGGTGAAGGCCATTGATCCAGCAGTCGTTGAGAAGTCGATCCTGCCGTATATCCCGGTTGGCCGCCTCGGCGAGCCGGAAGAAATCGCGCGCTGCGTGGTGTTCCTTGCCGCCGATGAGGCCGGCTTCATCACCGGTTCGACAATCAGCGCCAACGGCGGCCAGTACATGATCTGATCGCATCGTTGCGGTCGATTGAGTTGCGCCCGGAGGGAAACTTCCGGGCGTTTTTTGTGGGTCGCATGTGGCCGCCCCTCACGCGCTTTTGTTGCTGCCGCCCCTCACCCTACCCGTGAAGGACGGGGAGAGGGGATAGAAAGAAACGCCCGGAGGTTTGCACCTTCGGGCGTTTTGTTTGGCCGGATTGTCCGGCGATCAGCCGCGCATGCGGGAGCGGATGATGCGCGGGAATTCTTCGCCGGGAGCCATTTCGCCGAGCGGGCCGGAAGCCGGATTAGGGTCCATCGACCACCAGCGGTCGTTGGACGTGGTGACTTGTGTCTGCGGCTGCGAGGCGGCAGCCTGAGGAGCCGGTGCGCGCTGTGGTTCTGGCGCTGGAGCCGCCGCTTGCGGAAGGGCTGCTTGCTGCGGCGGCGTCTGGCTGCCTGCGAACCAGTGCTCGATGAGGTCGAGCTCTTCGGCGGACAGGGTCAGGCCGTGGGTACGGCAACGGGCCACTACGAAGTTGCGGAAGCGGCTGGCGAACAGGTTGGCGGACGCGCCCTGCTCGAACCAGGGGTCGGTTTCGCTCACGACTTCGAGGATAAAGCGGACGTCATCGCGGCGGATATCAACGCCGAGCGACTTGGCAGCGCCGACGATGTTGTCGAGCGTTGGTGCGCCGGTCAAACCGCGCGTGCCGATTTCCTGAGCGATCACCTCAAACAGCGCGCGATATTCCGGGGGCGAGAGCGGCGGAGCCTGGCAGGCATCATAGATGCGCGCAACAGCCTGCTGGATGGCAATCGCCGTCTGCGACTGCGCTCGCTGCTGGGGTGCCGGCTGCTGTGGTTGCGGCGCGCGCTGCAGCTGAGGCGTCAGTTGAGCAGGAGTTGCAGCGATGGGTGCGTGCGGTGCGAGGGGACGCTGGGGTGCAGCCACCGCCAACGGCGCGGCAGGTACAGCGGTGACCGGTGCTGGAGCTGATGCATGGACCGGCTCAAGCGCCGCTGGAATGGGGGCCGCAGATGCGTACTGCGTTTGGGCCGGGACCTGCTGCTGTACGGAAGCTGGAGCGTACTGAGGCTGGACTGGAGTGGGCGCTGCAATCGGCGTCCGCTGTGCGATCGGCGGTGTGCGATCAAGACGCTGGATGTCGGGGCGAACCATGTCGGGGCGCGGCTGATCGGCACGAAGCTCCGGCTGGCGAATTTCGGGCTGGCGGATTTCAGCGTGCGGGACTTCGACGCGGGACGGTTCGGGCCGCTGCGCTTCCAAACGCGGCGCGTCCGGAGGCAGCATGCGTGCGACTTCGAACACGACGAAGGGGGCTTGATCGGAGATGCGCAAACCTTCAGGCAGATATGTGGTCAGCAGGTCGCGGAAGCCACCCGTGCCCCCCCAACCGGTACCAGCGGTCTTGTCGTGACCAAGTTGGCGCACGGCGCGGTCGGCCAACGCTTCCAGCGGCACGGGCTGGCCCGACTGACGCACGATGGTGGCGATTTCCGCGACGATCTCGCGGCGCAAAGTGCTCATGTCGGTTTTTGGCGCGGGCAATGCTGCCGGTTCGCCGTTAGCAGTGAGGACTGGATCGGCGATCTTGCCGTCGAGCAGGAGCTGGAGCAGGTTTACTTCACGCACTTCGCCGTCACTGATGGCGGTGTAAGGCGAGACGGTATGTTCGTTCGAGAAGATCACCGTGCGGCGGGCATGGGCCCGCAGGCGATGAATGAGCGGGGTGAAATCGGCGTCGCCCGACAGGATGATGAATTCGTCGAAATAGGTGTCGTGAGTGAGCATGTCACGAATATCCATGACCATGCGGATGTCGGCAGAGTTCTTCATCTGCGACGTCAATGGGGGGCAGTCGATCGTCTCGCTGCCGGCGCGCAGGAAGTGATTGCGCACGAACGGGAAGGAGTTCATGTCGGTCGAATTGTCATGCGCATTGCGGCGTGGGACGGAATTGCCGTAGCAGCGGTTCATGACGATGCGGCGCGGGCCGATGTCGCCGATGCTATTGGTTGGCGTGATCAAGCGCCCGGATTCGAGTTCCTTGATCCAGAGCGAAGCATCTTTCGAAAACCGCTTTGCGGCGTCGTCGTTCTTGCGCTTCAACGAGAGATAGATGTTGTCGTAATCGACAAAGATCGCGCTCAACGCCGGCTTGGTCGCGTCCCGCTTCATGAATACTTCCCCGTTGGTCTTAACCTTTGATTCGAATGTCACTCTTTCCGAGTCGGCCTAGAGCGGCAAGCGGGGTCACGTCACGGGAGGGAAAAAATCGAAATCGGCCTGTGCATATCAACGGGTTGCAGAGATCCGGTCTATCAAAGACCAGTGGACAACCGAGTCGACTGTTGCAGTGAAGTTACGGATGGTGTGCCGAATCAGACAGGAGCCGGGTCGAATTCCGCGCCGGCGATCTCAAATCCCTCGAACACAAAGCCCGGCGCGACTGTGCAACCCACGAGCGTCCAAGCCCCCATTGAGCGGGCCTGCTGCCAGTGGCTTTCGGGAACGGCGTGCTGGGGGCGCTCGCCTGCTGAGAGGTCTGAACCTAACACATGGCTCGTGTAGATTTTGGCGTCCTCAGCTATGCGCAAATCGAGCGGCGCACCCGCGTACCAGTGCCAGGTTTCGACCGCATCGACGCGGTGCCAGCGCGAAATCACGCCTTCAGGCAGCAGGAAATAGATGCAGGTGGACACCGCCCGACCCTGGACGGTTACCGGATCGCGGAACGTCTCGCGGTAGTAGCCGCCCTCGGGGTGGGGCGTCAGATCGAGGAGGCGGATGATGTCTTGCGCGATGGTCATGTCAGTCCTGATATTGCGGCGCGGAGAGGCTGTCTGTTCAAGCCGAAGCGTCAGTATTGGAGATTGTTGTCGTGGGTGGCCGCCTTCGCGGCCATGACGAAAGGGGGGGGCTCCGTACCCAAGTCATGCCTTGTTTTTCCTGTCGCGGATTTCGCCGAAGACCTTCCAGGCGGGGACACCAACTTGCCCTAAAGATTGGCGGATCGAGGCGTTATCGGCGCGCAGGAACGGGTTGGTTGCCAGTTCGTCGCCTAGCCGGGCCGGCACCAGGGCATCGCCGTTGGCCGCAGCACGGGCGCGCACTTGGAGGGCCAGATTGCCGGGTTCGATGGTGGTTGAAAAGCGGGCATTCGAGGCGGTGTAGTTGTGGCCGCAGTAAATAAGGGTGTCTTCGTCGAGGGCTGCCAGCTTGGACAGGGAGTTCCACATCATGGGGTAGTCGCCTTCGAACACGCGGCCACAGCCCATGGCAAACAGTGTATCACCAACGAAGGCAAGCTTTGCGTCGCGTTCGACGTACGCGACGTGGCCTAACGTGTGGCCGGGGGTTTCAAGCACGGTGAAGGTGTGGCGGCCAATGGCGACCTCATCACCCTCGCGGACCGTGCGGTCTAAGCCTTGGATCTTGTGGGATTCCGCGGCGGGGCCGATGACCTGACAGTTCCAGGATTGTTTGAGATCAGGAATGCCAACGGTATGGTCGCCGTGGTGGTGCGTGACAAGGATGTGGGTGAGTTTCCAGCCTTTCGCGGTTAATTCGCGCTGGATAGCCTCATCGTCGGGGGCGTCGATGCTGACGGTCGTGCCGGACTCGGCGTCGTGTACCAGCACGCAATAGTTATCGTCGCCAGCAATGAACTGGTGGATTTCCAAGTTCGCCATCTGCACGCGCCTCCCGTTCGATTGTCCTGCTCCGCATAGCATCCCACGCGCGCTGCGAACATTGATTTGACCGCCAATATAAACGCGTCCGTGCGATTACGGTTCAATTCTGACCGGCGTTTTGAGATGGTCTTGCAACGACACCTTGCAAGCGGGCAGCAGATGGCACAGATTCAGCCGTGAAGAGCGGTATCGGAGCCCCATGCACACTGACGTCACGGATCTGAGGGATTTCTACCAGACGCCGCTCGGGCTTGTGGCCCGGCGGCTGCTGGCCCAGAAGATCCGTGCCAAGTGGCCACGCCCTGCTGGCGACGTGATCATGGGGTTTGGGTTTGCATCGCCGTTCCTGGGGTCGTTTCGCGGGGAAGCCTCGCGCATCTGCGCTCTGATGCCGGAGGGGCAAGGCGCGCTGGTGTGGCCGTCTCCGGATCGCAACATGTCAGTGCTGGTCGAAGAGCAGCACCTGCCGCTGCCGGACAATTGCGTCGACCGGATGCTGGTGGTGCACGGACTGGAGGTTGCTGAGCGGCCTGCAGCCTTGTTGCGCGAGATGTGGCGCGTACTGAAGCCGGCCGGGCGGCTGTTGATCATTGCGCCGAACCGGACCGGGATTTGGGCGCGCACCGACCGGACACCGTTCGGTCAGGGGCGGCCGTATTCACGCGGGCAACTCGACCTGTTGTTGCGGGAAGCGATGTTTACCCCGCTCGAATGGGACTGCGCGCTGTACCTGCCGCCGATCCATCGCGCGCTGCTCGTGCGGTCCGCACCGACGATCGAGCGGATCGGGGCTGCGGTATCGCGCCGGTTCGCGGGCGTGATTTTGATTGAGGCGACGAAGGAACTCATCACACCAATCGGGACCAGAGCCCCGGCACGGGCGATGCGCAGACTGGTGCCTGTGCAGGGCGTTCTGTCGCCGCATGGGGCGCGGCGGACTTGTGAACATTCGGACGAACCGCCGGTTTAGATTGAAGCGTGTCTTCCCTCCACTGATTTCCGCAGACAAGTGCGCCCTTGCGCACGCAGATCCGGGATCTTTAACCATCTTTGACCGGTAAAGACCCCGGATCGGCAAGTGCAGTGCCGTCCGGGGAAACAGTGTATTGGTTGGTGCTGCTTCAATCCAAGTCGAAAGTACTTTAAAGGCGCTGCGTTCTTGGGCTTTCGCCCTGGTTGAAGTAATCGGCTACGCCGTTACCCAATTGGGGGAACCCACGGCCGTCGTCGAGGGCAAGCGTGTTCCCCCAAACCCCCCTTCCTTTTTATGACAAAGGAAGTTGCGACTCACCGCTTCCCTTTGAACGGGGCCATGCCTGTTCGGGCGAGTTCGTCGGCGCGTTCGTTTTCGGGGTGGCCGGCGTGGCCTTTGACCCATTTCCAGGTAACGTCGTGGCGGGCGCGGGCGGCTTCCAGGCGCTGCCAGAGTTCGGCGTTCTTGACCGGCTTTTTGTCGGCGGTGCGCCAGCCGTTTTTCTTCCAGCCGTGGATCCAGGTGGTGATGCCGTTCTTGACGTAGTTGCTGTCGGTGTAAAGGGTGACGGCGCAGCGCTGCTTCAAGGCGTCGAGCGATTGAATCGCTGCCATCAACTCCATGCGGTTGTTCGTCGTATCGGCTTCGCCGCCGGAGAGTTCCTTGCGGTTTGAGCCCATGGTGAGGATCGCGCCCCATCCGCCGGGACCGGGGTTTCCAGAGCACGCGCCATCGGTGTAGATCACCACCGCTTTGGGCGGTGATGGCGGGGGGAGTTCGTCGCCTGCCATTAGAAGTTGCCTGCCATTACAAAGTGTCTGCCATTACAAAGTGTCTGCCATTAGAAACTGTCTCCACCGTAATCGGTAATCGAGCCCGCCCGCTGGTGGAACTTCAGCCTGTCAACATAGTCGATCGGGTCGTGCGGAGTGACCAGCGCGCCAGGTGCGCGATGCAGCCAGTCGTGGGAGCGGGTCAGCAGGAAGCGCAGGCTTGCGGCGCGGGCGAGCGTGGGCAGTGCTGCGCGCTCGGCGGTCGTCAATATGCGAACACGGTCGTAGGCGTGGAGCAGGGCGCGGCCTTTATCGACATTGAAGGAATGATCGGCTTCGAAGCACCAGGCATTGATGCAGATGGCAATGTCGTAGGCGAGCGCGTCGTTGCAGGCAAAATAGAAGTCGATCAGGCCAGACAAAACCCCGTCGGAGAAGAAGACGTTATCGGGGAACAGGTCGGCGTGGATGACGCCTTGAGGCAGGGCATCGGGGAAGCCATTGGCATGAATGGCGAGTTCGCTTTCGATCATCTGGTCCAGCCCTGGCAATATCTCGTTGGCGCGGGCTGAGAATTTTGCATACAGCGGCGGCCAGCCCTTGGGGCCCAGCGCATTGGTGCGGTACATGCCGAAATCGGCGCTGGCGAGGTGAAGCTGTGCCAGGGCTTGGCCCAGAAGCGCGCAGTGCTCGGGCTTGGGCCGTTTGACGGAAACTCCATCTAGGAAGGTGATGAGGGCTGCGCGGCGGCCATTCAGCTCGCCCAGCGTGTTGCCGTCGCGATTGCGGACGGGGACCGGACACAGCACGCCGCGGCGCGCAAGGTGTTGCTTGAGCTTGAGGAAGTACGGTAGGTCGGCTTCGTTGACGCGCTTTTCGTAGAGCGTGAGGATAAAACGATCTTTATCGGTGTGGACAAGGTAATTGGTGTTTTCGACACCTTCGGCGATGCCCTTGTAAAAGGACAACGAACCGCAATCGTAGTGCGCAAGGAACGCGCTCAGGTCTTCATCGGAAACTTCGGTGTAAACTGCCATTGATCGCGCTTAACCTGCAGGACGGACGACATCGCGCAGATCGCGCGGGATGTTGAAGGCGATATTTTCCTCTGCGGTGGTTACAACTTCAACTGTGACGTTGTAGCGGGCGCGCATGGCGTCGATGACCTCGTTGACCAATTGCTCGGGGGCGGACGCACCTGCGGAAACGCCCAGACTCGCAATTTGACCGAGTTTATCCCACGGAATGTCTGTGGCGCGCTGGACGAGGAACGCCTTCGGGCAGCCGTTGCGTTCAGCGACTTCCACGAGGCGGAGCGAATTGGACGAGTTTGGCGCGCCAACGACGAGGAGGGCGTCGATCGTGTGCGCGATGGCTTTGACCGAGCTCTGGCGGTTGGTAGTTGCGTAACAGATGTCTTCCTTGGCGGGGCCTGCGATGAGCGGAAAACGGCTTTTCAGAATAGATACGATTTCGGCGGTGTCGTCGACGGACAGGGTGGTCTGCGTAACGTAGGCCAGTTTGGTTGTATTGGCCGGACTGAAGTCACGGGCCTGCTGAGCGGTTTCGATCAGGTGAATTGCGCCGACGGGCAGCTGGCCGATGGTTCCGACAACTTCGGGGTGGCCTTTATGCCCGATCAAAACGATGCCGTAGCCCTGCTCATGATGGCGAGCCGCCTCGTTGTGGACCTTGAAAACCAGGGGACATGTGGCGTCCAGGACAAACAGATTCCTCAACCGTGCAGCGTAGGGTACCGATTTTGCCACGCCATGGGCGGAAAAGATCACCGGCTGAGAGGTATCTGGTATTTCGTCTATTTCTTCCACAAAAACGGCACCTTTTGCCCGCAAACTTTCCACAACGAATCGATTATGGACAATCTCGTGGCGGACGTAGACGGGCGGGCCATACTTGATGAGCGCAAGTTCGACGATCTGGATGGCACGATCAACGCCGGCGCAAAACCCTCGCGGGGCCGCCAGCACGACACGGAGGGCTGGGCGTTCAGATGGGTTTCCGGTCGGTTCTCGGGAGGCGGACTGTGGCGCTGGAGTCATGGTTCGACCGTTTTGAAATTTCCAAGCTCGTTCGCCGTTGTGTTAGTAGGCGAGAGCATGCAACAGGTGATACAGTTTGATGGGGACGTCGACTAGGGGCCTTAACGCTAGAGGTTTGGACGAGCGTGGCCGGGCCAACAACGGGCCGCGTGGTGTCATCTCCGCCGGTCAATCACCGTCGGGACGTAGGGAGCTTGTTAGCCTAGTGCGTGAAGTCAACGGGGGAATGGGACAAGCGTTGAGGAAGGTACTTGCGATTGGCTGCATTGCCGCCGGTGCGTTTGCACTGGGCGGATGCGGCATGTCCTCGCTTACTTCCGGCCTTGGCACCAGCGTGTTCGGCAACTCTGGCTCCAAAGCTCAAAGTGACGTCAAGACCGTCTCGGAAGAACAACTTTTATCGGCCGCCAAAGCGGGCGATGGATCAGCACCAGCGGCGATCTCTGCCGACGCTGGCGGATGCCCGCGCTTCATCGTCGGCCAGCGCGACAACAACCTGACCATTTACGAAGCTGGACGCGCCGGCGATGGCCTTGCCATCATGCATCGCGGCGAGATTACCAAGACCGGGCGCGAATGCCGGGTCGAAGCGGGCAAAGTTGTGGTGCGCTATGGGTTTGCAGGGCGCGTGCTGCTTGGCCCCAAGGGCAAGTCCGGCAACGTCAAGCTGCCCGTCACCATCACAGTGACAGACGCCAAGCGCGAAAAGATTGCGAGCGACAACTTGAAGATTGATGTCGACGTCGCCGTCGACAAACCGATCGGGTATTTCTCCGCCGTAAAGGCGATCACGATACCAATCCCTGAAGGATCGCGACCGGGCGAGTTCGAGATCCATATCGGGTTTGATCGCGCGGTTCCCGGCGCTGGCTGACCTGCGGGCGTTGTCGTTTATTGACAGCGCCGTTCGTATCCCTGACAAGTTGAGCTCAAATTTGCATCATGCGCTGGATCAGGATGCGGGTCCGGCCGCCGCCAGTTTGCGGCTCTACCCATTTGCGGCTCTACCCAGAAGGCAACACGAGCTAATGACGACGATGCCGACGGACCCCAATCAAGCTGCCGAACCACGCTATGCCCGCCGCGCCGATGGCATGAAGGCGTCTGAAATCCGCGAACTGCTCAAGGTGCTCGACCGGCCCGGGATCATCTCGTTTGGTGGCGGTATTCCAGACCCCGTGCTGTTTCCAGCCGACGAAGCGAAGGCTGCCTATTCGGCGATCCTCTCCGACCCGGTCAGCATGAAGGGTGGATTGCAGTACTCGGTCAGCGAAGGGTATCAGCCGCTGCGCGAATGGATCGTCAAGCACATGGGAACGCTCGGGGTGCCGTGCACGCCCGACAACATCGTGGTGACGTCTGGCTCGCAGCAGGCACTCGAATTTCTCGGCAAGCTGTTTTTGACAGCGGGCGATACCGCCCTGGTCGAAGCGCCGACGTATCTTGGCGCGCTGCAGGCGTTTTCGGCCTACGAGCCGCGCTATGACACGCTCACCCCGGAGCAGAGCAACCGCACGCCGCAATCTTATGTGGATGCGGCGAGCCAAAATGGCGGGTCGGTCAAGTTCTTGTACGTCGTGCCGGATTTCGCAAATCCTACGGGCAAGACGCTGACGCGGGCGGCGCGCAATGGGCTTCTCGAGCTGTCCGACAGCCTTGACGCGCCGATCTTTGAAGATACCGCCTATAGCGCACTGCGGTTTGAAGGCGAGCAATTGCCGCCGATCCAGGCGCTCGACGTGGCGCGGCAAGGTGGCGACATCAACCGCTCTCGGGTCATCTATTGCGGGACGTTTTCCAAGACGCTGACGCCGGGCCTGCGGATCGGCTGGGTGTGCGCGTCGGAAGCGATCGTGCGGCGCGTGGTGCTCATCAAGCAGGCGTCGGATCTCAATACGTCAAACATCAATCAGATGGTCATGTATCAGCTGGCGTCCGGCACCTACGACCGGCAGGTGGCGCAGGCGCGCACGCTGTACTCGGGCCGGCGGACGGCGATGCTCAAGGCGCTGGAAGAGCACATGCCAGAGGGCGTGACCTGGACCAAGCCGGAGGGAGGGTTGTTCGTCTGGCTTACGCTGCCGCCTAGGTATAACGGCAAGACGTTACTCAAGCGGGCGGTCGAAGAGTTCAACGTCGCGTTCGTTCCGGGGTCGGCGTTCTATGCCGACGGCCAGGGGCTGAACACGATCCGGCTCAGTTATTCGCTGCCTAACGAGCAGATGATCGCCGAGGGCGTCAAGCGGCTGGGGCAATTGCTGGCGGGTTGAAAGTTGGCCTTCCTAAGGGATCGCATCCCACCAACGTCATGTCCGCGAAGGTGGCCACCCACGACATGTTGGAGCTTGAATGACGACAGTTTATTGCGGCCCAGTAGCGCCTGCTGCCCCTTTTTTTCCCCGTCTTTGCTAATGGCTGCCGTGGGTGGCCGCCTACGCGGCCATGACGAAAATGGGGGGGCCAATATGTGCGCTGGCGTGAGACGAAGGGGTTTCCATGCAGATCGACCCATCGCAGCAGACCAAGGCTGACAATTACAAGCTGTTGACGAACCTCGTCGTGCCGCGGCCGATTGCTTGGGTGACGAGCGTTGATCCGGGCGGGACTGTGAACCTTGCGCCGTTCAGCTTTTTCAACGCGGTCAGCAGCGACCCGATGTATGTCGTCGTCAGCGTGGGTAGCCGTGACGACGGCATGCCGAAGGACACTGCCGCCAACATCACGGCGACCGGCGAATTCGTGGTCAACCTCGTGACCGAAGACCTGGTGGAGCCAATGTCTGTCTCTGCTGCGGACTTTCCGCCCGAGGTGAGCGAAGTCATCGCGGCCAATCTGCAGACGGCGCCGTCCGCCAAGATCAAGCCGCCGCGGCTGCTGCAGGCGCAAGCGAGCCTCGAGTGCAAGCTGTACAAGGCGGAGCCGTTGGGTGCTTACACGCTGTTCATCGGCGAGGTGGTGATGTTTCACGTCGCCGATGCGCTGGTTGGACCACGGCTGCGGATCAACGGGTTCGAGCCGCTGGGACGGATGGGGTCGCCGTCGGTCTACTGCCGGACGCGCGACCGGTTTGATTTTGGCCGCATCAGCTATGCCGACTGGAAGAAGCGGAGGGATTGAGTGTTTCCGCTCTTAGTGGAACGGCGGAAAGGCTATGGCACTTTGCATTACCTTGCCTCGTTTCGGCCTTACCCCTTCTTCCCCGGCTTCCTTGACGCCATCAACATCCGCCCCAACTCCTTGAAATCCGCACCCCTTGGTGACGTCGTCCGCCACGCGAGCCCCAGCGTGCGAAACGGCTCGGGCGTCACAAACCGCACCACCCGCACGCCGCGCCCCTGCGCCTCGATATCGAGACAAATCTCGGGCAGCAGCGTGATCCCATGCCCCGCCGCCACCATCCCGGCGACCGTCGCCAGGCTCGAAACTCCGAACGTATTGACCGTATTAACCTGCTTCAAGTCGCAATAGGCCAGCGCTTGGTCGCGCAGGCAGTGCCCCTCTTCCAGCAGCAGCAATCGCTCGCCAGCCACCATCTCCCGTGTCGCCCGCAGCCGTGCCTCCAGCGGATACGCCTCGGGTACCGCCAGCAAGAACCGGTCGTCAAACAACGGCAACGTCATGCAGTCCACGCCCGTCACGGGTAACGCGAGCAGCAGCACATCGAGCTTGCCCTCACTTAACTCATCGAGCAGCGGTTTGGTCTGCGTCTCCCGCACATGCAGTTGCAGCGATGGATATGCAGCCTTCAATTCCGCCAGCAGCCCCGGCAACAGGTATGGCGCAACGGAGGGAATAACGCCCAGCCGCAGCGGTCCCGTCATCAACGCGTGACCATGCAGACATTCCGACACTAGATCGTCGACATCCGCCAGCACCCGCGCTGCGCGCGCCGCAACCGCCTCGCCCGCAACCGTCAGCCGTAAGCCCGACCGTGCCCGCTCGATCAATATCGTCCCAAGCGATCCCTCAAGCTCTTGGATTTGCATCGACAAAGCCGGCTGCGTCACACAGCACGCATCTGCTGCCCGCCCGAAATGTAGATGCTTGGCGACCGCCTCGAAGTATTTCAGTTGCTTGAGCGTGACCGGATGCATAAGCCCGCCTGATCGTGAACTACAGAACATACGATTAGCGCTGATCGTCCCGCCGCGCTACACCGAGATCATCACTGCTGCTCGCTCACCATCAAGCAAACCATGCACGAGACCTCAAAAACCTCGCGTCTTGGAGGCGCTCTGCCCGTTCGCCGAAACGGGCGGGGCGTTTTCAATTGCGTGTTGTCATAAATGCTGATGGGTCTTGGAAGCTGCGCTTCCCAGCGGGGCGTGAGGCTGGCCCCACCGCTTGCATAGCAAGCAACACACTTTCCACACCGCGCGCAGACGGGAAAAACTAAACGCCAACCCTCACCGCACGCGCCACAATCACTTCGGTGGTCTCATACCGCGCAAAGCCGAACGCCGCGAACTCGTCGCCGACCGCCCCAGCATGCACCCCTAACAACCGCAGTGCCATGTTCACCGGCCGCAGCGACCGTTGCCGGTTCTCGCCCGCCTGCAGCACATTCGGCTTCATCGCCAGCGCACCATCTATCCAAACCGCCGCCACCTGCTCGACCGCCCCCCCGGCATGCCCCGTCTCGATCCACGCCAGCGCCGACCCTAGCGACGCCCGCGCGGCACACGCCATATCCGTTGTGGTCAGCAGCGGCGCCAATTCCGCCCCTTCGCCGAACTCTATCCATTCGCCCGTCCCATTGACGCGGTGCAACCCATCATGCACCTCGTCTGTCAACGGCAGCGCGAACACACTCGCACCGGGCGTCAGCGCAAACGCCTGAGCCACTGGCACCAATCCGACGATCACGCGCAAAGCGGCCTTCGTTCCCACGAACAACCGCACTCGATGCTCTCCCTCGATCATCGCCAGCCCCTGCTCACCAGACGTCCATCACCACGCAATCGGCTTCTTGTCGCGGAAAAATGCTCCCGTCGGCCCATCATCCGGGAGCATCGCCAGCCACACGGCCGTCTCCGCACCCTGCTCGACCGTTCGCGGCGCATCCTGTCCGCCCATATCTGTCTTGACCCACCCTGGACACATGGAATTCACCTTGATCGCCCCTGCGCCCAATTCCGCCGCGAGCGTCCGCGTCAATGCATTCAGCGCCGCCTTCGACATCCTGTAGGCCGGATGCTCAGCCCCCATTTCGCTCAGCTGCCCCATTCCCGACGACATGTTCACTATCCGCCCATAGCCCTGATCGCGCATCACCGGCAGCACAGCCTGGCTCATCGCCAATGGCCCAAAGAGGTTCACCTCAAAAGTCGCCCGCATCACATCCAGGCCAACACTCGACGCGACAAAATCCGGCGTACCGGAATGCTCAAGCATCACGCCCGCATTATTGATCAGAATATCGACCCGCCCGAACAGCCCCATCGTCTCGGCAACCGCCGCCCGAATGCTTGCCGTATCGGTGACGTCCAGCGCCACGACCGGCGCAACGAGCCCCTCGCCCGCCAGCGGTTCGGCCGCAACCTTGCCTTTCTCAAGCGACCGCGACCCCAGCACCGTCATGACCCCAAGCCGCGCCAATTGCCGTGCAATCTCCAACCCGATCCCGCGATTAGCACCCGTCACCAATGCAACCCGTGTTTCCGCCATGGTCAACCCTCACGCCTTCCCCGAGAAAATAATACCGGCCCCTATTACAATAAAGGCGAACCCGGCAGCATGCCGCCACGTCAACGCCTCCTGCAGATAGCTCACCGAAAAAATCGCAAAGACAGTTAGCGTCACAACTTCCTGGATCGTCTTCAGTTCCGCCGCTGAATAGACGCTAGATCCAAACCGGTTGGCCGGCACCGCAAAACAATACTCGACCAGCGCAATCCCCCACGACGCGGCTATAGCGACCAGAAGTGGACTTTCCTTGAATTTCAAATGCCCATACCAGGCAAACGTCATAAACAAATTGAAGCAGACCAGCAGCACAACCGGCGACACATACGCCCAAATTCCCGTACCAAAAGGATTGTTCACCATCAAAAGCCCCCGTCGTAGCGCGGGCACCGATCGGCAGCCGAGCGCACAGCAAACAGACACAAAAAAACGGGCACCCCGCAAGAGGCACCCGTCCTTTATTCGCCAGAGCGTGAGCCCGGATTAGTTCTTCTTAGCAGGTGCCGTCGCAGCAGCTGGCGCAGCAGTCGTTGCTGGCGCAGCAGCCTTGGCAGCCTTCATGCAGGTTGCGCGGAATTTCTTACGCTCAGCCCCATGCAATTTCTTTTCGTCGGCTTCTTTCGAGCACTGGATCGAGATTTCCGTCTTCGGCACGCCGATCTTTGCTTTGGGAGCAGCTGTCACCGGAGCTGGTGCCGTCACAGCAGGCTTCGTGGCAGGAGTGGTTGTTGCAGCGGTCTGGGCAACGGCAGCGCCGACGCTGGCAGCAAATGCCAAAGCGGCAGCAGCGATTGCGGTCTTGATCATGTTCATAGTCGAATCCTCGCATTTCCAATTCAGGTGCGTTTTCGCGGCGGTGTCGTACCGAGCGGCGGTTTCCTACACGATGCGCGCCGCATGTCGTCTAGTGCGATTCGATGCGTTCGCGTGCGGCCAAATGGTCCTTTTCTAACCTGCACATGGGCAAACGCCGTCTGTTCAATGGTTTTGACCGCCGCCGCAAATAAACTGATATGCGCGCAGACGTGCAGGGTACTTACCTGCTGCAATGCGCCACCAGCCCAAATCGTTCCACCGGACAGGCCAACTTGCCCCAGCGCGTTGTGCAACCCCCGACCTTGACATACCGCCCCGCCCATACCTATACACGGTGCTTCGCGGGGCCCTTGGGCTTGCGCGGTGGTATGGCGGGATAGCTCAGTTGGTTAGAGCGGCGGAATCATAATCCGTAGGTCCCCAGTTCAAGTCTGGGTCTCGCTACCAATCTTTTCAATGGATTATTGAATTTTTTATCGGCCTGCAGTTCTCTTGCCTCTCCGCAGTTCGCGGTGGGTCGATGAGGCGTTGACCACATGCCGTCGTGACAAGTCAAACCTTCAAGCCGACAGCTTGCAGCAGCTTCTCGATGATATGACGCGGCCGTGCTGGCTTCACCAGTATCGGCCGTTGCGCCCACTCGGGCGGCAGCGAGTGCGGTTCAAAATGCCCTGAGCAAAAAACGAAGGGAATACCGCGTCCGGCTAAAATGCGCGCGACGGGCCAAACCTCCTCGTAATGCAGTTTAATATCGAGCATTGCCCCGGATAACGTCTCGCCCATCGCGAGCATTTCGGCCTCGGCAAGCGTACCGGCAGGCCCGACAACTTCAGCGCCCGACCGGGAGATGATGTCCTCAAAACTCATCGCCAGAAGGGCGTTGTCCTCAACAATGAGGATGCGATGTCCGCTCAACATGTTGTCGGTCATATAGACGCCATCCCGTTCAACCTGTGAGGGAGCGTAGGCCAATTTCATCGCGTCAACAAGCGGTCTCACGGACAATCCTGCCGGCAGCGATCTCAAGCCGCCAGGTGAACCCCGACGCCTTAAAGTCCAGTTCCGTCTTCGCTTTATAGGTCCGCGCCAGCATGTCTCTAATGACCGTTGTGCCAAAACCGCAACGCACTGGGGGCTCAATCAGCGGCCCGCCGATTTCTTGCCAGTCTAGCTGCAGGACTGGCTGGTCGCTGGTGCGGATCGTCCAAGTAATCACAATGCGCCCGTCTGGAGCCGAAAGCGCACCATACTTCGAAGCGTTGGTCGCAAGCTCATGCACGACCAGTCCCAGGTCTTGTGCGCCATTGGGGTGCAGCACCAACGGCGGGCCCTCGCACGTCAACCGGGCGGCGGCGTCCAGAAATGGCGCCAGCTGCTCCATGAGCAGGTCGTGCAGTTTGACGCCCTCCCAGTCGCCGCGCACAAGCAAACCTATCGACCGGCTCAATCCGTCGATGCGCTGTGAAAACCGCTCTTGGAATTCATCGACGTCCGTAGTCGAGCGTGCCGTTTGCCAAGCCATGGCTTGCGCGACGGCAAGCGCATTTTTGGTCCGGTGCGACAGCTCACGCATGATGAGCCGCACATGACTTTCATGTTCCTTGCGCACCGTGATGTCGCGCATGATCCCTGTAAAGTACCGTTGATCGCCAACCCGCCATTCGGCAACCGAAAGGTCGGCCGGGAAGGTCGAGCCATCTTTGCGCCGCCCATCGACCTCACGCCCGCTGCCGATAACCTTGGCCTGCCCCGTCCTGCAAAACGCTGCGAGATACCCATCGTGGGCTGAGTGATGGGGCTCGGGCATCAGCAAAGAGACGTTGTTGCCAATGACCTCGTTCGCGTTGTACCCGAACATCCGCTCCGTCGCCGGGTTGATCGACTGAACCAATCCGCGCTCGTTAATGACGATAATTGCATCGGCGGCCGTCTGGACGGTGGCAGCAAACCGGGCTTCGCTTTCGCGCAACGCACGTTCGCTGCGTTTGCGCTCGGTCACATTGGTGACCAGGGCAACAATATAAGCTGGCCTGCCCGTCTCATCGCGCAAAATCGAGACGAACTTGTGAACCCAGACCGGCTGCCCATTCTTGTCAACGTAGCGGTTCTCGAGCTCAAATGACTGTGTTTCACCAGCCTTTAAGCGCTCGATATTGGCCAGGTTGACGGCCCGGTCATCGGGATGGACCCGGGTCACAAATTCATCCTGACACAGTTCGGCTTGGGTAAAACCAAGCAACGCACAATAGGCCGGATTGCATTGCTGCACTTGCCCGTGCCAGTCGGCAATTACGATCCCGGTCGCCGCATTTTCGAAGATCTTGCGGAACCTCTCCTCGCTCTCGCGCAACTCGTCTTCGGCGCGCTTGCGGTCCGTGATATCGAAGATGGTAACAATGACCGCCGCTACGGTTCCGGCGCCGTCACGCTGAGGCTCATAGACCACCACGTACGTGCCGCACTCCCCGCCCGCCCGCTGCTTGGCAAGCTCAAAGGTGCACCGCTCACCAGCAAAGGCCCTGTCGAGATTAGGCGCGATCTGCGTTGCATACACCCCGGGCAACACCTCGGCAGGTCCCTTGCCAATGAGTTCCTCGGGAGAAAACTTGAGCCCCAGGATGCGTGTATATGCGGGGTTCGCAAACGAATACCGCCGCCCTATGTCGACCATCACGAGGCCGACCGACGCATTGCTGGTCGCCGACCGCAACAGCGCCTCCCGTTCGAGCAAGGCCCGTTCCGTTGCTACCCTCAACTCTGCAGCCTTGGTCAGCGCAGCCCTGACGAACCCAATTTCGCGCACATTCGATGGCTCGGACGCTGGCACCTCGCCACGGCCAAAAGCATCCGCCGCATCGGCCAGTCGCAGGAGCGGACGTCCGATTGCAGCTGCCGCCAGCAGCGCAACTAAAAGACCCAGCAGAGCTGCAACCAGCATCCCCTGTGTCAGGCGCGTGGCGAGCGCTTGCTCCGCCTTCCGCACAATCGTGTCGTCAAGCCCAACCAGCGCAACCCACCCCGACGGCAACTGCCGCCATCCAAACTGAACCGGCAGACCCTCAAGCGTTGTTGCCCGGCTCCATCCCGACGGACTTTGCTGAGCCATTTGCCAGGCCGATGCCGCCGCAGGTTTGCCCGCCCACTTATCATTGTCCTTGCTGCGCGCAATGATCAACCCCTGCCGGTCGGCAAGAGCCAGAATCCAGCCTTCGGGCGACAACGACTTCGTGTCCTGCAAGAACACGTCGATCGGCATCCGCCAATTGACGATCCACTCGGTCCCGGCCACAGGATAAGAGACACTCACAAGCTGGCGTCCGGCAGCAACGGCACCGATGAAGACGTCTGATACCTGAGCCAAGCCGGTATCTGCTGCCTTCTGCATGACGGAGGTTGTGGCCGCCGCCGGCAAAGCTGTCCCGAATGGAACCAGCGTGTTTATGAGCTGGCGCCCGTCCCAGTCGGCGACATCAATCCAGCCCTCGTCGGCACCAACGGCAACGCTGGCTTGTTCATAGAACGTGGCAAAGTCACCGGACTTCAATGCCGGTGACGTCACAAGCCCTCTGAGCAAAGCCGTCCGTTCGCCGATCTTCCTGTCGGCCGCATCAGCAAGGCTTCGCGTTAGTTCGCGTCCAGCGGCCTCGATCACACCGGCACGTTCCAACTCGGCTTTCCGGCTCTGCATCGCAATGAACACGACCGCCGGGAGCAGCGCTCCCGCGACCAGCACACCAAGCGCCGTGCGCAGTGATACCTCGGGCCAACGGGTGCCAGGGTCAGCCAGCAACCCCACCGCCAAAACCAAAAAGCCAGCCCCCGTCGGCAGCGACAGCGAGCCAAACAGTGGCAAGGCATAAAGATCCGACGAACCATACGCGTAACCGAGCAAAGCAATGGCGGCGATGATGACGATCGCTCCTGCCAGAAACGGAACCGCTTGAGCGTAATTAGGGTGATGCCTTGAGGCGACCGCAACGCCCGCCAAAATGAAGCCGATGGCAGTTGCTTGCGACATCCGCATTACGTTCGCAGACGCCGGCCCCGCGAATATGACGACGAGCGAGAGCACTCCCGCCGCGCAGATCGCCCATCCCAGGCCTGCGGCAACCCTCCGGTTCACGATCGCTTCGCCAGCAAGCGCGCTGCCGGCAGCCAAAAAGCAAAGCGCTGTGATCGGCCTCATCGACGCGAGACTAGCGCCCCAGTTGGTCAGCCACGACCAACCCGCAATCCAGCCCACCAGCGTGGTAAGCGCCAGAACCTGCAGCGCCCGCCCGGCAATCACCGGCGTCCAAGCCTGACTGCCCCACGCCTTACTGTCCACTGGCGCTGAACTAAAGTTATGCCTTCCACTCAAATCGACCACCGGCTCTAACCACGTCGATAATCGTTCTATCATCAAAAACGGACGACCTGCGAAACCTTCGGCGATTTCTCGCACAACTGCGATTGTCTCAAAACCACTTGCTACTTCAAGATGATGCGGCCTTCGACCCCCGTTCGCACGGTGCCGACATTACGAACGTATGCCATTACTTCATTGGCAATCAACGGCGCATCGCCGTCTGGCAACAGTTGTTTGCCGCCGCGCAGCATGTCGTAGCCATCGCCGCCACGCGCCAGATAATCACTCGTGGCAACCGAATAGATTCTCGCCTCATCGAGTGGTTGCCCGCCCACCATGATCGCGATGATCCGATCTCCCGCCGGCCGCGAGACATCCGCCACGATCGTCAATCCCGAAACCTGCGGAAACTGCCCAGCCGCGGTCGGCAGCGCCCTCAATCCAATCTCGACAGCGCGCTTCAAGTCCCGCCCGGCCACGTCAACCCTGACAAGCCGGTTACCGAACGGCAGTTCCTCCAAAATGGCCCGCCGGGTGATCTGCGCGCCCGCCGCATAAACACGCCCGGCCCGGATCCCTCCACCATTGGTCAGCCCCACATCCGCATTGACCGATGCCCGCATGGCATCCGCGAATAAGTTGCCTATTGCAGCTTCGCTCTTGCGCACCGTCGAATTGCGGCTGTCGAGTTCGACGGCCGTCACGCCAACCGGCACGTCCAATTCGCGGGTCAAATCCTGTTCATACTTTGTCACTTCCGCCGCAACGCCGGGATCAGGAATGACTGCGGCGGTATCAACGATGCGAAACTGCGGCGACCACGTCATTGACCGTCGTCCGTCGCGTTCACTCACCTCGATAGTCACGTCGGCGACCACCACCCGATGCGCATCACGGCTCGATTCAACTATCGCGCTGCGTTCATCGTAATTGATGAACAGGTCGTGATCATGCCCTGTGAGAATGAGATCGAGCACCCCTGTCGCATGGATCGCATAATCTTGGCCCCGGCCTGCGTGAACGACGGCAACGACAAAATCCGCCCCCTCCTTGCGAAGTTCGGCAGCCTGGGTCTTCAACGTCTCCACGCTTGGCGCAAACCGCAAGTCCTCCGAACCCGACACGCGCGGCGTTTCATCGTACGTCGCAGCAGTAATCCCGATCCGCACACCATCAACCGTCAAAATCGTGCGATCCTTGAACCCCGGCACATGCTGCCCGTCCGGCCCGCGCAGGTTCGCCGCAAACAGCGGAAACTTTGCCTCGCTCATGCGTTGCAAAAAAATCGCCTTACCGAAATCGAACTCGTGATTGCCCGGCACGAAAATGTCTGGCGCAATCAGGTTCGTAAGTGCAACGACGTGACGACCGTGATCGAACCCGGACATGAGCGAGGGCGACAACGTGTCCCCCGCATGAGCGACGATTACCGACCCGCCCTTAGCCCGCTCGGCCTTCACCACAGCAGCGAGCCGGGCAAATCCGCCCCGCATCATCCCATCGCCAAGGCGTTGCTCGCTCATCTGGTAGAAATCGCTGACCACCACGAACGTCACCCGGGCTTTGGCGGCGCTGGCTCCACCCGCAAATCCGGCAACAGCGATCAACACCACAAGAGCGGCGATGAAGCGGCAATAGATCTTCATAACAAAAAATCCCGCTGACAGTATCCCCGTTGGACGACGATCTTCCCCCGGCAGATCTGCCTTATAGTTTCTGCCGCATTCCCCACCAACAAAGATCGAGAACCGCGTGCTAGGCTAGCTGCGACAAGTAGCCGTTTGCGGAGCGTATCGCGTGTCGCACGAACCAGCTCAAGATCTGGGACCCTGGAACCCCGGCTTACAGTCCGCCCTGCCGGACGAATTTCTCCCCTTATCGACCATCTTCCACCCTGCAAACGTATCCAGCGGCCTGAAGGACCTTCGCGGCCTTGGCGATCTGAGCGGCCTTCCCATCGAACGGCTCGCCACATTCCGGCCCGAGCGCTTGGCCGTGCATGAAGTGCTGATCCGCGTGATGGCGAACCTGACCGTGTCCGATGGCCGCAAATACGAAGACCTCGGGGTCAATTTCCGCGCCATGACGTCGACGATCTATCAAAGCCACATCGCCCCGCTGATGCCCGAGATCCAACAGGTGTTTGACGAGATGCTGCGCGAAGCCTCGGTCTTCATTGATCACGCGCAGAGGGAGGCCCACGTCAAACCCGATGCGAGCACAAAGGCCTGCGCGCCCAACCGCTGGTGGCAGGTCTTCGCTCGCGACCGCAAGTCCGCTGCAAAGCCGGCAGTCGGCAACCCCGAATCCGGCGATCTCGCAACCATAGCCGTTTGGCACGCAAAAGCAGACACCGCCCAGCCCCCCTTTGAACAAGCCTGCTACAAAGCGCTCGCCACCGTTACTGGTGCCATTTTTGCCAAGCGCGGACGCCTGTTCAACGACCGGTCAATCGTGACGTCTTTGGCGACCCGCCTTGCCGGCAACGACTACGGCAGCCTCCTGATTGGGCAGTTCATCGAGCCCCACTTCCGTGATGCGGTCTCAGCGGCCGGCTACCGTTGGCTACCAACCCAGCAGCACCCGCTCATCATGAACGTCAAGGGTGCCTCGGCGTCCGGCAAGAGTACCATGCGGCCCCTGCAAAGAGAACTCGCCGGACGACTCGGCGTCGATTGGATGGACTTCGCACTCATCAGCCCGGACATCTGGCGCAAGTACCTCCTTGACTACGCCGAACTTGGCCCGGCCCGGCGCTATGCCGGCACATTGACCGGCCACGAAATCGAAATTATCGACAAAAAGCTGGATCGCTACATGAGCCGCAAGGCCGAGGCGGGCCGCATGTCCCACCTCCTGATCGACCGCTTCCGCTTCGACAGCTTCTCCGAACGCCCCGACGAGTCTGGCGGCAGCCGCCTTCTGACCCGCTTTGGCGATGAAATCTACATGTTCTTCATGATCACGCCGCCCGAGGCGACAGTCGAACGCTCCTGGAAGCGCGGCGAACAGGTCGGCCGCTACAAGTCCGTCGAAGATCTCCTGGCACATAACGTCGAGGCCTACGAGGGCATCCCCGGCCTCTTCTTCACCTGGGTCCTAAGACCCGACAAGAAAGTGCATTTCGAGTTTCTCGACAACAGCGTCGCGGAAGGCGAAAGGCCAGCCACCGTTGCGTTCGGCGTCAACAACGTGATGAACATTCTCGATCTGCAATGCATTTTCGACATCGACCGCTACCGCACCATCAATATAGCGGCCCGCACCCCTGGTGCCGTATATCCGGCCAAAATCGAACCACCAGGAGAATTCCTCAGGCAATGTGTGCGGCGGCTTCCGGTCATAAATTTCGCAGACCGGAAAACCGGTGAGATCTATGCGCGCATCGCGAACGGCACTTTTACTTGGTGGGATCGGTCCATTTTTACGAATGCCGTGCCCAGCGCAGCGTCGAGGTCGGCATTCGAACGGGTCACGCAGCCACCCGTCGCAAATGACACCTCCGGCACACGGCCAGCCCGTTTAGCGCCACACTCGGGACCAACGGTTGGAGAATGGCTGTAGCCTGAAAGGAACCCCAAGGCTGAATGCGCGTTTCCATTGCAACGGAGGACCGCATATGACCGCAACGAAAACGAAGCAAGAAAAAGATAGCGATTTGAACAAATCGCTGGAGCAATCGTTTCCAGCCAGCGATGCCGCGTCATCCAACCAAGTGGACGGAAAGCCAGTGCGCCCGATTGGCCGGAAACCGGCAGTCATCGAAAAGTCGTCTGTGGACGCATTGGCAAAAGAGGCAGAACGCAAAACCCGCGATGACAAATATTGATATATGCAGCGTGCTTCTTGGTTCCGCGCTGGCGGTGAAACCGGTTCTTACTGCTTTTCATCCGCCAGCAGACCCAATGGCGGACGGTTTATGTCCAAATCGAAGTCGCGAGCAAGATCTGCGGGAAACATCTTCGCCAATCCTTGAAGGTCCAAGATCTCGATACTTCGCCGGCCAGCCGTTTTAACAAGTCCCAGCGATTTTAATCTGGAAAAAATGCGGCTCAAAGTATCTGGGTTGAGCGCGAGAAAACTTGCAATATCACTCCGCGAAAATGGAATCTCGACCGTAACGATGGAGCCATGACGCCGTCCCATCCGATAGGCCATTTCGACAAAGAAACTTGCAACTCGCTCTTCGCCGGACAACCCTGCAAGAAGTACGATGTGAGACTTATCGCAAGCGCTTTGGAGCGCTGTTTCCCGCGCGCAGTATAGCCGGACCTCGGCCGACTGCTCGCAAAGCCGGTCGAATGCTACTTCTCCCATCCGCAAGATTTGGCAAGGAGCGGTCGCTAGCGCTGCAAGCGATCTGACGGGGGGAAGTTCGGCAGGGCGCACTATGTTGCCGGGCGAATAAAGCGCGATAGCCACATGGCGCTCCGTAGAAAGATCGGCTTGCAATATCAGGAAACCGCTGCGAACCGCGTAAACGAGCTTTGCACGATCCCGGCCCAAATCAATTTTATCACCGCGCTTTAATCTGACGACAGTCGCGATTTCCTCGATCGCCCGCAAACCGTTGGATTGACCGCTCGTGTCACCAGCACCCTGCGGGATCACTTGTCGCGCTGCTTTCTGCCGAAAACTGTTGGTCATGTCCACTGAGCTGCACCTGCTGAGAGGCCCCCGAAATTGGAGTCCGTCCTCTCTGATCGCCCTATCGCGATCCCTGCGCGTTGATGCCTGTCAAATCTGAGCACCCTTGCGCGCATACAGCGCGGCAATGCCGCGACGATTCACGTCCAGGAGGAAAACGGAAGTTTCTCCCACCGGCAGCGACGTCTGAGCGATTGCGCCGCACCCGGCCAATTATTTGACCTAGATCAAATAAGGCCGTGTTGATTTCGCAACAGCGTGTCCACACGCCTCAATTACCTGATCTGCATCAGCAAAGCCGCCATCTCACCAGTGGCACAGACTCGATTATGGCTCAAATGTGCAGCCACTGGGTTCGGCCGAGAGCGCCGATGAACATACATACCGCCCGGTATTGAACAGGGGGATCCTCAATGAATTTTGGTTCGATTAAACACGCCGCAATCGCCGCTGCGGCCATGGTCGTTGGCGCCGCCAGCCCAGTGCTCGCTGGCGACAACAATGGCAACTTCATGGTTCGCCTCCAGGGCACCTATGTCGACACGCAAGACAAGGTCAACTCGCTGACCCTCAACGGTGCCGATATCAAAGCTCTGGGCCAAGGCGCTGAAGTCAGCAACGAATTCATCCCGACCGCAACGCTGACCTACTTCGCCAGCAAGAACATCGCCGTCGAACTGTTCTGCTGCTTCGCCAAGGTCGGCGTCGACGGCAAAGGCACGATCCTCGGCCCACTGGGTGAAGTCGCCGAAACCTGGATCTTCCCGCCGATCCTCACTCTGCAATACCACTTCGACCCCATCAACGGCATCAAGCCGTACGTTGGTGCAGGCGTGCAATACATCCACTTCTTCAACAGCAAGCCTGGCAAGAGCGTTGGCGGCAGCGTCGAATTCGACGACAGCTTCGGCTTCGCCCTGCAGGCTGGCGTCGACGTTCAGCTCGGCGGCGGCTGGTACGCCAACCTTGACGTCAAGAAGGTCTGGCTCGACACCACTGTCACTTGGCGCGACCCGCTCGGTCCCGGCAACGTGATCCGCTCCAACGTCGATATCGACCCGCTCATCGTTTCGGCCGGCCTCGGCTATCGCTTCAACCTGGAAGACCTCTTCGGTTCGCGCTCGGCTCCTGCACCCTTGAAGTAATCCAAGTTACGATCACGAAAATCAGGTACTGTCTCAGTTTGAAATATTGGGCCAAACTTCTCCCTCCTCCCTGTGGGGAGGGCTGGGGAGGGGGTCGCTCGGAACCCGATGATGAGCACATCAACCCCCACCCTAACCCTCCCCACAAGGGGGAGGGAACAAGTGAGGATTTCAAACTGAGACACTGCCGAAAATGGTGATACCATTGGTATCGATCATTTAAGCGCTACTCATGCAACCTGCTCACCGCCAAGTCCCAAAAAAGGCAGGGGTTTGGGGCAGCATGCCCCAAACGGGTTTGGGCGGTAGCCCGAGCGCTTAGCGCCCGGGCCCGCGTGTTAGCCCATGACCACCTTTGGCAGCCAGAGGGCGAGGCCGGGGGCGAAGCAGACCAGGACGACGGCGATGAACATCAGGCCGACGAAGGGCAGGGTGCCCCACATCACGTCCGACAAGGGGATGTCGGGGGCGATGTTTTTGATGACGAACAGATTGAGCCCGACGGGTGGGTGTATGAGCCCCATTTCCATGACGATGGTCATGACGACGCCGAACCAGATCAGGTCGAATCCTGCGTCTTTCAGCGGCGGCAGGATGATCGGTGCCGTCATCAATATGATCGAGACGGGTGGCAGGAAGAAGCCCAGCACGACGACGAACAGCAAGATGACCGCCAGCAGTGCCCACTTGCCCAGGTGGAGCGAGATGATCCATTGGGCGGCGGCCTGCGAGATGTGCAGGTAGCTCATGACATAGGCGTAGAGCAGCGACATGCCGATGATCATCAGCAGCATGGTGGATTCCCGCAAGGTGCCGGTGAGGATCGGCATAACCTGTGAGGGCTTCCACATGCGGTACATGGCACCGATGACGGCGAGGGCCAGGATAGCGCCGACGCCTGCTGTCTGCGAGGGCGAAGCGAGGCCCATGTAGAGCACGATCATGACGCCGGCGAGGATCGAGACGAACGGCATGACCCAGGCAATCATGCGGACTTTCTGGCCGAAGGTGTAGTGTTCTTCCTTAAGCAGAGCGGAGGTCATGCCCGTCTCTTGCTCGACGCGCTGGGCGTCGGATTTTTCGCGTTTGTACTGCCAAACCGAGTAGGCCGCGAACAGTGCGATCAATAAAAGACCGGGGAGGATGCCGGCAAGGAACAGGCGGCCGAGGGAGACTTCGGCTGCGACCGCATAAAGGAGCATCGTGACAGATGGCGGCAGGAGGATGCCGAGGGTGCCGCCTGCGGCGATGATGCCGGCAGCGAACCCGCCGGAGTAGCCGCGCGCACGCATTTCCGGAATACCCGCCGAGCCGATGGCCGAGCAGGTGGCAGGCGACGAGCCAGCCATTGCAGCGAACAATCCGCAAGCGATGGTGTTGGCGACGCCTAAGCCGCCGGGGATTTTGTAGAGCCAGGCGTGCAGTGCGGAGTAGAGGTCCTTGCCGGCGTTGGATCGTCCGATGGCAGCGCCCTTCAGAATGAACAAGGGAATCGCGAGGATGATGACGTTGGCGAGTTCCTCGTAGAAGTTCTGCGCGATGGTATCGACGGACGCTTTGGGCATGAACAGGGTCATGAACAGCAGCGCGACGCAGCCGAGCGCGAAGGCGATGGGCATGCCGGAGAAAAAGAACAGCAGCGTGACGATGCAGTAGAGGATGCCGACGGTGCCATAAGACATTCCAGTGATGAGCGGTCCGGTTTGTCGGGCAGGGATGAGATCGACGATGGGTTGGAGGAGGGGCCATACGTGAGCGCCGCCGGTGTCGCGAACCCACGCGAGATAGATCACGGTAAGAAGCAGTGTCACGATCAGCGTCAGGAGGCGCTCGCTGCCGACTTGGACGGCGAATTGGAACGCCAGCAATGTCATGCCGATGGTGAGCAGGGTGTAGGGAATCCACAATGGTGGTCCCCATGCCGACTGTGATGTCTGGCCTTCATGGATTGCTTCAAGCAGCAGCAGGCCCGACTTCCACGCGAATACCGCGCAGAAGAAGAGGCACACCGCGTCAAGCAGATGCATGCGGAGTTGATTGGTGCGCTTGGGCAGGAAGCCCGCGAGCACTTCGATGCCGATGTGCCCGCGCTTGGATTGGACCGCCCCCGACGACAGAAAGATTGCCCCGGCGATGAGAAAGATCGTGACCTCGTCGAGCCAGGAGAACGACATCCCCCAGAACAACGTGAGTGTGACGCAGACTGTCAGGATGAGGCCTGCAGCGACGATTGATAGAGCGGAGAGACTGAACAGTGCCTCGTTGAGGCTGCTCATGAACCGAGCCAGTCCTGTCAGAGACGACCTGTCGGTCGTGTCTGGGCCAGCAAGGATCGCGTCGTGCTGCAGACCTCCAGCCATTAGGACACCGCCTTGGCAAGAGCGAGCAGTTCTGCTGCTTCCGTCGATTTGGCGGCGTAGTCTTTCCAGGCACTTTCTTCGGCGAGCTTGCGCCAGGCGGCGAGATTTTCATCGGTTAGCGAGACGACTTCGCAGCCCTTTGCGCCGTAGACTTTGGCAACACCTTCGTCGTCCTTCTTGGCTTCAGTGGTACCCCAGGACTCAAGTTCGGCGCCGGTGTCCATGATCGCTTTTTGCTGGTCGGCCGGAAGGCTGTCGAAAATCTGCTTCGACATCATCAGCGGCTCGAGCATGAACCAGAACGACTTGCCCTTGTTGGCTGTCAGGGATTTCGAGATTTCTTCAAGCCGGAACGAGATCAAGCTCGTTGAAGAGGTGACGGCGGCGTCGAGCGAGCCGGTCTGCATGCCGAGGTAAATTTCGTTCGACGGCATGGTGGAGACGTTGGCACCTGCGGCGGTGAACATGAGATCCATTTCGCGGCTGCCGCCACGGATCTTGACGCCTTTTACGTCGGCTGGGGCGGAAATCGGCTTGCCGCGCGAAGCGATGCCACCGGCCTGCCAGATCCACGAGACGAGCTTGATGCCCTTTTCTTCGTTGATCTTGGTGAGGGCTTCGCCAATCTTGGCCGTCTTCCATTTGGCGGCCTGGTCGTAGTTGGTGACGAGGCACGGCATGAGGCCGAGGTTGCAGGCGTGGACTTCGCCGCCAGCGTAGGGGAACGGATACAGCGACATGTCGAGCGCACCTTTGCGCATCGCCGAGTACTGGGCGTTGGTCTTCATCAGCGACGAGTTGGCGTAGATTTCGAATTTCAAGCCGCCTTTGGTTGCGGCTTCGACCTTCTGCGCAAAAATGCGAACCAGACGGTCGCGGAAGTCGCCCTGCTCAATGGTTCCGCCGGGGAACTGATGCGAGATTTTCAGGGTGCGTGCGGCAGCTTGAGCGCGGCCGATGTGGGCCGGAAGGGCGATGGCTGCTGCGGCTGCTGCGCCGGCACGCAGTGCGGTACGGCGAGTGATGAACGCTGTCATGGTGATGATTGCTCCTTTGGTATGCCTGACCTCTTTTGAGGCTCGTGCGTTTCCCCTTTAGTCGTATGGTGCGCAACTTCTGACCGGCTGCGACGCCCGTGGATACAGCGAGTACGCAAAATAGTTCCTGTATGCAAGCACTATTTTCTTGCATGCAAGCCATGCAGTGTTGCATATCTTTGGCTATGGAAAAGCAAAAGATTGCCCACATCAGATTGGTCAAAGGCCTGTCGGCACCGTCGTCGCCGACGTTGAAATTGTCGGTCGTGAGACGGCTGGAGAACGAGATCGTGTCGGGCGTGTTGCAGCCGGGCACGCGGCTGGACGAGGTCCAGTTAGCCGAGCGTTATAAACTTTCACGCACGCCGCTGCGCGAGGCTTTGGCGCAGATCGCAGCCAGCGGGCTGATTGAGATCCGGCCACGCTCTGGCGCATATGTCACACAATTGTCACCGCGGGCGATGCTCGAATGTCTGGCTTTCACGGCTGAGGTCGAGGCCATTGCCGCCACTTGGGCGGCGGCGCGCATGACGCAGGCTGAGCGCAAGGCGTTGAAGGCGGTGCAGCAACAGGCGAGCCAGTGCGTCGCCAATGGCGATACCGACGGATATTTCGAACTCAACCGCGCGTTCCACGAGGCGATCTACGCCGGGGCGCATAACAGCTACGTTCAGGAAAGCGCGCAGAAGCTGTTCTTGCGGGGTGCCCCTTACCGGCGTCTGCAATTGCGTCAACGCGGGCGGCTGGCAACGTCGCATGCCGAGCACGGGGCGATCGCGGATGCCATTTGGGCTGAGGACGGTGCTGCCGCTGCCAGCGCGATCCGTTCGCACATTATGATTCAGGGGGATCGGTTCCTTGAATTCCTTGCTGCCTTGCCCGAAAACTATATTGGGCCAGGCAGCCGCTGACCGCATCCGGCAGACGATGACGGTTTACCTCACTTGGACATTCACTGAGGGATATGATGATGGCGCGAGCTGATAAGACGGCAGTCACGCAGAAGACGGCTGGGGCAAAGCCGGGCGATTTGCCAGCCCCGGCGTTCGTCGAGCGTCCCAAGGGACCGCTCACGGGGATAACGGTCATTGATCTGACCCGCGTGCTGGCGGGGCCATATTGCACGATGGTGCTTGCCGACCTCGGCGCGCGCGTGATTAAGGTCGAGCAGCCGGGTACGGGCGATGACAGTCGCGCATTTGGGCCGTTTCTGAAGGGCAAGTCAGCGTATTTTCTGTCGCTCAATCGCGGCAAGGAGAGCATCGCGCTCGACCTCAAGGATGCCGAAGATAAGATCATCTTCGAAAGCCTGCTGGAGCGGGCCGACGTGGTGGTCGAGAATTTCCGCCCCGGCACGATGGAAAAGCTCGGCTATGGATTCGATATCCTGCACGAGAAATTTCCCAAGCTGATTTATGCCGCAGCCTCAGGGTTTGGCCACACGGGTCCTTATTCCAAGCGGGCGGCTTATGACATGGTGGTTCAGGCCATGGGCGGCCTTATGAGTGTGACCGGCACGCCCGGCTCGGACCCGGTTCGGGTCGGGACCTCGATTGGCGACATCACGGCGGGGCTGTTTACCGCTGTTGGGGTAAACAGTGCGCTGTATCACCGAGCGATCACGGGCGAAGCGATCAAAATCGACGTTGCGATGCTCGACTGTCAGGTCGCGATTTTGGAGAACGCCATTGCCCGCTATGCGGCGACCGGCGAAGTTGCCGGACCACTTGGGGCGCGTCATCCCTCGATCACGCCATTTTCGGCTTTCAAGGCCTCCGACGGTCATCTGGTGATTGCGGCAGGCAACGACACGCTGTTCCTCAAGATGTGCGAAACGCTGGGCGTCCCAAAACTGGTTGGCGATGCGCGGTTCAAGAGCAACGCGCTGCGGACAGAGAACTGGCAGGCCCTGTTTGCTGAATTGGGCAAGGTGCTTGAGAAGAAGACGATTGCTGAGTGGCTGGAGGCCTTGGACGCAGCCGGTGTTCCGTGCGGTCCGATCAATACCGTCGACAAGGTGCTGGCCGACCCGCATGTGCGGTCGCGGAACATGGTGGTGACGGCGACCGATCCCGAGATCGGGCCGCTGGTGATGGCGGGCAATCCCATCAAGCTGTCGGGCTTTGCCGATGCGGATGTACGGCGGCCTGCCCCTCATCTCGACGCCGACCGCGCGCTAATTCTCGGCGAGGTCTCGGCGCGGACTCATGGCGGTGCCATTGTGCCGGTGGCGAGCGAGCCGGGGTTCATATCGGCGCTTGCACTGACGCGCCAAAGTCCGCAGCGGATGTTTGACTATCTGCGCAGCGTCATCGTCGGTGAGCGCGAAGCCGCCGTGATGGGTGGCGGCTCGTTCATCGAGCGCGTCGAAGGACTTGCGGACGCGCTGATGTCGGAACGCGGGGAAGTGCTGGGCACGGTTATCGCCAACGATCTCGTTCGCCTCGTGCGCGGCTCAGGCGGCGCTGAGCGGTTTGAGTTATTCAGCTTGCTGGTGCGCAAGTACAACCCGGATATTGCCCGCGTGCGTGCCGCAACCGATGTCTGGCGCGCCAAACCGACGCCGGAGAACATGTCGCTGCTTGCAGCTGCCGTAGAAAGTCCGCGTCAGGAGTTGTTCCGCCGGATGAACATGGCGCCGGACGGAACGCTTGCGCTGGTGAAGTTGCGCGAACATTTGGGTGCGCAACTGAAAGACCATCCCGAGTTTGCACCGCTCGATCATGACCTGCGTCATCTGCTGTCGTCGTGGTTTAATCGCGGGTTCCTTGAACTGCGCCGTATTTCATGGAACACGCCGGCAGCCATCTTAGAGAAGCTGATCGCGTATGAGGCGGTTCACGCCATCGACGGCTGGGAAGACTTGCGCCGCCGACTGGCGTCTGACCGGCGCTGCTTCGGGTTCTTCCATCCAGGACTACCCGATGAGCCATTGATCTTCGTTGAGGTGGCGCTCGTCAACGAACTGTCTGGGCGGATTGCGCCGATCATCCGCGCGCCGATGCCGAGCGAGCCCAGGGAAGAGCCCGACACCGCGATCTTTTATTCGATCTCAAATTGTCAGCCGGGGTTGCGCGGCATTTCGTTCGGCAACTTCCTCATCAAACAGGTTGCGGCCGATCTTGCCCACGAGTTGCCAGACCTGAAGACGTTCTCGACCCTGTCGCCTATCCCCGGTTTCCGCCGCTGGCTCGACGATCCCCAGACTGACATCGCCGCCCAGATCAACAAGGCATTGGCTGAGCGCATCGTCAAGGAAGCAGGGACCGAGGACGTGCGGGCCGGTCTGCGCCGCCTTGCTGCTGCTGGGGAGGAGGAAGGTTATGTGCGCTCAACCTTGCTGCGTGACGTGTTGTTGCGGCTGGGTGCGCGTTATCTTGCTGGCCACGGCCAGAAGCGTGGCGTGTCGGATCCTGTGGCACGCTTTCACCTTGGCAACGGTGCGCGGATCGAACGTGTCAACTGGATGGCGGATGTGTCTGAAAAGGGTATTCGCGAGAGCCACGGCCTGATGGTCAACTACCTGTACGATCTGGCTGGCGTCGAAAAGAACCACGAAGCGTTTGCCAACGGCCGCGCCGTGTCCATGTCGGAAGAGGTTTCGGCGCTGGCTGGCACCGGCGAGGCCAGCAGCGGGCTCAAAAAGCGCGTCGATGCGGCCCTCGATATACTGGGCGGACGGAAGGGTTAGGCTTTCCTGCGGAAGCGCCCTAGTGTCTGTCCGGAAAGTTTCTCCATGATTTCAATGGTTCCTGTTTGTCATCCGCGGCGTCGAACCCCTCGTCCGTAGCTTAGGCTACGACCCTCGGGTTTCTCCTGGCGGTCTGACGAACAATTAACTCAAAGAATATCGCGAAGCTCTCTTCCGGACAGACTCTTAGCCAAAGCGTTGACATGTCACAAATGTCTTACGCTGGTGTTGTAGCGCGTGTTCAACGATGGTGGTGTTTGAACGCCGTGCTGACGCTTTGGGGGCAGTATGTTTGTACGATTTTTCGCGGCGGTTGCGATTTGCATGATCGGTGCGAGCGCCGGGCAGGCGCAGACGATCTACCCGCTCGACCGGGCAGAGATCCTGGCTGGCAGTGAATTCGATCTCAAGGTTGAATTTCCCGGCAATCCCGATCCTAAATCGCTGAAGGTGTTCCTAAACGGCGTCGATGCTGCAACGGCGCTGGGTAAGGAACCTTGGATCATTCCGCTGGAAGAGGGGTTGCCACAGGTTTCCTATTGGGTTCGGCGCGTCAAGATCACGACGCCCGGCAAGGTGACGGTCGAGGCCCTCAACGGCAACGATAAGGCCATCGTGACCTGGGAGGTGTTCGACACCCCCAAAGGCCGCACAGCCAAGAACGTGATTTTGTTTGTTGGCGACGGTTTATCCATGGCGCACCGGACGGCGGCGCGCATTCTATCGAAGCAGCTCGTTGAAGGCCGGTACGGCGGAGAACTTGCCATCGACGATATGCCTCACATGGCGCTGGTCTCTACGCACGGGTCGGATGCCATTGTAACCGATAGTGCCAACTCCATGTCGGCCTATACGACCGGGCACAAGTCGTGCGTCAACGCGCTGGGCGTCTATTGCGCCAACAATCGAAGCACGCAAGCGCACCCGTGGGTCGAAAACATTACGACATTGGCAAAGCGCAAGCTCGGCCTTGCCGTGGGGGTTGTGACCAATACCGAGATCCAGGATGCAACGCCTGCTGCCATGGTTGCGCACACGCGCCGCCGCATGGATTATGACGACATCGTTAAAGCGTTTTATGACGTGCAGCCGGAGGTCATCTTAGGTGGCGGATCGGTTCATTTCCTCCCGGCGTCGCACCCAGACGGCAAACGCCGCGATAACGTCGATTACGTTGAAAAGTTCACCGCTGCCGGTTACGCATTCACCAAGACGAAGAGTGAGATGCTGGCAGCTGCTAGGGACGCGAAGACGACGAAGCTTCTGGGCTTGTTCAACAAGTCAAACATTGATGGTGCGCTCGACCGCAAGTTTTTGAAGAAGGGAACCGTTCCCCTGTATCCAGACCAGCCCGATCTCACCGATCAGGTCAAAGCAGCGCTCGCGGTCCTGGCGAAAAACGACAACGGTTTTCTGCTCATGGTGGAGTCGGGCCGCATCGACAAATATAGCCATTCGCTGGACTGGGAGCGGTCGGTCTACGATACGATCATGCTGGATAATGCGGTGGCTGTTGCCAAGCAATTCGCTGGCGACCGAAACGACACGCTCATTATCACTGTTGCCGACCATGCACATCCGATATCGGTTATCGGCACCTATGACGACGCCGCCGGTCCCGGCATCCGCGAGCGTTTGCAACTCTATGACAAGTCGAAATTCCCAAACTACGAGAAGCCCGATGCCGAAGGGTATCCACCCAGCGTGGATGTCTCGCGCCGTTTGGCCGTTGTGTTTGCCGGTATCCCGGATCACTGCGACGCGGGGAAACCGCATCTGAGTGGTGAAAACGTGCCCGCGCAACCAGCGAGCGATGGCAAATCTTCGGTTCCCAACGAAGCGAACTGCGCCGTTCCAGGTGCCGCACGCCGCGTTGGCAATCTGCCAATGACAGCAGGGGTTGGGATCCATTCCGCCGACGATGTGGTGTTGACTGCGATGGGCCCTGGTTCTGAGATGTTTCGCGGTCGCATCGACAATACGCGCGTGTTCCGGGCGATGGCGATCGCGTTGGGGCTTGGAAAATAGGCCAGATAGGTTAGGCGGTCAGCATAAGGTCGGGTCCAAGACCTGCGTCTGCAATGGGGTCGCGCGAGGGCAGGATTTTCCGCACGCAACGGCTGGTTGGTGTGGCTCAACGGTCGCGATTGCGTGGGTTCCAGTCTGGCTGTCCGCCCACAGTCTTTACTTTCCGGCAGACTCCAACAATGGTGCTGATTCAGGGGCTTGCGGCGGTGGAGGGGGCTTTGCACCGGCGCAATATGATCCGTCATTATGACAACCGTTCTGCGTTTTTCAGTGCGAAACAGAAAGCGTGGTCCGTTTGCCTCAGCCCGTTCATGCCCCATTTATCAACAACCGCCGCAAGGCTGCGGGCGGAATTGTCGTCGCATTGGGCTCGTTTGCGGCCATCATTACGTGTGCGCGGGCCGATTCAAGCCGTCCACCTCACTTCAGCGGTGCGTTTGCGGACTACTATGTTGGCGTGCTGTATCGCGACGGTAAGTATCGTGGAGCGGCTAGTCTGGCGAAGGGCCTCATTGACGGCGGGTGGATCAGCAAGGAGGCTGCGTGCGTGAGTTCGGTCACGCGAGCCTACCTCGTGGTGCAGATTGCGCGCCGGTTGGGTCGCGGTCAGCCAGCGATCAGTGCGCTGGGTGCGCAGGTGCAGGCCATGCGTCATTGGGTGCGCGGGTCCGATCCTTCGCGCAGTGCGGCTGGCGATGTTGCAGCTATCGCATCGTTGGACGCGAAGACACGGGTTTTGGGGTGGCATAAGATGGCGCTCGAACCGGCTGGTCCCATTCAACTTGAAGCAACTCCTGCGCGTGAACAGGCTGCTCTGATGGCAGTTCCTGTGCTTGCCGCGACCGTGCTTGGACATGCCGTTCAGCCCTCCAAGACGTACGAGCAGCCGCCCCCCAAGCCGGTGGCGGTATTGCGCGAGCCGGAGCCAGTGGCCAGGAAATCACGGAAGCCAAAGTCGGCGAGAGAGGCATCGGGGCCTGGCGCGAAGGCGGCCACACCTAATCCTCAATCTGAGCCCTGGATGGAAAAAGTGTTCGTCAACTGAGTGCTGCGGGGCAATCTTAAATTCCGGCCAAGCTCTCGGTATTGAAACTTTTAGCACCGGGGTTGCACATTGGCGCGACACTCGCCATAACAGCGGCGGAGGCTGGCGGCGGACGATACCATCGCCAACCGGGTCAGGTCCGGAAGGAAGCAGCCCTAACGAACCGGTGCCGGGTCGTTCGCCAGTCTCTTATTCCTCTCACGCGCCGCAGGCGCTCCGAGGGGGCGCGGCTTGCCGCGGGGCGCCTTGCTCCCATAAAACCTTTGGGTTTTCAAGTTGCTCCGCCTCGCGTTGCTCCCTTGGCCTTGCCGGAGGCCGATTTGGTCAAGAAGAAATCGCCATCGGACGATGCTGGGTCCCCGCCGTGGGAAACGGACGATCAGGCACACGCCGAGCCTGCGTTTGTGCCTGATGGGCCGGGGCTGTTTGGCGATGCGGCGCCTGTTGCGGGTAAGCCGTATGTCGTTCTCGCCCGGAAATACCGTCCGCAGGCTTTCCCTGATCTGATCGGCCAGGAGGCTATGGTCACGACGTTGCGCAACGCGTTCGCATCGGGCCGCATCGCGCAGGGGTACATGCTGACAGGGGTGCGGGGTGTCGGGAAGACGACGACAGCGCGTATTCTGGCTCGCGGGCTGAACTATGAGGTTGATGGGTCCGCTGCGGGTCCAACGGTCGATATGCCCGTGTTGGGCCGTCATTGCGCCGATATCATCGCGAGCCGCCATCCAGACGTCGTGGAAATGGACGCGGCGTCGAATACCGGCATCGAAAATATCCGCGAGATCATTGAGAGCGCGCGCTACAAGCCGATCGTCGCACGCACGAAGGTTTTTATAATCGACGAAGTTCATATGCTGTCGAAAAGCGCGTTTAACGCTCTTTTAAAGACACTTGAAGAGCCGCCTGAGCACGTCAAATTCATCTTTGCAACCACTGAAATCCGCAAGGTGCCGGTCACGGTGCTGTCACGCTGCCAGCGGTTCGATCTGCGGCGCGTGGACGTGCCGGTGCTCGCCAAGCATTTCAAGACCATCGTTGCCAACGAAGGGGCGACGGCCGATGACGAGGCGATCAATTTGATCGCACGGGCCGCCGAAGGATCGGTGCGCGACGGGCTCTCGATCCTTGACCAAGGCATCGCCATGTCGCTGGGGCAGCCCGGCGCAACACTGAGCGCCGCGCAGGTCCGCGACATGCTGGGTCTCGCCGACAGGAACCGGATTTTCGACCTGCTGGAGCAATTGGCGTCAGGCGCAATTGGTCCGGCTTTGACAGCGCTCGCGGGGCTCAATCGCGATGGGGCGGAACCCGCGCAGGTGCTGGCCGATCTTGCCGAGGCTGTGCATCAGACGGCGCGGGTCAAGGTCGTGGGGGCGGCGGCTGCCAGTGAAGCGCTATCGGGCGAGGAAAAGCGCCGCGCCGAGCAGTTGGCGCGCGAGCTATCGGTGCCGCTGCTGTCGCGGCTGTGGCAGATGCTGTTGAAAGGGCACGAGGAGGCGGCGCGTGCGGGCGATCCGTTTGCCGCGGCCGAAATGGTGCTCATCCGCATCGCTCATACCGCTGACCTGCCATCGCCGGATGAACTGATCCGGGTGCTGGGCGGCGATAGCCCCTTGCGGCGTGAGCCCGGTGGCGGGGCTGGCCGCGATGCGCCGCCTCCTGCGGCAACGGTCAACCAAGCCCCAGGTGCGCGCCCGGTTGGATCGGTTGATAGCCATTTGGCACCGCACGGCGCGTTTGATGATCTCGATAGCGAACCGATTTATGATGACCTTGATCTTGAACTGGTTGGACCTGAAAGTGACGACGATGCGCCGGCGGTCCAGCCGGTGCGCGGCGATGAGGTTCGTTCGTTTGTCGACGTGGTGGAGCTTGCCGGACGGTACCGGGAAGCGAAGTTTAGAATTGATCTCGAAGAAAGTGTCAGTCTCGTCAAGTTCGACGCCGAGGTTGGCGCAATCGACATCTTCTTATTGAGTACGGCGCCGCAAACGCTGCCGAACGACCTGCGTGAGAAGCTCAACCGTTGGACCGCGCGCAAGTGGGTCGTTGTCGTCAGTAAGGCTGCGGGCGATCCGACGCTTGGCAGCGTGCGGCGCGAGCGCGAGGCACGGGAGCGGGTGATTTTGATCGAGCATCCTGCCGTCAAGGCGTTACTGGAGACGTTTCCCGAAGGCAAGATCACGGCCATCAAGGCCTTGCGCTTTGCCCCCCGCGACGACGACGAAAAGGCGACGGGCTAGACGGGGCTAAGAGTTGCAAACTGGTTTACTCAGCCATCACGTGGTGATGGCGCAGCAAGATGGAATGAAGACCGATGAAAGACATCATGGGAATGATGAAGCAGGCGCAGCAGCTTCAGGCGCGCATGCAGCAGATGCAGGATGAATTGGGAAATGCCGAGGTCGAGGGGCGCTCGGGTGGTGGTCTGGTGACGCTCACGCTCGATGGCAAGGGTCAGATCAAGCGGGTGAAGATTGATCCGTCGTTGATGCGTGCCGATGAGACGGAAATCCTTGAGGATTTGATTTTGGCCGCCGGGCAGGATGCCAAGCATAAGGTCGAGGCGCTGATGGCAGAAAAGATGAAGGAAGCGACGGGCGGCATCGCTCTGCCCCCCGGATTGAAGCTGTTTTGACGCTCTGCACGGATAGTTTTGGCTTTGTGAGCACCTGCATGGTGAAATTTTAAGCGGACACCCTATATAGGCGACAGAGTACCTTTGACTACAAATGGGGTTGCCATGTCTGCTCATTCATCCATCAGCAAAATAGCGCGTGTCGCATTGGCCGCGCTGACGTTTGCTGCGTTTACAACGACGTTGGCCCAGGCGCGTCCGGGCGGCGGTTTCAGCTCCGGAAGCCGGGGCGTAAAGACGTATACGGCGCCGCCGACGACCCGCACAGCGCCGAACGCTGCTCAGCCGATGCAGCGGTCAGCTCAGCCTGCGCAGCAAACGGCAGGTGCGGCTAAGGTTGGTGCGCCCGCTACGGCTGGATCGCGGTTTGGTACCGGGTTCATGGGCGGGTTGCTCGGTGCAGGGCTGATCGGAGCCTTGTTTGGCGCTGGCTTCTTTGGCGGCATGGGCGGACTGATGGGCTTTCTGGGTCTTATCCTTCAGGCGGCATTGATCGGTGGCGTAATCTATTTCGCGATCAGCTTCTTCCGCCGCCGCAATCAGCCCGCAACGGCCACGCCTTCCGGGAACGGCTATCAGCGCGCCTCGCTGAATGAAGTCCCCCGGGGTGCTGCTGGCGGAACGGCCGCGGCGCAGCCTGCTGGTGTTGATACCGGCACCCAGCCGATCAAGATCGAACAGGCGGACTATGCCTCGTTCGAACGCTTGCTGTCGGTCGTGCAACTGTCGTTCAGTCGTGAAGATACCGGCGCTTTGCGGTCGGCAACGACGGCCGAAATGCTCGGTTACTTCACCGAACAGCTGGAAGTCAATTCCCGCAACGGCGTGCGCAACGAACTTGGCCAGCCCGTACTCGTGTCGGGTGATCTGGCCGAATCCTGGCGCGAAGCGAGCGGTGAGTATGCCACTGTTGCGATGAAGTACACGCTGACGGATGCCATGGTGGATCGCACGAGCGGCCGAGTTGTCGAGGGCAGCAAGTCCGATCTGCAGGAAATTACGGAACTGTGGACCTTTACGCGGCGCGTGGGCGGTGGTGCCAACTCCTGGCGCCTCTCGGCCATCCAGCAAACGGGCTAAACGAAGAGGGCGGGGATTTCCCCGCCCTTTTTTGATTGAATGTTTTCAAGATTATACCAACTCAGTACTTACGCGGTTTGGTATTACTTGCAAACGCGCTTCAGGCCGTCGTTGCCGTGGCGGGCAAGATCGAGATGGAAATGGTCGGCGTGGGCGGCATTGAAGCCAGGGCCTAAGACCGTGGTGAAGTCGCGGCACGAATTGCCCCGTACGTCTCTCAGGAACGCGTGTTCTTCGGGGCGGCCATTCCAGCCCCCCTTGATGGTAACGACGCGACCGTCGGCCATCACGAATCCCGATATGTCGATGGCGTTGGCGTGGCCGTGTTCGGATAGCTTGGAGCCGTCGACGTTGTTCATCGGGCGGCATGAATAGGATGCGGCGATGCGGATTTCGACCAGTTCGCTGCGTAGGTGGTGACGTGCGGCACGCGCGGCGACGTTGGAAACCCACTCGTTGATTTGGGGTACCATTGGGCAGACCACAAGCGCTGCGGGTATGAGTGCAACCCGGCCTTCATCGGCAGCGGCCATTTCGAAGGGCTTGGCGGCACCGCAGAATTCACTGGGTCCGCCAAGTGCTGAGCGGGCGCGCAGGAAGCTCGACTCGCGGATTGCGCCCGATGACAGGCAGGCGAGCTCTTCCTGTTTGCGCCAGGGCTCGTCCTTGGCAACGAAGTTTGGGCCGGAACTGCACCCCCATAGCAGGAATGCACAACCGGCAGGGATCAGGCCAACTCGGGAAACGCGGTACAACATGGTTGCGATCATAGTCCGGGTTGCCTAACGGACGGTAAAACGTGGTCCGGTCAAGGGCAGCAAATACCGGCGGGGCGGCGGTTTGACGTCCGTCCTGCGGCGAAATTGAAACTTTGTGATGATACCAGACCGTCACGTTGCCGAAGATATCCACAAAGATTATTGGTGAACAAAAGCGATTCGCGGCGCAAATGTGTTCAACCTATGCTACAAAATGTCAGTGGCCGGGCACTGATCGTTCGGTCCAAGCATCCTAACAGTAGCCTGCCAGTTGCGTAAGCCGAGTTGCGTAGAGCGTTTTGTTCAGCGTGTTGCGTGGTATTGCGTGTTGAAGCCTCGGCAGCCGCTTAGAGCTGCCTACCGGCCAGTTGCCTTTGCCACTGTTACAGCGGCTCACCCCGCTGTTGACATTTGATGCAGGCATAAACTGGGGGACTGGGTCGTTCTAGTGATGCCGAGGCTAATTCGTTCGTGTTGTCGTTTTCGTGCCGTCATGCCGTGATCGTCAGGCCGGTTGGGCCGCCAAAAACTCCACGACGGCTGCTTTAAATGTCGTGTCGCCGACGGCCTTCATATGCTCCCGCCCAACGATGTCGAAGTTTTTGGCTCCTGGCATCAGTGCGGCAAGTTCGCTGCCGGAGCCTGCCACCACATCATCGGTACCGACAGCGACCATGACTGGTCGCTGGACTTGGCTGATGGCCGCGACGGTAATCGGCTCGCGCGCGGATCGCATGCACGCGGCCAAGGCCAGCAGGTCGCTCTTGGTCTGCTCCGCGAAGGTGCGGAACACCCGTCCGCCCGGGTCAGTAACATCGGCGAGGCTCGGCGCTTCGAGGGCTTCGGCGATGGAATCGCCTCGTGACGCCAAACCGCGCACCATGTTGACGCCAAGGCCGCCGAATACGACGCTCGCAACGCGCTCAGGGTGGCGCAGAACGAGAAACGCGGAGATCCGGGCGCCCATGGAATAGCCCATGACGTGAGCGCGCTGGATCCCCAAGTGATCGAGCAAGCGGAGGCCATCTTCGGCCATCAACGGTGCGCCGTAGTCCTCAATGCCATACAACTTTTGGCTTGCCCCGTGGCCGCGGTTGTCGAACGCGATGACCCGGTGGCCGGCTTGGTTGAGAACCCGGACCCAGCCGGTGGAAACCCAATTGGTATTGAGGTTTGACGCAAATCCGTGGATCAGCAACACGGGCAATTTGTTGCTTTCAGGGATGGGGCTGGGCGCGTCGAGATAGGCAATTTCGACACCCTTTGATGAGAAAACCGGCATTCATGTCCCCTTGCTGCGATGCTGTGGTCCTATCATTTCCAACCTACCGCGGCTATGCTGCTCGCATCGTCACATTTTTCCAATGCTAAGGTCTTTCAGATGGCTGCTCACGCCGTACCCCATCTCGCCAACGATTCCGGCTCCGAAAAAATCTCAGTTGGCGTCAAGGAGTTGCAGTGCATGGGTGCGCGCGCGCCCTTCGATCATCCGCATGTGTATCTCGACATGGGCGCGGACGCGCAGATCCTGTGTCCTTATTGTTCGACCTTGTACGTTCACGACGCCCGCCTTCACGCCGACGAAACCGACCCGAAGAACTGCCTCGTCAGCGTCGTTTTGTAAGTGGCCATCACGGCGCGGCCGAGCCGGCCGATGTTGATTGCCGGTGGCGGGATCGGCGGCTTGGCGGTGGCGTTGGCGCTGGCCAAGTGCGGGATCAGATCGCGGGTTCTTGAGCGCAAGCCGGTGTTTGGCGAGGCCGGTGCGGGGATTCAGATCGGTCCAAACGGGGTTGCATCCCTGCGCGCCATCGGTGTTGCTGCCTCGCTCGCGGCAAAGGTTGGCTCGCCAGATGAAATCCGGGTCTTTGACGGCCAGCGTGGGAGCGCTTTGGCGGTCCTTCCTCTTGGCGATGCCATCAACGCCCGTTTCGGCGCGCCATATTGGACCATTCACCGGGCTGATCTTCATGCCTGCCTGCTGAGTGCTGCGCAACGCGAGCCTGCCATTTTGATCGAGACGGGATTTCAGGTCGACCGTCTCGAAGCTGCCCCCGATGGCATTCGCCTGATTTCGACGGAAGGTAAGGTTGCGACGGGCACGGCTGTTATCGGCGCGGATGGGCTGTGGTCGAAGGTGCGGAGCTACGTCGCTGATCGCGTTGATATGCCATATGCCGGTTGGAGTGCGTATCGTACGGTCATAGATGGCTCCGAGGTTCCATCGGCCTTCCAGGCCAATGCCGTCGGGCTTTGGCTCGCGCCGCGCGCGCATGTGGTGCACTATCCCGTGTATGGCGGGTCAGAGACGGCGGCGGTCGTGATCCTGCCGCAGACGGCATCAAGCGAAGGCTGGGCCAAAGATGCCGACCGTGACGACCTACTCGGCCGGGTCAATCACCTCTCGCCAGAGGTTGTCGCGTTTCTGGCGGAGGGTCGGGGTTGGAAGACCTGGAGTTTGTTCAATGTGCCGCCGCTGGCGCGCTGGTCGAATGGGTCTGTGACGCTGCTGGGTGATGCGGCGCATCCGGTGTTACCGTTCCTCGCCTCTGGTGGCGTTCTGGCGCTGGAAGACGCCGTGGCGCTCGCTGCCTGCGTCGCCAAGCAGTCCGAAGATGTTCCGGCAGCGTTTGAGGCCTATGCCAAGCTGCGGATGAAGCGCGCAGCAAAGGTTGCTACGGGTGCCCGGCGCAATGGCGCGGTTTATCACATGAGCGGTCCATCCGCGTTTGCGCGTAACCTCGCCATGAAGGCAATCCCCGCGCCGCGCCTGATGAGCCGCTATGACTGGCTCTACGGCTGGAAGCCACCGGTTTTGGGATAATTCAGCAACCAGTTTGGCTGTCTGCTGTGGCGGAAACGGAAAATTCCGGTATTTTCCGGTAAATGCGTTTTTCACCGACCGCAGGTTTGCATGAAGCAACAGCCCAAATTGATTGTGCCTATTCCCGTCGATCAGCGCGGGAAGGCTATTCAGCAGATCCGCACGGCGATGATCGAAAAGAAGCTCACTCAGGCGCAACTGGCCGACGCCGCCGACTGTCATGAGAAGACGGTCCAGAATCTGCTGGGTGGCCGCTCGGTGCGCGATCAGACGCTGTTCGACGTTTGCACGTATCTGGGCCTCGACTACGAGGACGTGCGGGACAATTGGCATGGCAGTGTCGCCCAATCAGCCGTTCCAGCGCTGGATACTGGACGCGACACACTGGAGCGCTATGCGACAGGCGGGATGGTCGCGCCGGTTTACATGGGTGCTTACACCCGCGCTGCCGTCGATCATTACCTCGGGCATTATTTGACGCTGCGGCCCGACTTCACCAACCCGGAAGCCATCGTCGCTTACCGCACGGAGATCACCTGGGACGACGAGTGGCCTAGTCTGCTGTTTCAGGAGCGTGACCGCCCCGACGCGCCCTACTCGCATCGCGGGCGGCTGTACGTGCCGGCGTCGTCGTCGTTCATTCATTTGGTGTCGCTGACCAAGGGCGCGATGCGGATGATCGTGGTGTCGCAATTGGATCGCGACGGGCTTATGCGGGGGCTTATCACCACGCTGAATAAACATCGGGCGAACTACGTGCCGGTAGCGACGCCGATCGTCTATGCCAAGCGTGACGAGGCTGGGATGGTGTTGGGGACGATCCTGCCGGGCAATCCGGTGCATGCGCAGTACAAGACCTTGCTGTGCGACACGATCAGCGAGGGGTATGCGCGGCTGGTGCCGCCGGGCTAGCGGGCGGTTCGTTCGGGACATTGATGGAGGGAGCGGGCGGGGGAAGCGGCACGGCAAATCGCGGTGTTGGGCTCAGAAAGCGCGCCTTGAGATCAACGCTGGAGCGGCGGCCGATGCTGGCGGCGTTGGCGTCCAGCCACTTCAGAGTTTCGCTGCGGCCGGCGTGATGCAGGTAGGTGAACAGCGCCCAGTCGGGCTTGAGCTTGCTGCCAGCGGGCAGTGCCGCCGTGTGACGGCCGGCGTCGATCAGGTGGAAGCGATGCGTGACCAGCGGGGCCAAGCGCGAGGGACGCTTGAAGCGGCGTTGGAGCCAGCCGCCTTCGGCCTCGCGCACGGCTTCTATGATCTCGATGTCGCGCATGAGCGGGGCGTTGAAGGTCAAGCGTCCGGTTTCGGCGGCGATTTCGAGCGACGAGGTTGGGACGCCGGATTTCGAGGTCGGATTGAGCAGCACAATCAGCGTATCGTCTACCGGGCTAGTGAGCGCCAGCTTCACCAATTCGGGATTTGCGGAAAACCCGCCGTCCCAATAGGCCCGTCCTTCGATCTCCACAGCATGATGGAGCGTTGGCAGGCAGGCAGAGGCGAGGACGGCGTCGACCGTCATCTCGTCGCGGCGGAAATGGCGTGCCCTGCCCGTGGAAACTTCGGTTGCCGCGATCAGCAGTTCGATGGGCGAGGCGGCGCGGAGTTTGGCGAAGTCGATTGTTTCGGTTAGCAATCGCCGCAATGGGTCAAAGCCCATCGGATTGAACTGATAGGGCGAGAACATCCGGCCCACGCCGGAGGCCGCCGACACGTTGCTGAGGCTCGACAGGAACGGATTCAGCCGTACGAAGTCGGGGACGGCGGCCTTGTGGACAGCTTGCCAGACCTCGGCGAGTTTGGCGCGTCCGCCCTCGCGTCCGCCTTCGGCCATGCCAGCGGCGAGCGCCACCGCATTGACGGCTCCGGCGCTGGCTGCGCTGACCCAGCCGATCTCAATGCCGGACTGTTCCAGCAGCGCGTCAAGCACGCCCCAGGTGAACGCGCCGTGCGCGCCCCCGCCTTGTAAGGCGAGGTTGATCCGTTTTGCTTTAGCCAATGCCCGAGTCCTCCAGCGACCGCACGCGGATGAACTTAGGCGGCAAGTGTGGCAGGGGCAAATCGGCAAGGCGTGGCGTGATGTCCGGTGGGTGACTTGCGCAACATAGGCGGCCAAAGTTGACGTGGTGGCAACACATGGCGGAATGGCGATTTGACACTGGGTCGCAGCAATCACAAACCAGCGTGTCGATCGAGCCGTTCGGCCGGATTTGCCGCACTCGTTGAAATGAACGCCTCGATCTCATCACACCCGTACATCATTCATTCTGGTGTCGCTGATGATGCCGAACTTCGCTAAAGGTCATGTCTCGACATCTGGCGAACATCGCATTTAGGACACGAGCGTTAACCGGGGGCATGGCTTGGGAAATTTTATGATGACGGACGCCACTCTGCGGCGCTTGATGTTTGCTGGCATCGCGACCGTTGCAGCATTTGGAGCGCTGCCGATTGGGACCGCCAGTGCGAATGTGAAAAAGTCGCGCTCGTCGGCCCCGGTCGTCATGACTGCGCCTCGCGATGCCGGGGAGCCAATCCTGGCGATCGTGTCGATCAAGACGCAGCAAGTCGTTGTTTACGACGCAGACGGTTGGATCATGAGCGCACCTGTATCAACCGGCACCACGGGACGCGAGACGCCAGCCGGGGTCTTTGCCGTGGTTCAAAAGAACGCAGAGCACCGCTCAAATCTTTATGACGATGCCTCGATGCCGCACATGCAGCGTCTCACCTGGAACGGCATCGCGCTGCACGGTGGGCCGTTGCCGGGGTATGCCGCTTCGCACGGCTGCGTGCGGATGCCGTTCAACTTTGCGGAAGAGTTGTTTGACAAGACGCGGATCGGGATGCGGGTGATCGTATCGCCGCATGAGGCAATTCCCGCCTCATTTGCTCACGCAGCGCTGCCAGTGCCTGACCCGAAGGCCATCGCTGCGGCACCTGTGCGGGCCGAGGCGTCTGCACGCGAGGCAGAGGAGGCCGCCAAACTGGCCGATGAGGCGAAGAAGGCAGCAGCTGCTGCTGCCCGCGATGCGGCATCGTCGAAGGCTGCGCTGCGCAAGCTCGAAGGGCTCAAGCCCAAGGCTGACGCAGAGCTTGTAGCTGCCGGTAAGGCGATTGCTGCTGCAAAGACCGAGGAGATCAAGGCGCGTGCCGAAGAACGGCAGGTCAAGGCGGCTGCAAAAGCTGCAACAGTTGGATCGCAGCTCGATGCCGCACGGGCCGATGCGGCATCGAAGTCCGACGCTGCGGTTAGAACGAAGGAGGCCGCTAAGGCTGCCGCCGACAGACGGGTTCGTACTGCAAAAGCTGCAACCGAAGCAAAGCTCGCCCTTGAGCCCGTGTCGGTTTACATCAGCCGCGCAACGAAGAAGCTGTACGTGCGGCGGAATACCCGCAAGCCCTGGGCGGACGGCGGCGAAATCTTCGATTCGACCATCGAGGTTCCAATCACGATCAGCAATCCTGAAAGGCCAATCGGCACGCATGTGTTCACGGCAATGGCTCGGAGCGATTCGGGCCTTCGCTGGACCGCAGTCACGATCGACAAAGGCGACGACGCGCAGAATGCTCTCGACCGCATTACCATCCCGAAGGATGTGCTGGATCGGATCGCGTTGACCGCACTGCCGCGGTCATCCATCGTCGTATCGGACGAGCCGCTGAGCCTTGAGACCAACTATCGCACTGAGTTTGTAACCGTGCTCAGCAACCAGCCCCAGGGCGGATTCATAACCCGCAAGCCCACGGTCGTTGACCCGCCCTCAAGCGTCAAGACGTGGGACGGCGGCGGCGGGTTTTTCGGTCTCTTCAGCCAGTCGAGCCCGAGCCCGCAGGTCAGTAGCGTCCGGCGGCGCGTCTATCGTCCGGTGCAGCCGGACTGGTGGGACTGACGGGCTGTAAGGCATCGTTGGACCGGTACTTCAAAGCTGGCTTTCGCGCCCGGCGTTGCAGCTGGAGGCTGCTCGCGCGCGAATCCGCCGCGCGGCAGGAGGCAACGAACTCTCTCCCTATGAAGTACGAGGAGGGGGAAAGTTATCCCCGCGCTCTTGGTTCGCCGTTACATTGATCGCGTCTCGCAGCGACGAGGGGCGTCAACCGGTGGCGCACGGATTGGCGGTTGCGGGATGCAGGTCTGGGGTGCCGTACGCGACGGACGATCCAGACGCTCGCCGCACCCGCCTGGGTGAAACTCCCAGGTCAGCGACTGTTAAACGCTGCGGGTATGCGAACAAATCCTGCGTCCACGCAGCGCGTGGCTTCGCCACGACGGGCGTGTCTCACTCGCTTCCTACCCCCTTCGGACTACCCGTGCGGTGACGCACGCTCCGCCCTCTCACGTTTTCATCAAGCACCAAGTCATGTCCACTTCGTATGTTCGTATATGCAAGTTGCGAAATCAGTTGGTCGCGCGTGCAGAGCGGTTGGGGTTGCGGGAGCTGCGGCGCTTGGCGCGCGAGGCGGATCGGGAGCAGCGTTCGAAGCGATTGCCGAAGTGCAACCGGGCTTTGCAGAGGACAGCGCGGCCTCGCAAGGGCGTGATAAGTCTGCGCGACGTCGTGATGATGGTGGGGACGCTTAAGTAATGAGCAGCCCGGCATACTTGTGCACAAAAAGGGAAGGGGGAACCCACCGCCATTTCTGCTGTCACGTGCGCCGTCTTGCACACGCTGAGCCGGGACCTTTACCACTCTCATGTGCAGGTAAAGGCCCCGGATCGGCCAAGTGCTGGGGCCGCCCGGGGAAACAGTGGAGGCGGAACGAAATAACCCGGACAACCGTGGGACCAGCCCACGGCTGTCCGGTTCCCGTTTTTTGCTCGTCGCCGGACAATGATTGTAGCTTCGGGAACTTCCGGTTTGAATGGCTGGCCTGGATACGGATTCCCCTCCCACTGTTTTCCCGGACAAGTGCGCCCTTAAGCGCACGCAGATC
>JBEBJA010000108.1:0-66274 GCA_040080145.1 Hyphomicrobiaceae bacterium
GTGAAGGCACCCCTCATCTGCCCTTCGGGCATCTTCTCCCCAGGGGGAGAAGAAAGTAAGGGCTTATTTTAGCGCGTATGGGGCGCGCCAACTTTTCGTCGCGGGACATGGCACGACGCCCAAGCAAGCGTGTCATGCGTCGTGGGGAACCTCTTTGATACTTTCCAGTGTCGCAGACTGAATGATGAAGTAACCGCAATGCTCGCTAAAAATGCCGACCAGGAGGCCATCCGGGCGGCGGACAAGAAACGCATGTCTGATGCGGGCGTTCGAACCGTCCTCCCATTGAACGAAAACGTCGGTTCTTGGAAAGTCGGAGGCCACTAGCCCTTGCTTCTCCAGTAGCTCGGCGGAGCGATTGCAGCGCACGCTCAGTTCATCGACAAAGCAGCTTATCGTCCGTCGTCGTTCATCGCGTTCGTAGTGCCAGTCGAATGTCATGCCCCGCCGCCGGACCAGAGGGAGACGCCGACGGTTTTGTCGAAGCCGCAGGACGAGCAGGAGAGGACGTACCATTCACGGTGCGGGCGCGCGGAACGGTCGATGATGGTGAGGGTGCCGGTCCCGCAGACAGGACACGAAACCGGCTTGTCCTTGGCATGCTGCCAGACCCGCAGCAGCGGGATCAGTTCGGTGACGGTGACGTCGCGCTTGTCTTCACTGCTCATCTGCCCTCAATGCCCTTCGAATGCGACAAGGGAATGCGCCGATATTCCCAACTTCGACAATAACTTAGCTCCGCCCAACTCAGGCAGGTCGATGACGAAAGCGCAGCCAGCGACCACGCCACCGGCGCGACGGACCAGCAGGACGGCCGCTTCTGCGGTGCCACCCGTTGCAATCAGATCGTCGACGATCAAGACGCGTTGACCGTGGGTGACCGCATCCAGATGGATCTCGATGGTATCGACGCCGTACTCCAGCGTGTAGTGCTGGCCGATGGTGGTCCAGGGCAGCTTGCCCTTCTTACGGATGGGGATGAAGCCGCAGCCGAGTTTTTCGGCCACTGCTCCGCCAAAGATGAACCCCCGCGCCTCGATGCCTGCCACCACGTCGACTTTGCCCACAAACGGTTCGACGAGTTGGTCTATCGACGCCTTGAAGCCGGCCGGGTGGCCCATCAGCGTCGTGACGTCGCGAAACATAATTCCGGGCTTTGGATAGTCCGGAATCGTACGGATCAGGCTTTTGATGTCTGTCATTATTTGTTCCCCGCCAAATTCATGGCGCAAAATAGCAATAGCGTTCACGATGCGGTACATGAATCGGCACGCACGCCTGCACTAAAATCGCGGCAATTGCCCGAATTTACGGCATACGGCAGAGCATACGACAGAATTCGCCGCGGGCAGGAGATTGAAGATGAGTGACGGCCAATATCCGCCGCTGACCGACCAGACAGATGATCTGCCGCGCACCTTGCGCCGCGAGCGTGAGAGCCGTGAGCGCGCTGCCCGTGAAATGCAGGCACGCAGTGTCCAATCCGCCGAGCGGACCGGGTGGGACCGCAGCAGCACCAGCCCCGTTGCTCAGCCGTCGATTTATGCGGCCGAACCTGCGCCGTCCTACGAGCCAGAGGCGTTCGAGACTAAGGCTGCGACCGTCACGCGCTTTAAGGTGCCGTTTTTTTCGCTGATGGGCTTTTTCATCAAGTGCGTATTTGCAGCGATCCCCGCGCTCATAATTTTGATCGCCATGCTCTATGGCCTCGGTATCGCGCTGCAAACCTATTTTCCGCAGCTCATCAAAATGAAGATCTTGATTAGCTTCCCTTAAAAACGAGCGGTCTAACCTGTCTACACGACAGAGGAATCCCATCGGCCACATTCCGTCACCCCGGCGAAGGCCGGGGCCTAAGCATGCGTATTGCTTGGGGATAATTCGGAGCAAATTGATGGTTGTCTGGGTCCCGGCCTTCGCCGGGGTGACGTTGAGGGGGCGGGACTTCAATGGCCGGCTCCTTGCTTACCGTCCCCGGATTACACCAGCGCCGCCTGGAGCGCGGACAGGGTGGCGACCATATCAAGACCTGCGAAGATGAAGCGGTCGACGCCGGCGTCTTTGTAGGCTTGTTCTTTGTCGCCGGGGCGGCCTGCGAGGGCGACTTTGTGGGCGCCTGCCGACTTGAGGCCGCGTGCGGTGGCTTCGGCGTGGGTGGCGTACAGGGCGTCCGAAGAGGCGATCACAGCGACCTTGCAGCCCGATGTTTTGAAGGCGGCGACGGCGGCTTCGGGGGTCTCGAAGCCATCGGAAGCGACGCAGGAGATGCCGCCGCTGGCGAGGACGTTTTTCATCCAGGTGGAGCGGCCGGTGTGATCGGCGATGGTGCCGAGGCTTGCCAGGAATACGACGGGCTTGACGGCTGCGGCATCGGCTTTGTCGCGCAGGGCTTCGAAGGCTGCCGCGAGGCGCACGGGGGCCAACGGCTTCACGGACTGCAGGCCGGGGATGGGGGCTGCCGCCGCGCGGGCCTGAACCGTTACGCCGTCCGGCCCAAGGAGCGGGAACGCCGAGACGCCGGTCAGTTCATACTTTCCGGTTGCAATGGTCTTGGCGCGCTGAACGGCCACCGCTGCGATCTGGTCTTGGATCAGGCCACTTGTGAGGGCGGCGACCATGCCGCCTTCGGCTTCGATTTCCTGGAAGATACTCCAGGCCTTGTTAGCCAACTCTGCGGTGGCCTGCTCGACGTACCAGGAGCCGCCAGCGGGGTCGATGGTGCGGCCAAGGCCGCATTCTTCCTGCGCCACGATCTGGGTATTGCGGGCGATGCGGCGGGCGAAGGCATCGGAGGCACCCAGCGCGTAGGAGAAGGGCAGGACGAGGATCTGATCGGCACCGCCGAAGGCTGCGCCGGCCGTGGCGGCTGTCGTGCGCAGCATGTTGGTCCAGGGGTCGCGCCGCGTCATCATCCGGGCCGACGTGATGGCGGTGAACCGGACTTTGCTGGCGGCATCTGCTGCGCCGCAGCTTTCCGCAATGCGGGCGATCACGGTGCGGGCAGCACGCAACTTGGCGGTGCTCAGGAAGACGTCGGCATCGGCTGAGAGATGCACTGCGATCTGGGGCAGTGCATCGGCGGGCTTGACGCCGTCAATCTCGAAGGCGCGCAGGTAGGCGACCAATGTCGAGGCGAGCACGGCCAGTTCCTGGCCTTCGCTCGCACCTGCTTCATGGGCAACGGTGGCATCGACCAGGATTGTGCGCGCATTTGGTTCGGCGGCGCGTACGGTCTTGGCGAGCGCAATGGCACCGGCGAGGGCTTCCACTGTGGGGCGGATGGTGGTGCCGTAACGGGCGAGCTTGCCGATGGGATCGAGGTTCAGCGCGAGCATGCGTTTGCCTGCGGTGCCGCCAAGGGCTGGCAGGGCGTCCACGAGGTGCTTTGCGGCATCGAGACCAGCAAGGCCGCTTTTCAGCTCGACGCTGGCGAGGTCGAGGTCGACGCCTGCGAGCGCCTGCGCCATGTCGCTCGACGAGGGTATTGCGACGCCGCTTTGGCCGGGGGCTGCCGTCTGCAACATAATGCCGTTCGAGCCGCCTTCGAGGTCGGCGAGGATGGCGCGATTGGCGCTGGCGGCGTCGCCGTCGTCGATCAGGGTCTGGATGTGCCAGCCAAAGCCCTCGACATGGGCGTGGGTTCCTCGCGTGAAGGGAGCGGCACCGGGCAGGCCGGCATCGGTGCGGGCATCGGCGTTCGTGTAGAGTGGCGGGATGCGCAGGCCGTCGGAGGTGCGGACAACGAGCCGCTTTTCAAAATCGCCGCCTTTGAGGGCCTTGTCGACCAGCGCGCGCCATTGCTCGACGGAGGGTGCCTCGAAACCGGTTGCGAGTTTGTGCGGCGCTGTCTCGTCGTTCATTTTTTGTCGTTTCCTGCGGCTGGGACGTGTGTGCTGAAAGCTTTATAGCGGGCGTTCGCAATTGCGGCATCTAAACTAAAAGTCGCGCTCTCGATACTTGCGCGCGGCCGCGTCGATCTGAAGGATCGCCTGCGGCGAGGCAACCCTGCGCGCGAATTTTGGCCCGCAGGGCATGGCCACAAGGTGGCCCGGCGCGAGCGTCGTACTTCCAAACAAGAACGCCTTCGTTCTTGTCTGGAAAAGCAAAGAGCATAGGCAACCATGCGTTTGCAAACGCCTTAAGCGCATGTCATCACGGCAGCTTGAGATAACGCGAGGCGATTCGACGATGACCGATCAAAATCCTAACGGTGCCGATCACGGGCGCGACTACGTGCAGGACGGCGCGATCCTGATCGGGATTTCGAACCCAGGTCGGCCAGATATGGCAGCCGAAGCCATCGAGCTGAAGCTGGCCAACCGGCACGGGCTCATCACGGGTGCGACGGGCACGGGCAAGACGGTCACGCTGCAGGTTTTGGCCGAAGGGTTTTCGGCGGCCGGCGTGCCGGTGTTTGCCGCCGACATCAAGGGCGATCTCTCGGGCATTGCAGCCGTTGGGACGCGCACTGCGCGCATCGAGCAGCGGCTGAAAGACATGAACTTGGACGTCTATGGCAACACGTCGTTCCCAGCCGTGTTCTGGGACATCTTCGGCGAGCAGGGGCATCCGGTTCGCGCCACAGTTCAGGAAATGGGTCCGCTGCTGCTGTCCCGGCTGATGGACTTGTCGGAGCCGCAGGAGGGCGTGCTCAATATCGCGTTTCGTTGGGCCGAAGACGAGCGCAAGGCCGGCGACAAGAATATGCTGATCCTCGACCTCAAGGACCTGCGGATCGTGATCGAGGAAATGGGCAAGCGGGCCGGGGAATTGCGGGCCAAGTATGGCAACATCTCGCCGCAGACGGTCGGCGTGCTGCAACGGCGGCTGCTGGTACTCGAAGAGCAGGGCGCGAACTCGTTCTTTGGCGAACCGGCACTCGAATTATCGGACTTCATCAAGCTCGCCCCTGACGGGCGGGGCGTGGTCAACATCTTAGCGGCTGAAAAGCTGACGAACAATCCGCGCCTCTACGCGACGTTCCTGCTGTGGATGCTGGCGGAGCTGTTCGAGACGCTGCCGGAAGTCGGCGATCTGGATAAGCCTAAGCTCGTGTTTCTGTTTGACGAAGCGCATCTACTGTTCAACGATGCGCCCAAGGCCGTGCTCGACCAGATCGAGCGGGTGACACGGTTGATCCGTTCCAAGGGCGTCGGGGTGTATTACGTCACTCAGAGCCCCGCCGATGTGCCGGACCGCGTGTCGGCGCAGTTGGGGAACCGGATTCAGCATGCGTTGCGCGCGTTCACGCCGCGCGAACAGAAGGCGATCCGGGCATCCGCCGAAACCTTCCGGCCCAATCCGTCGTTCGACACCGAGCGTACGATCCAGGAGCTGCAGGTCGGTGAGGCGCTGGTCTCCGTGCTGCACAACAAGGGCGAACCGTCGATGGTGCAGAAGACGCTGATCCGGCCGCCGATGGCGCGCCTTGGGCCGCTCAGCAAAGACGAACGGCGGGAGATGCTCGACGGGGATACGGCCAACACGGCCAAGTATCGCGTGACGCTCGACCGCGAAAGCGCCTACGAACGGCTGACCGACCGGGGTACGCTGATGGGCAAGGTGCAGGAAAAGCTGAAGGGATTTGGGAAGCTGTTTGGGAAGTAGACGATGACCGGCGCGAAGTTCGACGACACCATCACCCTCGTCCGACTGTTGGATGAAGGGCAATCTCACCACGCCTATCGCATGCAATTGCGCCGTATGGCTGAGGGCGGTCACGCGGGCATTGCCTGATCCCAGATCAGTCCTGAACTACGCGGGCGGCAACAGCGACCCGAGGACTTCGCCGCACGCTGGCATGAAGGGCTGCGACAAGTGGGCGGCGGGCGCGCAGGCTGCGTTTTTCGACGCGTTCCCACGACACGTAGGCGGCTATCAGCGCGAGCACGGCTGCAAGGCCGGTGAGTTCGAGAGGCGAAAGATTGGGGAACGTGCTCAGGAGTGTTTGCTGAATGGGGGCGGCGTAAATGTAAACGCCGAACGAAAGGTCGGTCGATTGGGTCCAGCGGCGAAGCGGACCAAAGTTGATGCGGGCGACGCAAAGGGTCGCGTAGCCTAAGAAGAGCGCACATGTCAGTTCAGCGCAGCGCGTGCCGATGGCAGCGGCGAAGAGGGCGGCGAGACATGCGAGGATTCGAACGTCGATGACGAGGCGGTCTTTGACAAGGCAGGCCAGAACGCCGGTCGAGAAGTAGAGAGTGAAATAGCGGATGTTGTCGAGCTGGGTGTAATCGTGCGCTGCTGAGGGGGATTTCAGAAAAACGCTGAAGACGATGATGGCCAGGGCACCAATAGTCCATCCACGATACCGCGGGACGAAGGCACCTGCGGCGGCGGCAACAGCAAGGGCGACGTAACACAGGACTTCGTATTTCAACGTCCACAGCGACATGTTCACGAGGCCTGCGGCGGGAACCTCAAGGAAGGTCCCTGGAAGGGGGGCTGCGCCGGTGGTCAGGAACAGGGTTTTGGTGACGTATTGGATCAGACGCCCATCGGCGAAATAGGCCGCGGGGCTCAAACTGCTCACGATGGGTCCAAGCAATAATGCAGTTGCGAGCACGCAGACAGCGAGGCCGGGGAAAATGCGCAGGGCTCGGGCGGCTGCGAAATCGGCGACGCTGGCACTTTTGAGAATGCTTTGCGTGACGAGAATACCGCTCAGGAAAAAGAAGACTTGGACTGCATGCTCACCCAGCGAATGGCCGGTGATGGCAACGAGCGGCTCAGACAACGGGTTGGCGGTCACGAAATAGAAGGAATGCGACACGAGCACTGCGAGCGCCATTGCCAGCCGGATAACGCCAAAACTGTTGCGATCCGGGGCCATGATGTCGGCCAAGACCGTGGCAGGGGATTGATTGAATGCCATTTCGGGACACCTTTGGGAGAGTGCGGCGCATTTCCGGTCATTATCGCATAAACCATGCCAGGGACGGTTAACGGCGGAGCCAGTTCCAGACCGGAGGCAGGCCAGCCAGCGCGGACTTGCTTGCGGGAAACCACAATAGTCTTTCGACCGGGATTAGCGTTATTGGCGGAATACCGATTGACAGATACGAAAGGCATTTCGCGATGACGATCCACGCCGCTATCCATTCAGCAAAAGCGACAACCGTGCATCAATCCGCGCCGAATTCCGTTTTCGAACACTGCGCAGCGGCGCGGGCGGAAATGTCGGATCGCTGCCTGACCGTGATGGAACTACTCACCGATGGGCATTCAAACAAGGAAATCGCGGCTCGTCTGCGTGTGAGCATGGCGACTGTGAAGGCTTATGTTTCGGAAATTTTGCGCGCCCTGAATGTCGACAACCGGACCCAAGCGGCGCTGATTGGCCTGCGGCTGCGCTATGGTTTGGAAATCATCGAGACGCGATCAGACCGGAAATAGTGCCCCAGACAATGGCCTGTCCGTGCGGCTCCTGGATAGCCGGGTCAAGCCCGGCTGCGGAGTGGTGGCGCTTACGCGCTGCGGACAGCCCTCTCCCCATTGAAGACAATGGGAGAGGGATTTCAAGGCGTCCAGGGTTGTTTTTCGTTGCCGGATTGAGCGTCGTCGATGTCGTCCTGGCGGGTGATTTCGCGAGTCAATGCAAAGAGCGCTTCTTTGACTCCCGCGCCTGACACGGCCGACAAAACCAGCGGCTTTTTACGGCAGGCTTTTTTCAGGGCTTCGATTTTTTCAGCGATCGCCTCTTCGGGAAGCGAATCGCATTTCGACAGCGCCACGATTTCCTTCTTTTTTTCGATTTCCGCGCCGTAGGCCTTCAATTCACGGCGGACGGTTTTGTACGCTTCGGCGACGTCGGCTTCTGTTGCATCGACCAGATGGAGCAGCACGCGGCAGCGTTCGATGTGTCCTAAGAACCGGACGCCGAGGCCTGCGCCTTCGTTCGCACCTTCGATGAGACCGGGAATGTCGGCGAGCACAAACGAGGTATCGCCAGCCTCAACGACACCCAAGTTCGGATGCAGCGTGGTGAAGGGGTAGTTCGCAATCTTGGGGCGCGCCTGCGTGACGGTTGCGAGGAACGTCGATTTGCCGGCATTCGGCAGGCCGATGAGACCGGCATCGGCGATCAGTTTCAGCCGGAGCCAGATGGTCATTTCCAGGCCGGGAAGACCGGCGTTGGCGTGATAGGGGGCCTGATTGGTGGCTGACTTGAAGCGCATATTGCCGAAGCCGCCGTTGCCGCCCTGAGCCAGCATCACGCGGTCGCCGACGTTGACGAGGTCTGCGAGCAGCGTTTCACCGTCTTCAGCGTAGACTTCAGTGCCGGGCGGAACCTTGATCGTGCAATCGGTGCCGCCCGCGCCAGTGCGGTTTTTGCCCATGCCGTTTTCGCCGCTCTTGGCCTTGTAGTGCTGCTGATAGCGGTAATCGATCAGGGTATTGAGATTGTCGACGCATTCGACGTAGACGTCGCCGCCCTTGCCGCCGTCACCGCCGAACGGGCCGCCGAACTCGATGTATTTCTCGCGACGAAACGCGACGCAGCCGTTCCCGCCGTCGCCGGAGCGGATGTAGATCTTGGCTTGGTCGAGGAATTTCATTTTAGATGACTTTCAGGGGAAACACTGCATTCGGTCGAATGGGCGGGAGAGGTGGCGATCCACTGGTAGACCATGAAGAGGAGCGACTTGTCGCGTCCATTGGTCGAGAAGGGAACCGATGAACTCAAGATAAAGCCGGATTTTTCCAGCACGCGGCGCGAGTGCGCATTGTTTGACCGGCACTGCGCCGTTAGTACGCTAAAGCCAAAAGTTGGCGCAACTGCGAGGACCGCTGCTACGGCGCTGCTTGCAAACCCGCGACCACGAAATTCAGATAGAACCTCATAGCCGATGACGGCATGCGGGGGGCGCGTTCCGACGAAACTGACCCTTCCGACCGGCTTTGCGCCGCAGCGCATTTCGAATGCACCAACTTTGATCCGGTTTGACAAAGGTGCGACGAGATTTGGAATCCAAACCAAACTCAGCGGGCCGCAGTCGATCACGATCTGGTTCATGGGTTCACCCCGTTCGTGAGACGGCGATACTTGACGACCGCCAAGGGGAGTCCTGCGGACTCGCACCAATTCAGGCGGGCGGAGACGGGCAAAAATCCTGTTTTTTCAAGCACGCGGCGAGAGGCCGTGTTTTCGGCGTAGGCTTGGGCCGACAGCACCGTAAAGCCGTGATGCACATGGGCCGCTTGGACCACGGCGGCAAGGGCTTCGGTCGCGAAACCGAGGCCGTGAAAGCCAGGCTCCATCTCGTAGCCGATCTCGCCGTTTGCTCGCGATACACTGGTCATACTGATTGCGCCTACCGACCTTGACTCAAACCACATGTAATAAACGCCACAGCGCCCGCCACCGATCCATTCGAGGGTTTCGATGTCGGGTTCGTAGGTTAGATGCAGGCGGGGCGTTGCAAGGGCGAGGCTCATGGGCCGATCAAGCTAACTCACTTATTTTCCAACACAAAAGGGGGAGACGGCTGACCGTCTCCCCCTGCATTTAGATCGCGGCCTGACTGGTTATTCGGCGGCTTTGAGGGTGGCCGGGGCAGCAATCGGGTTCACGTTGATGTAGATGCGGCCGTTGGCGCGGTGCTTGAACTCGACGGTGCCTTCGACGACGGCGAAGATCGTGTGATCCTTGCCCATGCCGACGCCGGTGCCCGGGTGCCATTGCGTGCCGCGCTGGCGGCAAATGATGTTGCCGGAAATGACGTGCTCGCTGCCGTAAACCTTGATGCCCAGTCGCTGACTGTGGCTATCGCGGCCGTTCTTGGTAGAGCCGCCGGCCTTTTTCTGTGCCATGGGTTAATCTCCGTTAGTCTGCGCTCGCCTAAAATTGGCTGCGCGAAGGGGACAAAAGGCGGCTCAAGCGCCGGTGATGGACGTGATGCGGACCAGCGACAGGTCTTGACGGTGACCCTTCCGGCGGCGCGAATTTTTACGACGGCGCTTCTTGAAGGCGATCAGCTTGGGGCCGCGGGTCTGATCAACGAGTTCTGCGGTGACCTTGGCACCTTTGATGAACGGCGCGCCAATCGTGGTGGCTGCACCTTCACCGCCGAGCATCAGCACTTCGCCGAATTCGATGGTTGCACCCTGTTCGCCCGGCAAGCGCTCGATTTCGAGAAGCTCGTCCTTGGCGACGCGGTACTGCTTTCCGCCTGTCTTGATGACAGCGTACATGGGATAATCCTTCATTGCTTTCGTCTCGCGCAATCTCGATGGATTATCACGAACGAAATGTTACCGCGCCCTGTGGCGCCGCAACCGATCGAAACCGGAGCGGACTTTGGGATGGTCTGGTTTGACCCTGACCTGAGCCTCGGACAGCGCATTGAACGCGGCAACTTTCGCTACCACGCGGACGTCTTATCGCTGCGCGCCTCAAAGTTGTCAATCGAAGATGACAGAAGAGCCGTCAGCTTTCGAACTTTGTGGCGGCTTTGCCGATGGCCGCCTGCCTCACGAGATTGGGTTGTATGATCAGCGCTACCGACAAGCGAAGTCACCTTACGCGAAGCAGGACATCGAAGCCGGCAATTCCGGTGCTCGACACGGGTGCTTCGTTTCCGCTTGAAACGCTCACTGCGGACCCGCAACGCGCGCACCTGCTGTTTGATGCGGCGACCCACCGGATACCGGCCAGGGCGCTCAGCATGCTCGATGCCGTGTCGCGGCGGTGGCTCGTCAAATGGGATAACGCGCACCTCGGCGAGATCGACGAGGTCGCACGGCAAATTGGCCGACCGGGTACGCATTTTCTGTCGGTGCATTACGAATGGGCGTGCACCTGCATCGTCAAGCCGGCCGAGGACGGCGACACAGCACGGCTGGTTCGCGTACTGGACTGGCGGACTTCGGGGCTAGGCCGCTACGTGATGGCGGCCCGGGTCGCTGGTCCCGCCGGGCGGTATGTGACACTGACTTGGCCTGGATATACCGGCGTAATCCAAGGCATGGCGCCGGGGCGGTTTTCCGGTGCTCTTAATCAGGCGCCGATGCGGTTCACGGCTGGGATAATGCCGGTCGACTGGGTCGTGGGCCGCGCCAAGCTATGGCAGACACCGCATCCAACGGCGGCGCACGTCATGCGGCGGGCATTCGATACCGCGCAGAGCTTTGCCGAAGCCAAAGAGATTTTAGCCACAGCCCCCATCGCAGCGCCGGCGATTTTTTCGCTGGCTGGCCTCCATGCGGACGAGACCTGCGTGATCGAGCGGACGGAGACGGCGGCGCGCATTTATGAGGGCGAGGCGGTCGCTGCGAACCATTGGCAACCGGAGACGCCGGGCAGTTACGTCTGGCGGGGTCGGTCACGCGGGGTCGACAGCAAGGGCCGCGCGGCCATGATGCCCGGTCTTGAAGCCAAGCTGGACCCGGATTTTTCATGGGCGAAGTGGCCGGTCCTCAATTCGCATACGCGCCTCATCATGGTTGCGGATGCGGCCCAGGGACGGCTTGTCGCACAGGGCTTTGAGGCCGGGGAACCGGCCACGGAACCGCTGGAGCTGACAGTTCAATAGGATAGCGAGCGATGTTGCGAAGCGCTCGACTAGCAGACGCGGCCACAGCCTGCCAAAAATTCGCATACCGAGGATGTTCGTCACGCATTCTACTGGCGGAACGTCCCGGACTTAACTAAGTTTGCGCACCATTTGCTGGAGAATAGATTGATGCCGTGTGATTTTGCCTTGCGCCGTTTAGGGGCTGTGTTGACGAGCAGTGCGATTGCGCTATGGGTCGCCGTGCCGATGGCGATTGCGCAGAATGCTGCGCCTGCCTCCCCTGCTGCGGTTGAGGCCGTTGCACCTTCGTCAACGCCGGTCGCCGTCGCCGCCGTTGAAAGTCCGGCTATGGCTGTACCCGTTGCGCCGTCAGTCGAGCAGTTGACGCCGGGGGAAACACCGGCTGCCGTTGCCGCCGAACCGCCGCCTCCGCCCGCGCCTATCGTCACGGCAGCGCCCGCCGTTATCGCACCCGTCACCGATCCTGTCGAACTTGCCGTCCGCGAACGCCTTGCCAAGCCAATCGCTGGTGTCGACAAGGCCGACATGGCCGCACTCGTCGCCTTTTATGCGGCACGTACGCAGGGGCCGGTGTGGACCAAGGACGGCCAGTTCACCGCTCCCGCTCAATCCGTCATGACGGCTCTGCGCCGCGCTAACGACTGGGGCCTTGATGCCAAAGCGTTCGTGCTGCCCACCATTTCTGCTGGGGCTGATACGGCAGCGCTTGCCGACGTGGAAATTCAGCTGGCAACTGCAATTCTGAAATATGCGCGCCAGGCAAGTGGTGGCCGGGTCGACCCGTCGTCGCTCAGCCGATTCAACGACCTTCGCGGCACGTTTGCCAATCCGGCGGCTGTGTTGACCGGTATTGCGACGGCCGCCAAGCCGGACGTGTATCTCGAAGGGCTGCATCCCCAGCATCCGCAATTCCAGAAGCTGCATGAGGCGCTTGTCAAAGCGCTGCACGGCGGACCACATAAGGCTGAAGCGGCTTCTGAACCTGCAAAGCTGGCACTGGCGGCTGGTCCCGACATCAAACCGGGTGCCAAGCATGACGACATCGCGCTGATCCGTACGCATCTGGGCGTTGCCGCGACGGCTGGCAGCGAAACGACTTATGACAAGCCGCTCGTCGCGGCCGTCAAAGCGTTTCAGGAAGAGCGCGGACTCAAGGTCAACGGCATCATCTCGGCTGCCACGCGCACCGCCTTGAACGGCGGCGACGCAAAGAAGAAACAGGCTGCCGCCGACCCGGCCAAGGAGGTCGAGCGGATCGCGCTCAACATGGAACGGTGGCGCTGGATGCCCGTCGACATGGGCCGGTTCCACATTCTCAACAATGTGCCCGAAATGACCACGCGCGTGTTCAAAGACGGCCAGATCATTCATCAGGAGAAGATCATTGTCGGCAAGACGAATACGCCGACGTCCCTGTTCTCCGCCAACATGCAGTTCGTTATCTTCCACCCCGAGTGGGGCGTTCCCGACAGTATCAAGCTCAAGGAAATTCTGCCGTCGCTGAAGCGCAAGACCGCCTCTGAAGACAGCTTCTTCGGGTTAGGACCAACGGTTTCGGACACCCGCGTGCTGAAGAAGCATAACCTCCGGGTCAGCCAGAACGGTCGGGTGGTGGACGCCAGCCAGATCGACTGGACCAAAGCCGACCCTCGCGCCTACTCGTTCATTCAGCCAGCAGGCGGCACCAACGTGCTCGGCGTCGTCAAGTTCCGCTTCCCCAACCGTCACGACATCTACATGCACGACACACCACAACGCGATCTGTTCTCGCAGAGCGTCCGGGCGTTCAGCCACGGTTGCATGCGCGTGAACAATCCGCGCCGCCTCGCCGAAGTGATCCTCGCCGAAGATCGCGGATGGTCGGCTGAGAAGGTCGGCAGCGCGCTCGCTGGCGGTTCGCAGGAAGTGAAGATGGAGCGTCCGTTCCCGGTGCATGTCGGCTATTTCACCGCGCGCGTCGATGAGGATGGCAAGTTGCGGACGTTCGCGGACTTGTATGGCCATGACTCCAAGCTCGCGTCCGCACTGGCGGGCAAACCCGTGCGCCTTGAAGACCCAGCGGCGGCGAGCGGCTCCGAACCGGTGGCGCAAGCACCGAAGCCCAAGAAGGGTGCGCAGCCGGTCAAGCAGGAAGCCAGCCTCGGCGACGTGCTCAACGGGCTGTTTGGGAACTGAGGCTTTCGCCCCAACTATTGTCGTCCTCGGGCTTGTCCCACGCCGGTTCGGTTTAATTTTATGTCGCCCCATTGTTTCCCCGGACGGCCCCTGCACTTGGCCGGTCCGGGGCCTTCACCTGCATGAGAGTGGTAAAGGTCCCGGATCAGCGCAGCGCGGGAGGGCGCACTTGTCCGGGAAATCAGTGGTAGGGAATTGCGTGTCCTGCCGGCAAGGCACGGCTGAAGTTGCGTGCCAACCCATCGCAGTACAGCCGTGGGTCACGCCCGAGGATTACAAATTATCGGGCAATGCGCAGCTACACCCGCCAGACTGCGGTCTTCTTGATGAGAGCGTCCTCGAGTTCGCGGGTCACGGCGACTTGGTACTCGGCGGCGAGCGTGAAGCGGCCTTTGGGGAAATAGTTGCGCTGCGGGTCGCCGATCAGGACCAGAGCACCGGCCTTCGCGGCGGTCTCGATGAAGACCAGCACCGCATCAGCCAACTGGCGTTCGTAGAATAGATCGCCGACCAGGATGACGTCGAAGTCGGCCGGGGGGGCTGTGAGCAGGTCTTGCGCAGTGGTATCGACGGATACGGCGTTTTCGGCGGCGTTGATGGTGGTCGCTTCAAGCGCGATTGCGTCGATATCGGCAGCGAGGACGTGGGCGGCACCTGCCTTCATGGCGGCGATGGCCGTGAGGCCCGAGCCTGCACCAAGATCGAGCACGCGCTGGTCTTTGAATAGCGCGGGATTGTCGAGGATGTAGCGCGCGAGTGCCTGCCCGCCCGCCCAGGCGAATGCCCAATACGGCGGCGGGACGTTCATTTGCCCCAGCTCCTCCTCCGTCTTTTGCCAGATCGGCACGCTCTCCTCAGCGAGGTGCAAGCGGATTTCAGGCACGAGAGGTGGCGTCAGAACGCGGGTGTTAGCACGGATAAAGGCGGGAGCGTTGAGCATCATGGGGGTGCCATAGCTGGCCAACGTATTCTAGGCCAGAAGTTCTTTCTGCGGACCCGAACCTGCATTCAAAGACGTTTGAGGAGAAACCCTGGATCATGCAATGCTCTTTGAGCGACCATTATTCGAGTCGGGGCACGGCAGGGGGCAGAATGTCTAGACGGCAAGACAAGCAGACGACCAGAGACAATGCCGTCAAACAAATCGCGGACGACTTATGTGCGCAAAGTGCCAGTGATGAGGCTGCCACCTTTTTGATCGGTGCAGGGTTGTCGGTCACCGCAGGCATCCCCCTTGCGCCTGCGCTTGTCATACATGCAATCAAGACTTTTCCTAACCTATGCCAAGGAATTGCGCCAAACCAACCGGGCGCGTACGGCGCGATGATGTCAAAGCTGACGCCAAAGCAACGCCGGGCCATGTTGAAACCTCACATAGACAAGGCCAAGTTGAACTGGGGTCATATCGCGTTGGCAAGCTTAATGGCCGAACGGTATGTCGGGCGGGTCATGTCGGTTAATTTCGACCCGGTGCTGGCTCGTGCGTGCGGTTTACTGGGGCTTTATCCGGCTATTTACGATTTTGGCGCAGCGCCGGCAAGCAACGTCAAGGATCTCGCCGAGCCTGCAATTATACACCTGCACGGGCAGAGTTCAGGCTTTGTGCAACTCAATGCGGGCGGGGATACTGCGGCACACGTCTCCAAACTAAAACCGGTCATTACGGCCAGCATCCAAAACCGGCTACTAGTTGTCATTGGATATTCCGGTCATAGTGACGGCGTGGTGGATGCGCTTTCTTCCGCGTACGATGACCACACCCGGCTTTACTGGGTTGACATCGCTGAAACGCCCTCTCAGACGGTTTCCGATTTCCTTACTGGGAAACCCTACGCGCATTTTGTCGGCGGCGCGGATGCGGATCGGTTTTTACTCGACTTGGTGCAGGAAGTGGCGCGGCGCAAAGAGATGAACTGGACACCAAAGGTCTTTCACGATCCGATTGGGCATTTACTGGATGGCATGCGTCCTGTTGCTGATTTTCCTGTAACCAGTAAGGATACCGACGACATTCTGAAAAGCTGGCGCGAGAACATGGCGCTAATGAAGACTTATCACGACACTGAATTCAGCGAAGGACGTCGCGTTGAAACATTGCAGATTCAGGGCGATGCTGAACAACTGCGAGTTGAGACCGCTCAAAGATCAAACACCCCGAACCCGGCACTCATTCGGGCCGCGTATTGGGATGAAGTTGAGCGAGCTGATATTGCAGGCGATGTCGCTAAGGGGAGTCTTGACGATGCACCGCGCTTGTTCCGAGTCGCAATAGAAGGATACGAGCGCGCGATTAACCTAGTTCCAGATCCGCACGAAGCCCTAAATAACTGGGGCACGGTTCTCTCCGACATGGCTCTCCGCGAATCGGGCACAGCGTCGCTTCAACTACTCGGAGAAGCTCGAATTAAGTATGAGGCTGCTCTGTCTCTTGTCCCTCAACATGTGAACGCTCTTCAGAACCTGGGAAATGTGCTGGGGCGAATGGGCGTTATTTTAAAAGGAGCCGATGGTGAGAACTTACTCCTGGAAGCTCGCACTAGACTTGAGGCCGCGCTTGAGATTGAGCCATTTCACGAAAATGCGCTCAACAATTGGGGAGCAGTACTTTTGGCCTTAGCACGCGAAACGGATGGGTCCAAGCGGCAGGAGTTACTCAAGCAGGCTGATTCTAGGTTGATGGCGTGTGACGAATTTTCTCCAGGAATTGGCAGTTACCCACTTGCCTGCATTAGAGCTTACACTGGCCAACTCGAAGAATGTCGCAGATATCTACTTCGAGCAGATGAATATGACTTACTTCCGGAACGCAGCTTTCTTGAAAAGGATACTGACCTTGACAGTGTCCGTGGATTGCCTTGGTTTGCCGAAATTCTCGCGTTAGCAAAATGATTTGATCTTGAGCTTCTTTTGATCCAGCCCGCTCATTTTGCAGATCAGTTTCCATTCAGAGGGGCGGACGGGCTGGACGGACAGGCGCATGGATTTGACGAGGGCCATTTCGGCAAGGGCCGGGGTTTGCTTGACTTGCGCGAGTGAGACGGGCCGGGGGAGGTCGCACACCGCTTCGACGTCGACGCAGTCCCATTTGCCGGTGCCGTCTGACGGGTCGGGATGGGCATTGGCGATGATGCGGACGACGCCGACGATCTCTAGCCCATCGTTGGAGTGGTAAAAGAAAGCGAGGTCGCCCTTGTTCATGGCGCGCATGTTGTTGCGGGCGAGGTAATTGCGCACCCCGGTCCACGGCTCGCCCTTCGCGCCGCGCGACTTCTGCTGGTCCCACGAGAAGGCGTCGGGTTCGGATTTCAGCAGCCAGTAGCCGGTCGAGATGATGGGGGCGGGGGTTTTCATATTCTCACTACTTCTTAATGAATTCTTCGAGCTTTAGGCGGAATCGCAGACACTCAGTCGGCTTTGGATCTCGCGTAGCCATGCAACTAGCTTTCTGCGCTGAGTCGAACACTCCTTGAATTCTGCACTTTATGGCAATGGCATTCTCGATTTCCTCTCGGTCCACTGCACCCAGATAACTGCACAATGCCATCTGGCCACTTGAATTCAATTGAACCCGCCCCAGATCTTGAATAGCACTTTGCAACGTGCCGATATTCCATTTTTTAATATCGTGCGGATAGAACAATTCAAACGCCTGATCTTGCAGTGATTATTGAGTAGACGACCTTGTAAATTCTTCTATTATTTGCCCCTTACGGGCTTTGCACCACTCTCGGGTGTCGTCCACCTGACTCGTATGCTGCCTTCTCAAGCTCCATAGCCTATACTCGTCATATGCATAGCTTCCAGCAACGAATAGAAGCCCAGCAAGCATGCTTCCGCTCAATATTAGCTTGGCGACGTATATTGCTCGTTTCTGATTTCGGACCCACTGTCGATAGGCAGCAATAGCCGCCATCACAAGAATAGCAGTGAAAATAAGCCCAAGCGTGACACCCGATGCAATGGTAATAATTGGGTTCATATCCACCAAGTTATTGTAAATTCCGTCAATTATGAATTTTCAGCCCGCCAAGACCTCGAGTCCTTTGCGTTTGATGAGAGAAAGAAGCGTTAAGGCGGGACCGCTGGGGCGGCGTTCGCCGCGTTCCCATTGGCTGATCAGGCCGGTCGTCACGTTGAGATACCGGGCCAACACGGCTTGGCTCACATTCTCCCGTTCGCGCAGGGCCAAAATGTCCTTCGGTGAGAGGTTTGGGACCTCTGCAAGGCAGAGCACATCGAACTTGCGCATGGTCGCCTTGTCCATGGCACCTGCCTTGTGCGCGCCGGTTGCAGCTTCGTGGACCACCCGGGCTATCCTGCTTTTAGGGTTGATCGCCATCACACTCCACCTCGATCCAGGCACCAGCCTTGATCAGCTTGCCTATCTGCTTGCCGTCGTAGCTCAAGAAATCCGCAGCCAACTCGCGGAACAGTTCAAGGTCATCGCCGTCGATGTTGTCCTGACTGCTCTTGGCGAAGCCATCGACGAACACCGCCCGATCCTTGATCCGGTACAGGACGATGGTGCGGAAACCACCAGATCGCCCCTGACCCTTTCTGGGAATCCGCTGCTTGATCACCCCGCCTCCGAGGTCGGCATCCACCAATCCTCGCTCAACACGGCTAATCGCGTCACAGAGCGCTTCGTCTCCAATCCTCTCCTGCCGGGCAAACCGCGCAAAGCCCTTTGTCTTGTAGATCCGCACGCCTGCCCCTTCTTCCATTCAATATATAGCACAATGCGCTATAGATCAATGACGCAACAGACCTGATCGCGGAATATCATCCCTCACCGGCGTCTCAAGCTGACAACGTAGGAGGAGGCGAGGCCGATGAGGGTTGCCAGGGCGACGGTTGCAAGCCCGTAGAATAGCGGTTGACGGTGGGCGAATTCGTAGGTGAAGTTTTCAAAGCCCTGACGGGCCAGCGTCACACGGTTTTCGTGACGTGCAACGACCTTGCCGCCGCGAAATAGAAAGACGCTGACATCCAATTGGCCAACGGGCACGGTGGCAGGCAGGTCGATCTGGCCCCGGAACAGGCTTTTTCCGACGAAGATGATGCCGCCATCCTGCCGGACATATTGCTTCTGCTTGATGCCCAGGTGAATGGCGGCCTCGCGGAATTCGTCGAGTTGTATTGCCGTTACATCGGAGATATTGGTTAGCGAGGCGGTGATTGGCACCTGCTCGAAACCGATGCCGTATTCGGTGAGAACTTCGGTCTTGGCAACGGCCTCCAACGGGCGGGTTGAAACGACAGCGTAATAGCGCGGGGCCTGGTCGAACTCGATGCTGCGCGTGTTCAGCCAAAGCCCCCACACGTTGCTCTTGCGCCGCACCGTCAGGCGGGATGGCGCGCCCTGAATGATTGCAACCACGTCGACAGGGCCAGCATCGACGGGTGGAGGGCCGATTGTGGTCGCAGATCCAAACATCACGAGACGGGCACCTGAAAAGCGCACGTCGATGGGAATGGCGCGCATCGAAACATCGGTTTCGAGGCGATAGGTGGTGGCCGGGCTTGCCGGTGCAGCCGCGCCCGGCTGCGGTCCTGCCGCCGTGGCAGCAGCGCGTTCTGCCGTGTCCGCTTTTGCCGCGAGCGGATTGGCGGCTTTCGCCGGGAGCGGAGTGGCGGAATCTTTGGGGGCGTCTTGCGACAACGCTGCGGTGGCAACCATTGCGGTCAGGCCGAACGCGAGCACCACGCTAGATAGTTTACCCATCATCACGGCCCTCCCTTGCGGAAGACAGTGGAGTACAGCTCGGCTGGGGGCGCGATGAGGTCGTAGGCAATGCGCCCGGACACAAGGAGGACGATGGCGGCCAACAGGAAGCGCAGTTGTTCGCCCCGCAAATGCTGGCCAGCGGATGCGCCAAATTCCGCGCCGACCACGGCACCAATCATCAGCAGAAAGGCCAGGACAATATCGACGTTTTGGTTGCTGACAGACTGCAGAACGGTGGTGACAGCCGTGACACAGCCGATTTGGAACAAGGATGTACCGATGACGACATTGGTCGGCATCTTCATCAGATAAATCATGGCAGGAACCATAATGAAGCCGCCGCCAACCCCCATGACCGCCGACAAGAGACCGACAAAGGCACCAATGCCCAGCGGCGGTATAACGCTCATGTAGAGCTTGGAACGGTGGAAGCGCATTTTGCCCGGCAGCGCGTGAATCCAGCCCTCATGTCCGCGATCACGCTTGGGCTGCGTGCCAGCTTTAACCTTGCGGAGTGCCGACACGCTCTCGATGAGCATCAACGTGCCCACCGTGCCTAGAAAGAACACATAGCTCAAGGAAACGAATAGGTCGAACTGACCGGCTTTACGCAGAACGCTCACAAGCTGCACACCCAGAACTGCGCCAATCAGCCCACCAAAGAACAGCACAAACCCCATTTTAAAATCGACATTGTTGCGGCGGTACTGAGCGATGGTGCCCGAGACCGAGGAGGCGACGACTTGGGCCGAACCTGTACCAACGGCGACGGCGGAGGGAATGCCCGTCAGCATCAGCAGAGGCGTGATGAGGAAGCCACCACCGACGCCGAACATGCCGGAGAGGAAACCGACTGCCGCACCCATGCCGACGTAAACAAATATGTTCGCGGCGGTTTCGGCGATCGGCAGATAAAAGTTCATTGGCCACCGCTCTTGCGCGAGCTTCATGGCTCGCCTGGTTAAACCGTGTTAGCCCAAACGCAGATGGCAACGCATCACGCGCCTAGAATCTTACGTTCTCATCGATACAGCATCACGCACTTGCCCTTCATCAATTGGGCGAATGAAGCGTTTAGGTCACAACCCTCACCGCAATACCACACGTCCCATCGTCGCGGTCCGGGCTCTCCCGGAAACCATCCGATGAAGGACGACTGGCCTAACCGTCTGATCATGTTGAAGTCAATCGCCTTACCCCCGCTCGCTCCCGCAACTTGAATTCCTTCGCAGCGGCGGCAAGTCGCCGTGCACCTTACTGTCACATTACTGCCTTGCTGCGACCACAAAGCCACGTTGCGGCCACCGCTGGTTGACGTGCATCAACGACGCTCCCCCTCATAAGGATTTGATGAACGTCAGTCTGCCGGGCGCGATACGCCCGTTAGGCAGCCGCGCATTTTTTGCGCACCTTACGACCAACCTCTCAAAAAACGGGGAGCATTCATGCCGAATACTGCTGTCGAGCGGAATACCTTCGCCGACATGATGGCCATCGTCGGCGGATTAGTTGCCGCGGCGGTCGGCATTTACGTCGCGATGCAAACTCGCGACAACGCCATGGCGTTTCACGCAATACTCCTGGCGGCTGCCGCCGGGCTCTGGGTCGCTTGGGTCTTTTCCACTGGATTTGGGAAGACCGAGGTTTCCACCACCTACAATGACGGCCCGATCAAAGTGGCCGTCATCGCTTCCATTTTCTGGGGCATTGCCGGATTTCTTGTCGGCGATATTCTCGCTTGGCAGCTTGCGATACCAGCATTGAACTTCGATCTGCCGTGGATCAGTTTCGGCCGCTTGCGGCCGCTGCATACGTCGGCTGTGATTTTTGCCTTCGGCGGCAACGTGCTGCTCGCTTCGAGCTTCTACATCGTTCAGCGCACCGGTCACGCCCGGCTCGCCGGTCGCTGGTCGCCTTGGTTTGTCATTTTAGGGTATCAGCTGTTTATTGCAGTCGCGGGCACGGGTTACCTTCTCGGCGTCACGCAAGGCAAAGAATACGCTGAGCCCGAGTGGTACGCCGACCTTTTCCTGACGATCATCTGGGTCACCTACCTGCTCGTGTTCCTGGCCACTCTGGCCAAGCGCCGCGAGCCGCACATCTACGTCGCCAACTGGTTCTTCCTGGCGTTCATCGTGACCGTCGCGATGTTGCACCTTGTCAACAACGCAACTCTTCCGGTCAGCCTCCTCGGCACGAAGAGCTACATCGCCTATGCCGGCGTTCAGGATGCGATGACGCAATGGTGGTATGGACACAACGCCGTCGGCTTCTTCCTCACCGCAGCGTTCCTCGGGATGATGTACTACTTCATTCCTAAGCGCGTCGAACGTCCGGTCTACTCGTACCGGTTGTCGATCGTTCACTTCTGGACACTGATCTTCCTCTACATCTGGGCTGGTCCGCACCATCTGCACTACACCGCACTACCCGATTGGGCGCAGACACTCGGCATGACCTTCTCGATCATGCTGTGGATGCCGTCCTGGGGCGGCATGATCAACGGCCTCATGACGCTTTCGGGCGCCTGGGACAAACTCCGTACCGACCCTGTGGTCCGCCTGCTGGTCGTCTCGGTCGCCTTCTACGGCATGTCGACGTTCGAAGGCCCGCTGATGAGCATCCGCTCGGTCAACTCGCTTTCGCACTACACGGACTGGACCATCGGTCACGTTCACTCGGGTGCGCTTGGCTGGGTTGCCATGGTCTCCTTCGGCACGATCTACTGCCTCGTTCCCTGGATTTGGCGCCGCGAAGGTCTCTATTCGATCAAGTTGGTCGAGTGGCACTTCTGGCTCTCGACCATCGGTATCTTGCTCTACATCACCGCGATGTGGGTCTCGGGTATCACGCAGGGTCTGATGTGGCGTGCGTACGACAAGCTCGGCTTCCTCCAGTACTCGTTCATCGAAACAGTGGAAGCGATGAAGCCCTACTACGTGATCCGTGCCGTCGGCGGCCTGCTGTTTATCGTTGGCTCGCTCATCATGGCTTACAACGTCTGGCGCACGATCCGCGGTGACGCAATCACCGACCTCGCCGACCAGCCGCGCGTTGCCGCTGCTCCCGAGCTCCGGCTTGCTCCAGTGAATTGAGAGAAGATGATCATGAACCACGGTATCTTTGAAAAGAACTCAATCATCTTGCTTGTCGGCATTCTATTGATGGTGTCGATCGGCGGACTTGTGCAGATCGCCCCACTCTATTGGGTCGAGAGCACAATCGAAAAAGTGAAGGGCATGCGGCCCTACACACCACTCGAGCAAGCCGGGCGGGATATCTACATCCGCGAGGGCTGCTATAACTGCCACTCTCAGATGATCCGCACGCTGCGCGACGAAGTCGAACGCTACGGCCACTACAGCCTCGCCGCGGAAAGCATGTACGATCATCCGTTCCAGTGGGGCTCGAAGCGGACCGGGCCGGACTTGGCCCGCGTCGGTGGCAAGTACTCCGACCAATGGCAGGCCGATCACCTGATCAACCCGCGCGCCCTCGTGCCCGAAAGCATCATGCCGGGTTATCCCTGGCTGGCGACGACCAAGCTTGATACGAGCGATATCGCCGATCGTACCAAGACGTTGCAGACGGTCGGAGTTCCCTACACTCCCGACATGATTGCAAACGTCAAAGCGGACGTTGCTGCCCAGATTGATCCCGACAGCAAAGGGGCACGCGAGCTGCTCAAACGGTATCCCAAGGCCAAAGTCGGCAAGTTCGACGGCAAGCCTGGCACCGATCCGAGCGAGATGGACGCCTTGATCGCTTACCTGCAGATCCTTGGTCAGATGGTCGACTTCACGACCTTCGACGCCAGCGGTCCGAACCTGCGCTGAGGAGAGCACAATGACTTATGAAACTGTTGCGACCTTCAGCCAAGTGACGTCGCTGTTGATGTTTATTGCGATGTTTGCTGCCGTCCTCGTGTACGCACTCTGGCCCAGCAATGGGCCGGTATTCGAGGAAGCCCAGCGGCAAGCTCTGGACCTGCAAGCGCTCGACCTGGATGGGAACTCAAATGCCGGGGGCAAGAAATGAGTAAAAAGCACATCGACGAAGTCTCCGGCATCGAGACGACCTCACATGTCTGGGACGACGACATACGCGAACTGAACAACCCCTTGCCGCGCTGGTGGCTGTGGACGTTCTATGCGTGTATCCTGTGGGCGTTCGGGTTCTGGTATTTCTATCCAGCCTGGCCGACCATGACCGGCTACACAAAAGGTTCGCTGAATTACAGCGAACGCGCGAACGTGGCAGCAGCCGTGTCGGCTGCACGAACTGGCCAGGACGCATTCCGCAAGCAGCTTGAAGCATCGCCGCTGGGCGAGGTTCGAAAGAACCCCGAACTGCTGCGCTTTGCAACGGCTGCCGGATCGGCATCGTTTCAGACCAACTGCGCTCCGTGCCACGGCCGCGGTGCTCAAGGCGCGATCAGCTACCCCAACCTTAACGACGACGACTGGTTGTGGGGCGGCACGGTCGAAGACATTGAAAAGACCATTATGTACGGAATCCGTTCCGACCATAAGGACACGCGCGTCAGTCAGATGCCACGTTTTGGGGTCGATAAGATCCTGAAGCCGGACGAGATCGACGCATCGGTCGAGTACGTGTCGAGCCTTACCAAGCCGGGCGGCGATGCCGCCAAGGTTGCCAAAGGTAAGACGATCTTTGCTGAACAGTGCGTCTCGTGTCATGGGCCTGACGGTAAGGGTCTCCCTGAAATGGGGGCACCAAACTTGACCGATGCCATCTCACTCTATGGCAACGACGCCAAGTCGATCCGCACCACGATTGAAAATGGCCGCGGCGGCATGATGCCCGCCTGGGCCGACCGTCTCGACAAAACCACGGTCAAGTCGCTCGCGGTCTACATCCACAGCTTGGGTGGCGGGAAGCAATAACCGCACGCCTGACGAGGTTCCGGCCCGCCAAGGCCGGAACCTTTTTTCTTTCCCGTTCGCCTCGTCCAGCACTTCCAATAGAAGGCATCCAACCCCCATGTGCTGCTGTGGAACCGGTTTGGCCATTGCGTGCGCTCAAGCCCAGGCTGAGGCTGAAGCCGATGCTGCCGCTGCTGCTGCACCCATGACATCGTGCACACTCGCCGCAGGCACTCGAAACATTGATCTCGATCAGGGCGCGAGCAACGCCGCAACCCTACTGATCGACGAACGTGCGGCACGTCCAGGCGTGATCTCGCGCTTACTGGCTTGGTGGACGGCATTGATGCCGGCCCAAGGACCGGCGGGTCACTCGCGATAGGGGTATCTGAATCGGCAATGCTATCGCACCGTTGACGATCTGAAGTCCTGGCAGGATTAATGGCGACCCGTCCGAGGGCCGCCTTGTATTGCTCTTCAAGGAGGCTAGGCTTAGCGCATGACCGCACTCAAGCCCGACGATTTCATCCACACGTCACCGGAGCACGCTTCTCCCGGATCCACGCGCTACGACGTCAAGCCTGTTAACAGCAAGGCTGCGCGGCCGAACCGGCTATCCTACGTCGGGCGTATTGCGATCCACCCCAAGCGGGCCAAGGGAACATTCCGCAGCTTGAAGTGGGCGGTGATGATTGTCACGCTCGGCATCTATTATCTGCTGCCGTGGGTGCGTTGGGATCGCGGGCCGGACCTGCCCAATCAAGCGGTGCTGATCGACCTTGAGAACAATCGCTATTTTGCGTTCTTCCTCGAAATCTGGCCACAGGAATTCTATTATATTACCGGGCTGCTGATCGTGTCGGCGCTTGCGCTGTTCCTGTTCACGGCGGTGGCTGGTCGCGTCTGGTGCGGATACGCTTGTCCGCAGACGGTTTGGACCGACTTGATGATCTCGCTGGAGCGGTTCTGGCAAGGCGACCGCAATGAGCGGCTCAAGCTCGATAAGATGGGCTGGGTTCCCATCAAGATTTACCGGCGGTTGATGACGCATCTCTCGTGGATGGCAGTCGGCTTGCTGACGGGCGGCGCGCTGGTGTTTTACTTCCGCGACGCACCCACGCTTGCGCGTGAACTTATGACCGGCACGGCACCCTACTATGCCTATATGTTTCTCGGCATCTTCGCCGCCACAACGTACGTTTTCGGCGGGCTGTCGCGCGAACAGGTCTGCACATACATGTGCCCCTGGCCGCGCATCCAAGCTGCGATGACGGACCGGCATACGCTGCTCGTTGGCTATCGCACCGAGCGGGGCGAGCCGCGGGGGCCGCACAAGAAGGGCGATACTTGGGAGGGTCGCGGGGACTGTGTCGACTGCAACGCCTGCGTGGTCGTCTGCCCGGCTGGGATCGACATCCGCGATGGGTCGCAGCTCGAGTGCATCCAGTGCGCTTTGTGCATCGACGCCTGCAACGACGTTATGACGAAGGTCGGGCGGCCGCAGGGGCTCATTGCTTATGACACCGTTGCCAAGCAAGAAGCGAACGCTTGCGGAAAACATGAGCCGTTCCAGATCGTGCGCCCCCGCACAATCCTCTATTCTGGTGTACTGGCTCTGGTTACTGCGATCTTGCTAACCGCGTGGCACTATCGTCCGCTGGTCGAAATCAACGCACTACATGATCGCAATCCGCCCTACGTCCAGTTGACGGACGGCGGCGTGCGCAACGCCTATACCGTCAAGCTGCTGAACAAGCGGCATGAACCACGCGACATGCAAATTTCTGTGGCCGGCCTGCCGGGTGCTACCATCAGCGTGGTTGGTTCGGATGCAAGCAAAGGCGCGATCTTAAGGGTGCCGACTGATACGGTTCGCGAAGTGCGCTTGCTGGTCAGCCTGCCGCGCGCCGAAGTCGACAAGATTGCCAGCCGCTCGGCTTCGTTCAAACTCTTGTTGAAAGATATCGCGAGCGGCGATGAAAGTGCGAGAACCATCAACTTCCAGATGCCGGAGCGGTAACATGAAAGATATGAACTTACCCCCCGAACGTCTCGGAACACCCAAACCGGCGCGAGAGTTGACTGGCCGCACCGTCTTGATGACGCTGGTCGGGTTCTTTGGCATCATCTTTGCCGTGAATTTCTATTTCGCATTCGTGGCGACCACGACCTACACTGGCGTCGTATCGAAGGAGCCATATCGTAAGGGTCTGGCTTACAATAAGCGTATCGCTGCCGACGAGCGGCAAGCCGACCTCAGATGGAATGTCGATGTGGACGTCGGCCGCGAAGGTCATGCCAAACTGATCTTCAAGGCGTTCGACAATCAGCCCGTAACCAATCTCAAAGTGACGGCGACGATTGGACGGCCTGCCTCCGACGCCGAAGACCGGCAGCTGACGTTTGCCGAAACGCAGCCGGGTCAATACGAAGCCAATGGTGCCGCGCTCGGCTCGGGCGGCTGGGTGTTCGCTGCGGCAGCAACACTGGTTGCGGGCAACGATGGCGAACCGCTTTACCGTTTGAGGAAAAGGCTATGGCTGACGCCGTAAGACTTTTGACCAGCACCCCGGCGCCCCCCGCAAAGGCTGTGTCGGCTACCAGCACCCCTGCCGCGCATGGCAGCGTGATCACGTTGATGGTCGAGAACATGAACTGCGGAAACTGTATCCGCAAGGTCGAGACTGCGCTTACAGACGTTCCCGATGTGGTCTCGGCGCGCGCAAATCTTTCGGCGCGGCGGGTCAGCGTCGTGGTCAAGCCCCATGCGAAGATCACCTCAGAACCCTTGATCGAGACATTGCGGGTCGCTGGCTACCCAGCCCGTGAGTTGCCGCCCGAAGGCACGGGCACCGAACCGGGCGACCGCGATTCTGGCCTCGTCAAACGGTTGGCGGTTGCTGGATTTGCGTCGGCCAACATCATGCTGTTATCCGTCGCGGTGTGGGCGGGCCAGGGTGAGATGGACGCTTCGCTGCAAACGCTGATGCACTGGCTATCGGCTGCCATTGCCGTTCCAGCGGTTGCCTATGCCGGAGTGCCGTTCTTTTCGTCGGCTTTTGCCGCGCTGAAGAACGGGCGGGTCAATATGGACGTGCCGATTTCGCTCGGCGTGCTTCTGGCGACCGGCATGAGCATCTATCAAACGACCGTGCATAGCGAGCAGGTCTATTTCGACGCCGCCGTGTCGCTGCTGTTCTTCCTGCTGATCGGGCGGGTGCTCGATCAGCGGATGCGCCGCGAGGCGACGAGTGCGGCGGAAAACCTGCTGGGACTCGTCAGTCCAGCAACGACCATCGTGAAACCCGACGGCACTTCGGAGCGGATTGCCACCCGCGAAGTGCGGCCCGGGATGGCCCTTTTGATCGCGGCTGGAGAGCGCGTGCCAGTCGATGCCAGACTATCGCGCGGCATCGCCTTGATGGATGAGAGCCTGATAACCGGGGAGACCCATCCACGCAAAGTGACGGAGGGCGACGGGTTGTATGCCGGTACGATCAACCTCTCGGGGCCGATCGAAGCGGTTGCGACGGCGTGCGAGGAAAACACGCTCTTGGCCGAGATCACACGGCTCATGCACACCGCAGAACAAGCGCGCGGGCGCTATGTGCGGCTTGCCGACCGGGCAGCCCGGCTTTATGCGCCGGCCGTGCATATTCTCGGGCTTGGGACGTTTCTCGCCTGGATGTATGTGGGTCACGGCTGGGAAAAAGCTCTGACGGCTGCGATTGCAGTGCTCATCATCACGTGTCCGTGTGCGCTGGCGCTGGCGGTTCCGGCGGTACAGGTCGCCGCCATCGGACGCCTGTTCAAGCGCGGCATCATTGTCAAGGCGCCGGATGGGTTGGAGCGGCTTTCGGAGGTCGACACGATTATTCTCGATAAAACGGGTACGCTGACGCTTGGCGAGCCGCGTCTGGAATCCGGCTCCACGGTTGAGCCTGCCGCGCTAGTCACGGCGGCAGGGTTGGCTGCCAACAGCCGCCATCCGTATTCGCGCGCCATCGTGCGGGCGAGCGCTGCGCGGGGCGTGACGGCGCTGCCCATTGCAGGCGTCGAGGAGATTGCGGGGTCGGGCTTGCGGGCGATGGTTGGCGGCGTGGAGATCAAGCTCGGGTCGGCTGCGTTTTGCGGCGTTGGCGAAGCAGACGAAGGACGGCCAGCATTGTGGCTGCGGTCGGGTCGGGATGCGCCGGTCGCGTTCCGGTTCGACGATCCGCTTCGCGAGGATGCGAGCGCGACGATTGCAAAGCTGGCACGGTCCTACAAAATCGAGCTGTTATCTGGCGACCGCAAGCCGATTGTGGCCGCTGCGGCGGCGGCGAGTGGAATTGCGGACTGGCAGGCCGAGTTACGGCCTGATGCGAAGGCGGCCCGAATCGAGGACTTAAAGACGGCTGGGCGTCACGTGCTCATGGTCGGCGATGGGCTCAACGATGCGCCGGCACTTGCGGCTGGCCATGCCTCGATTGCGCCTTCAACTGCGACTGACATCAGCCAGACGGCCTCCGACGTCATCTTCCAGGGTGCCAAACTCGGGCCGCTGGTTGAAATTCTGGCTGTCGCAAAGGCGTCTCACAAGGCTGCGATCGCGAATTTTGCTATTGCCATCGGGTATAACATCATCTTCGTGCCGCTCGCGATGATGGGCGTCGTAACGCCACTGATTGCGGCAATCGCGATGTCGGTGTCGTCGATCACCGTCACGGCAAACGCGATTTGGCTCGGGCACAAACCGTTGAAGGACATGAACCCGTGAAGGATTTGGCATGACAGCGCTCGCTTGGCTTATTCCGATTGCTCTGGCCCTTGGAGGTGTCGGTCTTGCCGGTTTCCTCTGGTCGCTGCGCAGCGGGCAGTTCGACGATCTTGAAGGGGCCGCATGGCGGGCGCTGGATGACGAACCGTTGAAGTAAGGACTTGACCTATCAGTAACCAGCAAAGACCCCGGATCGGCAAAGGGCCGTCCGGGGCAGCAGTGGCTGGACAGGGCGATCAATGCGACATGAGCACGGGAACGGTCATGTGAGACAGGATATGACGGGACGTGCCGCCTAGGATGAACTCGCGGATGCGCGAGTGGCCATAGCAGCCCATCACCAGCATGTCCCACCCGAGCTTCGTCGCTTCGGTCAGCAATGTTTCGCCAACGGACGACCTGGGCAGAAGTGTCGCCGCTTCGTCGCATTTGACGCCATGCCGGGCGAGCGTGGCGCAAAGGTCGGCGGCGGGCAGATCGCCGGCGGTCTTGTTGTCGTCGCGCGGGTCGAGCCAAAGGACCCGCACTTCGTCGGCCTTTTGCAGTAATGGGAGCGCATCGAACACGGCGCGCGTTGCTTCGCGACGGCCGTTCCAGGCAACCAGGATGCGCTTGGCTGCAAACGCTTTGTGGGGCTTGTTGGGGATGACGAGAACCGGGCGGCCGCTATCGGTTGCGAGGCTATCGGGGAAGTCGAGCATCATGGTGCCGTCCCAGTTCTTATCGGCCTGACTGGCGACAATGAGATCGGAGGCGCGGGCGATAGGCAAGATCATCTGGATGGCGGAGGCCAAGTGGTAACTGTCGACGCTGCGCCATTCGGCGGTGAACTGGCCAAGGGCGCTGGAGTCTTGTGTCGCTTTCTCGAACGCTGAGCGCATGCGCGCTTCCTCGATGCGATAAGCGTCGCGATGAGCTTCGATCATGGATGGCACGGCGATGGCGATGTCGCTCGTTTGCGGAATGATGACCGGCGGGGTCACCGACAATGCGATGAGATGGGCCCGATTTGCCATGGCTATTGTTGAGGCCGCTTGCAGCAACCCAGGCGAGCGGCGCTCGTTGTTGATATGAACGAGGATGGTCTTGTAGGTCATATAAAAACCCCTGGATGACGGTTACCGCATTCTGACAATACAGTGACGATAAAGAGTGACACCATCGTTGATATATATCATCGCAAAAGGGGACCAACCATCGAGCCGAGCCACGCGGCGGCAATCACCAGAATTAGTCCGGGGATCACGCGCAGGGCATAAGCCGTGCCACCGCTACTATATGCGACAACGGCTTTGGTGATCGTGTTCGCCGTCATGGCGAGCAGGATTGGCATTATTGCGTCGCTTGGATTGAACTTATTCGCGTTCACCAACTGCCCAACTGAAATAGCGGGCGCGTGAGTATCAGCAAAACCACCAATGGCAGACGCAATGGCCACGCCGGCCTTGCCGTACCAAGCCGTCATGGCCGCGCAGAGTAAGATGACGGCAGCAAGCACACCGGCGAGTTTAACGGCTGTGACGAGATCGAAGGCCTGCCCCTGATCAGGCTCGCGCTCAACTTGTGTTCCTGCCGCCTGAAAGGTGAACACGGCCGCATATGCTGCTGCTGCCACGCCGGACGCAAGAAGGGCACCAGCCATTGCAGCGAGTGTTTGCGCACTCGTCGCCAGCAGCACAACAGCCATTTCCACGACAGTCGCGAGCGTTGACAGGATCGCGCCACTGGCGGCTGGGGCTAGCAGTTCTGGTGTGTTCTTCGCACGCGCGCCCATGGCGGCGATGGTCGCGGTACTTGAAACGAAGCCGGATGCAAAGCCTGCGAGCGGCAGGCCGAAGCCGGCACCGAGTAGCCGCACCGCTATGTAGCCCGCCGAACTGATCGCCATCAGTAGTATGACGATCAGCCATATCGCATAGGGGTTCAGCGCATTGAAGGGACCGATGGTTGCGTTGGGGATGATGGGCAGGACGACGAGGGTCGCGGCCCCGAAGATCCGAGCGGACGAAAGTTCTTGTTCGCTCAATACCGCACGAACGAAGCGATGAAGCGGTTCGCGTGCCGCAAGAATGATCGCGACAACCACGGCTGCAGCGGCGGCGAAGGCTGGCTCGCGCATGGAGAGCGCCCCAATTGGAACGCAGGCGACGAGCGCGAGTTCGGTCGTCAGCCCCGGGTCTTCGCGGCTACTCAGACCATAGCTGACACCTACCAGTGCGATTACGCCTGCCGTAGACACGGCCAGCAGCAGATCGCTGCCCGCGCGGACAGACAATGCGCCAAGCAGCGTTGCGATGACGAACGTACGGATGCCGGCAGGAGCCCGCGTAGCACCGGTACCCTTACGGCGCTCGCGCTCGGCACCGATCAACAGACCGGCACCCAGCGCGACCAGCAAGCCCGTTATCGAAGCGCTATCCAGCATTGACGGCGCCTTGAAAATGGTGATCGCGCTCCGTCAGCCCCTTTCGTTTTTTAATCTTGCATTCGGGCTTTACGGCTTCAGCACGCTTTTGTTTTGGTACAGGCACCGCTTGTACCTGGTCAGACTTACGATTCAGTGCGTGGGGGTTCGCGGTGCGGATGCCGATTGGCGGCCCGCTGGCGCGATGGCCGGTTCGGACGTCATCTGCTTATTTTGCTGAGCTGCTTCGATTGCGTGCGAGAATTCGGCACCGTACTGCTCGGCTGCGCGTTTCCAGTGGGCAGCGTAGACCTGCTGGACTTCAGGCAGTGAATGGCACGTCGCGATCTTCAGTGGCAAGGTGATGTTTTCAATCCAACGCTGACTGAAAAAGCCGAACCATTCCTTTTGATAAGCACCTACGTTTTCGACGAGCTTGGAATTGAACGTCTTAACGACTTCGGTCGCCGGAGCCGACATTTCGATCATTGTTTCAACATCGAAAGGTGCTGTTTGAAGGTGGGAATACCCGTTACTTTTTTGCGTGTCCATGGGCGGGGGCCTTTTTGAATACGGACTATTCTGAAAGAATGGCTTTCGTCTGATAATTTGGGTGGGGAGCAATCAAGCTACTGCATGATTGCTATTTCTGAGAACGCGATAGCTCGATCATCGCCGTTACCATAGCAGGCCGAAAGTGGCGTGGACTGCACGAGATTGTGATGGCAACCTGCCGTTAAGGTGCCCTGCAGCAACCCTTTTAGATATCAAAACCCGCGTCGCACACTTTCAAGGAGGGCGGCGTTGGGGCAGAAGTCTGGCCGCTCGCCGACGTGCTTTGGAGCGGCAAGCCAATTCAGGCACCGGGTGGCATGACGGCACTCGATGCACTTGGTGTGAGCCTCGACGTACGCATCGCCCTTGCGCAGGCGAACAAGGCGGGACGGGTCGGCATCTGTTCGTTCAATCATGTCGCTGAGGCGGCGGGCCTGACGCTCGACATGCCGTGAAATGGGCCAGTCCATGTGCAGCTCCATTCGCTATTCCGTTCCTGCATATAAGCTATGCCTTTGCGGAACATCTCGCTTGATCTGGGTCAAAATTCAGTTGATGCGAAGTGTCGCTCTGACAATCGAGGGATCGTCGCTGCTCATGGAAATGACGAAGCCAAGGTCCCGGCACATTGCAAGCATGGTCGTATTGTGGGCCAGCACTTCACCGTAGATTTGCTGCAGACCGGATGCGCGGGCGTAGTCGATCATCTGGGTCATGAGCGCCCATCCCAGGCCCTTGCCCTTCAGATCGGAGCGGACGAGGACGCCGTATTCGCCGGTCACGAAATCTGGGTCGGCAATGAACCGGGCGACGCCAAGCAGCGCACCGCTCTTTTTGGAGATCGCGACGAAGGCTATTTCGCGGGCGTAGTCGATCTGGGTCAGGCGAGCAAGAAAGGCGTGTGATAGCGACACATTGGGCGAAAAGAATCGGAGACGGACGTCGTCCTTGTCGATCTTTTCGAAGAAGGCGGCATAGAGCGCTTCGTCCTCGGGGCGGATCGGGCGAATCAGAATTTCTCCCAGGCCAGCGGGTGCCAGTTCGGGCCGGGCGACCGTGCGTTCCCATTCGCTGGGGTAGGGCCGGATGGCCAGCGGCGTGCGCGGCGTCGTCGTTTCATCGGCAATGCGGACGCGGGCATCGAGGGCGATGACGCCCTTCTCGTCGGCCAGTAGCGGATTGATGTCGATCTCGCGGATTTCGGGGTGGCGGGCCGCAAGATAACTCAGGCGGACGAGGGTCATCGCAATAGCGTCGATGTCGGCTCGCGGGCGGTCGCGATAGCCCTGGAGCAGTTTCCAAACGCGGGTCTGGGCCATCAAGTCACGGGCGAGATTGAGGTCCAGCGGCGGGAGCGCCTGGGCCGTGTCGCGGATGACCTCAACGCCGGTTCCGCCAGTGCCGAAGGTGACGAGCGGGCCGAAGGTTTCATCAACGCTGATGCCGAGCAGGAGTTCGTGTGCGCCAGGGCGGCGGATCATGGGCTGAATTGTGAAGCCTGAAATGCGGGCATCGGGTTTGCGTTCGCCGACCCGCACCAGCATTTGTTCCGCCGCATCTCGGACCTGGGTTGGCGTTTCAAGGTTGATGCGGACGCCGCCAACATCGGATTTGTGCGAAATGTCGATGGAAAGAATCTTGAGGACGCATGCGCCATGTTGAGCGATCAGCGCTGCGGCCATTTCCCCGGCCTGCTCGGGCGAAGTTGCAATCTGCGTCGGGGTGATCGGAATCTCATACGCGCTCAGCAGATCCTTCGCCTCGATTTCTGTCAGCATGGTGCGTCCGCTTGCGAGGGCTGAGGCGATCAGCGGGGCGGCAGGTCCGCCGTCTTTGAAAATGGCGTCTGGCAGTGACGGCGGCGTGGTCATCAGTTCAAGCTGGGCACGACGATGGCGGACAAGGTACCAGAACGCTTCGACGGCGTTGGCGGGGGTGTCAAAGGTCGGAATGCCGTGGGCTGCGAAATAGTCGCGCGACGGGGCGGCGGCTGTGACGCCAAGCCAGTTTGTGAGGACCGGCTTGTCGCGTTTTCCGGCTGCGCGGCGTGCTTCAAGGGCGCGGGTAACAGCGTGGGCTGCATCAAGGCTGGGGTTCAATGCCGTCGGGCAATTGAGAACGAGAGTTGCGTCGATGGCGGGATCGTCAAGGACGGCATCGACGGCGGCTTCAAAGCGCTTGGCATCGGCGTCGCCAATAATATCGACGGGATTGGCGCGGGACCAGGTGGCTGGCAGGGCCGCATCGAGACGGGCGATGGTGGACGGCGAGAGGGCAGCGGCGTCGATGCCGAAGTCGCCCAGGCGGTCGGCGGCAAGCACACCTGCGCCGCCGCCGTTGGTGATGATTGCAAGACGTTCGCCCGACAAGCGCGGGTTTTTCGCCAGGACTTCGGCAGCGCTGAACAGTTCCGACATCTCTTGGACCCGCAGCAGTCCGGACCGGCGGAACGCGGCTTCATAGGCTTTGTCAGCTCCGGCCAGAGCACCCGTGTGGGAGAGGGCAGCCGTTGCGCCCGAGGCATGTCTGCCGGACTTGATGACAATGACTGGCTTGGAGCGGGCGGCCCGACGGGCGGCTGACATGAACTTGGGGGCGGCGGTAATGGACTCGAGGTACATCAAGATGGCGTGGCTCTCGCGGTCGCCGGCGAGGTAGTCGAGCAGGTCGCCAACATCGACGTCTGCCATGTCGCCCATCGAAACGACGTGGGAAAAACCGATTCCGCGGCTGACGGCCCAATCGACGATGCCGGTGATCAGCGCGCCCGACTGGGACAGAAACGCAAGCTTGCCGGGCGCTGGTGCGACGTGGGAAAACGTGGCGTTGACGCCGATCGGCGGCAACATGAGGCCGAGGCAATTGGGGCCTTGGATGCGCAGAAGATAGGGCTTGGCGGCATCGAGCATCGCCTGTTTCAAGGGGCCGCGTAATCCAGCAGTTATGACGACGGCGGCACGGCAGCCCTTGCGTCCGAGTTCGCCGATGATGCCGGGCACGGTGTCGGGCGGCGTTGAAATAACGGCGAGATCGGGGACGCCGGGAAGGGCTGCAATGGATGCGTAGCTTAGGCGGCCGGACACTTCGGCATGACCGGGGTTGACGAGCCAGATGTCGCCCTTAAATCCCCCTGCGAGGAGATTGCGGGTCACGATCGCCCCGACCGCCTTGGGACGGTCGCTCGCGCCGATCATAGCGATTGAGCGCGGCGCAAGGAGCATTTCAAGATTGCGTATGGTCATGGGGAAAGCTGACTTTTCTCAATTCAGGTACGAGCACACTTGCAGGCGGGATCGCAGGCGAGCCTTGATGCCAATCAAAGCTGCATGGCGGCAATGCTGTCAGGCTTACAGGTGTGTTTGCATGGCAATGTGACGACGGAGGCGGTGATGAGTGGCGGCGTGAAGCCAAACGGTAAACTAGGCAAGACCGTTCCATTGCAGCGGATACGGCTGGAACTGGCGCGCGACCCGGATTTTCCAGACGGCAGCCGCGAGCACGGCTATGATCTGATCGCGCCGCTCGATGCTGACGGCCACATCTCCGCCGCAGGCTGGAAAGCCGACCGCGATCATTGCCGCGTGCGCCGGTTCTGGGGACATGAGGGCGAGCAGATCGGTCATATTCTCCATAAGCCGGGTGGCACTGGCGGGATATGGGCCTTTCATTACGATATTCGCGGCGGCGGCAAAGACGCTGCCGACGAGAGCGGCTTCCACTTCGAAACGCATGTGTTCAAGCCAGGCGAATACGTGTCGATCAAGGAGCAGGACGGCGAAATGCGGACGTTCAGGGTGGTGGCAGTTGTCGATCTCGATTGAGGGACAGGTTCATGACGTACAAAACAATCCTGGTTCATTTCGAGAGCGAAGCGCAGATCAAGGGTGTGCTCGACTATGTGATTGCGCTGGCGCGGGCGCACGGCGCGCATGTGATCGGGGTGGCGGTCCTGCCATCTTATTACAAAGTGCCAGCGTCGGAGGTTGGAACGACGGCCCTCATTGAGGATGTCCGGGACCAGTTCCGCGCAACGACGGCAGCGGCCATGCGGGCGGCATTTGAGAAAGCGCTTGGACAGGAGACGTTTGGGAGCGAGTGGCGGCTGATTGATCCGGGATTTCGCGCGACAATCGAGAGCGTTGCGGACCTCGGCAATGCGGCAGATCTCATTGTCGTGAGGCAGGAACTGCACGGCGAGCATGATGAGGGGTATCGCGACGGCTTGGGCTTGCTGGCCGTTTTGACGGGGCGGCCCGTGCTGTTGCTGCCGCACAAGGAGATTCCGGCTGCACCGCCACAGACTGTTGTGGTCGCCTGGGACGGCAGTCAAAAGGCAGCACGCGCGGTGTTCGACGCACTTCCGCTCCTGCAGAACGCCGCGCGGGTGACGCTGATTGCGGTTCGTGAGCGCGACGCACTTGGTGGCACCGGAAGTGACATACGCCGACAGCAGGGCAACGATCTTCGCGATGCACTCTTGCGGCACGGGGTGGAAGCGGCTGTCCCTGTCGAACTGCTGTTTGAGGACGACGTTGCCCAGAGCCTGCTTGCGGGCGCAACGGCACGCCACGCGGACCTGCTGGTCCTGGGCGGTTATGGTCATTCGCGCTTGCGGGAGTGGGTCTTCGGCGGCGTCACGCGCTCGGTGCTTCGGCATATGACGACGCCGGTTTTGCTGTCGCATTAGGCTGCGGCGACTCTTTTAAAAGGTCTGCAACATGTTCGGCAAACTTCTTTCCCTGTCGCTCGTTCTTATGCTGAGTTCCACGGTGTCACTGGCGGCGAAAGATCTTGAGCCGCAGATTTATTATTTCGGCGCGGCGGGCTGTGACTACTGCACAAACGGGCTGGCGTATATCAAGCGCTACAAAGCAGCCGATGCGCGGGTGCAGTATCGCGAGTTCGATATTATCACCAGTTCGGACGATGCAGAGGCGTTTGTGCGCGTCGTCAACGCGATCGGACTTTCCGATCCACGGGTGCCGATGGCAATTATCGGACACCATGTGTTCGTGGGCTATGAAGGCGATGACACGACGGGGGAAGAGATAAGGCTGGCAGTTGAGCAGTGCCGGTCGAGCGGCTGCACCGATGTGGTGAAGGGGGTCTTGTCGTTCGGCCCGGAGATTGCGGGCGCAGCGGTGAAGTGGATCGTCAACCGGCGGGCGGCCAAATTCGCGACCACGCGGCAGTGACGCGGATGGGACCGGTATAAGAGATGGTCCGGCTCATTGTCGTGAGGATTTTCTGGGCAATCCTCGTGATTTGGCTGTTTTCGGAGGCCACTGAAGTTTTTACCGAAGACACCGGCTTGCTTTGGCGCGTTACTTTTTGAGGCTGGCGATATAGGCGGCGACGTCTTCACGATCATCGGTCGGCAGCATCAGGTTGGGCATCGTGGGGTGAGGCGTTTGGAGCCAGACTTTAATCGCGAGTTCGGTCATGCCCGGGGTCGCGGCAATCTTGTCAAACGCGGGGCTTTCAAGCCGGGGCGAGGGCTCGCCGACATTGATTGCATGGCATTCGGCGCACAACCTATCTGCGATGGAACGTCCCCGCTCGACATCGCCGGTTGGCTGGGCGCTGGCCGAAACCGTCAGGACTGCGAGGCAGGCGAGGACGGCGGGGAAGCGGACCATTGCTGGTCTCCGTGGTTAAGAGGGAAGACGGACGGAAAACTCGTGCGTTTGGAGGTCGTGTTTGCCATGGCGCAACAACAGGCGGGCGCCCAGTGCGTGCTGTTTTGCCGTTCCAGATGCCACGAGCAAAATTGTGCGCCCCTGCTCGATGGACGTAGTTATCGACCGGCTAAGATCGGGCCGGATCCACTCAGGGGTCTTGATGTGGGGGTCGACAGTTTCAAACAAGCCGGCTGCGCGCTGGCCACACCGCATGGCCACCGGCTCGGTGCCTGCCAATTTGATTCGGCGCTGCGGTTCGGCCCACAGATCTGCAAGTGCTCGCTCCAGACCATCGCGGCCTTTTTGAACATTTACTGCGTCGAGAATGTCTGACGGCTGGCCAAACATGCAAAACTGGCTGGCGGTGAACCCATTTAAAATCAGATCATGAGCAGCCTGGACCAGTACTTCTGGCTCATCGAAGGCGAGAAGGGAGATCCGGTGTCTGATCAAACCATCGTCCACTGCAGCCTTGCTCCGGCTCTCGGTTTGGGCTGGCTTTACAGGCCGTTCGGGCCGGACAAGCACAGTTCTATCGGGATACATGGGAATGGCCTCACGCTAGCTCTGCACCGTCTGCCAACGCCCGCAACTCTGCAATATCGCGCAGACGGATCGTAGTTCCTTGATCAATCTCAAGGACACCGCACGCTTTGAGCTTTGAGAAGGTGCGGCTGACGGTTTCAATCGTCAGACCCAGAAAGTCACCGATGTCTGCGCGGGTCATTGGAAGTTCAATCGTCGACGGGTCGCGGTCACGGGCGCGATTGCGTTGCGAGAGGGCCAGCAGAAACGTCACGAGCCGTTCTGTTGCGCTGCGCTGGACGACGCAGACCAGATGATCGCGAATGGCGGTCAGTTCCTGGGTCAAGGCTTCGCAGATCTTTACCGCAATCGCTGGTTCGTTCCGCAAGATGCTGCGCAGTGAGGAGACGGGGAGGCAGCGAACGCGGGTGGCGACCGTCGCCTGGGCATTACAGGCCTCAACGGGACCAAGGCCCAAGCCGATCATGTCGCCGCCGTATGCAAAATCAATGACTTGGCGGCGGCCATCCGGCAACACCTTGTAGAGGCAGACCGCGCCGGTCACAACCTGATAGACGTGTGTCTTGGCCTCACCCTCGGTGAACAGGTGGTCCTTTGCTTCGACGCCGCGGAGTGGGGCACCGGCCATATGATCCGCCAGCGTCGTTTGACGTAAGGGTTTGGACTGAAATGGCAAAATGGGTGCCCGGCCTTCGGAGACATTGTAGTCTTCGCGCATCGTCAGCATAAACTGCTCCCATTGCTTCCACTATCATTCGATGGGAGGACCAAACCACCCACACGTTGCAGGCCTTTGCCGGTGCTGTGGCAGTTTGTGTCAAATTGTGTGCTAGGTAGTCCCTGCTGTGATTTTGGATGGCTGCGAGACGACATGACTCACATTCTCGTCGTGGACGACGACGATCAGGTGCGAAAACTGCTGAGAAGCCGGTTCGAAAAGGACGGCTTCTCCGTCTCGGAAGCCTGTAATGCAGTTGAACTGCGGGCGGGCCTTGAGACGCATGCCGTCGATCTGATTACGCTTGACCTGACGCTGGGCCGCGATGACGGGCTGGCACTTGCCCGCGAAATCCGCGCCAGCCGGAATGTGCCAATCATCATGATTTCGGCCAAGGACGACGAAATCGACCGGGTCGTGGGGCTTGAGCTGGGGGCGGACGATTATATTGTCAAGCCGTTCAGCCCGCGTGAAGTCGTGGCGCGCGTCAAGGCCGTACTGCGGCGGTATGGAGCGGACGCTCCACCGGCAGCGCAGAACACTAACGGCGAGGTTTGCGGGACACGACTGTCATTCGACGGCGGGGTTTTAGATACGGCACGCCGCGAGCTTGTTGCACCGGCTGGGACTGCGATCGCGTTGACGACAACCGAGTTCAATCTGCTCGAATTGTTTCTAAGGCATCCCCAGCGCGTTATGAGCCGCGACGAGATTATGAACCAATTGAAAGGGCATGACTGGAGCGCGTTCGACCGGTCGGTCGACTCGGCCATCGCACGTTTACGCAAGAAGATCGAGCCCGACGCCGATAGACCTAGGCACATCAAAACGGTTCGCAGCATCGGCTATGTGTTTTCAAGCGACGTGCGAAAGGTCTGACGGATCAAGGCTTGGCCGGGGCGTCGAGAACTTCGGCAATGGCGCGGGCAAGATCGGCAAGGCTGTAGGGCTTGCGCAAAATGGTGCTGTCGGCGAACAGAGGATCATCCGCGGGTGCCAGCTTTTCGGCAAATCCTGACGTCAGTAGAATTTTCTGACGTGGATGACGTTGCCACACTGCACGGGCGACGTCGAAGCCGGACATTCCGCCCGGCATAACCACATCACTGAACACAAGATTGGGTAAGCCCGCAGCTTCAAGGACCGCCAACGCGCGGGGACCATTCTCAGCTTCGGTGACCTGGTAGCCCAGCCGTCGCAACCGCGCAACTGTGAGGGCGCGAACTTGGCCATTATCTTCAACCACGAGGATGGTTTCACCGCGGCCAGGTATGACGCCGCCGTCGTCATGAACGGCGTCACGCGATGATCTGCGACCGGCTTCACGGGGAAGAAATACGTCTACCGTCGTACCTCGGCCAAGTTCGCTTGAAATCGCAACGTGGCCGTTCGATTGTTTGGCGAAACCATACAGCATCGACAGGCCGAGGCCGGTGCCTTTGCCCTGATCTTTGGTTGTGAAGAATGGCTCAAAGCAACGGGCAAGCACCGCAGGCGGCATGCCGCTGCCGCTATCGGAAACCGATAGTCTTACGTAGTCGCCGGCGGCAGGACCGTTGCCGTGCCGGGCGCTCTCGTTGCTGATGACGCAATTCTGGGTCTCTACGCGCAGACTGCCGCCATCAGGCATGGCATCGCGGGCGTTGATGGCCAGGTTCAAAATTGCGTTCTCGATTTCGCTGGGATCGACGCGGGCCGGCCAGAGATCGTGAGCGAGATTCGTTGTGAGGTCGACACCCTCGCCAATTGTGCGGCGCAGGAGTTCACTCAAGGTCAAGACATGATCGTTGAGGTTGATGGCTTTCGATTCAAGTTTACGGCGGCGAGCAAACATCAACAGGCGCTGGTTCAAGCGGGCACCCATATGTGCTGCTTCCTCGGCCTCCTTTAGATATTTCATCGCCGGGTGGCCGTGCAGTTCGTCCTCGATTAGTTCGAGGTTGCCAAGGATGACGGTCAGAAGGTTGTTGCTATCGTGGGCGATGCCACCAGTCAGTTGACCCAAGGCTTCCATGCGCTGCGATTGAACGAGGGCTGCCTGGGCTACCTCGCGCTGCTGGATTTCTTCGCGCAACTCCTTCGTGCGTTCGGCGACGCGGGCTTCCAATTCTTCCAGATAGAGCCGCCGTTCGGTGATATTGCGCAGCGCGCCAACGGTGCGGACTGGCCTGCCGTCTTGAGAAAAATAGGTCTGGGCGTTGATCGTTACCCAGCGCAGAGAGCCGTCGCTCATGACCACTCGATGTTCCAGGTCATAGATGCCACTCCCTGCCGAATCTTGAGCTCGGGCGACATTTTTGAGGACAAGGTCATGATCGTCTGGATGGCTAATGGACATATAGGTGGCAATTGATGCCGGGGCCGATTCGGCAACACCGAGAATTTCGCGAAACAGAGGCGACCAGAATATCTGCCCGGAGCGGTGATCATGTTCGAACATGCCGATGTGACCTGCTGCAACCGAAAGGCGCAGTCGCTCCTCACTGTTGCGCAAAGCCTTCTCTGCGGCTTTGCGCGTCGACACATCGCGCAAAACGATGGTGTAGGTGCGCTTCCCACCCAGGACCAAACGCGAAATTGACGCTTCCGCTGGAAATTCCTCTCCGGACTTGCGCACACCGTAAATTTCCTGGCGCTCGCCCATCTGACGGGCTGCAACCGGGCCATCGCCAAATGTTTGAACGTGTGACGCATGGCGCGAACGGAAGCGCTCGGGCATCAAGCGCTCAACCGGCTGGCCGATGATTTCAGCGCGCTGATAGCCAAAGATTTCTTCAGCGCGGTTATTGAAGATCGTGATCTGCTGGCTTTCGTCGACGGCGATGATCACATCGGCAGCAATCGCCAGGATTCCCGCCAGCAATTGCGACTGGGTCTCGGCTTGGTCGGCGGACTTGCTGGCCATGAATTCGTCCTGTCGGCAGACAATCCCGCCATCTCACCTAACGCAAACAACGAACAACGATCTAGCCGCTTTTGAACCGCTTGGCTAAGGCAACGATGATTTTACGCTTTAGCGCTTGGAAAGTTCAACGCTTGGAAAGTTCAACGCTTGGAAAGTTCAGCGTTTGGAACGCCACGATGCTCGGGCGCGCCCGTCGTTCAAAGACTTCATCGTGCGAACATTGTTGTCGGGCAGGTCGTTGGGGTCGCCCGGGACTTTTAGACCAAGCCTGCCTGCGACATCGTCGGCGAAGTGATTGCAGTTTTCTTCGAAGAGATCATAGCGCTTTTTGGTCTTGGGAAGTCCGGCCAGGTAGCTTTTGGTCTTGTCGTAAGTTTGCTTACTGACGGCCAGGCGATAGCGGGCGGTGGGGCGTACGCTCTGGTCGGGAGCGGTATAGCCGACGGTACCCGGCGCAGCGAAGACGGTCTTCGCACGCTTGGGGTCGGGATAGAGCCCAGCAATTGCCGTGGTAGTCTCGCGCTTCGCGCTGTTTGTTCCCAAGCGCACGTAGGCGTGGCCGAAGAATTCACTCGGTCGCGCCAAGAATTCCACGAAATATCCGTCCGCTCTCGCGGTGTGGTTCTTCAAGACTGGCCGGTGGACGGGATTGGTCCCGGTCTTTTCAGTGCCAGCATTGCTTGTTCCGGTTGGTAGAACCAGCAGGCTGGCAGCCAGCAGTAGGCGTAGAACACGGACGGAGTGGAGCATGTTTTTACCATTGATAACGGAAACGCCGAAGTGCCGGAGTGCGATATTCGCGCAGGGATGGTGGTGGATGGGTTCGGTGGCCTTGTTTGCCATCAACTGACGGTTGCCCCCATGCCCGCAATGCGTAGCGCGCGCTGGTAGAGGTCGGGGGGGGCAAGCGAACTGTCGACAGTCGGCCAGCCCAGGGTTCCGGTATCCAGTTCGAGTTGCTTTTCGACGACGGCAGCAGTCGCATCGGAGGCATCATGGGTGCGCCGGGTCACCCGGGCCTTCATGACCTCGGGGGGGGCTTCGAGCCAGAGTCCGGTGAAGCGCACACCGGCCGTGCGGGCGAGGTCTTCCACGGCTAGCCGTTCGGCCGGCCGGGCGAAAACTCCATCGAGCACAACGCTGTGGCCAGATTCCAGGGCAAGCTTTGCCCTTGCCATAACTCGGGCAATCACGAGATCGGATGCTTCCAGCGTATAGGCGCTTTCGGGGAGGCGGTCGAACTCGGGAACGCCCGCCAGCCATTTTCGTTCGAGATCGGTGCGCAAGTGGAGCGCCCCCGGGGCAGAGCCGATGTGGGGAGCCAGCATTGCGGCAAGCGTGGTCTTGCCGGTTCCAGAGAGTCCGCCGATGGCGGTCAATTGTGCGGGTTCAGGGGTGGCCAGTGCTGTGCCAAGATGCAAGGTTTCGACAGCACGAACAATGAGTTCGGCGTGAGCATCGGGTTGGATGCGCGCGCGATCCAATGTGACCATTGCGCGGATTCCGGCGCGGAGTGCCATAAAGAAGGGGAGGGCGGCGAGACCTTCAATGTCGTGCGGGTCGCCTGTCTTCCAAAGATACCGATTCAGGACGGCATGGGCTGCGTGGCGGGCGCCGTAGCGTTCAAGATCCATCAAGAGGAAGGCCAAATCGTATAGCGTATCGATCGTGGCAATGGCTTCGTCGAATTCGATGGCGTCAAACAACATCGGCGCACCTTTCCAGAGCACCAGGTTGCCCAGGTGGAGGTCGCCATGGCATCGGCGCATATGGCCGTCGCGCACACGTTTGGCTCTGACTGCGGCGCTGGCGGTCAGTGCAGATCGGATCGCGGCGGAGAATTTCGCGAGGGGCGCTTGAAGCTGGGGCGCGGTACTCGTTGACAGAACGGCGAGAACTTTGTCAGCGACAGCATCCAGATTGTCGTTTGTGGTGCTGGAAGGCCGGGCGAATTGATGTGATCTGACGACAGCATCGGCTACCGCGGTCGCAAGGTCCGTCGTTAGTCCGTGCTGCTCCACGACATGGGAAAGCAAGCAGTCCTGATTGAACCGGCGCATATGGATTGCCCATTCGACGGGAACGCCGCTGCCACCGATTGCGAGGCTTCCATCGTGTTCACGGGTAATGGCAACTACGCCGCGATATATCTCCGGCGCGTTGACAAGATTGATTTCGAGTTCGCGCCTGGCGAACTGCTGGCGGCGATCCAAGGTGGAGAAGTCAAAGTAGGGGAGTTTCACGGCGCGCTTGATTTTGAGCACGTTCTCTCCTGCCATAAAGACGATGGCACCGTGCGTTTCGATGATGTCGACGGCGTGTGCGGCGTCACGCCAAGCGGCCGGTTGCTTGAGGAAGGCGATGACCTCGTCTTGGCCGATGGTGTCTGTTTGCATTTGCTTGGTCACGATCGCGGTTGTTCCTGTGCGCGCCACTTCGTCGTGCGGTTCATAAGGGGGATTGTGGCGAAGTGTGACCATGATTTCCATCAAGGCAGAACGCACAAAAAATGGCACCGCGACGGGCGCCATTTTTGATTTCCGCAAGAATCTCCCGCTTCCAGGACTACCAGCTTCGAGCGGAGCTTAAAGCACAACTGTGTACGCACTGCGGTCGAACACACATTTAGCGGTCGCGAGCGTCCGCGCAGGTATCGCCATCCCAATACTTATAGGTTCCACAATTGAGCGGGCGGCTTTCGATTTCGACAGGGAACAAACGATGTGAAACTCCGTTGACCCCCATCAACGCATGAAATTCCGCCACGACGTAGGCTTCCGGTCGAACTTCGCGGAGGCCGTCCATTCCGGCGTCTGGCGATTTTTAGATAGGGTAGGCTGAAAATGAAGCCGATCAAAACTTGGGTTCTCATCGCCGACGGAGCACGGGCGCGTGTGCTTGAAAACGAAGGGCCCGGCAAAGGGTTGAAAGCGCTCGACCATCTCGTGTTTCAGGGCGATCACACCGCGACACGCGACATCGTAGATGACCGGGAAGGGCGCACGTACAACAGTCATGGGCCGGGACGCTCGGCGATTGACGCGCGGACCGATCCGCACCGCGAACTGAAGAAGACTTTTGCGCAGCATCTCGCGGATGTGATGGCACAAGAACTCGACGCTGGCGGCTACGACCGTCTCGTGATCGTTGCCTCCCCCGTGACGCTGGGGGATTTGCGCAAAGTGCTACCGGCCAAGGTCGCCGCCAAGGTCACGGGAGAGCTTGCACAGGATTTGACCAAGACGCCGAATGGCGATGTCGCACGGCACCTCAGCGACGTGCTCGTGACGTAAGACCAGCACGCAGAAGTTTTGACTTTTCGTTTCACCCGCATAAGTCAGTACTTATGCGAGCTGGTATAACTGCTGCGTTTGAGGAAAGCCGTTCGAATGAAACCTGGTCCAAGGCTGACGATTGCGGCTGTGACTGAAACGCCGGTTGCAACGGCGGAAGGCACGGCCACAAGCACTCAGGTGGCGGAACCAGCAGCCGCTCTAGGCATGACGACAGCGCTGCGGCGGGCTGAGCATTGGATTCAGCCGGTTGCGGCAGCGCTTTGGGTGCGCAAGTGGACGGTCATCGCCGCACTGCTGGCGCTGCTTCTGGCCATTTATACGATACCGGGGGCGGTTTTTGGCCCCAAGATTACCGGTGAACCTGCTGTACGCGGGTTGTTCCTGCAGACCGTCGTTGCCAGCGGGCATGTGGAAGCGCCGTTTCGCGTCAATATCGCAAGCCAGATTACCGCCGTGGTTGCGAAAGTGCCTGTTGTGGAAGGGCAGAAGGTGACGGCGGGGCATACGCTGATCGAACTCGATGATCGCGAATTGCGGGCGGTCGTGACCCAGGCCGAGGGGTTGGTTGCGCAAGCTGCAGCGCGGGTCCGGCAGATGGTTGAGGCAACGCATCCGGCGGCGGAACAAGCCCTGAAGCAGGCGCAGGCAACGCTTACGAACGCACAGAACAATTTTGAGCGCACGACCAAGCTCAGCCGCGATGGCTATGCGACACGGGTGGCGCTGGATGAAGCCACGCGCGCGCTCGATGTAGCGAAGGCCCAGGTTAAAAGCGCCGAGTTTCACGTGTCGACGATGCAAATGGGTGGCAGTGACTATGTGATGGCCGAGACGCAACTCACTCAGGCCAAGGCAAGCCTCGCGTCGGCGCAGTCGCGACTCAGTTATACGGTCATAAAGGCGCCGCGCGACGGGGTGCTGATTTCGCGTAACGTGGAAGCGGGAAACACCGTCGTGCCGGGTGCAGCGCTGATGGTTTTGTCGCCGGATGGCGAAATCCAGCTCGTTGTGCAGATCGACGAGAAAAATCTCAGTTTGATCGCCATCGGTCAGAAGGCGCTCGGGTCGGCCGATGCGTATGCCAAAGACACGTTCCCGGCCGAGGTGTTCTACGTCAATCCGGGAATTGATTTGCAGCGCGCGTCAGTCGAAGTGAAGCTGCGTGTGCCCAAGCCGCCGGATTATCTGCGCCAGGACATGACGATTTCTGCCGATATCGAGGTCGCGCGGCGCGAACATGCCGTGACCATTTCGGCGGGCAATGTTCGCGGCCTGAACGGGGCGAAGCCCTGGGTACTCAAGGCCGATGGCGGGCGCGCAAAGCGGCAAGACGTCAAGCTCGGGATCGTCAGCGGCGGCAGGGCCGAGGTCTTGTCGGGGCTTGAAGCCGACGATCTCGTGATTGCGGTCAGCAACACGAAGCTCAAGCCTGGCCAGCCTGTCCGGGTTAGCGCGGAGGCTGTTATCGCGCCATGAACAACTGGGCGCCGTTCGAGTGGATCACCGCGCTTCGCTTCCTGCGGGAAGGCAGGATGCAGACGCTCTTTATCATCACGGGTGTCTCCATCGGCGTGGCGGTCATCGTGTTCATGTCGGCGTTGCTCGCGGGACTGCAGGCGAACTTCATCAAGCGCGTGCTGACGTCGTCCGCCCATATTCAGCTGGTCCCCGCGGATGAAGTTGCGCGGCCTTTGCGGGGCGGGCCGGGCATGACGGTTGGGGCCATTGTTCAGCGCCCGGCGCAGCGGTTGCGGTCGATTGATCAATGGCAGAAGGTGCGCTCGCTGCTGCTGTCGTGGCCTACCATCACCAACGTATCGCCGACGGTTTCGGCGGCGGCACTCGCTGTGCGCGGAAGCGCCAGCCGGTCGATCACAATGACCGGAATTGACCCCGAGGTGTATTTCAGAATCGTGAAACTTCCCGACTATATCATCGCCGGGCAGCCGCGCGTGACAAGCGACGATATTATCGTCGGGCTCGATCTGGCCCGGGACCTTGGGGTGACGCTTGGCGACAAGCTGACGGTCACATCGGCCAATGGCGGGTCGCGGCTGCTGACGATTTCAGGGATTTTCGATCTAGGCAACAAGGGTGCGAACATGCGCTCGACCTATGTCGCGCTGCGGACGGCGCAGGCGTTGTCGAATTTGCCGGGCGGGGTGACGTCAATCGACCTGACGGTCGAGGATGTTTATGCAGCGGAAACGATTGCCAAGGCGGTGAACGTGGCGACCGGGGTTCAGGCCGATAGCTGGATCAAGACCAATGCGCAGTTCTTCACGGCGGTGAATGCGCAGCAGACGTCGAACACGATGATCCGGTTGTTCGTTGGGCTTTCAGTGGCGTTCGGGATTGCGAGCGTGCTCGTCGTGTCGGTCATCCAGCGTTCAAGTGACATCGGGATTTTGCGCGCGATGGGAACGTCGCAGGGCCAGATCCTGCGGATATTTTTGCTGCAGGGCGGGTTACTCGGATTTGCCGGCTCGCTGATCGGGTCTGCAACGGGGGCGGGTGCACTGCTCTATTGGCACAGCGCGATGCGGCAAGCGGATGGCAGCGAACTGTTCCCACTGGTATTAGAGCCGCAACTGTTCGTTTATGCGATGGTGCTTGCCGCGCTCACCGGCGTTGCTGCCGCGGCGGTGCCGGCGTTGCGTGCGGCGAAGCTCGATCCGGTGGTGGCTATCCGTGGCTGATCCATCCTCCACTACCGCTCCCGTCGTTCGCCTGGTTGGTATTCGCAAGGCCTATAATATCGGCACGCCGGTCGAGGTCGAGGTGCTGCACGGAATCAATTTGGACTTGCAGAGGGGTGAGTTCGTCGCGCTCACCGGGCCATCTGGATCGGGCAAAAGTACGCTGCTCAACATCATCGGACTGCTGGACAGACCTACGTCGGGGCAGCTGTTCATCACGGGGCGCGAGACGAGCCAACTCAATGATACGGAACTGACGAAGCTGCGCGGTCACAGCATCGGCTTCGTGTTTCAGGCGCACCGTTTGATTACCGCATTCACAGCGCTTGAAAACGTGATGATGCCGCTACTGGTCGACAACAAATTTCCGAATGCGGCTATGCGCGCGCGGGCTGCCGATCTGCTGGAGCAGGTCGAGCTGACGCGATGGAAAGACAGCCTCGTCAGCAACATGTCGGGCGGTCAACAGCAACGGGTGGCGATTGCGCGTTCACTCGCCATGAACCCGTCGCTGATCCTCGCCGACGAGCCGACCGGTAATCTTGACTCCAAGTCGGCAGACACGGTGATCGAGATGATGCAGCGCGTTAACCAGACGAACGGGACGACGTTTCTACTGGTCACACACAGCAAGGACATCGCCGGCCGCTGCGACCGGACAATCAATGTGGTGGACGGGCAACTAACGACGGGGCGCATTTGAGCTCTTTTGAGCTCACGCGCCGTGGCGCTCCGCTGGGGCGGCGCTCGCGCCGGGTCGCGTTGCTCCCGGTGGCCTGCGGCCACAAAGGGAGTGCGGTTACCGTGAGGCGGCCTGCTGCGGGGCGCGTTGCTCCCGGTGGCCTGCGGCCACAAAGGGAGTGCGGTTGCCGTGAGGCGGCCTGCTGCGGGGCGCGTTGCTCCCGGTGGCCTGCGGCCACAAAGGGAGTGCGGTTGCCGTGAGGCGGCCTGCCGCGGGGCGCGTTGCTCCCGGTGGCCTGCGGCCACAAAGGAAGTGCGGTTACTGTGAGACGGCCTGCCGCGGGGCGCGTTGCTCCGGGTGGCCTGCGGCCACAAAGGGAGTGCGGTTACCGTGAGGCGGCCTGCTGCGGGGCGCGTTGCTCCCGGTGGCCTGCGGCCACAAAGGGAGTGCGGTTACCGTGAGATCTGGGTGATCTTGGAGCCTTCTAGGGTGAGGTTGTACATCAGGCCTTTGGGGTCGAAGATGAAGCCGACGACGGGGTTGGTCAGCTTGTTCGTGTCGACCGACGCGCCAACGCCAAGCGTTATGATGGCAACCGAGCCGTCGACGCCGACTTTCCAGCCGTGGGTGCGGCGGAAATTGGTGAGGGCTTCGTCGGTCATGAAGGCGATGATGACCGAGCGCTGTGCGACGCCGAGTTGGAAGCCGATGGAAGCGGACACGGTGTTGTAATAACCGCCCCACTGACCGTCGACGATCAGGGCACCTTCGCCGTATTCGCCGCCAAGGCCAAGACCGGCCTTAACCACCGAGGGGAAGACGAGGACGCCGCGGGCTTTGGCAATGAGATCGCGCGATCCGCCGACCTTGGAATAAAAGCGCGCAAGGGTGTGGTCGACGCCTGCATCAATGTCATGAGCACTGTCGGCGCTCGCTTTCCCTACGGTGCCGAAGGTGCCCACAAGGGTCATGACGGCCACGGCAGCGAGGCGGACGTATCGCATCAACATTCAAAGTGCTCCGGTTCGGATTCGTGTCGGAAGGGGCGCGCGTTACCGGATACCCTTCACGTTGCAGAGTTTTGTGATCGCTGAATCCGGCGGGATCGCGGCGTTGGTGCGATCAATGACGGCCTTATGCGGGTATTGCTGCGGGGTGTGGCTTGCGGGCCGCAATGATGTGCGTCGCCTCACTTCGCCGCCTGCGTTACCGGCGCCAACGCACGGCGCCCGCGCTTGCTGACCAGCTTATCGAGCATCAGGTAAATCACCGGGGTCGTGTACAGCGTCAGCACTTGCGACACGATCAAGCCGCCAATGATGCAATATCCCAACGGTCGCCTCAGCTCGGACCCTGGACCCTCGGCAAGCGCCAATGGAATGGCTCCCAGCAAACTCGCCATCGTCGTCATCAGAATCGGGCGGAAGCGCTCGATGCACGCCAGCTCGATCGCCTCCGCCGCTGGCAAACCGCGCCTGCGCTGTGCATCGAGCGCGAAGTCGACGAGCATGATCCCGTTCTTCTTCACGATCCCGATCAGCAGGATGATCCCGATCAGCGCGATCACAGATAACTCCATTCCGGCAAACCATAGCGCCAGCAGGGCCCCGAGCCCCGCCGACGGCAGCGTCGAAATGATCGTGAGCGGGTGCACGAAGCTCTCGTACAACACACCCAGGACCAGATAGACCGCCAGCAGCGCAGCGCCGATCAGCAGCGGTTGAGCGGCGGCATTTGCCGCGAACGCCTTGGCGTCGCCGGCTGGCTCCGCATTGATCGAGGCCGGCAGTGCGAGCCCCGCAATCGCCGTCTTGATCGCGCGCGATGCATCGTCGAGTTTGCCGCCCGGCGCGAGGTTGTAGGTCACAGTCACCGCCGCGAACGGCCCCGTGTGATTGACAACGAGCGGCGACAGGCCGCGCGTCACCTTGATGAGGCTCATCAGCGGAACCTGCACGCCACTAGGCGTTGCAATGCTTCCTGCGGCCACTGTCGCAGCATCCACCGATTTGGCCGGCACATAAATCCGCGCGAGGTCGCCGATATCGCGCTGGAATTGCGGATCAATTTCCAGCACCACCTTGTATTGATTGCGCGGGCCGTAAATGGTCGAGACTTGGCGCTGCGCGAACGCATTGTTGAGCGCGCTATCGATCGCGCTGATTGCAACACCAAGGCGCGCCGCCATCATCCTGTCGATCGTCACATTGGCCTCAAGCCCGCCCTGCATCCGGTCGGTCGATACGTCGGCAAGATCCGGCAGCTTCTTCAATGCCTCGACGACCTTGGGAACCGCCGCGTTCAGTTCGTCGATATTTTGCCCCCACAGCGTATACTGATAGCTGGACTTGCCCGCCCGCGCTCCGACCCGGACATCCTGCGCCGCATTGAGATAAACCGAAATCCCGTCGAGCTTGGACAGCTTAGCCCGCATCCGGTCGATGACCGCCGTCGTTGGCATCCGCCCGCGCTCGGCCAGCGGCTTCAAATTGATGAACACCCGTCCCTGGTTCATCGCCCCGCCCATTGGCCCGGCTGCACCCACCGATCCGCCCATCGCGGCCACCGCCGGGTCGGCCATAATGATCTCGGTCGCGCGGTCCTGCAGCTTGACCATCGCCGCATACGAAATATCCGCCGCTGCCTCCGTCTGGGCCATGATGAACCCGGTGTCGTCCTGCGGAAAGAATCCCTTGGGCAGCGTGATGTATAATTGAACCGTGATGAGCAGGCAGGCCGCCAGACTGAGCAGCGCCAGCGCGCGGTGATGTAAGACCGACCGCAGCGTCCGCGCATACCCGGCAATCAGCCAGTTAAGGCCGCCCTCGAACAAGCGGTCGAACCAGGTCTTGCGGCCATCGTCCGCCTTGACGAAATACGCGCAGATCATCGGCGTCACCGATAGCGACACGATGGTCGAGACGACGATCGCATAGACCAGCGTCCACGAAAATTCCTGCAGCAGCCGCCCGATAATGCCGGTCTGGAACAGCATCGGAATGAACGCCGCCACCAGAGATACGGAGATCGAAACGACCGTGAATCCGATCTGCTTTGCCCCCTCAAGTGCCGCCTGCAACGGCTTCAAACCTGCTTCCAGGTTCGCATACATATTCTCGATCATCACAATCGCATCGTCGACCACGAAGCCGACGGCCACCGCGAGCGCGAGCAGCGAAATGTTGTTGATCGAGAAACCGGACGCCCACATTAGCGCGCATGTCCCGGCCAGCGACAACGGAACCGTGATGCCCGCCGCCATCGTCGGCGTGCCGCGCCGCAGGAACACGAACACGACGCACATCACGAGCCCGACGGTAATCAGCAGCGTCACCTGCATGTCGTGAACGCTGAGCCGCAACGTCTGGGTACGATCGGACAGGATCGAGATGTCCAGATCCGCCGGCACCCACTTCTTAATCTCCGGGATTAGCGCCTTTACCGCGTCAACCGTCTCAAGCACATTGGCGTCCGCCTGCTTGGTGATGATGAGCAGCACCGCCGGCTTGCGCATGAACTGCGCCTGCGACCGCGTATTGCGTGAACTGTTCTCCACGGTCGCCACGTCTGACAGCCGCACAACCGTGCCATTGACCGTCTTCAGAACCAGTGGCCGGAACTCGGCCGCCGTCTTGAGCTGGTCGTTGGTCGCAATCGTCGCCGACGTGCTCGTCCCGTCAAGCGTCCCCAACGGCTGTACCGTCGACGTCGCAACGATGGCCGCGCGGACATCCTCGATCGCCAGTCCCATCGCTGCCAGCCGCTGCGGATCAACCCGGACCCGGACCGCCGGTTGATCGGCGCCCGAAATCGTCACATCGGCGACCCCGGCAACTTGCGTCATGCGCGGCGCGATCACGCTGTCGGCTGCATCGTAGATGGCCGAGGGGGCCATCGTCGGCGACGTCAACGCGACGATCAGCACGGGGGCCGCCGATGGATTGAATTTACGAAACGTCGGCACGCTCGGCAGATCGCCGGGCAAGTCCGACATCGCGGCGTTGATTGCTGCCTGAACATCGCGTGCGGCACCGTCGATCTTTCGATTGAGATCGAACTGAATCGAGATTGAGGTCGAGCCCACGTTACTCGTCGACGTCAACTCCGTGACGCCGGCGATCTCCCCCAGCCGCCGTTCAAGCGGGGCCGCAACCGTTGCCGCCATCGTCTCGGGGTCAGCGCCTGGCCGCCCCGCCTGCACCCGGATCGTCGGAAACTCGATGCTCGGCAAACTCGCCACCGGCATGCTGCGATAGGCAACAATGCCAAGCAGCATCAATCCGATTGCCAGCAGCGTGGTCCCGACTGGCCTTAGAATGAATATGCGCGACGGGTTCATTCGGCAGCCCTGCGCAGAACATGGTCCTCGTCCGCGAGTGTCCGCTGGGCATGCTCATGCGGCTCGCCCGTCACCCAGGCACGCAGCCGCTCCATCTCCAGATAGATGACCGGTGTCGTATACAGCGTCAGCAACTGCGACAGCAGCAATCCACCGATAATCGAAACCCCGAGGGGAATGCGCAATTCAGACCCCGGGCCGGTGCCGAACGCCAGCGGGATCGCGCCAATCAGCGCCGCGAGCGTCGTCATCATGATCGGCCGGAACCGCATCACGGCTGCCTGCAGGATCGCCTCACGCGGGCTTTTGCCGTGGTTGCGCTCGGCGTCGAGTGCAAAGTCGATCATCATGATCGCGTTCTTCTTCACGATCCCCATCAACAGGATGATCCCGATCAACGCGACAAGCGATAAATCGAGCCCTGTCAGCTCAAGCGCGAGCAACGCCCCGATTCCCGCAGAGGGTAACGAGGTCAAAATCGTAAACGGATGGATGAAGCTTTCATACAGCACGCCCAGCACGATGTAGATCGTGATGACCGCCGCCAGGATCAGCCACGGCTGCCCGCTGAGCGACTTCGTGAACTCCAGCGCATCGCCCGAGAAGCTCCCCGTCACCGACGTCGGCATGCCAATCTGCTTGGAGGCTGCCTCGATTGCCGCCGTTGCCCCGCTCAACGAGGCGCCCGGCGCAAGATTAAAACTGATCGTGCCGGCCGGGAACTGCTCCTCACGCTGCACAACGAGCGGTGCGTTCGTCTGCTTGAAACTCGCCACTGCCGAAAGCGGAACCTGTGTTCCCAGTGACGACGTCACATAGATCCGGCTCAGCGCTCCCACATCGCGCTGGTTTTCAGGCAACGCCTCAAGAATGACCCGGTATTGGTTGGACTGCGCGTAGATCGTGGAAATCTGCCGTTGCCCGAACGCATCGTTGAGCGCATCGTTCACGGTCTGCATGGACACCCCGAGCCGTCCTGCCGTTGCGCGATCCACATTCACGAATGCCCGCAGTCCGCCTTCTTGGGTTTCAAGTGCGACATCGGCCAGCACCGGCAACGATTTGAGCTTCTCTGTCAGCTTTCCCGACCAGGCAGAAACCTCGGCCGGGTCCGTACCCACCAACGTATGCTGATACTGCCCGCGCCCGGCCCGCGTTGCGATCTGCACGTCCTGAACGGGGAGGAAGTACACCTTCACCCCGGCGAGTTTTGCGGTTTCAGCCTGTAGCCGCGTCATGATCGCGACGACATTCGCTTTCCGCGCCGCGTGCGGCTTGAGCGTTACCTTCAACTGAGCCGCATTCGGCGTCGCGTTGACCTCGCTCACCCCAACCACGGCCACGACCGCAGCCACGTCTGGGTCCTTGCGAATTCCCTCAGAAACCTGCGACGTGATCCGCGTCATCTCGTCAAACGACACCTGCTCGCCAGCCTCTACGACGCCGGTAATCAAACCGGTATCCTGCAACGGCAGAAAACCTTTCGGGGCTGCCACATAGAGCACGATAGTCAGCACGAACGTCGCGACCGTCACCAGCATCGTCGCTGGCGCGTGCCCCAGCACCCACTCAACGCTGCGCCCATAACGCTCGACCACCCCGTTAAGCCCGCGCTCGAACATGCCCGGCTTGGCCTTTTCATCGTGCTTTGCGCTATGCCGCTTGAGCAGTTTGGCGCACATCATCGGCGTTAGCGTCAGCGAAACGATTGCCGAAACCACGACCGCTATCGTCAGCGTCAGTGCGAATTCGCGGAACATGCGGCCCACTATTCCGGTCATGAACAGCAGCGGAATGAACACGGCGATCAGCGACAGCGTGAGCGACACGACCGTAAACCCGATCTCGCGCGCGCCCTTGAGCGCCGCCGGCATCGGCTCGTCGCCGTCTTCCATGTGGCGCACGATATTCTCGATCATCACGATCGCATCGTCGATCACGAACCCGGTTCCGATGGTCAGCGCCATCAGCGACAGATTGTCGAGCGAGAACCCGAATACCCACATCACTCCAAACGTCGCGATCAGCGACATCGGCAATGCGACGCCCGCGATCAGCGTCGCCCGCCAGTTCCCCAAGAACGCCAGAACCACCAGCGTCACCAAAACCACGCTGAGGATCAGGGTGAACTGCACATCGTGGATCGACGCGCTGATCGTCTCGGTCCGGTCGTGCACCGTTGTCAGTTTGACCGCATTCGGGATCGTCGCCGAGAGACGCGGCAACTCCTTGCGGATCCGCTCGACTGTATCAATCACGTTCGCACCCGGCTGGCGCTGCACGTTGATGATGACCGCCGGCTTGCCCTGATACCAGCCGCCAACCTTGGCGTTTTCCAGTCCGTCCACCACCGTCGCCACGTCCTGCAGCAGCACCGGCGCGCCGTTCTTGTAGGTGAGGATCACCGCCCGGTAAGCTGCCGCGGTCGACAACTGATCGTTCGCCGCAATCGTATAGCTCTGCGATGTCCCATCGAGCTGCCCCTTTGGCCCCGACACGTTGGCACCTGTAATGGCTGTCCGCACATCGGCCATTCCCAGCCCATAGGATGAGAGCCGGGCAAGGTCGGCCTGGATCCTAACCGCCGGCTTCAGCCCGCCCTCGACCGACACATGACCAACGCCCAAAACGCCGGACAACCGCTGCGCAATCAACGTATCGGCAAGGTCGCTCATTTCCCGCAGCGGCACCGTTTCCGACGTCAGCGCGAGTGTGATGATTGGCGAATCCGCAGGGTTCACTTTGGCGTAAGTCGGAGGATACGGCAGGTTCTTTGGCAAGGTAGAGCCCGCCGCATTGATCGCCGCCTGAACGTCCTGGGCTGCGCCGTCGATATCGCGTGTCAGCGCGAACTGCATCGTAATCTGAGACAGCCCGTATGAACTCGACGACGTCATTGATTGCAGCGATGCAATCTGGCCGAACTGACGCTCAAGCGAGGCCGTCACGAGGTTTGACATCGTCTCGGGATTGGCTCCCGGCAACTGCGTCGTCACCTGGACGGTTGGAAAATCAACCTGAGGCAGTGCCGAAACCGGCAAGCCCCAGTACCCAAGCCATCCCATCAGCAACACGGCAACACTCAAAAGCGTTGTCGCCACCGGCCGCATGATGAACGGACTAGAGACGCTAGCAAAAACCGATGGTGCGCCGCTCTCGCCGCCGTCAATTGAGGTTGCCCCGGATGAGGGCGTCAGCGCATTTTCGGGAATGCGGCCGGTCACTGGAGCGCACTTTCTTGCTTGCGCTTGCCGCGCCGCTCGCCCTTACCCCGCTCACCCTCGGCGCGTGCCGCTGTATCCGGCTGGACCGTCGAACCGGTTTGGGGAGCTGGTGATGCAACGGCTGCAGCAGGCTCTCGACCCTGAGACGTCTGATCGGGTGGCCCAGGCTTTCCTGATCCCATGCCGTCTTTTTCCTTGCCGTCTTTGCTATCGCCTTCGCCGCCGCGAGCAATTGTCACCTGCGCCTGATCCTTGAGCCGGGCAAAACCACTGGTAACGACCTGGTCTCCAGCCGACAGCCCTTTGGAAATCACCGCCAGGCGGTCGTCCTGTTGCGCAACCGTCACCGCCCGGACACTGACCGTCTGCTTTGCGGATTCGCCGCCGACTACATAGACGAACGTCCCAAGCGGCCCGCGCTGAACCGCAGCCGCCGGTGCCGTGATCGAATCCTTCAATACCTCGACGCGAACCCGCACGTTGGCAAACTGTCCCGGCCAGAGCTGCAGGCGGTCGTTTGGCAAATCAGCTTTCATGCGGACCGTGCCGGTCGTCGCGTCAATCAGGTTATCAATGAACGTCAACGCACCGCTGTCGATCACCGTCTTATCGTCGCCGTCCATGGCCTCGACCTGGACCGTCCCGGTGGCCATCGCCGCCGTTACCTGCGCCAATTGCTGTTGCGGCAAGGTGAACTGCACCGAAATCGGCTTGATCTGTGCAATCGTGACGATCCCGGCATCACCTGCGCGCACCAAATTGCCTTCGTCGACCAGGCGCTGCCCGGTTCGCCCGTCCAAAGGCGACAGCAGCTTGGTGTAGTTCAACACCGCCTGGGCATTGGCAATGGCAGCCGTGTCTGATCGGAGTTGGGCTTCGGTCTGGGCCACCAAAGCCCGCTGGGTGTCGATCGTCTTCTGCGCTGTCACGCCCGGCCCGACTTTGGAATACCGGTCGAGATCGAGCTGCGCATTCGTCAATATCGACTGCGTGAGGTTGCGTTTGGCTGTCGCCTGATCGAGTGCCGCCTGATAGGTGACTGGATCAATCTCGGCGAGGAGATCGCCCTTTTTCACGTCCTGGCCTTCACGGAAGTGAACTTTGATGAGCTTGCCATCGACTTGGGGCTTGACCGTTACTGTATTTTGCGCCCGAGCTGCGCCGACGCCACGCAGATACACCGGGACGTCGGCAACGCCCGCAGCCGCCACAACGACCGGCACTGGCCCATCTTGTCCGCCGCGCCGACCGCCGCCACGCCGCCCGCCGCTGCCGCCATTGGCATCTGTAGCGGTTGCCGCTGGCGTCTTATCGCTAAGGCCGATTTTTGACGCGAGTGTATCGACACGCACCCACTCAAGCCCCGGAACCGGAATGCCATACTGGTTCAGGGCGGCCACCCCAGATGCCGCCGTAACCAGCGCGATCGCAAACCACATTTTCAAAGTCATGACGTTCCATCTCTCGTCGGCGGCAGCCACTTTGCCGCAATCGCTTGCGTGGCATCGAATGATCGACCACCCTTATACGCGCACACACCTATCTTCCCGTTCGTAATTCACGCTTTCGTGATAATGATGGTTACTTATTTAGAATGGTGGACACCGCACAAGGCTAGCGACAAAGCGAAGGAGGTCGCCCCGCAGGCTGAACACCCCGCCACCATGATCGTTCCCGCTTCTCCGGCAATCCCTCGCACCCAAGAATATTGCGGCACTTGCCGGCGTTCGATATGAACGCTGAGGTTCCAGATCTATGCCTCAGCCCGCCAACACCCATGAGTTGCCACTGCATTTTTGACGATCCGTAACAAACCCCGGTTCGGCCCGTATTCCACGACAAGAGGTTCATTTGGACGATCGAGAGCGTGTTTGGGCGGACCAAATGAGAGCGGGGATGGCTGGAGACACAGCCGCCTACCGCACCCTCCTGACGTCTTTGACGGTTTTTCTACGGTCAGAGGTTCGCCGCGGATTTGCCCGCTATGGGCACGGCCATTCGGACGTGGAGGACGTCGTGCAGGAAACCTTGCTGGCAATTCATCTGAAGCGCGAGACTTGGCGCACGTCGGAGCCGATAGGCCCCTGGGTCCGCGCCATCGCACGGAACAAGGTCATCGACAGCCTGCGACGTGGTGGCCGCCGCATCAACGTACCCATCGAAGACGTCATCGACGTGTTGCCCGCCGCAGAACCTGCCGAACACCTGAACGAACGCGACGCCGAACAGATCTTGTCGAAACTCAATGGCCGCCAGCGCGACATCGTCCAATCTATCTCCATCAATGGCGACAGTATCCGCCAAACCGCCGACAAGTATGCCATTTCCGAAGGCGCCGTTCGCGTCGCCCTTCATCGAGGGCTCGCCGCCCTCGCCAAAGCCTACCGGACACAAGACCATGAAGACTGATGACCTGATTTCGGCGCTGACCGCCGACGTCGCGACCAAGCCAACACCCGTCTCCCGCTCCGTCGCCCTTGCGGTGGTCGTGGGCTTGCCCATCGCTGCCGCCATCCCGATTTACGCAATCGACGTCCGCCCTGATCTATGGGGGCAGCTCGGCGCAGATCCGCGCTTCACCTTCAAGTTCGTGTTCACACTGGCAACCGCTGCCGTTGGTGTCTGGCTCGCCCTGCGCCTCTCGCGCCCTGGCACCTCCGCTGGTCCAGCTCTGGCGGCACTCGGCGCTACAGCCGCCCTCCTCATTGCCGCCGACACAACCGAACTCATGGTCCTACCGCGCAGCGAATGGGCAAGCGCCTTGATTGGCGCGCGGGCGCTCGATTGCGTCGTGTTGATTCCACTACTTGCCGCCGCCCCGCTCGCAGCCTTGCTGTTTGCTATGCGCTCGGGCGCACCCGACAACCCAAGCATCGCCGGCGCTGCCGCTGGATTGCTCGCAGGAGCCATTGGCGCAACGCTCTACGCCTCCCACTGCACCAACGACAGCCCCCTGTTCATATCGGTGTGGTACGTCATTGGCATAGCCGCCGTCACCCTCACCGGTGGCCTCATCGGCCGCAAAGTCCTGAGGTGGTAATTCCACTTCATAAACGGGGTCCCGGGAACTTGTCCCCTCGACTTCACTTACTCAACCGTCCCAGCCCTCGCCGCTTGCCCCGTGTGACATCCGCACCAGCTTGGCGCGGATTGGCGCCGTCGTGCCGGTGATCGACAGCGCGACGGCCTCGGCGATCCGGATCCCATCGACGCCCGCCGATAAGATGCCACCCGCATAGCCGCCGCCTTCGCCTGCTGGAAACAGCCCGCGCGTGTTGATCGATTGTCCGCTGTCGTCGCGCGGCATTCGCAGCGGCGACGACGTTCGGGTCTCGACGCCGGTCATCACCGCATCGCCCATGGCAAAGCCCTTGATCTGCTTTTCGAACGCCGGCAATGCCTCGCGCATCGCCGCCACCGCGAAGTCCGGCAGACATTTGCTCAAGTCCGTTGGCGTCACGCCGGGTTTGTAACTCGGCACTACGGCCCCCAACCCCGTCGATGCCCGACCAGCTAAGAAATCCTCCACCCTCTGCGCCGGTGCGGCATAGGTGCCACCGCCCGCTTCGAAGGCTGCCTTCTCCCACTTGCGCTGAAACGCGATGCCCGCCAGCGGCCCGCCCGGAAAATCAACCTCCGGCGTCACCGCGACCACCATCCCCGCATTGGCATTGCGTTCGGCGCGCGAGTACTGGCTCATCCCGTTCGTGACAAGATGCCCCGCCTCGGACGCGGCGGCTACCACCTGACCGCCGGGACACATGCAGAAGCTGTAAACAGCACGTCCGTTGCTGGCATGATGCACCAGCTTATAGTCCGCCGCCCCCAGTATCGGATGGCCCGCCGACGGCCCATACCGGCACGCATCAATCAGCGCCTGCGGATGCTCGATCCGCACCCCAATGGAAAACGGCTTGGCCTCCATCGCAACGCCGCCCGCGTGCAGCATTTCGAACGTGTCGCGCGCACTATGGCCGACGGCGAGCACCACATGATCAGCTGCGATAAACTCGCCAGAAGCAAGCCGCACCCCGCGCACCTGCCGCTTGCCAGCCGCGTCGGTGTCGACATCAACGCCGGTCACGCGCGCGCAGAACCGGTATTCACCGCCCAGCGCCTCGATCTTTTGACGCATGCTCTCGACCATCGTCACGAGCCGGAACGTCCCGATGTGCGGCTTCGACACGTACAAAATCTCGTCCGGCGCACCTGCCTGGACAAACTCCGTCAGCACCTTCCGCCCCAGATGATAGGGGTCCTTGATCTGGCTATAGAGCTTGCCGTCCGAAAACGTACCCGCTCCGCCCTCGCCGAACTGCACGTTGGACTCAGGGTTCAGCACCGAGCGCCGCCAAAGCCCCCAGGTATCCTTGGTGCGTTCGCGCACCACCTTGCCGCGTTCCAGGATGATCGGTTTAAAGCCCATCTCGGCAAGAATCAGCCCGGCAAACAATCCGCACGGCCCGCAGCCGATCACCACCGGCCGCTTGAACGGCCTGTCAGGTTCCTTTGCCACCGGCTGATACGTTGTATCGGGGGTTACCTTGACCCGCGCATCAGTGGCGAATTTCGCTAGCACACCAGCCTGATCGGCGACCTCAACATCGACCGAATAGACCAGCATGATCGCTGACCGCTTGCGCGCATCGAACCCGCGTCGCGCGACATGTACCGATAACGCAGCCGCTTTCCCCACACCCAACCGAACCCGAACCGCCGCCTCCAGCGCCTCAGGCTTATGATCGAGCGGCAATCGAATCTCGGTCAGTCGGATCATCGGGAAGGTCACTTGTTCGCCCATCCCCCTTTCGGGGACGGGATGGGGGTACGCCTCATGCGCGCTATCATGAGTTTCACTTACTTCTCCCCTTGGGGAGAAGATGCCCGAAGGACAGATGAGGGGTACCTTCACTCCGCGTGAGTGCCATCGAACAACCCCTCACCCCCAACCCTCTCCCCAGGGGGAGAGGGAGCTAACGAACCCCCACTTGGCCTATGGCGGTACGCCTACCGCCCGCTGCGCAACGCGCTCAGGAAATCGGGCGTCGGATAGCTGTCGGCCGGCATGCCCAGCTTGAGCTGAGCCTGCTTGATGGCGAGCCGCGTACCGGCCCCAAGCTTACCGTCCGCCTCGCCGACCTTGTAGCCCTTCCTGGCCAGCAACTGCTGCATCTCGACGATCTGCATCCCATCAAGCGATGCCACTTGCGCGGATCCCCGGTGCATGGCTGGCGCGCCCGCGATCCGGGTGGCGAGATATGACGCCGTGACGCCATAGTTCAGCGACTGATTCCACTTGAGATAAATATCGAAATTTGGGTAGACGAGGAACGCAGGTCCATTCCGGCCCATCAACAAGATGAGGGACGACGGCATCGCATCCGCTGGCAGCTTTTTGCCGTCGGCGAGCGTCACGCCCATGTCCGCCCACTTTGATCGCGGCAGCTTGATTGCGAGGTCGGCCTGATCCCACGCCATGTTGGCTGGAACACGAACTTCCTGCATCCACGGCTCACCGGCCTTCCAGCCCAACGAGCGGATGAAATTCGCCGATGAGGCGATGATGTCGGCATTGGAGCGCAACAGGTCGCGCTTGCCGTCGCCATCATAATCAACGCCGTAGTTGAGATAATGCCCTGGCAGAAACTGCGTTTGCCCAAGCTCGCCCGCCCACGACCCGATCATTTCGTCGGCCCGCAGGTCTCCCCGGTCGATGATCTTCAAGGCGGAGATCAGCTCCGCCCGGAACATCTCGCCACGACGGCAATCATACGCGAGCGTTGCCAGAGACCGCAGCACCGGCTTTTTGCCCATGCCAGACCCGAAATCGCTTTCCAGCGCCCAGAACGCGGTGATGACCGGCGCAGGGATGCCGTATTCCTTTTCGACCTTATCGAAAATCGCCTTCTGCTGCTTGATTTTGGCGATGCCGCTCTGGACGCGGTTCGCTGTCGCCAGCTTGGCCGAGAAATCGAGGAACGTCTGTGAGAAGAACCCCTGTTTGCGGTCACTTGAAATGATCGACATATCCGCCGTCATTCCATCCATCGTGGACGACACCGTTCCAGGCTTCACCCCAGCCGCGAGCGCATCCTTCTTGAACCCGGCAAGCCAGACCTCGAAGCTCCCGCTATTGACGCAAGCCGGCGCTGCCTGCACGGACGCGGTGCTCACCAAAAGAGCCGCCAACGCCGCTACCGAATTCAAAATACGCATTCCTGATCCCTCGATCTGTCTGGGCGCGCAGGTATGGGTCAACGAATGCGGCAAGGTCAAGTCCGGTTCGCGCGTCAAACCGGTCTATCGCGTCGCTTAGTCTCAGAACTCGTTGAACTCTCCGCTAAGAATGCCCAATGGCGATCCCGACGCCAAACACCAGCAGCCCGCCGATCACGACCTCGACGACCGCTCGCCAGAACGTCGTATCCATGTACCGGGCGCGGATCCATGCAATCGCCCACAGCTCAACCATCACGACGGCAATCGCAATGGCTGTCGCCGTGTTGAAGTCGGGAATGAGGTAGGGCAGCGTGTGTCCAAGTCCGCCGATCATGGTCATGACGCCCGTGACCGTGCCCCGCTTCCACGGCTCGCCGCGATCGGTCAGTTCGCCGTCGTCGGACATCGCTTCGGTCATCCCCATCGAGATTCCGGCGCCAATGGAAGCCGCCATTCCGACCAGGAAGGTGTTCCACGTATTATGGGTGGCAAACGCTGCGGCAAAAATCGGTGCCAGCGAGGCAATTGACCCGTCGATCAAGCCAGCCAAACCCGGCTGAACATAGCGCAGCACAAACTGCCGCTTCTCCTCATGCGCTTCGGCCGCAAGGACGTCGCCAGGCAGATGCGTCTCGGTCAGCTGCTTGGCGACGACCACATGCTTGCCTTCCAGTGTGGCCAAATCCCCCAGCAATTTGCGCACGTTGGCGTCGGTCGCCATCTGTGCCGCCCGCAGGTAGAACCGGTGCGCCTCGCGCTCCATCTGCGCCGCCTGCTCCCGCACCTTCTGAAGCCCCATCGGCTTGATGAGCCAAGCGGGGTCGACCTTCATAAAACCCTTGATGTCCTGCTTACGAATAAGCGGGATGTGCTCGCCGAACCGCTTCTTGAACAGCTCGATCAGCCAGCGGCGATGGGTGTTTTCCTCGTCCGCCATCTCGGTGAAGACTGCAGCCGATGCCGGATAAAGCTCAGCCAGACCGTGCGCATATTCTTGATAGATGCGCCCGTGCTCCTCCTCCATCGAGATCGCCAGCGCCAGCACTTCGCGCTCGTCCAAATCAGAAAACCTGCGCATCCCCAACCCTCGACTTAGAATAATTCTAATCTATTACGGGGAAATTACTCTCCCCACCAAGCCCGATCAAGGCTAAAGGGATATGGCAGCTGAGTTTGCCGCGCCCCGCGATTCTCGAAAATTCCCCGCCTTGAATGCGAAGCGGCACAACGCCTCTGTCGCAGCCCTGCCTCCAATGCTAAGCACCGGCCCATGATCGAAACATCCAAAATCCGCAATTTCTCCATCATCGCCCACATTGACCACGGCAAGTCGACCCTGTCGGACCGCCTGATCCAGATGTGCGGCAACGTCGCCGACCGCGATATGAAGGCGCAAATCCTCGACTCGATGGACATCGAGCGCGAGCGCGGCATCACGATCAAGGCCCAGACCGTCCGCCTCGACTACAAGCACACCGACGGCGTGATGTATCAGCTCAACCTGATGGACACCCCAGGCCACGTCGACTTCGCCTACGAGGTCTCCCGTTCGCTCGCCGCCTGTGAGGGCGCGATTCTCGTGGTCGATGCCTCCCAAGGTGTTGAAGCCCAGACACTTGCCAACGTCTACACAGCCCTCGACGGCAACCTCGAAATTCTGCCGGTCCTCAACAAGGTCGATCTGCCCGCCGCCGACTGCGACCGCGTCAAACAGCAGATCGAGGACGTGATCGGCCTCGACGCCTCCAACGCCGTCGAAATCTCGGCCAAGACCGGCCTCAACATCCGCGCCGTCCTCGAAGCCGTCGTGGATCGCTTGCCGCCACCCGCAGGCGACGCGAAGAAGCCGCTCAAGGCCATGCTGATCGACAGTTTCTACGATGCCTATCTGGGCGTGGTCGTGCTCGTTCGCATCAAAGACGGCGTGATGAAAAAAGGCCAGAAGATCAGGCTCATGGCTGGCGAAACCAGTCACGTCATCGAGCGCGTCGGCATCTTCCGCCCTAAACAGGAAATGCTGAACGAGCTGGGCCCCGGCGAAGTTGGCTTTTTCACCGCCGCCATGAAGGAAGTCGCCGAAACCCGCGTCGGCGACACCATCACCGACGACAAGGTGCCGTGCGCCGAAGCCCTGCCGGGCTTCAAACCTGCCCAGCCGGTCGTGTTCTGTGGCCTGTTCCCTGTCGATGCCGCCGACTTCGAAGCTCTGCGTGAAGCCATGGGAAAGCTGCGCCTCAACGACGCCAGCTTCTCGTTTGAAGCCGAAAGCAGCGCCGCCTTAGGCTTCGGTTTCCGCTGCGGCTTCCTCGGACTGCTCCACCTTGAGATCATCACCGAACGCCTGGAGCGCGAGTTCAACCTCGACCTCATCACGACAGCGCCATCTGTCGTCTACCGCATGAATATGACTGACGGCACGGTGCAGGAAATGCACAACCCAGCCGACATGCCCGAAGTGCAGCGGATCAAGAGCATCGAAGAGCCGTGGATCAAGGCCACCATCATGGTGCCCGACGATTACCTCGGCGTGATCTTGAAGTTGTGCCAGGACCGCCGCGGCCGTCAGAAAGACCTGACGTATGCCGGGTCGCGTGCCATGGCTATCTACGAACTGCCGCTCAACGAAGTCGTATTCGACTTCTACGACAAGCTCAAATCCGTCTCGCGCGGCTACGCGTCATTCGATTACCAGATCATCGGCTATGAGCCCGAAGATCTCGTGAAGTTGTCGATCCTGGTCAATTCCGAACCCGTCGATGCGCTGTCGATGGTCGTCCACCGCACCCGCGCCGAAAGCCGTGGCCGCGTCATGTGCGAAAAGCTCAAGGAGCTGATCCCCCGGCACATGTTCGTCATCCCCATTCAGGCAGCCCTTGGCGGCAAGGTGATCGCGCGCGAAACCATCGCCGCCATGCGCAAGGACGTGACCTCGAAGTGCTACGGCGGCGACATTTCCCGTAAGCGCAAACTGCTCGACAAGCAAAAAGAGGGCAAAAAGCGCATGCGCCAGTTCGGCAAAGTCGAAATCCCCCAGTCGGCCTTCATTGCGGCGTTGAAGATGGAAGATTGAGGGCGACTAGAGCGCTAAAGGCAGCAATGGCGGGACCAGAGCCGTACAAAATCTTCATCAGTCATCGTTGGGAGGACTATCAGCACTATGTGCGACTACTCGGGTTACTGATTCGATAGGCCGGGTATTTCAAGAAGCGGCTGGATCAAGGACGAGATAGACTGGGCGTTAGAGATGAAGAAGCCGATTGTGGGGCTTGCACTGCGCGGAATGCCCAACAAATCCAGGCATCTCGACGAAGTCTTCAAGGTTTTCAACAAGGACCATCAACGATGCTGGTATTCAAACTGGAACTCCGAATCCATCGTTGAAGCAATTCGGGATGCTCACAAGGGTTGAACTGCCATCTAGCAGGCACTCCCCGCCACGTCATCCCGGCGAAGGCCGGGACCCAGCCATCAAGCACTTGCCGCGAGCAAGCAGGCGCAATGTCATGGATTTTCGTGCAAAACAGCCCTGCGTTTACATCCTTGCCAGCCAGCGCAACGGCACGCTTTACATCGGTGTCACAAGCAACATCTACAAGCGAATGGCCGATCACAAGCAGGGACTAATCGAAGGCTTCACGAAGAAATACGGCATCAAACGCCTCGCCTACTACGAAATGCACGAAACCATGGAAGCGGCCATCATGCGCGAGAAGCGCCTCAAGGAATGGCAGCGCACCTGGAAACTCAGGCTAATCGAAAGCATGAATCCCGAGTGGATCGACCTATTCGACGAAGCCGCCTTCCTGCTGCTCGACGGCCCGGCGGATTGCGAACGGCAACGCGGAAAATGACAGCAACGCAGACTGGGCCCCGGCCTTCGCCGGGGTGACGTTGATGATGAGGCTTTGCCTTCACTTCTTC
>JBEBJA010000154.1:0-16147 GCA_040080145.1 Hyphomicrobiaceae bacterium
TTCTACGTCGCCCACATCCTGCCCCAAGCCGCCGCCCTCGCCGCCTCCGTCCGCACCGGCAGCCCGTCGGTGTTTGGATTGGCGGAGGCGCATTTGTGATGTACGGGGCGTCAAACTCTGACCGTAGGGCGCAATAGCGCAGCGTATTGCGCCCTACGGACATTGCCGCGCACGCTCTTTTCCGCCGCCGCCCCTCACGCCAACCCTCTCCCCGTGAAGGACGGGGAGAGGGAGTTAATCCCCTCTCCCCATTTCTGCACTCAATGGGGAGAGGGTTAGGAGCCTGCCCCCGCGAAGGCGGGGGTAAGGGGCGGCTGATCGGGAAACTTATCCCCGCCCCTTGGGCGTCAATCTATTCTGATGGAGTCTTGTTGCAGCGAGGGGCGCCGAACCGGTGGCGACTTATTTGGTGGCAACGGGATGCAAGTCGGGGGTGCCATACGCAATGGCCGATCCCGAGGCTCGCCGCACCCGCCTGGGTGAAACTCCCAGGTCGACGCGTGTTAAATGCTGCGGGTACGCCAAAAATCTTAGCTCGGAGCAGCGCCACAAGTGCTCACTACCCACTCGGACGACCCGCGCGCTTGACGCGCTGCTCCGCCCCTCGATTTTATGAAGATGCAGAATTGGAACATGGAAGTTGTACAGCCACCAAAGGTCAGTCCAAAGCAGAACAGACCAACACACTGCTTCCCCGGACGGCCCTGCACTTGCCGATCCGGGGTCGTTACCTGATGGAAAGTAATAAAGATCCCGGATCTGCGTGCGCAAGTGCGCACTTGTCCGGGAACGCAGTGGAGGGAATTGAGGATGACAAGACGGGAGTTCGGTGCCTACCCCACGCGCCCCAACAACCTTGCCCTCGCCCGCACTTCACCGATCAGCGGCAAGAGCGCCTTCATCTCCGGCCCGTTCTCCTGGCCGGTCAGGGCGACGCGCAGGGGATGGAACAGGGCTTTGCCTTTGGCCCCGGTGGCTGCCTTCACGGCGTTGGTCCATGCGCTCCAGGTCGCATCGGTCCAGGGTGCGGGCGGCAGAAGTTCGGCGGCTTTCGCGGTGAAGGCGGCATCTTCGATGACCGGCGTAATCTCGCCGGAAACGACGGTCCACCACTTGGCGATATCGGCGAACACCGAAATGTTGGGCCGCGCGGTGTTCCAGAACGCTTCACCACCGCCAATGCCCAGCGCGGTCAACCGGTCAGCTACCGCCGCATACGGCAACTGATGCAGCAGGCGCGCATTAAAGCCGCGCAACTCGTCCAGATCGAAGCGGGCGGGCGCCGTCGAAATCTTGGACAGCGAAAAGCCCGCAACCAGACTGTCGAAACTCGCATGCGGGTCGATGGCGTCCGAGGTTCCGATCAAGGCGGCGTGCGACAGCACGGCCATCGGCTCGAGGCCGGCCTCGCGGAAGCCCTCAACGGACAAACTATCGAGGCGTTTCGACAGGGCATGGCCATCCGCGCCGATCAGCAAACTGTGGTGGGCAAACTGCGGCGGCACCGCGCCGAGTGCTTCGAACAACTGCACTTGGACGCCGGAATTGGTCACGTGATCTTCGCCGCGAATGATCTGCGTGATAGCGAAATCCACGTCGTCGACGACGCTCGTGAACGTATAGAGCGCGGTCCCGTCCTCACGGATCAGCACCGGGTCCGAGAGCGAACCGACATCGACGGTCATGTCGCCACGGATGAGATCGTTCCACGATACGATGGTCGGCGCGGGCATCTGTGATCCCGGTCCGTCGGTATTGGCGAGCAGAAACCGCCAATGCGGCTTGCGGCCTTCAGCGGCCATCGCGGCATGATCGGCCGACGTCAGCTTCAACCCGGCCCGGTCATAAGTTGGCGGCAACCCGCGCGCCAACTGCCGCTTGCGCTTGCGGTCGAGTTCATCGGCGGACTCATAGCAGGCGTACAAACGCCCGGCGGCTTTGAGCTGGTCTGCCACCTCCCTATAGCGCGCAGTCCGGTCCGACTGGCGGGCGAACGTGCCCCACTCGAGGCCGAGCCACGTCAGATCGCGCGCGATCCCATCGGCAAACGCCTGCGTCGAGCGCTCCTGGTCGGTGTCGTCCAGCCGCAGCATGAAGGTTCCGTTGTTTGCCTTTGCGAACAGATAGTTCAGCACGGCAGGCCGGATATTGCCGACATGAAGGCGTCCGGTGGGGCTTGGCGCGAAGCGAACGGTTACGGTCATACGGCTAGGTATCCTGTTGGTCATCGTGGGGCGCACCCTATCGCGACGCGACACGAAAACAAGAGTGGACACCGTGCTCGCAATACGCCGGGCCGACGGCGAATCAGATAGTTTTGCAGCTATTGCCCACTGGTTTTCCACAGGTTGCACCGCAATTGCGAACAGGAGGCGTCAGATGGCCAGCTATACGCAGATGAGCCGGACAGCGGCCGATCCAGCCGCCGTGAAAGGCATGGCGGCGTTCCTGCTGACCGTCGCCGGTGCCGATTGGTCAGACTGGGAAGTCGATTTTCTCGAGCACATGCGCGAGCACGAAGGACCCGCGCCACTGACGATGCGTCAGCGCGAAGTTCTGTTTGAATTGAACGACAAAGCTCGCTCTTACACGGACTATCGCGGCCTGTCGGTTCGCCGTCTGATAGACCAGTGCTGGCTCGCCCGCACGGATCTGGACGATGACAACGAGTCGTTTATAGCGCAGCTCAACGACGCAAGGCCCGCGAGCCTCAAGCAATCATCGCTTTATCGTTTGGTGCGGTGCGCACGGCAGCTCGGGATCATAGAGTCCGACGTTTAATGAGCGACTTTTACGCGACTGAGCAATTGCAACCGGAATTCAGCTCGCCTCAAAACAGAACTAAATTAATGCAACGCCTTGGCATTGCTTGCAACTCTTGCAACTCAGCTATTGCTCAGGTCCCATCATCTGGCGTATGACGAGCCGCAGCACAGCGCCGTCCAGCGGCGTGACGCTCAACATCGGATTGTGGGAACTGGAGTACACCTAAGATGACGACGCTTCGATCAAACCTGACTGCAACGGCTAGCGTGCTGGCATTGGGTTGCGCTTTCCTGTTCGCCACGGCACCAGCCAGCGCCCTCGGCCTCAAGGACTGCAGCGACAAGTTCAGTGCATCCAAATCCAAGAAGACGTTCGCAGAATTCCAAAAGAGCGATTGCGGCCCAGACGCCAAGCCGGTCGCCGCTCCTGCTGCAAAACCTGCCGAAGCCAAACCTGCCGAAGCCAAACCTGCTGCCAAAGCCACAGACGCCAAGCCGGCTGCGAAAGCTGCAGACACCAAGCCAGCGACAGCGACGGCTGCACCGGCTGCAACACCTGCCGACAAGAAGGCCGCTGACAAGGCTGCTGCCAAAGCTGCCCGCGCTGAAAAGCGCAAAGCCGATGCCGCCGCCAAAGCTGCGGCAAAGCCTGCAACCGCCGCTGCTGCAACGCCGGCGTCTCCGGCAGTCTATCCATCTGCCATTGCGGACGAATTCAAAGCCAGGAAGCCCCACAAGGCGCGCTTCGCCACCTGCCTCAAGCAATACAAGGCCAACAAAGCAACTAAAACCAATGGTGGCATGAAGTGGATCCAGAAGGGCGGCGGGTATTACTCCTTGTGCAACAAGAAGCTCAAAGGTTGATCGCCTGACCAGCGAATGCGAGATGGCCGCCTCAATCAGGCGGCCATTTTCGTTGTAAAACTATGCCGCAGGCCGTTCAAACCGGCCACCTTCAACAAGACCAATGGCCTGAGCAAGCACATCAATCCCGGCTCCATTGCGCACGGCATTTTCGCTTAAGTGCCGCCGGAACGCGCGTGATCGCGGCTGACCATGATATACCCCTAGAACGTGCCGGGTGATATTGTTGAGCCGTCCGCCACGCGCGATATGGGCCTCGACATAGGGCATCAAGGCTTCCAGCGCCGCCGACCGTGACACCGGCGCACGCGCGGCATCAAAGAACAACCGGTCCACATCGGCCAGAATGTAGGGCGTCTGATACGCCGCACGCCCCAGCATCACGCCGTCGACATGCGCCAGATGCGCAAGTCCATCGTCGAGGGTCTCGATCCCGCCGTTGATCACGATCGTCAACTCGGGCCGTGCCTGCTTCAAGCGATACACCCGCGCATAGTCGAGCGGCGGGACCTCGCGGTTCTCCTTTGGGCTCAGGCCGTTGAGCCAGGCCTTACGCGCATGCACGATAAAATGCCGACAGCCCGAATCCGCGACGGTGTCGATGAAGCGGGCGAAATCTGCCTCGCTGTCCTGCTCGTCGATCCCAATCCGGCACTTGACCGTTACCGGGACACTCACCGCCTTGGCCATCGCCGAAATGCAGTCAGCGACCAGCTGCGGTTCCGCCATTAAACATGCACCAAACCGGCCTGACTGCACGCGATCGGAGGGGCAACCGACGTTGAGGTTGATCTCACAATATCCATAAGCCGCGCCGATCATAGCGGCGTCCGCCAGCTTTGCCGGGTCCGATCCGCCTAGTTGCAGCGCCACCGGCTGCTCGACCGCATTGAACGCCAGCAACTGATCGCGCTTGCCATGCAAAATCGCGTCCGCCGTCACCATCTCGGTGTAGAGCAGCGCCTGCCGCGTGAGCTGACGATGAAAGAACCGGCAATGGCGGTCCGTCCAATCCATCATCGGCGCCACCGAGAACTTATAGTGTTGATTTGGCATATTTTTCCGTTCGGCATTAAAATCGCAATGGTTTCAAATCGTGAGCTTGGTCGTTGGCATGCTTTGGATAGAGCAAGTCCAAGCATCATGCGACATGCCGTTGACGCGGCATCCGTTACCCCGCATGTTTCATCGCGCAACATGACAGAGGACTGCCACTCACGATGCAAAATTATACGGGGCGGGTTGGGGTCGCGGCACTGACGGCAGCGATAGTGTCGCTCGCAATTTCTGATCCCGCCTTGGCAGCGGGAAGTGCGCATGAACTTAACGGAACCCGGCTCGGTGTTGCGTGGATCATTCCGTTCGCCGGATTGCTTCTGTCAATTGCCGTCATGCCGCTGGCCGCGCCGCAAGTCTGGCACCATCATTACGGAAAGATCAGCGCGGGTTGGGCGCTGCTGTTCCTGCTGCCCTGCGCCGTCGTTTTTGGAATACCCGCGACCTCCTATGAGTTGATGCATACGGTTATTCTCGAATATGTGCCGTTCTTGATTTTGCTGTTTGCGCTATTCACGGTCGCGGGCGGTGTGCTTATCAAGGGTAATCTGCATGGTTCGCCAGCGCTCAACACGGGAATTCTGGCGTTCGGGACTGCGATAGCGAGTGTCGCTGGAACGACGGGGGCAGCAATGTTGCTCATTCGGCCAATAATCCGCGCAAACGACAATCGGCTTCATAATGCGCACGTCATCGTGTTTTTCATTTTTCTCGTCGCCAATATCGGCGGATCATTGACGCCGCTTGGTGACCCACCCCTGTTTCTCGGTTTTTTGAAAGGGGTCAGTTTTTCCTGGACGGTTCGCAATATGCTTGCCCCGATGCTGATCGTGGCTGCGTTGCTCCTGGTGGTGTTCTATATCCTTGATTGGTATCTATTCCACATTGACGGGAACTACCCGCCTAAGCCCGACCCGACTCCAGACACCCGATTGCGTATCGAAGGGTGGATCAACGTCGGGCTGCTGGGGGTAATCGTCGGTGCCGTTCTCATGAGCGGCGTTTGGAAACCAGGCCTCAACATCACCATCAATGACATTAAAATCGAACTTCAAAACGTCATCCGTGACGTTCTGCTGCTAGTGATCGCGTGGATTTCATGGCGCAATACCAGCACGCAAATCCGGGAGGGCAATGGGTTTACTTGGGCACCCATTGCCGAAGTGGCTAAACTTTTCGCAGGAATTTTCATCACGATTATTCCCGCAATCGCCATTCTGCGGGCGGGCACAAAGGGAGCATTGGAACCTTTGGTGCGCCTTGTCACTGATGCCGACGGGCAACCGATCAATGGCATGTATTTCTGGCTGACGGGTATCCTGTCTAGCTTTCTCGACAATGCGCCGACTTATCTCGTGTTTTTCAATATGGCAGGCGGTGATGCCGAGCAGCTCATGGGGCCGCTTGGCAACACGCTGCTGGCGATTTCGGCAGGCGCTGTGTTCATGGGAGCAAATACCTACATTGGCAACGCACCAAACTTCATGGTCAAGGCGATTGCCGAGGAACGCGGCATCAAAATGCCAAGTTTCTTTGCCTATATGCTGTGGTCATTTGCAGTTCTGGTTCCATGTTTTATCTTACTTACGCTTCTGTTTTTCCGCTGAGCATGGAGGCCCAGCGTTACCACGCCCCGCGCCAACGCGCACCCTTGACGCCCTGCTCCCATCAGCATCATTTGGCATAGATCAAATTCCAGCCCCTCCCCGGACCGCAACCGAAAGCCAAACCGATGACCGAACGCAACTCCTGGCAAGCCATGCAGCACGGCCTCAACCAAAAATGCCCGGCCTGCGGCGAAGGCGCGCTTTACACCAGCTACCTCAAAGTCGCCGACGCCTGCCCCAAATGCGGCGAAGAGTTGCATCACCAGCGCGCCGACGACGCGCCGGCCTACTTCACCATGTTCATCATCGGCCACATCGTCGTCGGTGCCGTCATGACGGTCGAATCCCATTTCGCCCCCGAACTGTGGGTACATGCCCTCATTTGGCCACCCATCCTGCTCGGCATGAGCCTGTTCCTGCTGCCTCGCATCAAAGGCGTCCTCATCGGCGTCCAATGGGCCAAACGCATGCACGGCTTTGACAAAGGCACCCCGGCCACGCTGCCCTCCGCTGGCAAAGTGACGGCCTAGAGAACACGCCCCTCCCACTTCATGGCCCGGCTTGTTTGCCCTCAGACTTGTTCCGGGGGACCTGGCCATCCTGGGGCCACACGGATAGCTTCAATCTCAATCAACAGAAGTCTAACCCCGTGACCGAAACCGCCTCATCCGAAGCCAAGAAGCCGCTGGTACCGCGTGACGCGGCCACCCTCGTGCTGGTCGATCACGCGGGCGTTGCCCCCCGCGTGCTGATGGGCCGCCGCCACCCGGACATGGCGTTCATGGCGAACAAATTCGTGTTCCCCGGTGGCCGCGTCGACGACGGCGACCTGACCGCTCAGACTGAAGAAGACCTCCACCCCGCCGTCACCGAAAAACTGCTGATCGAAATGCGCGGCAAGGCCTCGCCCGAACGCGCCCGCGCCCTGGCCATCGCCGCCGTCCGCGAAGTCCGCGAAGAAACTGGCCTCATCCTCGGCAACCCAGACTTGCCGCCGCTCGCAGCCCTCACCTACTTCGCCCGCGCCATCACGCCGCCCGACCGCCCGCGCCGTTTCGACACCCGCTTCTTCATGGCCAACGCCGCCCTCGTGGCCGACAAGACCCTGGCAGGCGATGGCGAACTCTCAGACCTCGCGTGGTTCACCCTCGAACAGACCATCACCCTCGATATGCCGGGAATCACCCGCCTCATCATCGAAGACATCGCCCAGATCTTGAAAGCCGCCAGCCCCTCCAGCCATCCAATCCCGTTTTATTACCACCGCGCCGGCCACTTCCACCGCGACCTGCTATAAGCCCCCGGCCCTGCCTTCTTCGCCCAAAGGGCAGGGGAGCAACGCGACCCCTCGCAAGCAACGCACCGCCGGAGCGCCATGGCGCGTGAGGCCCAAAAGAGCGGCAAAAGTGCCACCGTACCGGCCTTCTCCTTGACACGAAAACGATCCGGGCTATGGTGCGCGCTCACAATTTCGTTCATCGCACACGTCAGGCAATACAATGGCTAAGCCAGTCACCCAGAAGATCAAGCTGCTATCGTCGGCAAACACCGGCTTCTTCTACGTAACCAAGAAGAACCCGCGCACCAGCACGGAAAAGCTCGTCTTCAAAAAGTACGACCCCATCGTGAAGAAGCATGTCGAATTCAAAGAAACCAAAATCAAGTGACCAACAGGCGGCTCGGCCTTTACAACCGGGCCGCCATCACCACGTTTCACCACTGAATTTTTTCTTAGACGCCGCAGCCTTTCCGTCCATACACGCCATAAATCCGGGCGTTAGTCTTGGCTCAAGACACGTCTTAACACGACATTCCCAACCTCAGCCTTCGGGCTGGGCGGCTAAATTTCACTTAAAACCTGGGATTCCCACTCACTTCAAAGGCTCATGGGCTCAAGCCCATAAAGGCGCCAGGGTTCATACCTCATCTCGGCAGCGGGGTACGAAGACCGAGTTCCGCATGAACCCTGGCGTACCAAGTTGATGTCGAAGAGGGCGTCGACAATCAGCTTGGGATACCGTGACCGATAATTGCAACTTTGCCTCTCGGCGGTATTGCAGCGACCACGTTTCAGGCACTGACCAGCAGTTGCGGCCAACCGGCGAGTGCCAGAACTTTTCGATATGTCCGCATGTGCATAAAGCCCAACGGACACACTCCTAACGCGACCATGGCAGAAAACTCTGCACGGCGCAAGTATCCACTTGACACCCAATAGACTCGGAGACTTTTCCTGCACTGCACAAAAATGCAGCAGTCCGAACCGACCCATTTTGTGTCTTGCATCAGCAAAACCAGCTTTACGCCGCGTCCGAGATCACCCGGTTGCGGCCGTTCCTCTTGGCGTTGTAAAGAGCCTTATCGGCCCGCTTGAATAGCGTCTCGGGCGTATCGTCGGCACGCTCCAGCGTCGCGATCCCACAGCTTGTCGTGACCCGATACCGGATCTGACTGCCAACGTCGAAGTCATCGGCTGCCACACACGCCCGCAAGCGCTCTGCCACCTGATAGGCCCGCTCCAGATCGGTATCTGGCATGATGATGAGGAACTCCTCGCCACCCAACCGGCCAGCCAGGTCGATGCCGCGCGTATTCCGCCGCAACCGCTGCGAAAACTCACGCAATACTAAGTCGCCACCATCGTGCCCGAATGTGTCGTTGACCTTCTTGAAGAAGTCGATGTCGGCAATCATGACCGACAGCGCCCGCCCGGATTCCAGTGACTGCGCGACCAGCGTTTTCAGATGGCTCTCAAGATAACGCCGGTTGTGCAATCCCGTGAGACTATCCGTGATCGACTGCTCGACGCTTTCTTCCAGCCGGTTGCGCAGAAAATCTGAATGCCGCTTCCGCTTGGTCTGCGTCTTCACCCGCGCCATCAGCTCATGCCGCTCGATTGGCCGCATCAGGTAATCATTCACACCCATATCGAGCCCGCGCATGAGCCGAGCATCGTCACCCGGCTCGACCAGGATGATGATCGGCAGATGCCGCGTCGCCTCCAGCGAGCGCAGCTGCGAGCACAACCGCAACCCGTCGGCGCACGCAAGCGACAGCGAAACCAGCACAAGATCAAACGGCTCCTCCGACAACCGCGTCAGCGCCTGCACGGGATCCCTTTCTGCCACCGCGTCGTAGGCCTTGCACAACGTCTCGGCCAACCGCACCGACGACCGGGGATGATCGTCCACGATCATCACGCGCCCGCCATGTTCTCCCAGCGCCTTGTTCAGCGCGTCGTTATCGGCAAGTCCAAGTTGCCGCCCGGTCATGGCGCGCATGACCATTTCGTCGTTGAGAGTCTTAAGTCGCGCAAGGTTTTTGACCCGCGTCACCAGCGCAATATCGTCCACCGGTTTGGTCAGAAAATCGTCGGCACCGGCCTCAAGCCCCTGCACCCGGTCGGACGGTTGATCGAGCGCCGTCACCATGATGACCGGCAGGTGCGCCGTCTTGGGATTAGATTTAATCCGGCGACAGGCCTCAAACCCGTCCATTCCCGGCATCATCACATCGAGCAGCACCACATCGACGCGCTCGCTGTTACAAATATCAATTGCCTGTTGTCCCGAAGACGCCGAAAGCACTTCGAAATACTCGGCCGTCAAGCGTGCCCCCAGCAGCTTGACGTTCGCGATGATGTCATCGACGACAAGAACACGCGCGGTCATACTCTACTCGCACCCTACGTTGACGTTAAGTTGCAGACACGACCGCACTGCCAGCAAACCGGCGCACCGTCTCCAAAAATCCTGCGACTGAAATCGGCTTGGAAATATAGGCCTGGCATCCCCCCGACCGGATGCGGTCCTCGTCACCCTTCATCGCGAACGCAGTCACCGCGATAACGGGAATTCCACGCAAATCGTCGTCGTCCTTCAACCACTTGGTGACCTCAAGCCCCGAAACTTCGGGAAGCTGGATGTCCATCAAGATTACGTCCGGCCGGTGCTGCCGCGCCAGCTCCAACGCATCCAGCCCGTTACGGGTCTGCACCGTACGAAACCCGTGCGCATCGAGCAGATCGTGAAATAACTTCATATTGAGTTCGTTATCTTCGACGATCAGAACGGTTTTCTGCATCGGTGGTGCACCACGTACTGAGCTCAGTCTCTGGGCCTCGACGGGCACCCGTGTCCCCTGATACGTCATGCAGACATTTCCTGCTCCGGCTTGGTCTATGAGCAAAGACATGTGCACTGATTCTCGTGTGGACGTTGTGCCGACTATGCATTCAAAGCTGTAACCAACAGCTTAAGCATCCAAATCCGTGTCGAAAGAGGCCCACTTTGCCCCCCAAACCGACGAAAATGGACTTCGAAGCCGCCGAATGGGTCGGCATTCATGGTTTATCGTTTCTTGCCAGCGACATGCCGCGCCTTGGCCGGTTCCTCAGTCTGACCGGATTAGGCCCTGCCGAAATCTCCGCCAACAAGAACGATCCAAACTTCCTGGCCTCCGTCCTCGAATACATGCTGGGCGACGAACCGCTCCTTCTCGAATTCGCCGCCAACAACGCGCTTCCCCCCGATAAAGTCCAAACGGCTTGGGACATCCTGACCCTCGAAGCCGCTCGCCGCTCCCGCAAGTGAGGATTTCCCGAACCCATCCATAAGACTCCGTCATCCCGGCGAAGGCCGGGACCCAAGCAACCATCATTTGCACGACGCATCAGACCCAAGCATGACCAAACCCAACCACCTCCGTCTCGGCATCGACCTCGGCGGCACCAAGATCGCCGGCGCCGTGCTCGACCGCGCGGGCACGACCGTTGCCACCCACACCATCCCAACCCCGCAAAACGATTACCCCGCCACCCTGCGTGCAATCGCCAGCCTCGTCGAAAAGCTCGAAGCCAAAACCGCATCGGGCCTGAGCGTCGGCGTCGGCATTCCCGGCTCCCTGTCGCCCGCGACAGGCCTGATGCAGAACGCCAACTCCACCTGCCTTAACGGCCAGCCATTCGACCGCGACCTTGAAGCCCTGCTCGGCCGCCCCGCCCGGTTCGCCAACGACGCCAACTGCTTCGCGCTTTCGGAGGCAACCGACGGCGCTGCCACCGGCGCCCACACCGTCTTCGGCGTCATCCTCGGCACCGGCTGTGGCGGCGGCATCGTGATCGGCGGCAAGATTCTCGACGGCCCACGCGGCATCGGCGGCGAGTGGGGCCATAACCCGCTGCCCTGGCCAACGCCGGAAGAACTGGCCCACCCGCCGTGCTGGTGCGTCCGCAACGGCTGCATCGAAACCTGGGTCTCAGGCCCAGGCCTCGCCGCCGATCATACCCATGTAACCAGCGAGCACCTGACCGCCGAGGCAATCGCCGCCGCTGCAGCCTCCGGCAACCCCCAAGCGCGTGCATCGCTCGGCCGCCACGCCAGCCGCCTCGCACGTGGCCTCGCCAGCGTCGTCAACCTATTGGACCCGGATGTCATCGTCCTCGGCGGCGGCCTCTCGTCCCTGCCCCACCTCTACACATCACTCCCAGCCCTCATGGCACCCTACATCTTCGCCGATAACACGGACGTCGCAATCCGCCCCCCCAAACACGGCCCCGCCAGCGGCGTCCGCGGCGCAGCGTGGTTGTGGCCTTAGATCGCATACGCCGTGATAAAACGCTGTTGCCCCCTACTTTCGTCATGGCCGCGAAGGCGGTCACCCACGACAACGATCAGTTTTCACGTTAACTCAGAAGGTTACAATGCTTCGACGGTAGAGGCTTTCTCGTGAAAGACCCGTGTCTTTGGCGATTTGTGTCATGCCGCGTGCGCGGGCTACCACGCCAAGAGGTTCCTCTTTGAGACGACGGCAAGCCCGAAGTCACAACACGGCTCTCAGTGATTTCGGCACTAGGACTAAGACACGGCGTCGCCCCGAAGCCGCAACAATATAATTCCCACCGTTCCGCGCGTGGCCATCACTTCCCGCACTTGGGCTCTTCCAGGAACGTCAATTCCTTCAATTCGCCCTTCAGCGAAAAATCGCCGTAATCCATGACCAATCGCGTCGACACACCATTCTCAAAAAAATTCGCCGCCATTTCGTAATTCGGCAGCGCATCCTTCTTGTCCAACGCCTTGCCCTTTTCGAAATAGCCCGTCGAAATCGGCCAGAACCGCATTTGCTTCAACCGGTCCACATTTGCAACTGAAGCCGGCAATACGCTGGCATCCGCCACACGGCCCTTGCCGATGATCGTCATCGTCGTTGAAACCTTGTCGCCCTTTTCCGATCCGTCATAAACATCGGCGGCAAACCGCACTTTCCCAGCCATGGCCGCCTGCAACATGGCAAGTGAATGCTGGATCGGAAAGTAGGTCGTTCCCGGCAGCGAGAGCGCTTTTCGCTCGGGCTTATTGACTTCGATTGCCACCTCGCCGCTCCCATCCCGCCGCCCGGCCTTGCCCTCGGTTACTTCGCCGATCTTGTCGTCGTGATACTGCGTCGACGTGAACGTCAGCCGCTGTCCGGAAATCTCCTCGGAACTCGACGTGCGCATATCGTTGATCTGCTGGGATCCATCCGACGAACTCGACTGCGTCACGAACCGCATGGTCTGCGCGTAATCCTCGCAACCGCCGCCCCGCAGTTCATACACCAGCCGCCCGGTCATCTCGTTGACGCCGGACCCCGGTGCCGCCCGGCCCAGACTGACGTCGTAAACCGCCCGATGAGGCGCAAATTTGATCGTCTCGCTCGCGGCCAAGACGGGCATGGCAGAGACCATCACGCTGGTCATAGCGGAACCAAGCCAGACCATGCGCCCGAAAAACCCAACCGTCATAGGCTCAACTCCTGAACTACTTTTCGCGGCAACGATAACACGCCGCGCACCGGATATCCTAAACTAAGCGCCTTCCAGATTGGTTGCCAACGGCCTAAAGCCCAGCCAAGAAGAGGCAGAAATTGCGTCCCTCCAAGGAGAGCACCCATGACGGGCAAAATCGAGGCCGAAACCCCAACCCAGCGTCTCGCCAAGCTTGGCCTCACGCTTCCCCCGGTTCCGCCTGCCGCTGGCAACTACGCGGGCTTCATCCTGGCAGGCAACCTGCTGGCAATCTCGGGCCAGCTCCCCCGCCGGGCCGACGGCACGCTCCTCACCGGCCGCGCCGGGGATGATCTCACCACGCAACAGGCGCAAGACGCCGCTCGCCTGTCCGCCCTGAACATCCTCGCGCAGGCCCAAACAGCCCTCGGCGACCTTGGCCGCATCACCCACACCCTGCGCCTCACCGGCTTCGTCCAGGCAACGCCCGCCTATACCGACCATCCCAAAGTCATCAACGGCGCGTCCGACCTCATCGCCACGGTCCTCGGCGCCCCCGGTGTCCACAGCCGCGCCGCCGTCGGCGCCGTCTCCCTTCCCCTAAACTCCGCCACCGAAATCGACGCCCTGTTCGTGATCGCCTAACAAAACCACCGGAAAAAATATGAGCGCCTACCAATAGGACCCAACAACGAGCGTCCGGCTCGCCGCCGTCGAAGCCGGATACTTTCCCAGATTGGGCTCTGCCTTGCACTTCACGGAGCTGACCGCGCTAACTCACCCTTTTTCGTCATGGCCGCGCAGGCGGCGACCCACGACAACCATCGGCGAGAAACAACACATCGATTAAGTTGGCGCATGGGGCATCGTCGCTGAAACCGGATTCCAGGATTGCGTCATGGTCACATCCCCCGCACACCAAGATCGCCCAACTCTCGACCGCGCATTCCTCCGCCCCATCGCCCATCGCGGCCTGCATGACGCTGCTGCGGGTAGAATCGAAAACACCGCCCCAGCCTTCGAAGCCGCGCTTGCCTGCAGCTACGGCATCGAATGCGATCTCCGCCCCCTCGCCGATGGCACTCCCATCGTCTTCCACGACGAAACCCTCACTCGCCTCATCGACGACCCAGCCATGGCCTGCCCCCACTTTTCCCCTCCCCCTTGCGGGGAGGGGTCGGGGGTAGGGGTCGACGCTAACGTCGACACCGAAACCCTCGTCAGCTCCCTCACACCCGCAGACCTTACCCTTCTGCACTACGGCGGCACCACGACCCCCATCCTCACCTTCGAAGGCCTCCTCACCCTCGTAGCAGGAGCCGTCCCCCTCTTCGTCGAAATCAAAAGCGAATGGACCCCGCCCGACCCAGCCTTCCTCGCCAGAATCGCAACCCTCGCCACCGCCTATCGCGGCCCCATCGCCCTGATGTCCTTCGACCCAGCCGTCATTGCCGCGTTACACACCCTCGCCCCAACCATCCCGCGCGGGCTCGTCTCCGGCTCCTACCACTCGACGTCAGGCGACCACTGGTGGGCAAATAAACTTACCCCCGCCCGCGCCGCCCACCTGCGCGACCTCAAAGATTTCGATGCCCTCGCCTGCTCCTTCGCCGCCTACGAATGCGCAAGCCTCCCCACCCCCGCAACGCAAGCTCTGCGCGCACGCGGCATCCCAATCTTCACCTGGACCGTCCGCACCCCCGCCGACCACGCCCACGCCACCCTCCACGCCGACGCCCCAATCTTCGAGGGATTCCTTCCCCCTCTCCCCGCGTCCTGACGGGCGAGGGTCGGTTGCCTGCCCCCGCGAAGGTGCATGCGCGTTGACATAGCTGGCTTCGGGATTGATACCAAACTGCGGTCCCAAAAGAATGGAGGGTTCGGGAGGTTCACCTGCCGAGCGGGTCAGGGCGGCAGCGCGAGCGCGTCAGCGCTTAACGCATCCTCATACCGATGCACGCCCCCAGCCGGATCCGTCACCCAATACCCGCCATCATCGACGGCCACCACATTCCCCTCCCCAATCGGCACCTTGCCATAGGCGCCCGGAATATCGAGCACATACGTTGGCTGAGCAATCCCCGACAAACGCCCGCGCAACGCGCGCATGATCGCCTGACCGCGCGCAATCGTGGTGCGAAAGTGCGCCGTCCCCGTTGCGAGATCGCCGTGATGCAAATAATACGGCGTCACCCGCGCCTCGACGAACGCCCGCATCAACGCCTCCAGCGTCCCAACATCGTCGTTCACGCCCGCCAGCAAAACCGTCTGACTGACGAGCACAATCCCACCATCCACTAACCGCCCCAATGCCGCCCGCGCCGCGCCGGTCAACTCACGCGCATGATTGGCATGCACCCCAACGTACACCGCCTTGCCCGCCACCTTCAGCGCCGCAACCATCTCGTCCGTTACACGCTCCGGCGCGACGACCGGCACCCGCGTATGCCAACGGATCACCTTCACATGCTCGATCGCCCCCAGCGCCGCGCCGATCTCCGCAATCCGCCGCGGCGACAAAATCAGCGGATCGCCGCCCGTGATGATCACTTCCCAAACCTCGGCGTGCTCCCGGACATACCCAATCGCCGCCGCAATCTCGTCAGCGCCCAGCGTCGTTCCGGCCCCAGGCCCAACCATCTCGCGCCGGAAGCAGAACCGGCAATACACCGGACACACACCCGACACCTTGAACAACACCCGGTCGGGGTAGCGATGCACCAGCCCCGGCACCACCGTCTTGTCATGATCCCCAATCGGGTCCGCCATCTCGGCTGGATGCACATCCAATTCGCGCGGATCGGGAATGAACTGCCGCCCAATCGGATCGCTCGCCTCGCCAATCAACGCAGCCATCGCCGGCGTCACCGCCACCGCATACCGCGCCGCCACAGCGCCAAGCTCATCGGCGCGCTCCCGCGCAACCAACCCCGCCTCCAGCAACTGCGCGATAGAATTCATCAACCCACCAATTTTTCGTCATGGCCGCGAAGGCGCATAGGCGCTAACATAGCGAAACGGTGGCCCCCTCTCCCCCTGGGGAGAGGGTTGGGGTGAGGGGGCACTTCTGCAAAGCCAGCCGAGTGAAG
>JBEBJA010000188.1:0-3649 GCA_040080145.1 Hyphomicrobiaceae bacterium
GTACCGCTCGCTGTACAAGATGCACGAGGTGGCGTTGCATGGGTATTTCAAGGTCGCGCTCGACACGCTGTCTCGGTTGATCGTGCGGCGGACGGAGCCAGTCGTGAAGCTGCATTGACGGGCTCTTGCTGCAAAATATCTGGCCCAAAGAAGGCCAGATATTTTGAGTGCGGCGCCCGCGCCGGCGCCGCGCTGAAAGTTTGCTGCTGACGCAGCGGGGGGCGCTTTGGCCAGCAAGGACTGGCCGCTCAAGGGGAGCGGAACCTTGCGGCGCAACGGTGCGGGCTGGTTGGGTGTGATGTTTTGGCACCGTTTTGGGCGAAGGCGGAGCACCTATTCCAAATTCGCGGTAGTGCGGTGAAAACTTCCGTCGTACACAACCTTTTTATGGACGCCTGCAGGTTGTGGCGAGTTGTTATGCGTACACGTGGTGACATTGGGGAGGCCGTAGGTTCGGTTGCGAAAGCATCCGGGGTTGTGGGTGACCAATCCGGGGAAGCCGGATCTGCGGTCGATGCACCGGTGGACGACGACGTAACCGGTCGTGCGTTGCGTATGCTGCAACTTCATGACGATGCGCGCCAGGAATTCGAGCACGCTGAGGAAAAGCTTAAGACCGTCCGGCTGAATATTGATCGCGCGCTCGCTGGGGATATTGATCGCGACGATCCCGCGCCCCTCGTTGTTGCAGCGGGGGTCGCGGAGCCAGCCGTTAACGTGATTGCGGCACCAAGGCATTCGCGCTATCTCGCGGCAAGCGTGGTGCTGGCTGGATTGGTTGCCGGCTGGGCTGCCATGTCGGCGATTGAGGCGACGCGGGACCCGGATGTGGCGGCTTCGCGCCGGGCGATTGTATCGGAGGCCGTGGCCGCCGTCGCGCCGGTGCGCGATGAGGTGCCGGCGGGTGCCCGGGATCAAGCGGACTTCGGGCAGACACTCTACGCGGCGCGGTTTGCCCATGCGCCTGCCGCCGAACGGACCTGTCTGGCGCGCGCCGTCTATTATGAGGCGCGCGGTGAAGAAATGGCCGGGCAGATCGCCGTGGCTCAGGTGGTGTTGAACCGGGCGCGGTCGAAGAAGTGGCCCGATACGATTTGCGGCGTGGTCAATCAGGGAATCGAGCGGGGCGAAAAATGCCAGTTTTCGTTTGCGTGCTTTTCGCGATTGAGCCAGCCCAGCGGCGAGATGTGGGAACAGGCTCAGCAGGTGGCCGACCAGGCGTTGCGGGGGCAGGCTTGGCTGCGTGAATTGGTTGAAGCGACGTACTATCATACGACCAATGTTGCTCCGGTCTGGCGGGTTAGTCTGACCGAAATTGCGACCATCGGCACGCATGTCTTTTATCGCGACGGCGAAGGGTTGAATGCCAACACGGTGAATGTCCGGGCGTACGAAGCAGTGGCCGCTACCCAGGCCGCGCGGGCGAAAGTTGTGACCTTGACGAAAGCGGTGCGGCCGAAGTCAATTGCTGGTGAGGCTGCGGGCTTGAAGAATGCGCCAGTGCGGCGTGGCGATGATTGGAAATCAAACATTTTCGGGCAGTGAAACGGCAAGGCACATTCACAGTCGTTGGATTTGTTTGTGTGGTGCCAACGTGGTCTTGGTCCTCGCGTTTGCTTTGATGCCGAGGCGTTATTCGCACATGCGTTGGTGGGAGGGGAACGAACGGATTGTGAGCGGGTTTACCCTCCTGAAATGATCATCCGTTGATCATTCGAATGAGGAGAAACCAACATGATCCGCAAGCTCACCCTTGCTGCCGTGATGACGGCAGTGGTTGCACTTCCCGTGATGGCACAGGAAACGCCGAAGATCGACCCCAGCACCAAGGGGCCGACGGATGTGATGACCAAAGAAGTGCCGGCGATGAAGGGCACTGCTCCGGCCACTGGCGCACAGCCTAGCGCTGCGATGCCTGATAAGCCCATGAGCACGACGGCAGCACCCACCACGGTCAGCCCTACGGCGTCGGATGCCACGATCAAGGCCGGTTCGATCGTCCTTTCGCAGGAAGATGAGAAGACCTGGATTGGTAAGCCGGTTTACGGCAACGACCAGAAGAAATTCGGTGATGTCGTATCGTTCCGCCGGGGTCCAGGTGGCGAAGTTGTGGGCATGAATGCCGGCATCGGCGGCTTCCTCGGCTTGGGCGAAACCCACGTCGTGCTGACGTCGAGCCAGTTCAAGCTGCAGGGTGACCGCATCGTTGCGGACTTGCCTTCGACCGATGCAGCCAAGCTGCCGAAGGCTCAGTAAGATTGCGAGTTGAAACATCGAGCCGGGAGTGGTGTACCATTCCCGGCTTGTGGCTGAGTGTCAGTCTCGATTGGGACCGTAAATCGATTGGACGGCGGCAATGTCTGTTGGCGTCAGGCTGGGAACGGTTTCGTCGTAGCGATAGGCCATGACGGCACCGGTTTTGCCAGGGTGGTCGAGGCCGATGGCGTGGCCGATTTCGTGGATGAAGGTGTATTTCAGATCGTAGACTTTGAGGTCGCCGTCAAAGCCTGCCTTCCAAGGCAGAGCTGGATTTAGACACACATAGGCCTGTTCGATTTCAGCAACCGTTTCTGGTTGTGAGGTTGACGGGCTGGATGACTGGTCATCGGCCTTACCGAGAGCTTTTTCGATTGGCTGGGCGTTTGGATCGGCGAGATAGGCGAGGTTTGTGAAGGCGCGTCCTTTGCGTTCGCCCGAAGCGCCAACAACAATGTTGGCACGCTCGGCATCGCCGGCGGGGACGAACTTGACGGCGGCGACAGACTCCCAGGCGGCGAAAGCGTCGCGCAACTCCTTGGTTGCGACAGATGGTGTCACGCCGGGTGATGTATTGATGATGCTGGAGAAGGCGTTCATTGAGCCGCAGTTGTCGGGGCTGACGATGCTCTTGCCACCGGGCACAGCATACGAGCCGTTCAAGATTGCGTAGGTGATGATCTGGGTTTTGTTGATGCCCGGCGCGCCCCACCGGAAGATGTGTCCTTGGGCGCGAAGCAGGCCTTGGGATGACGCGCTGGTTGCTGCAAGAATTTGGAGCGCAACCAGTGCGCAGGCTCCGATTAGCCGTGAGTTCATTTCTCAGCCTTCCCGTACAGGTCCGCCACGCTCACGTGGGCAGGTTCTAGGTGCGTTGATTTAGAGCCTGATCGCGCAGCTCTTTTCCGAACAGACACTTATGGATCCCCGACTTGGTGGAGATATACGCGGGATTTTGTGGTCATTTGTAGCCGCAACCCTGCGGCCATTTGGCCGGGTGTGGGCCGGTGCGCGTTCGTTCGGGCCTGCCGCATCCGCGGGGCGGCTGGACGGATTTTCGGTTCACATGCCGGGACGGCCGGTTTTGCGGGCCCGGCCGCGGCGGGATTTCTTATCGTCGTCCGAGGGGACGTCGATGGTGCGGGTGGGTTTTGGGGTGGTTTTCAGGTCGGGCTTTTGGGGCAACCCGGCACGGGCGCTGGGGACCGAGAGCGAGGCGTGGGGTCCCATTTCGTCAAGCGTCGGTTTATGGGGTCCGCGAATTTTTTCGCCGAACGCTCCGGCTTTGGTGCGGCTGTCGACCTGGACGATGGTGCTGGCGGTGATGGGGCCCTCGTCTTTTTGTTCGACTCGCTGCCGCCCCTCACCCTCTCTTTGCGGCCGCCCCTCACGC
>JBEBJA010000065.1:0-16107 GCA_040080145.1 Hyphomicrobiaceae bacterium
TCACAAATGCGCCTCCGCCAATCCAAACACCGACGGGCTGCCGGTGCGGACGGAGGCGGCGAGGGCGGCGGCTTGGGGCAGGATGTGGGCGACGTAGAATTGGGCGAGGGCGAGTTTGGACGCTGCATAACCATCCGCGTCGCCGTTGGCCTCAGCTTGGTCGTGGGCAGCCTTTGCGCCACGGGCGAGGACGTTGGCGCCCGTGAGGATGCCCATCTGGTTGAGGAAGGGGACGGCACCCGCATATGGCAGACGCGGGTCGTTGGTCGCGGCGAGCAACCCTGACACGGTGGCGCGGGCGTCGGCGTTGGCGGAAGCGAGCGCCAGGCCGATGGCGTTGAGGTCGGAGCCGGAGGACTGGAGCGAAGTCGCCGTGGCGTCGATGCTGGCGAGCAGTTCGCCCATGGCTGCGCCCTTGTCGCGGATCAGTTTGCGGCCGACGAGGTCGTTGGCCTGGATGCCGGTGGTGCCTTCGTAGATCGTGGTGATGCGGGCGTCGCGCAGGTGCTGGGCCGCGCCCGTTTCCTCGATGTAGCCCATGCCGCCGTGGACCTGAACACCGAGCGAGGCGACGTCGACGCCGGTTTCCGTGCACCAGCCCTTGGCGATGGGGGTGAGCACATCGACCTTGCGTTGGGCCAGCGCACGGGCGGCGGGATCGGCGGCGTGGTGGGCGATGTCGGAGGCGGCGGCGACTTCGTACAGCAGCCCGCGCATGGCTTCGATGCGGGACTTCATCGACAACAGCATGCGGCGCACGTCCGGGTGATGGACGATGGCCCCGGTGCCGGGGCCGGTGTAGCCAAGCGGCTGGCCCTGGATGCGGTCACGGGCGAAGGTGCGGGCTTGCTGGTAGGCGCGTTCGGCGATCGACAGACCCTGCAGACCGACGTTCAGCCGGGCGTGGTTCATCATCGCGAACATGTATTCGAGGCCGCGATTGGGTTCGCCGATCAGTTCGCCGTATGCCCCGCCTTTTTCGCCAAACACGAGGACGGCGGTCGGGCTGCCGTGGATGCCCATCTTGTGTTCGAGCGAGGCGCAGGCGACGTCGTTGCGACCGGTGATTGCGCCGTCGTCGTCGATGGTGTGCTTGGGGACGATGAACAGCGAGATGCCTTTGACGCCTGCGGGCGCGTCTGGCAGGCGGGCAAGCACGAGGTGGATGATGTTGTCCGTCATCTCGTGGTCGCCATAGGTGATGAAGATCTTCTGCCCCGAGAGCAGATAACCGTTGCCCTCCGGCGTCGCGCGGGTGCGGACGGCGGCGAGGTCGGAGCCTGCCTGCGGTTCCGTCAGGTTCATCGTGCCGGTCCAGTCGCCGGACACCATCTTGGGCAGGTACAGCGCCTTCTGGCGGTCCGAGCCATAGAGCGCGACGGCGTTGACCGCACCCTGGGTGAGCATCGGGCAAAGCGCGAAGGCGAGGTTGGCTGACTGCCACATCTCGCTGACCGCAAGTTCGAGCACATGGGGCAGGCCCATGCCGCCAAACTCCGGCGAGCACGAGACGCCGTTCCAGCCGCCGTCAACGAGCGTGCGCCAGGCTTCATTCCAGCCGTCCGGCACGACGACTTTGCCGTCCACCAGTTTCGAACCCACCTTGTCGCCAATGCGATTGAGCGGCGCGATGGTGTTGGTGGCGATGATGGCTGCTTCCGTGAGGATGCTGTCCACCATGTCGGCGGTCGCTTCCTCGTAGCCCGGCAGCGCCGATACGGCTGGCAGACCGGCAATCTCGTTCAGCGTAAAGCGGATGTCGCGCAGCGGCGGAGTATAGGACACGGGGGGGCTCCAAACAGATCGAGTGAACGGGTCTGGTCGCGCACTCGATGCAATGCTCAAGGACGCTTCCGACTAACTAACGTCATGGCCACCCACGACAACCCAACGCCGGGACGGCGCAAAGTTGTAACAATGGCCGTCGCGAATTACACTTCTAGTGCTACTTAGACCGATAGCTGTCGTGGGTGGCCGCCTTCGCGACCATGACGAAATTTAACTACTTCTGCAGCGCGCGGGCCTGATCGCGCAGGACGAATTTCTGGATCTTACCGGTCGAGGTCTTTGGCAGTGGCGCGAACACGATGGTCTTGGGTGTCTTGAAGCCGGCCATGCGGGTTTTGCAGAAGGCCATGATGTCGGCTTCGGTCGCAGTGGCGCCGGGTTTCAGCGTGACGAAGGCGCACGGCGTCTCGCCCCACTTCTCATCGGGGCGCGCGACGACGGCAGCTTCAAGTACATCTGGATGGCTGTAGAGCACGCCTTCCACTTCGATGGTCGAAATGTTTTCGCCGCCCGAGATGATGATGTCCTTCGAGCGGTCCTTGATTTCGACATAGCCGTCGGGATGCCAGACGGCGAGGTCGCCGGTGTGGAACCAGCCGCCTTCGAACGCTTCCTGCGTGGCCGCCGGGTTCTTGAGATAGCCCGACATCACGTTGTTACCGCGCATGAAGATCTCGCCCATCGTCATGCCGTCCTTGGGCACAGGCACCAGGGTGCCGGGGTCGGCGACCATGATCGCTTCGAGCATCGGGTTGCGCACGCCTTGGCGGGCTTTGATGGCAGCCTTGGCGTCGATGTCGAGGGCGTTCCACTTGTCATGCCAGACGTTGACGACGGTCGGGCCGTAGCATTCGGTCAGGCCGTAGACGTGGGTCACGTCCCAGCCCATGCGCTCCATGCCTGCAATGACGGCGGCGGGCGGGGCGGCACCGGCCACCATCACTTTGACCTTGTGCTTGATGGGTGCCTTCAGCTCGGCGGGCGCATTGTTGATGGTGTTGAGCACGATGGGCGCGCCGCAGAAGTGGTCGACCTTTTCCTTTGCAATGAGGTCGAGCAGCGGTTCCATGCGGACGGCGCGCAGGCATACGCTGGTGCCGGCCATGATCGCCAGCGTCCAGGGGAAGCACCAGCCGTTGCAATGAAACATCGGCAGCGTCCACAGATACACCGGCTTTTCGCCCATGTGCCACTGCAGCGCGTTCGATACGGCGTTGAGGTAGGCGCCGCGATGGTGGGTGACGACACCCTTGGGATTGCCAGTGGTGCCGGATGTATAGTTGAGTGCAATCGGCAGCCACTCGTCATTCGGCATCGTCCAGGGATGTTCGGGGTCGCCGGTTTCGAGCAGCGCTTCATAGTCGATATGGCCGATCAATTCGCCGCCGGCATATTGCGGGTCGTCGATGTCGACGACGGCGATGGGGCGGCCGAGGGCTGCGACCGCGGCTTTGGCAACGGCTGAGAATTCCCGGTCGGTGATGAGGATTCGCGATTGTCCGTGGGACAGGATGAAGGCGATGGCTTCCGAGTCGAGCCGGGTGTTGATCGCGTTCAAAACGCCGCCCATCAGCGGCACACCGAAGTGGGCTTCAAACAGCTCCGGTGTATTGGCAGCGAGAACGGCGACGGTCTCGCCCGGCAGAATGCCGAGGCGCAAAAGGGCCGAGGCCAGCCGGCGGGCGCGGGCGGCGGTCTGTGCCCACGTGCGCCGGATGGGGCCGTGTACGACGGCCAGCCGGTCGGGGTAAATGCTGGCGGAGCGTTCGAGGTAGGTGAGCGGCGTCAGCGGGACATAGTTGGCGGGGTTTTTGTCGAGCCCGGTGAGATAGGGGTTGTTGATATTCGTCACGATCTGATCCTTTGCGCCGCGCGGCCCATTCGTCGCGCAATCCAAGCACAGCGAACAGCCAAAAAAAAGCCGCCTCATTTGGTATGAGGCGGCACGGGAAGGAGGCAATTGGATTTCGGCTCGGAGATCTACGACTTTAGACACTGTTCGGACGAGGGCACTGATCAAGATCAACTCGGGGGCAAATGGGCGCAATCAGCGGCAAAGGGCGGGATCTCGTCCGCGCAACCATCGTGCAAACACCTTCAGGCGGCAAATCTGAGCCGAAAATTGGTTCGTTCAGGAGGTCCTCGTGTCCATGTTCCGCCGCTACCCCGGACTCGCTATGGCTGCGCTGGCATTTGTGTCGGGACTGCTGGGCACGTTCGCCGAAGGCCCCGGATTTGGCACGGCACCGCAGTTGGGTGTGTATCTCGTCCTCGCCGGGGTCTGGTTTGGCCTTGTCGTCGCCTTTGGGGCTTGGAACTGGGGCGAACAGCGGTGGACGGGCGCTCTGATTGCGTTCGTGGCGACGTGGGTTGCGTGGGAACTGGCGGTCAACACCGCCTTACAGATCGACGCCTATTGGACTCGTGGCGGCCACAACCCTGGCTGGCTTGGGCTGTATCTGGCCGGCTTCGTGGCGGGTGCGATCGGCGCCGGGGTCACCTGGGCAGGCGCTGCGGTCTCGTTGCCCTTACTGCGGCGGGTTCACGTTGGCGCAGGGATGATCGGCGTGGGGGCTACGATGGGGTTGCTGCTGCCGTACACAAATCACTACGACAACGGGGCCATTTTGCTTATTCCCTGGCAGGTGGCTGTGGCGGCGTGGCTTGGCCGCGGGGTGAAGACGCTAGGGTCAAAGCATTTCGCAGCCAGCAAGCATTTAGCAGCGCGCATGACCTGAGCAGACGTTCGTGCGCCTCAGCGCGGAACGGTCGTGGTGGTTGCTTTTTCCCAGGGCAGAGATTCGGCTTGGCGGCCAGCGGGGGTGGCCGGTGAGATCGGCAATGGTGCGGTTCCTGCCGGCGGCACATATTCAGCCTCCTTGCACGAACAGCCCTGAACGAATTCCTTGCGATAACGGAATGCAGTTTTCAGGCGCGTGTAAGGTTCTTGCGTCTTGAGGCTAACGGCCTGCTCCATCGCGCCACCTGGATTTGGGTGCGAGTAAAGTTCAACGGGTGCCGCGCACTTCGATTGGCAGGCGTCCGCATCTTGCGGGAAATGGCTTGGCAGGGTTGAGAAGCTGATCGGGAAATAATAGCCATCGCAGAGGCGGACGCAGACCGTGCGATAGGTGGCATAATTCGAGCTGCCAAACCCCCCGCTCCCGCCACCGGACGCGCTCTCGTCCTGCCATATGCCGCCAAGGCCACCCCCGCTCGAACTGCGGCTGGCTTCCTGCTGATAGTTTGCACCACAATTGTTGCGGGCAAGTTCCCGCACGATTTCATCGGTGTAGGAACGGCCACTCGACCCCATGATCTGGCCGCGCTGGGTTTCGAGATCGCTAAGGCGGCGCTTGGCTGTTTCCGCCTGCGAGGCGATGTCGCGGCACTGCTTGGTGGCGCGCAGGGTCTTGGAAAACAGAAAGTATTCGTAACAGTCGGCCTTTTCGAGCTGCCGTTGTCCCTGCTGCGCGATTTGATCGAGTTGACGCATCTCGGCTTCGATCTTGGGTAGCGCTTCGCGGGTCTGCGCGCCCTTTTGATTTTCAACGACCAGGCGCTGTTCAAGCTGAGCGCAGATCGGGCTTCGCGACATCCATTGCGAACCTGCTTGCCCAGGGACGGATGGCGGCGGGGGAGCGGGTGCTGGAACGGGAACTGGCGGGCGGACCGATTCGCGTGGCCGGGTTGGTTGTTCTTCCCACGGCCAGCGGAAGCCTTGCGCACTGGCCGGTTGCGGCGCAACCATTGCCGGGGCGAGTGCCAACGCGGCCAGAAAGGCTGCGCGCTTCCAGGAAACCCGGCTCCAAGAAACCCGGCAAGAAACACGGCAGGTTTTCCGGTCTCTGGGTCCGGTACGCTTCAAGATGGTGCCAAGCGTCACGTCGTCAGCCAATCCATATCGGTGGTTGAAAGCCCTATCGCCTTCATTCAACTCAAAACCGTTATCGCCCTTGCACGCTAGACGGTCAATGCGGATGAAATTGCGGCAGCTTTTACCCACAGTCGCTGGCGCTTTGGCCGCAGCTGCCTGTTGTCCGCGGCGTTGCTTGCCTTGACGCTGCAGGGCCGCAGCCGCATAACGCCGCTTTGCTGCAGGAATCCGCAATGTCCCTCACACTTTACAACACGTTGTCGCGCTCGAAAGAGGCGTTCACACCAATCGACCCGAAGAATGTGCGCATGTATGTCTGTGGACCGACCGTCTACGACTTCGTTCACATCGGCAATGGCCGTCCGGTGATCGTGTTCGACACGCTGTTCCGCCTGTTGCGGCACACGTATGGGGCGGAGCATGTGACGTACGCCCGCAATATCACCGACGTGGATGACAAGATCAACGCGCGGGCGGCGCGGGATTTTCCAGACCTTGCGCTGAACGCGGCCATCGCCAAGCTGACGCAAGAGACGACACGCCAGTACCACGACGACTGTGCAGGTCTTGGCGCTCTCGTGCCGACAGTCGAGCCGCGTGCGACGGGGCATATCCCGGAGATGCGCGCGCTGTGCGAGGCGCTGGTCGCCAAGGGGCATGCGTATGTAGCCGAAGGCCATGTGCTGTTCGACGTGCCCTCGATGGCCGACTACGGCAAGTTGTCCGGGCGTCCGTTGGACGAGATGGAAGCGGGCGCGCGTGTCGAAGTGGCACCCTATAAGCGCAGCGAGATGGACTTCGTGCTGTGGAAGCCGTCAAAGCCCGGCGAACCGTCGTGGCCGGCGCCGTGCGGGATCGCAGAGCCGGGCCGTCCGGGCTGGCATATCGAGTGCTCGGCGATGGCTGGCAAGCACCTGGGCGATACGTTCGACATTCACGGCGGCGGCATCGACCTCGTGTTCCCCCACCACGAAAACGAAGTCGCGCAGTCGCGCTGCGCCCATGGCACGCCGATGATGGCCCAGATCTGGATGCACAACGGCTTCCTGCAGGTCGAAGGCGAGAAAATGTCGAAGTCGCTCGGCAATTTCATCACCATCCATGAATTGCTGCGGACCGATAAATTCGGTGGCCAGTCGTGGCCAGGCCGCGTCTGCCGTCTCAACATGTTGAGTTCCCATTACCGCTCGCCGATGGACTGGACGGTTGAACGGCTGTCGCAGTCGCGCAGCACCATGATGGAGTTCGCCGATCTGTTGCACGATGTGACGGCAACGCAGCCAGACCCAGAAGTGGTGGCGGCGCTGAGCGATGACCTCAACACGCCAAGTGCGGTGTCGATCATCCATGGCATCGCAAAGTCGGCGAAGCGCGGCAGCAAAGATGCAGCGGGCGCGCTCAAGGCGTCGCTGCAACTCATGGGTGTCTATGACAACGAAACCCGCGCCGATTTCGGTGCCGGCTTGCCGCAGATCAAGGTCGACCGGCTCAAGGTCGAGGATCTGATCGCGGCGCGATTGGCTGCACGCAATGCCAAGGATTACAAGGAAGGCGACCGGCTCCGCGACGAGCTGACCGCAATGGGCATTGCGATCAAAGACGCCAAAGACGCCAAGACCGGGGAGATCGTGACCACCTGGGAGGTCAAGTCGTGAGTGGAAGCGACGACTTTCCGCTGCGTCCGTATCTGGCGGCGGATATCATGCCGTTGCGGGACCTGTTTGCAGCGTCCATCGAAGAGCTGACCCAGGACGATTACAACGAAGACCAGCGGATTGCCTGGGCTGGCCGCGCGGAAGATGCAGAGGCGTTTGCCAAGCAGTTGTCGGCCAACCTCACGCTGGTCGTGCATGTCGAGGACGAACATCTCGGGTTTGCAACGCTCAAAGACAACAGCGTGTTCGACATGCTGTATGTCCATCCCTGGCACGCCCGCATCGGCGTTGCGACGGCACTGGCCGATGCGATGGAGAAAATCGCGACGGCGCGCGGGGCCGATGCGATGACCGTTGAAGCGAGCGACACCGCCGTGCCGTTCTTTGAAGACCGCGGTTACGTTGCAACCAGCCGCAATCTGGTCGAAATCGACGACGCGTGGTTGTCGAACACCTCGATGACGAAGCAATTGAAGGCGAGTGCCGCCAAAGAAGGCGCCAAGGTAGTCACATGACCAAAGAACGGCTCTATCTGTTCGACACGACCTTGCGCGATGGCGCGCAGACGACGGGGGTCGATTTTTCGCTGGCCGATAAGCGCCGGATCGCGGGCGTACTCGACGATCTGGGTATCGACTACATCGAGGGCGGGTTTCCCGGCGCGAACACTACGGACTCCGAGTTCTTCGCCAGCAAACCGAATTTCACAGCAGCGACATTCACCGCGTTCGGAATGGTCAAGCGCGCCGGGCGATCGGTCGCGAACGATCCGGGCTTGCAGGCGGTCCTCAGCTCGAAGGCGAGCGCGATTTGCCTCGTCGCCAAGGCGTGGGACTATCACGTGCGGGTGGCTCTTGGCATCACCAACGAGGAAAACCTTGAGAGCATTGACCAGTCGATGCGCGCCATCGTGGCCGGTGGCCGCGAGGCGATGATCGACTGCGAGCACTTTTTCGACGGCTACAAGGCCAATCGCGCCTATGCACTCGCCGTGGCTAAGACCGCCTATGAGGCGGGTGCGCGCTGGGTGGTGCTGTGCGACACCAACGGCGGCACGCTACCCCATGAGGTCGAGCGCATCGTCGCCGATGTCGCAACCGTGGTCCCGGGCAGCAATTTGGGCATCCACACCCACAACGACACCGAGAATGCGGTCGCCAACACGTTGATGGCGGTGCGCAGCGGGTGCCGTCAGATCCAGGGTACACTCAACGGCATCGGCGAACGCTGCGGCAATGCGAACCTCACGTCGGTCATTCCCACGCTGCTGCTCAAGTCCGAGTTCGCCGAACGGTTTGCGACCCAGGTCACGCCCGAGCGGTTGTGTACGCTCTCGCATGCAAGCCGGGTGCTGGACGAGGTGCTGAACCGTGCGCCGGACCGCCATGCACCCTATGTCGGTGAAAGCGCGTTCGCGACCAAGGCTGGCATCCATGCCTCTGCTCTGGTCAAGGAGCCAGAGACATACGAGCATGTGCCACCTGAGTCGGTTGGTAATGCGCGGCGGCTCTTGGTTTCGGCGCAAGCTGGAAAGTCTAACGTGCTGGCAACGCTCCAGCGGTTGAAAATTGCCGTCGATAAGGACGATCCACGCCTGCAGACGCTGCTGGACGAGGTCAAGTCGCGCGAAGCGGCTGGCTATTCCTACGAGGCAGCCGAGGCCTCGTTCGAATTGCTGGCGCGGCGGACGCTTGGAACCGTGCCCCAGTATTTCACGGTCGATAGTTTCCGCGTCATAGTCGAGCGGCGTCACAATGCGCTGGGCCAGCTCATCACGGTGTCGGAAGCGAGCGTCAAGGTTCATATCTCAGGCGACAAGGAGTTGCTCTGGTCGGTCGGCGAGGGCAACGGCCCGGTCAACGCGCTCGATCAGGCGCTGCGGCGCGATCTGGGGCGGTATCAACGGCACATCAAGGATATCGAACTCATTGATTACAAGGTTCGCATTCTGACGGGCGGGACCGAGGCCGTGACGCGCGTGCTGGTCGAAAGCCTCGATACGGTCTCGGGCGAGCGCTGGGTTACGGTCGGCGTATCGCCCAATATCATCGACGCCAGTTTCGAAGCGTTGCTAGATGCGATCAACTACAAGCTGTTGAGGGATAAAGCCGTGGTGGCCGCATGACGTCGCCCTTGCAACGGCCAGCCGGTGAACCGGCAATCCGCACGCTGGCGATGCCCGCCGATACCAACCCTGCTGGCGATATTTTCGGCGGCTGGCTGATGTCGCAGATGGACATGGCGGCTGGCAACGTGGCATGCCGGGTTGCCAAAGGCCGTTGCGCCACGGTCGCCGTCGAGGGGATGACCTTTCTGTCGGCGGTCAAGGTCGGCGACGAAGTCACGGTGTGGGCGCATCTGATCCACACCGGGCGCACCAGCATGAAGTTCGAAGTCTCGGCTTGGCGTCGGCCCCGCGACACAGATGAACTGACCTGTGTGACGAAAGCCGTCTTCACGTTCGTGGCGCTGGATGCGAACGGGCGGCCCAGGCCGGTTGTGCTGCCGCCGGCGAGCATCGAAGTTTGACCTACGTCAACGTATCAGGATTTCTGATCGTCCTATCAATTTAATGCGAGTGTACCTGATAGGATTGCGGGTGTAGCGAAGCTCAACCTTACTGCGCGAAACACACCACAGGAGCCAATATGGACGACGATAAGAAGTGCCCGGTCATGCACGTGGCGCACACGCATATGGTTGCTGGAACCCGATCCAACCGGGACTGGTGGCCCAATCAGCTGAACCTTAAGATTCTACACCAGCATTCCGATCTGTCGAACCCGATGGCACCGGACTTTAATTATGCCGATGAGGTCAAGACGCTCGACGTCGAAGCCCTGAAAAAGGACCTCGTAGCGCTCCAGACCCAATCGCAGGAGTGGTGGCCGGCCGACTACGGTCATTACGGGCCGTTTTTCGTCCGCATGGCTTGGCACAGCGCCGGCACGTACCGCACCGCCGACGGACGCGGCGGCGCATCGTCTGGCACGCAGCGCTTTGCGCCGCTCAACAGCTGGCCCGACAACGTCAACCTCGACAAGGCGCGCCGGTTGCTGTGGCCCATCAAGCAGAAGTACGGCAACAAAATCTCATGGGCCGACCTCATGATCCTAGCCGCCGACGTCGGCATGGAGACGATGGGGTTCAAGACGTTCGGTTTCGCGTTCGGGCGTGCCGATGTCTGGGAGCCTGAGGAGGACATCTACTGGGGCGCGGAAGACACCTGGCTTGGCGACACGCGCTACACGGGCGACCGGCTGCTCGAAAATCCTCTCGCGGCAGTGCAGATGGGGCTCATCTACGTCAATCCTGAAGGGCCAAACGGCAAGCCCGATCCCATCGCTTCGGGCCGGGATATTCGCGAGACGTTCGCCCGGATGGCGATGAACGACGAGGAAACTGTGGCGCTGACCGCTGGCGGTCATACGTTTGGAAAGTGCCATGGTGCGGGCGATGCCGCGCTCGTTGGTCCCGCGCCCGAAGGCGCGCCGATGGAGCAGCAGGGCTTTGGCTGGAACAACAGCTTCGGCACCGGCAAAGGCAGCGATCAGATTGGCAGCGGGCTCGAAGGCTCTTGGACGCCGAACCCAATCAAATGGGACAACGGCTATTTCGATATGCTGTTTGGCTATGAGTGGGAACTCACGAAAAGCCCCGCTGGCGCATGGCAGTGGGTCCCTAAGAACGTCGCGGAAAAGGATCTAGCGCCAAGCGTCGACGATGCTGCAAAGCGCGTCACGACCATCATGACGACCGCCGACATGGCGATGCGGATGGACCCCATTTACGGGCCGATCTCAAAGCGCTTCCACGAAAATCCAGCACTCTTCGCCGATGCCTTTGCGCGGGCATGGTTCAAGCTGACCCACCGCGATATGGGCCCTCGCTCGCGCTATGTTGGCCCGCTCGTTCCAGCCGAAGTGCTGGTGTGGCAGGACCCCGTGCCCGCCGTCGATCACGCGTTGATTGATGCGGGCGATGTGGCGGCACTGAAAGCGAAAATTCTCGCTTCTGGTCTGACGATTGCCGAGTTGGTCTCGACGGCTTGGGCGTCGGCTGCAACCTTCCGCGGTTCCGACAAGCGCGGCGGAGCAAACGGCGCGCGTATCCGTCTCGCACCGCAGAAAGATTGGGAGGTCAACCAGCCAGCCCAGTTGGCCAAGGTGCTTGCAGGTCTTGAGAATATCCAAACGGCGTTTAACGCTGCGCAATCGGGCAACAAGCGTGTTTCGATAGCCGACATCATCGTGTTGGGCGGCAGCGCTGCCGTCGAGCAGGCCGCCAAGGCTGCCGGCCACGCGATCGAGGTGGCGTTCACGCCAGGCCGCACCGACGCCGCGCAAGAGCAGACCGATGTCCACTCCGTGGGGATGCTTGAGCCGGCCGCCGACGGCTTCCGCAATTACCTCAAGACCAACTATCGGGTGTCTGCCGAAGAACTCCTCGTCGATCGGGCACAGCTATTGGGGTTAACCGCGCCTGAAATGACCGTGCTGGTAGGTGGATTGCGCACGTTGAATGCCAACGTCGGCCAATCTGTGCATGGCGTCTTCACCAAGCGCCCGCAGACGCTGAGCAACGACTTCTTCGTCAACCTGCTGGACATGCGCACGGCTTGGAAGCCTCTAACGGATGCCGGTGATGCGTTTGAGGGACGTGATCGGACGACCGGCGAACTGAAGTGGACCGGTACCCGCGCCGATCTCGTGTTCGGTTCGAATTCGCAGTTGCGTGCCATCGCCGAAGTCTATGCCAGCGACGATGCCAAGGAGCGCTTCGTGAAGGATTTCGTGCTCGCATGGACCAAAGTGATGAACCTCGACCGGTTCGATCTCGCCTGACACTTGATTGTCTGCCGCTGAGGGCTCTGACCACTCGCCGCGTGGTAACGGCCCCGGATCAGCTTCGTGCTTCTAACGCGCGCGAAGTTGATTCGGGGGCGTAGTGCAAGGCTCGAACTTTATCCAAGCAATGGCGGCGTGTCCTGCTCTTGCACCGGCAGTGGTGCTGCTGGCTGACGTTGCCCGACCCCAAGCTGCTCTCGCGTGTTTCCGGAAAAAGCATGCCGCCGCGACGGTATAATACCCACTCACGAACGTCATTCCGGCGCTGGCCGGGATGACGTAAACGGCAATCATCTTTCGGGTGCAGAACTCTGGCGCGTTACGTCCTCGTCGCAGCAGGTTCTCGCGCCTGATCGAAAATCGGCGTCTTGTCCCAAGACTTCTCGATCCAAAATGCAACCGCGAGGCCTGCGCCAGACAGTGCCGCCATCACAAGAAACGTCTTCCCCGCAAGATGGGGATAGAACTGCCCGGCCATGATCGTCGCAGCACCGGTAATAAGCCCGCTGCCGATCGCTGAATAGAGCGCTTGCGCCGTGCCGGCGCCTTTGTGGGGCACCGCGCGTGCAATAAAATGGATCGCCCCGACGTGCGTCGCGCCATATGTCAGCGCATGAAGCAGCTGCAATCCGGCGACGACACCGAACGATGGATCAAGGCTCATCGCCCCCCACCGGATGACCCCGCCGCAAGCCCCTGCAATCAACAGCCGCACCGGGCCAAATCGCGCCACGAGAGGCGCTGAAAATGCCAGCAGCGCCATCTCGGCAAAGATTGATATGGTCCATAGGGCGCCGAACGCTGCCCCTGAAATCCCCTGCGCTTTGAGGTGCAGCGCGCCAAAGGTGTAAAACGTCGCGTGCGAACCCATCACCGCGCCGACGGTAAATAGGAACGCGACAAACAATGGCTTTGACAGCAGCGCTGTCACAAGCCCGCTGTCTGTTGCAGGCTTCGACGGCACGGTTCCGCCCTGGCCAATACCTGCTGGCCGCGGCAACAGCAGTGCTGCGCCAGCCGTTGCCAGCGTCGCCAATATCATCACGTAGATGGCAATTTCCGGTCCGGCGCTGTCGACCAGCATCCCCGTGAGCACGGTCGTGACGAGAAACATTGCCGACCCCCACAACCGCATCCGGCCATAGTCGTGGCCGGCAGCGCGTACCCCGGCAACCGCCAGAGTTTCGACCAGCGGCATGATGCTGGAGATGAAAATCGCAAACGGCACTGACACCAGAAAGATGGCCCAAAAGCTGCTGCACTGACTGACGGCCAGCGCAAAACCAGCGCAAGCGGCAGACATCACAATGATGAGTTGCCGGTGGTTGTTGCGGGCGTCCGCCTGTGCGCCAATCCATGGTGTCAGAACGGTACGAAGAAAAATCGGCACCGCCGTAATGTACCCAATTGCCTCGGGCGTCAGACCTCGCCAGTGCAGCCAAACCGGAAAATAAGAAATATGCACGCCGTAGATCAGGAATAACGCGCTGAAGTACAGTGCAATGCGTTCGGCAAACCAGGGGCTGGGCTCGTGCCGCCTTCCGCGTGCAGAGCCTGATGCAAAGCCCAGAGCGCCGGCAAGGGCACGATACAGGGCGCGGGAAAGTTCGAGCATGAAGTGGTGCCCCTCGTAAGACGTCTGCCTAGAGCCTGCTCGTTTGAGATGGCAGCCCATAGCGCCATCGCGAACGTGACTCATGCCAATCCGGACACCTTTCGCAAGCCGGAGCGCCGCGGAGGTGCCAGCGCGCGCGCCGGATTCAAAAAATGTTTGGCCTCTTTCCGTTCAGCGCTATTGCCGACAAATGAAAAAAAACCGGCCCAGGATGACCTGGACCGGCTCTTCGATCAAAGGGCCGACAACCCCCCGGTTGCCGGCCCGATCTTCCCCCCGGAAGACTGTGAGATTGGTATGCCAGCCGACGCTCCCGTACGCAACTAAGCACTAACAAGTTTAGACTGATTAGCATATTTGCGATGCATCCTGGCCACATCGTGCAATGCGGTAACACTTAAGTCTACTCAGGCAGCGGACATTTTCGCAATGCATACAGATGATCGAGCGGACCCGCGCCGTTCCCAATCTTAAGCGCCTTTCCAGCTTCGATCCCTTGCCAGACATACCGCTTGGCCCGCGCCACTGCCTCAGGCATACCAACGCCTAACGCGAGCAAAGCCGCAATGGCCGCCGAAAGCGTGCAGCCTGTCCCGTGGGTGTTGCTGGCATCGAGCCGCGGCAGCGCAAGCAGCATGAATTGGTCACCCACGAGGAGCGCGTCAACGGCCTCCTCCCCCTCACCATGCCCGCCCTTGATGAGCACGCTGCGCGCGCCAAATCGCGACCGCAGGAACGATGCCTGCGCCTTCATATCCTCGTTTGTTCGTGCCAACGGCAAGTCAAGCAACCGCGCGGCCTCATGCAGGTTGGGCGTAATCAAATCGGCCAGCGGTATCAGGTGGTGCCGGACCGCGCCAATCGCATCGGCATCCAAAAGCACGTCCCCGCTCGTCGCTACCATCACGGGATCGACCACCAGCGGATGCAGATTGTAGTGCCGCAGCCGTTCGCTGACCGCCAATACAGCATCCCGCGTCGCTAGCATCCCGGTCTTCACAGCCCCGATCGTCAGGTCAGTCGCTACCGCATCAATCTGCTTGGCAATAAACCCCGGTGGCGTCGGCACGACCCCGGTCACGCCGCACGTGTTCTGGGCTGTCAGCGCCGTAATCACGCTTGCGCCATACACGCCGAACGCGCTGAACGTCTTGATATCGGCCTGGATCCCTGCCCCGCCGCAGCTATCTGACCCCGCAATCGTCAGCGCAATTGCGGTCATTATTTTGGTCCCGACTGCTTCATGATCTCGCGCTGCAGCGACTTCGGCGTGAACGTCTCCTCGACTTTGGCAAGCCCCGGAAACGTCTCCAGCATCCAGTTGCCCAGCCCGTTCATTGATCCTGTCACGAACAGCAGCCCCGTCATGACGAGCAGCGCGCCCATGGCCTTCTCGACCTTGCCGAGATGCCGACGGAACTTCTGCATGAACCCAAGAAATGGCCGGATCGCCACCGCCGCCAGAATGAACGGAATCCCAAGCCCCAGGGAATACGCCAACAGCAGCTTCACTCCCGCCACTAGGCTGTCCTCCCGCGTCGCCACGGCCAGTACTGTCGCCAAAATCGGTCCGACGCACGGTGTCCACCCGAATGCAAACGCAAGCCCGATCAGATACGCACCCGCAAGCGACGCGCCCGACGTCTGATGATGATACCGCGCCTCCAGATGCAAAAACCCGATTTTGAACACCCCCAGAAAATGCAAACCGAACAGTATAATCACCAGCCCTGACGCAATGGCGAGTTCAGCCTTGTATTGTCCGATCAGCTGCCCGAACGCCGACGCACCCGCTCCCAGCAGAACGAACACCGTCGTAAACCCGAGCACGAAAAATACCGACGCCAGCACCGTGCGCAGCCAGACTTCCTGCGCCATGCCATCTTCGTCGGTCATCTGCTCCAGCGACGTCCCGCCCAGGTAAATGAGATACGGCGGCACAAGAGGGAGCACGCACGGCGACAGGAAGCTCACCAGCCCCGCCAGTGCCACGCCAAAATAGATATGAGCGTCTGCAAACATACCTCGTCCCTTCAAACCATCACCGGCACCCTGCCCCGAGCCATTAGCCCTTAGCATAACGTACCTGCCAAATCCTCAGACAGATACGGATCGGAACAGCCAAAAGTGACGCGGCGCGCGTGTCGCATCGCCGCTCTATTGCATCGCAAATGAGCGCTGGACAGCGCGCGCTTGCCCCCTTATACAGCCCGTCTACCGCGTGACGAGGGCGTCGCCCCACACGGTTTGCCCAAGTAGCTCAGTTGGTAGAGCATGCGATTGAAAATCGCAGTGTCGCTGGTTCAATTCCGGCCTTGGGCACCA
>JBEBJA010000169.1:0-16087 GCA_040080145.1 Hyphomicrobiaceae bacterium
CGTTGCCAAAATGACCCGATTTCGTCGGAGTTACCCCAGGGGGCTGGGGGGCTGAGAGTTCCAGGGTGTCTCTTCTGAAACCGGGCCAAGTGGCAACAAGGTCAATGTGCCCCTCCATTGCGGCAAGAAACGGGCTCGGAAGCGACCAATTGAAGAAAAATTCAAGGTCATAAAATGCGGTGATCAGACTCTGGATCAACGCATCATACCAAGTTAGGTTTGCGAAGGCAGATGGCTTGGCTTCTCGCGGTCGGATTGTTCTTGAAATCGCAACCGCTTGGCGCAATCATGAACTTATAATGACAGGAGGCGCTGGTGAGCGATAGCGAACCGATAGCATTTCGTCGGCCACAGGCAACCGTTTCAGACGCCCCGCCCTGGCAAGCAACATCCTCTTCCCTTCGATCCGCAAGCCCCGCCGTCGTCGCCTTCAACAGGCAAGAACTCAATCAAATCCTGCATGTCTATGGCCGCCGCGTCGCAGCTGGCGAATGGCGCGACTACGCGATCGACATGGGGCGCGAGTCTGCGGTGTTTTCAATCTTTCGCCGCTCCAGCGAAGTGCCGATCTACCGGGTAGAGAAAACCCCCAAGCTGGCCCGCAAGCAGGGTGCCTACGCAGTCATCACCGCTTCCGGCCTGATCCTCAAACGCGGCCACGACCTGCTGCGCGTTCTGACCGTGCTCGACAAAGGCATGCGGCTGGTTGATTGACCAACTCCACCCAACGTCTTGGCCGCGAAGGCGGCCACCCACAAACCGCAGCCTGCCAGACAAAAAAGGCCCCGCACACCGGCAGGGCCTTTTCCTTACGAGATGTAGTCTCGACTTACTCGCGGTCGCCCATGAAGCTCAGCAAGTTCATGAAGATACCCACGAAATCCTGATACAGCGCCAGCGCCCCAAACACGGCCGACTTAGCCAAGGCCTCTTCGCCAAAACCCGATGTCGTGTAGTAATCGTCTTTGATCGTCTGCGTGTCGTAAGCGGTAAAGCCCGCGAAAATCAGCAAGCCGATAACGCTGACAGCGAACTGCAACGCAGGCGACTGCACAAAGATCTGCACGATGCTGGCGATGATGACGCCGATCAGACCCATGACGAGGAACGCGCCCCATCCCGAGATATCGCGCTTGGTCGTGTAGCCATAAACGCTGAGGCCAGCGAATGCGGCAGCCGAGACAAAGAACGTACGGGCGATAGACGTACCGGTGTACTTCATCAAAATGAACGAGATCGAGGCCCCGACGGCAGCAGCATATAGCCAGAACACGCCTTGAGCTGCCGTTGCGCTCAACTTGTGCGACCGCACGCCCATGTAAATGACGATGCCGAGAGGCGCGAGCATAACGAGCCACTTGAGCGGCGTGTTATAGATCGCATGGCCAAATTCGGTCAGCTTGCCGTTCTGCACGGCGAACTGGTTCAAAGCATAGGCGACGATGCCCGTCAGCGCGACGCCAGCCGCCATATAGTTGTAAACGCCGAGCATGTAGCTGCGCAGACCCTGATCCACGCCGGTGCCCGCCCGGGACGCCGAACCGGGGCGCAAGAATGAACTGTTGTCGTACTGTGCCATAGGTGCAAAATTCCCTGTTGTTGCGACGCATCGGAGACGCAGGCGTGGATATGAGCATAATACACGCCACTTTCAAGGCGCAATCAATGCAATCCGTACGGACCAACCACGTCGAGGCTAATAATCAATCTATTCCGATTTGAGATATGGGACAACCGGAGCCCGTAAAACGGCCAGCGTCCCAATCCCGCCGAACAGCGCAACCAGAACGAACGCCAGTCCAAGCGCCTGCGCAACCGCTTGCCACGAGAACGCAAACCCGACGTTCATGACATAATGAACGGTGATCCACGCCGCCAGCGCTCCCAACCCGAGTGCGAACACCGCAGCGATGAACGCCAACAGACCATACTCGACCACATGACTGACCAAAATCCTCCGCCGCGTCACGCCGATGGCCTTTAGGATCACAGCATCCAGGATCCGGCGCCGCTGAGCCGTAGCCAAAGCCCCAGCCAGCACCATCGCACCCGAAACCAGCGTCACGCTCCCCGCCACCCGCACCGCCGTCAGCACCTTGTCGAGGATCACATTGAATTGCGCGATGGCATCCTTCACCCGGATCGGCGTAATCGCAGGAAACGCCTTACCCATAGACTTCGCCAGCGCCACCTCTTGCGCAGCCGTTGCAGCAGCAGGGAGCGTGATCGTCGCCAGCAACTTGTATGGCGCGGCCTGCAGCGCGTTCGGTGAAAACACCATCACGAAGTTCAAGCTGAGATTATCCCACTCGACCTTGCGCAGGTTCGACACCCGCGCCGTGAGATTCCGCCCCAAAACATTCACCGTCACTTTGTCGCCGATACCCAGCCCGAGCTTCTTCGCCAGTTCGGCCTCAAACGATACCAGCGGCTCCCCAGCCCAGGTTGCAGGCCACCACTCACCCGCAACCAGCGTCGAGCCCTCAGGCAACCCGGTCGAGAACGTCAATCCGCGATCGCCCGCCAGCACCCACGCCGACTCAGGGCTCAACTTGATGCTTTCCGCAGGCATGCCCTTGAGCGCCACGATACGGCCGCGCATCATCGGTGCCATTTCAAGCGTACTGCCAGGCAGCTCCTTTTCAACCAGCGATTCGAACCCGCTCTGATCCGATTTCGCCAGATCGAGCACGAAATACGCCGGTGCCTTTTGCGGCAACCGCCCGGTCAACTCAGACACTAGGCTGGAATCGACCAGCGCCACCGCCACGAGCAGCGACAACCCCATGCCAAGCGACAGCACCACCGAACTCGCCAACCCTCCTGGAGCGCCGATGGAACCAATGGCCAGCGCGACCTCAGGCGTTGACGAACGCGGCAACCGCCGGGCAATTTTGGGGATCACCATACCGACGCCATAGAACACACCGAAAATCACCGCGAGCCCGGCGCAGAACGACAGCGCAATCATCTTGGCGTCCGACGACAACACCGTAAACGCCAGCAGAACCGCCCCCGTCGCAAACGTCGCCCACATTATCGCCGGTTTAGGCCGAGTCTGATCGCCAGAAACATCATCGCGAAATAAGACCGAAGGTGGAACCCGCTCAGCTCTGCCCAGCGGCCACAATGTAAACAGCACTGCGACCAGCAAGCCGTAGATGATCGCCGTCACCACACTGAACGCCGTCACCTGAAAACGGATCTCGAACGGCAACTTTGCATTTAATGTCCCAGCCAGCACCATCGGCACGATGTATCCGAGCACCAGCCCAATCGCGACGCCGATGGCCGCCACGCACAGGATCTGCGTCAGGAAAATCAACCGGATCGTGCGGCTTGGCGCGCCCACGCTTTTCATGATCGCAATCACTTTGCGGCGCTTGTCGATGAACGTCGCCACCGCATTCGCAACTCCGACCCCGCCGACCAGCAGCGACGTCAACCCGATCAGCGTCAAGAACTGCCGCAACCGCTCAAGCGAACGCGACAACTGCGGCGACGGATCGAACCGGTCCGCGGACGTGAAGCCCGCTTCCGGCAAATCGCGCTTCACCTGCTCACGAACATCTTTGAGGCCCTTAGGCGTCTGCACCGCCCCGGTTGCCAGATCGACCGCATACCGCCAGCGGATCAGCGACCCCGGCTGATCGAGTCCGGTCTTCTCCAGCGTCGCAAGCGAAACCAGAACACGTGGCCCAAACGTCGAGCGGTCGGCCACCCCATCAGGCTCTGCCACAAGTTTCGCACGCACCGTCACCGTCGCTTGACCGATGGTCATCTGATCGCCGGTCTTGAGCCCAAGCCGCTCCAGCAACAACGGCTCCACGGCAGCATCGAGCCCTGAATTCAAAGCCTCCGCTAGCGAACTCGCACCTTCGAGCGTCACGCCACCAACCAGCGGATAATTGGCATCGACCGCTTTCAATTCGGCAAGCGCCTGCTCCGAACCATCGGCCTTGCGCGCCATCGTGCGCAGCGTTGCCGACTCGCTCAGCCGGCCAAGGCTCGAAAGGCGCATTTTCTCCGCATCGACGATCCGCGCGTGCGACCGGCCAAACGTCACATCGCCGCCGAGCAACGTCTTACCCTGCGTCGCTAGCCCGCCGCGCAACGCATCCGACAACGCGCCGACGCCCGTGATGACCATCACGCCCAGCGCGATACACCCGATGAAAATCGCAAAACTTGGCAAGCTCGACCGCAAATCGCTGATCGCAAGCCGCCACCACAACGGCAGCGCATAGCCTGGCATGATGCCGGTGGAAGGCGCCATACGTGGCGCATCGGCCCGGCTCATGCCGCGACCCGCTGGCCGTCGGCAACGATCCGGCCATCGGCCATTTGGATCGTCCGGTCGCACAACCCGGCGAGCTTCTCATCGTGTGTCACCAGCACCAGCGTCGCCTGATACCGCCGCTGTAAGCCAAACAGCATGTCGATCACCTGCTTACCGGTCACCCCGTCAAGATTGCCGGTCGGCTCGTCTGCCAACAACAGCTTGGGCCGCAGGCTCACCGCACGAGCCAGCGCCACGCGCTGCTGCTCGCCGCCCGAAAGCTCGGCTGGATAATGCGATAGGCGATGACCAAGTCCCACCTCCGCCAGCAACTCGGCGGCTTTGGCCTGTGGCTGCGCCTCGCCTGCAAACTCCAGCGGAAGCGCGACGTTTTCCAGCGCCGTCATGCTCGGCACCAAGTGAAACGCCTGAAATACAATGCCTATGTCGCGCGACCGCGCCAGCGCCCGGCCATCCTCATCTAGCGTCGCATAATCGTGCCCCGCGACGATAACGGTGCCGCCGGTCGCCCGTTCGAGTCCGGCCAGAATCATCAGCAAACTCGACTTGCCAGACCCCGATGGCCCAACGATCGCCAGCGATTGCCCAGCCTTCACATCAAGCGCCACGTTGCGCAAAATCGCAACCGGCCCAGCCCGGCTGGTGAGCGTGAGGTTAACGTCGCGCAGGGTCGCAATCGGGGGTGTCGTCGATGACATGCGTGGTTCAAATGCTCCAGATGAGGCCGTCATGCTTGTGACACACGGCAAATGCCCTACCTATCATACCGATCCTGGGAGACTGACCCAGGATCGGTATCCGCGCGTGGGGTTGCCGCGCCAGTTGGCGCTTCTTTGCAGAAGCGACGCGGCCACGCGCAAAAAGTAACTGGGCATCATGGATTGGACTATCCAATGTTTCGACGGACAATAGGCTCAATGTTGCGCAGCTTCGTTCAGATGGGTGTGATCGTGGCCGCGATCAATGCAGGACAAGCGGGTGCGGCAATGGCCACTGGTTCAAACACGATCAAGCTCGTTGCATTTGGCGATAGTTTGACCGCCGGTTACGGGGTCCGCCCCGGTGAAGCCTTCCCCGTCCAGTTGGAAGCCGCCTTGCGCGCTAAGGGCCTCAACGTCGAAGTCGTCAATTCAGGCGTCTCCGGCGATACCGCATCCGGCGGACTAGACCGCTTCGACTGGGCGGTGCCCGAAGACGCCGATGCGGTCATTCTGGAACTCGGTGCCAACGACGCATTGCGCGGCGTCCCCCCTGAACAAACGAGCGCTACCCTCGACAAACTCATGTCCAAGCTCGCCGAACGCAAACTCCCCGTCCTGCTGGCCGGTATGCGTGCCCCTAAAAACTGGGGCGACGACTACGCCGGCAAATTCGACGCCATCTTCCCGATACTTGCCGCCAAACACACCGCGCTTTTGTATCCGTTCTTTCTCGACGGCGTCGTCATGGACCGCACGATGAACCAAGGCGATGGCATCCACCCTACTGGTAAAGGCGTCGCCATGATCGTGTCGCGCATTCTCCCCAAGGTCGAAGAATTGATCGCAAAAGTGAGCAACGCCGGATCCGCAACAGCCGCCAAGAAGTAACGCCAACGAAATCCAAGGAAGGAACCCAGCGATGGCCGCCATCCGCCAGAAAATCACACCGTTTCTATGGTTCGACACGCAGGCTGAAGAGGCCGCGAACCACTACATTTCCATCTTCAAGAACGGCCAGATCCTCGACGTGGCCCGCTACACGGCAGCGGGTCCGGGCACGGAAGGTTCCGTCATGCTGGTCAATTTCGAACTCTTCGGCCAGCAATTCCTCGCCATGAATGCGGGCCCTCACTTCAAGTTCACCGAAGCCATTTCCTTGGCCGTCGACTGCCAGTCCCAGGACGAAGTTGACGAACTGTGGACCAGATTGACGGAAGGCGGCGCACCCTCGGCTTGTGGCTGGCTTAAAGACAAATTCGGCCTGTCCTGGCAGATCGTCCCGTCGCGGCTCATCGAACTCATCCAAGGTTCTAACCGCACCGTCGCCGCCCGCGTCATGTCCGCCATGATGACCATGACCAAAATCGACATCGCAGAACTAGAAAAGGCCGCGAAGGGGTAGACCCTTGACGGCATGGACGTGCAAAACACATTTCGCTTGAAACCAAACCCCCGATCCGCCCATGCCCCGATTGTTTGCCGGTATTGAAATCCCCGAAGACATCCGCGACGAGCTGTCGGCGCTGGAAATGCCGCTGCCCGGCGCACATTGGGTCGATGTCGATAATCTGCATCTGACGCTGCGCTTCTTTGGCGATATTTCCAGCGCCCAGGCCCGCGACGTCACCGATTTGCTGGAGACGATGGATCCAGATGCCTTCAATCTGACGATCTCAGGGCTTGGCACCTTCGGCACCGACCCGCACGCGCTCTATGCCGGCATTGAACCAAACCCGGCCCTCGACGCTCTCGCTCGCGGCTGCGACCGGGCCGCTCGCGGCGCAGGCCTTGCGCCCGAAAAGCGCCCCTTCAAGCCGCACATCACCCTCGCGCGCATCCAGCACGCCGACCCGGTCAAACTCGCCCGGTTCCTCGCAATGAACGCAACCGTCAAATTCGAACCCGTCTTCATCCACCGGTTTGCGCTGTTTTCATCCAGACCCCGCACCGGCGGTGGCCCCTACGTCATCGAGGAACTCTACCCCCTGCGCGGCGGCCTCGGCGCAGGTGTCGATGAAGACGGCAATCCGTGGTGATCGGCTGACTATTGCCACCACGCCTTAGACGCAGTCGCCGCATACTTGGGTGCAACAATACGGACACCCGCAGCAGCGTATCCGCGCGGCAGACGCACCCGTTGAACATGCACCGGTTCGACCCTGACCTTGCGCGTCCTGCGGCGCTCCTTTGCGGCAAGCCGCTTCGCTTTCGGCGCAACCTCGACCACCTGCATGGCCCCACCCTCGACCGCCGCAAAGGCAGCAATAGCAGCAGCCTCAGCAGGTCCCGGTTTAAAACCGCGTTGCTCGCGCTTCGCCTCTGCCTCCTCGATCGCGGCAACGAGTTGCGCATGCTTCTTGCTGGTCGCGGCCTTCTCCGCCGCCGCTGCAATCGCAGCCTCCCGCTCCGCTTCAGCATTGGCAACCCGCAGCGCCCGCTCAGCATCAGCCAGAGCATAGCCCTCATGCCGCGCCCGTTCGGCCTCGCTCCACGGCATCGACCGGCAGCTGCAGCCCTTAACCAGCCCCTTGCGATAAGCAAACGCCGTCTTGGTGGTGCCGTAGCTGATGCCCTGCGCGTCCTTCATTTCTTCCGGCTCAGCACCTGGCCCCGAACGGGTAAAGAGCTTTGCCTCGGCCCCGCAGGTTGACGCGCAAACATTGGCGTCCTTACCGAAATCGGCCGCCGTCGCGGGATACCGCACCGGCCAGTAATAGCCATCACATGTCCGCACACACATGGTCTGAACGACGTCGCCGCTATCGACCGCAATCCCACTCAATGGCCGCTGCTCGCGCCGGTCGATCACATCCCGCTCAATCGCAGGCTTCTGCCAATTGACCCGTGGTGCCAACTTGACTGTCGGCTGCCGTGGCAGGCTATCGCCCAACCCGAAGAGTTTTTCAAAAAACGACTGCGCCATCGCGTCGCCACCAGCGGCAATCGACGCCGCCAGACCCGACACGGCCAACGCACAAACAATCAATAACTGACGCAAAACACCCCTGCGCGACCACCGCGCATCCCCAGACGCAAGACACAATTAAGCCAATGCCGCGCCAATTCAACACACAGCACTTGGTCATGAGGCTACCAGTAAGAGCTGAAGGATTGGTTGAGCAACAGGTCCGTTAAAAGGGCGCGTCCCAATAGGACAAACGCCAATATTCCTTGGAGCGGAATGGCCGTTGCATCGACGAAGCATCGAGCCGCGGCGTCACCAATGCTGCAAAACCGACCTCTTTCACGATCCGCTTTTTACTGACGACGCGCGTCTTCGTTGTAACCGCTTTGCCAACCGCTAGCTTCACAGGCCCTGCATCCCATCCCGAGGGTGAGCGAACTGCCGCCCTGCGCACGCTCGTTTCCACAATGGCGTTCTGGACGACCGGTTTTGTAGCCGCAATGCTTCCCGCGTCCACACTGGCAACGCGCGGCGGCAGATCGGGCATTGCTGCAACCGCCTCGACATGCCCCTCTGATTCCGCCTGCCCCCCAAGACGTGCAGCCGCTGCTAGCAACCGGTGGCGTTCAACCTCGGCAGTCTCCCATGGCTGGCCCTTGCACGAACAGGCAGCATCATACGACGTGCGATACTTGAAAGCGTTAGGCAGATCCGAATAAGCGCTCCCGCGCACATCGACCAAATCATCGGCGGACCCATCGGGCGGCCCCACGTACAACTTGGCTGGCGACCCGCAAGTAGACTTACACTTCGCTGCGTCGGCCTTGAACCGGTCCCTCGTGGTTGCAAAACTGACCGGGACATAAGCTCCGTCACACAGCCGGACGCACACCGTCCGGTAGGTGTCGGTCCGGTCCGGCGTCCACGGCTTATAAGTTGCCCATTCGTCAATGTCGGGTGAAACGGCCTCCTCAACGGTCGGCACAGGGGTCGTTGCGGCATGCTCCGGCACGCGTGAAATTATAACCGGCACGACAATCCGCGACAGTGATGCCGCCGGACGCTTCGAAACGGGAAAAAGATTATGAACATTGTCGTCGACGGTCGGCAAAGCGGCAAGTACCGGCTGCCTTGAAACTCCTCGTCTCTCGTCAACCTGAGCCGATGCGGGCCCAACGATATCGCTACTGATCGAAACGGTGACACCAGCAAGCGCCAGCAAGGCTCCGCAGGCCATCAAACACGCTAGGCAAATCCCAAAACGAGTGTACCGACCGGACCGCTGGTCAACATGCATCACGCTACGCCCATTCTACACGTGTACGAACTGGCTAACGGCACTATCCGTACCATTGCTGGCTCCAAATTTCCAATCACAACTCACGCAACCGCTTACTGAACATCCGACCAATGACTCGCAACAATTTGATCGCACGCAACGCCTCACATGACGGTTGTCAGCGCAAAGCACATTTCGCGCCAACTCATCCAAGTGTGAGAACAACCTTCCCGACAACCTCGCGGCGGCGGATAAGTTCCAGCCCTTCGACAATGCGCTCAATTGCCAAAACGCTATGCACATGCGGCCTGAGCTGCCCAGCGGCAACAGCATCCAGTGCGTATCGCAAATTCGCAGCGAGGCCCTCTGGATCGCGCCGGGCGGCTTCGCCAAAGAAAACCCCCAACGCACCTGCGCCCTTGAGGAGAAACAGGTTGAGAGGGAGGCGCGGTATGTCTCCGCTGGCAAAACCAACGACGAGATACCGTCCCTTCCAGGCCAACGCACGAAACGCTGGCTCAGCAAGGTCGCCTCCCACACAATCGTAAACGATGTCGACGCCCTGCCCACCTGATAGCCCATGTAAGGCATCCTTGAAATCGGTCGCCGTTGTTGAAAGAGTTTCATCGGCACCATGGGAGCGGCAAACCGCCAGCTTTTCCGCACGCGACGCCACCGCAATGACACGCCCGCCCATCGCCTTGGCAACCTCAACCGCTGCAAGCCCCGCCCCGCCTGAAGCACCCAGGATCGCGACCGTTTCACCCGGCTTCAACGCCCCCCGGTCGCGCAAGCCATGCAGCGCCGTGCCATACGTTATCGCAATCCCGCTCGCTATTTCGTCGCTGACCCCATCGGGAATTGCAACCAGCCGCTCGGCCGCGACGACGGCCTTCTCGCGCGCACCGCCATAGCCTAGATAAGCCATGACCCGGTCGCCGGGATGCCACGCCGTCACGCCAGCGCCCACCGCCTCCACCACGCCGGCAATCTCGCCGCAGGGCGAAAACGGCAACGCCGGCTTCGTCTGATATTTCCCCTCAATGATGAGCGTATCAAAAAAATTCAACGCCGCCGCCTTGACGCGGACCACCACTTCACCAGCCCCAGCTGTGGGCTCTCCGATGTCCTCGATCACCAGCGTCTCAGGCCCGCCAAGCGTCTTGCAAAGCACTGCTTTCATACGAAGATCCTACGGTTGAAACGGCCAGGTGTTGATCGCGTCGATTGGCATCGGGAAACGAAGGCGGCAACCATGGTATGGTACGCCTTACCCGCAACGATCAAGAGAACCACGACAATGCCCCACTCCAATTGGCCGCCCCTTCCGCGCGGGTACTTCGCGATTGGCGCCGAACGGATGTCCAAATCCTTAAACCTGGGCAACCTGATGCGGTCCGCCCATGGCTTTGGGGCGGCCTTCACCTTTACCGTCGGCGCGACCTACCAAGCCCTCGAAGCGCACGCCGACACCTCGAAAGGCCAGCTGCATCTGCCCCATTACAATTGGGCTGGCCTTGACCAGATGGCGCTACCCAACGGCTGCAAACTGGTCGGCATCGAATTGATCGACGATGCCATCGACTTACCCAGCTTCCGTCACCCGCTACGCGCCGCCTACGTGCTTGGCCCTGAACGCGGCTCGCTGTCGCCGCAATTGCTGGCGAAATGCCACTACTGTGTGAAAATCCCAACGTCATTCTGCGTTAATGTTGCCATGGCCGGTGCAATCGTGATGTACGATCGGGTCAAGTCTCTGGCCCGTTTCGCAGATCGCCCTCTGACGGAAGGTGGCCCCTCGCCCGAAGCCATCGCCCGCGCAATTGCCCCAACCGGCCACCAGAACGGATCCTGAGCCCGCATGACGCCCATGTCCGTCCATAAGCCCACGTCCGTCAAACATCGTGCCACCAAGTGCGCAGCCACCCCCCAATCGTCATCCCAGCGAACGCTGAGATCCAAGCATCCTTCAACCTGGTGCAGAGCGAATCCCACACGCCGGGCCGGATCAACCTTGATCGTAGCACTCTGCTTGTCCGCGACCGCCTCTCATGCCGCAACCGTCGTCGGCACCTACAGCGATTGGACGCTCTACTCCAACTCCGATTCCGCCGGAAAAATCTGCTTCCTGGCCACCACCCCCGCATCGACCGAGCCCGCCAACTTAAAACGCGACCCGGCCCTGCTCTACATCTCCTCTTGGCCCAAGGACGGCGTAAAATCCGAAATCAGCATAAAGCTGGGCTTTCCGGCCAAAAAGTCCCCCGACCCGGTCGCCGCCATCGTCGGCCCAGTGCCAGCAAGCTTCAAGCTGTTCCCCAAAGACGACCGCGTCTACGTCGCGGATTCAACCCAGGAACTGAAGCTCCTCGAAGCCATGAAAAAAGGCTCCAAACTGACGGTCCAAGCCGTCTCCGAACGCGGCACCACCGTCACCGACACCTACTCGCTGAACGGCATCAGCGCCGCGCTCCAAGCATTTGGCAGCGGCTGCCCGTAAATACACCCAACACTGACCAACCTCGGCTATTTGATCTGGATCAAGGCATTGGCAGCGCCGTCACCGATGCTAGATTGCACGAGCGCAGAGCCGGTGTGACGGCGCGCTAGCACCGATCAAGCGGGGAAAACACGTACCGATGTCCACGGCCACTCAATCGACCCCCGCCCTCAAACAGATCGCAGTCGTCGACTTGGTCGACATCATCGGGGCTGGCATCCGCGATTTCCGCCGTGCACCCCAGTTCGGGCTCGTATTCTCCGGCATGTTCGCGCTTGGCGGCTGGCTCCTCATTGCCCTGCTGTGGCGGCTGAATATGCCCTACTTCGCCTACCCGCTCGCCATGGGCTTCGCGCTCATCGCCCCCTTCGCCGCCACCGGCTTTTACGCCGTCAGCGAACACCTTGAACAGGGCATGCCGCTGACCTGGGCCAGTATCATGGGCGCGATTCGCAAGGCAGCCGGTGGCGAGATCCGCTGGATGGCCGTCATCACCGGCTTTGCCCTCATCGTCTGGATGGACATTGCGGCCTTCCTCATGTTCGCCTTTACGAGCTTCGAGGTCATCACCGTCGACACCCTGAAAAACCTCCTGACCACCCCCACCGGCTGGTTCTTCGCCATCCTCGGAAACGTGATCGGCGCGATCATCGCCATGGCCGTGTTCTCGATCTCGGTCGTCTCGTTCCCGATGCTCTACGACCGCAAGGTGGATTTCGTAACCGCCATGACGACCAGCGTCAGAGTCGTCACCACAAGCCCGCAAGCCATGATCGTATGGTGCGCCCTCATCGCGATCAGCATGGCGATCTCCATCGCCACCGGCCTCCTCGGCCTCCTCCTGACCATGCCCATCATCGGCCACGCCACCTGGCACCTCTACCGCGTCGCCGTCCCGCCTGCGGTTTGAAGACTCCACACTTGCCCTTCCAAAGTACGCTGATTAAGGTGGCTTAAAACGGGCGAACAAAAATCGAGTGGGTTCCGCGTCTTATTTCCAGCGAGATGGATATGTTGAGCACGGTTTGGCGGCTAGCACTCCTGATGTTGCTGCTGTCCACATCTCTAGCCCACGCCAAACGTGTCGCACTCGTAGTCGGCATATCCGACTACGCTTATAGTCCACGTCTCGAAAACCCTGGCCGTGATGCAGCAGCAATGGCCTCGGCCTTGACAGCTGCTGGATTTGAAGTGGTCCGCTCCGTCAATGACGACCTGCCGAGCCTGACCCGCGCACTCGATCAATTCTACACCCGCGCCGACGGGGCCGAAGCAGCGCTGTTCTTCTATGCCGGCCACGGCCTGCAATTCGAGGGCGTCAATTATCTGGTCCCGCGCGACGCCGAACTGCGGAGCGAAACCCGGCTGAAACAGGAAGCCATCGCCCTACAGGACATCATCGCAGCCATCGAAAAACGGGCAGCAGTCACCCTGGTCTTCCTCGACGCCTGTCGCGACAACCCCCTGGCCGAGCAGCTTCAGCGCAGCATGAAAGGCAAAGAGCGCTCCGCCGGGGTGACCCGCGGCCTCGCGCCCATGACCATCCGCAACCCAGACACCCTGCTCGTCTTTGCCGCAGCCCCAGGCCGGACGGCGAACGATGGCGAGGGGCAAAACAGCCCGTTCACAACCGCCATCCTGGAAAACATCCGCCAGCCGGACGTCGAAATCGAATTGCTGATGAAGCGTGTCACCCGCGACGTCGTCCAAGCAACCAAGGGCAACCAAGTACCCGAACGGCTCTCACGCCTGACGACAGAATTCGTCTTTAACGCTTCACCAGCGCAAACCATCCCACCCAAGCAAGCTAGATTGCCTGCCGCACAATCACAAATTCCAGCCGATGCTGTCCCCGCCAGTCCAACCAAAGACTGGAAAGTCACAAAAGTCATCAAAACACCGGCGGGCCTCTGCGGGGTGCTCTCCAACCTCAACGGACCGTTCCAGGTTCGAAAAGGCGACCGCATTTGCGACGAGTCCGCCCTCAACCACGCCATCGTTAAAAACGTGAAACAAGACGCCGTTATTTATTCCGTAAATGGCGGTTACGAAATTTCTTGCAACACAAAAGAACTCTGCCAATTCGACTGGCCGGGCGCACCGATGTTTAATGTCCGCATTCAACCGGGCAGCACAGGCACAGCAGAACTCGTTGCACCTAAACGCTGATATTCGCAGTATTGCAAAACCAGGGGGCTGTAAAAATGATCCGGAAAGAAATCAAGGTACTTGTCGCCACACTCGTTCTCGCTGGTCTTTCAACGCCTTCTAGCGCCCAGCCCGCAGCCGCACCGAAACAAACCACAAGCTCCCCAACCGCCACGCTTTACCGCGTCGACGAAGGCATGTTTGACATCAAGCGTGGCCAATCCATTGATCTGACGGATCGTAAAGTATTGATGACGTTTACACTCGATCAACATGGGAATATGGCAGAAACAAAAAATATCAACATTTCGTTCAATGGCCAAAGCGGTTACTGGGCTCCCGGACAGCGGATCGACATGAGAAATTGGGGTCAACTCGCCAAGATTTTCAAAGACAAATCAGTGTGCTTCCTCGACTATATTGATTTGGCTATCCCCAAAGGCGCGCAACCGATCGCAACATTCCGTTTCGAGTGCAACTAATCACCGCCGCCTCAACTGCACGTACATCGCCCCCTCGCCGCCGTGCCCAATTGCGGCCTGCGTGTAGCTGACGACAATCGCCCGTAACTCCGGCTCGCCCAGCCAGCGCGGCACGTTCCGGCGCAACACGCCGCGCGGTTCGTCGCGCCCGTGGTCGCGCGTGTGCGCATCGCCATCATCGAAAAACCACCCCGTCCGGCGCGGCGCGCCCTTTCCGGTAATCACCAGCACCCAGCGCGCGCCGTTGGAGTAACAGGAAAACAAGAACCGCCGCAGCGCCGCATGCGCCTCATCCTGATACATCCCATGCAAGTCGATCCGCGCATCAATCTCGATCTGCCCGCTCCGGATCCGCCGCGCACTCTTACGGTCGAACGCAGCAAGATCGGGCGTCTTTGCCGCCGTCTTGGCAACCGCAGGCACGGCAGGCAGCCCTGGCAGCGCCTGGACGCCCTCGACGGTCTTACCCTTTTTCCGCGCCTTCACTGCGACCGGCTCGAACACCGCCTCATCGACGCCGTCGAGCACGCGCCCCTTCGACCTCCGAAGCGGCTTCATCGAGGCCGCCGCATGATCCCACAACTCCTGCTCTTCCTCACTCAGCCCCGTCTTGATCCGCCGTCCTCGACCGCCCCCGCTGCTCATCACGGCTCCACGGGCAACAAAACGAAGAACGTCACCGGATGCTTGGTCACCCCCGCCAGCACAAACGCAGCATCCCCCGTGCCGAAATAGACATCGCCACGCTCCGGCCCTTTGATCGCCGAACCCACATCATGCGCCACCATCAACCGCCTGAGCCCGTCGGGTCCCACATGTGCCATCCCCGGTGCCACGGCATAAATCGGCAGGCCCAAAGCATGGAATGCCGTATCAATGGCAAGACTGCGCCCCTCATGCAGCGGCGTACCCAGCACACCCACCGCATGATCGCCCTCAAGCGCCCGGAAAAACACGAAACTCTCGTTGCGCCACAACACCGGCCGCGCCCGCTCCGGATCGGCGCGCAGCCAATCGGTCAAACGCTGCAAAGTGACTTGATCGGCGGCAAACACACCCTCATCAATCAGCACCCGGCCAACCGACATGTAGGGATGCCCGTTCTTACCATCATAAGTGACCCGCATAAGCCGCCCGTCCGGCAACGCAATAACCCCCGAACCCTGCACCTGCAAAAAGAATGCATCGACGGGGTCAACGAGATAGCAAAGTTCAAGCCCGAGCCCGGCCAGTGCCCCTTCCTCGATCTCCCTGCGCGTCGCATAAGGTTCCACACCCCGCGCCGTCCGCCGCACATGCGTCAGCCCAGAGCTTTTCGCCCCCCGCTCGCTCTCTGCAACGACATTCTCCAGATCCCCCGGACGCTGGTAAATCGGCACAGTGAACTGCGCCGTCCGCTCCAGCGAGCCTGCAATCACCGGCTCGTAATACCCGGTCAGCAACCCCCGCGCGCGCGTCTGCACCACACGGTGAGGCCGGAAATGTGCCTCAAAAAATATCCGTGCCTGATCAGCGGTCACAACGCCCGACGCGCTGGCCTCAGCCCGGCCAACGGCCCCGCCGACGACATGCGCCGACGCGCTAAACGCCACGAACGCGGCCCAGTGATCGTCGTCCGCCCAACCTAAAAGGTCGGCGAACGGCACCGGTTCATATCGGAAATCAGGCAGCGTCATTGATCGCATCCGGGCAGTGGATCAGTGCTCCACTCGGATTCCCCTCCCCGTCATCGCGCAGCGACGCTCCGCATCAACGCGGGGAGGGGTTAGGGG
>JBEBJA010000232.1:0-15990 GCA_040080145.1 Hyphomicrobiaceae bacterium
AAAATTTGACCGCTGAGCGGCCTTACATATTTTCTGGTAGGGTGGTCGCCGCCGCACCCGATTTTCGCGCGGTGACTCAGTTTTTGGACTCTGCGATGACCATCTCGGGCACCAAGGCTTTGATGTGCACCGAAGTCGCCGCCTGTTGCAAACATCATGATTGCACAATGCAATCAGCAAGAAATCCTTCCGCAAACCATGTGCAATCTCGTCGTGTGCAAACTGCAATCAAGATGATGACAAAATGCAAACATGAGATTTCAACAAGTAATCATCTGATTGCAACGTCTGATCGCGATAACAATCTGCAAACATAATGCACGCGCCATGTTTTCAGTTGGGTGCCGAGTCGCGCGAAATATTTGACAACGCCGGCCGAAATGCAAACAATCTGCATACGGCAAGATAACGATTTGTTTTCTTCATGCTTGCAGCTTGATTTCATTTGAGAGGATTCTACATGGCGATGATAATCGGCCTGGGCAGTCATAAGGGCGGCGTCGGCAAGACGACATTTTCCCGTGCTATCGCATTGGTTGGTGCCGCACAGGAACTAAGCGTGCACATTGCCGATCTCGATCAGGAGCAGCAAAGCGCCTTCGAGTGGTCGCAGCGCCGTATCGCATCCGGTCGCAAGCCGGACATCTCCGTCGATGTCTATGCGAACCCTGAACAAGCACTTCGGCGTGCCGACGAGTTCGATCTCATCGTCCTTGATGGACCTGCGCGCGCCAAGGCGCTTGCGCTCGAAATTGCAGAAGCCAGCGATCTGTTCATTCAACCAACCAAGGGCGTCATCGATGACATGGCGCCGGCCGTGCGCATGTTCCATGAACTGGTCAAGCACGGCATCCCGAGGAAGAAGATGGTGTTCGCCCTGCACGGCGTTCTTGCGGCGAAGGAAATCGAGGATGGCGTCGAGTATCTGACCGGTGCCGGATACGAGGTCATTAAGGGCGCGATGTACATGCAGCGTGGCTACGGCGATGCGCAGAATTTTGGTCTCACGGCGCTGGAGACAAAATGGGACACGCTGAACGCGGACGCCGCGCGCGTCGTCGCACAGGTGGTTCGACGGTTGCGCACATTAGTCGAGGCTGAAGCCAGCGCCGATGATGCCGACACGCAAATCCGCGCCAAAGCAAGTTAACGAGAGAAGGGGACACGATGGCACTAAAGCAACTGGTTGATGTGGGCGAGAAATTTCCAACACTGAAGCGTGCGCGCCTTGGCGCTGCGCCGCCGATTGAGGATGTGCTCGACAATGTCGGTGCGCCTGAGCTTGCGCCGCCGCCAACACTGCCGGCGATTGCCGCACAAACCGATCAAACCGTGGGGCCCGCTGCCGATGAGGCGCTACGCGCCAAGCCACCGGCGAAGAAGAAGGAAAGCACCACGAAGCGCGTAGGGCAGGGTGTGCACAAAGGCGCCGGCACCGACGCGCGGCGTTATCGAAAATCCGGCCGCACCTTCCAGTTCGGTGCGCGAGTTAAGCCGGAGTTTGCAGAAGGCATGAAGGTCACCGCAGCGGATAAGAACGTCACCATCGGCGAACTTCTGGAGGATATGCGCGCTATTTATGACAGCATCAACGCCATTTCTGCTGAGAAGAAGATTCCTGTAGCCGATGTCCTGCGTGCTCTCGACACCAAGCGTTGACAGCCAGTCGCACGAGCAGGATAATTATGAGGATTGAATATTCCGCCCCGCGCTCGCGAAGACTTGCCCCGACAATCATTTGCCGCTGACATATTGGTGAGCCCCGATGGCAGCAATGCCACATGGACTGGAGAAGCCGCGTGGCCGATCGATACTTTGTCACGCTTGTCCATGGGACCTGGGCCCCGAATTCTTCATGGACATTGCCGCAATCTGAGTTCCGGCTCTCGCTTGAACGCCGCCTGGATGGTGAAGTCGAGTACAATACGTTTGCTTGGAACGGTGACAATGACGAAGCCGCACGGGCCGACGCTGCGCAGGCGCTTTCGCGCCAAGTCTCCAAAGCGATGTCATCGCATGCGGAATCTGCTCACTTCATCATCGCTCATAGTCATGGGGGCAACATCGCCTTGAGGATTGGGAGCGATGTAGCAAACGCCACTCCGCTCAAGGGCATCGTTACCTTGGCGACGCCCTATTTCGATCCCACTCCCCGCGACGTCGTTGCGCCGGCATTATACCTGCTGCGCGGGTTGTGCTGGTTTTTCGGCAGCATGACACTCGTTTTTCTGGTTGCACGCCTTTGGCCTGGCTTCGTCCGTTCCTTTGATCGGATGCCTGTCATCAGAAGCTCCAGTGATACGATATGGTGGACTGCACTTGCCACTGGCGCTGTGATCGCGGCCATTCTGCTGCGCCAAAATCGTCAAGGCATCTCGGAGTGGATCAGAAGGCGGCAGCGGCGGCGTATCGTTGCAATCAACCTGCCGCCGATCACGGTAGCGCATGTTCTCTCAATGTCGGTGCGCGGGGACGAAGTCATGCTCGCTTTCCGCGCGCTGGACTTCTTGTCGAAGATGTCGATCCTGTTGCTTCGTCCGAATTCCATAGCGATCGTCACAGTGCTATCGGCGCTTGTCTTGCTGCCATACGGCAATCAGGCCTACGAAAAGGTGACGACACTGATCGGAGGTTCCCTCGGCGTGATCGTCACCTATCCGTTTCTTCCGTTCGCGATCCTTGCCGAAGCCGCGGCCGCAGCACTGCACATCCCGATCTCCTTCGCTTTTCCGCTGGCGACCGTCGTGCTGTCCGCAATTACGATCACGGTCCTAAGTGTCGTGTCCTTTTTCGCCGCAGCAGTCGTGCATGTGGCCCTCAAGCTGCTGCCGTTTGGAATGCGAGGATGGCGTTTTCTCGACACATATTTCTTGCAGATTTCGCCGCGTACGACGCCGCCTGGGACCGACAAGGTTGAGAAGGGCGAGATTGTCATGCCACGATCGGGGTTGATGCATTCGTCCATCTATCGCAGCGAAGAATGCCTCGACCGTATTTCTGACTTCATGAAAAAGGCTGTGGCAGTCCAGTGAGAGTGGCAGCATCGGCAGATGTTGTACTTGGTCGCTCAAGTAGACATCGGCGACAGCAGATGGCAGTCGACTATCGTTTGCGGCAGCAATGGTACACCAAGCAGGGTCGGATTCCCCGGTGCAGGCCATCCTGCAGATGCGGCACAAATTAGGTCTGCAAAGCGCGAAGACGATCGTCGTTTGGCTGAGGAAAAGGATACCGACTGAACTTGCACGAGCACCCAGCAACGATCTATTTCGACCACGACCAGAACAATGAGGCAAAGGCGATCTCCTCCGGGCCGACCACGTTCGTGTAGATCTCCGTGGTCGACAACCGCGCATGGCCGAGCCAGCGTTGCAACAGCGTAATCGGAACCCCAGCTTGCAACGTTCCAACGCCGAATGAGTGACGTAGGCCACGTGGGCAGGCACCACGGCCGGAGATACCGGCGTGAGCCATCGCCCGCTTGACGACGCGCCATGCCGTCGTCCGGCTCATCGACCACAGTCGTCCGCCCGCGACCGACTGGTCGCGCTGCCCGTCCGCAAGCGCAAATTCGAGGGCGAGCATCTGCATCAGCGCGGGAGGTATCGGAACTTCCCGCACACACCAGCGCCTGCGCTTCAACGTCACGATGGCAATCAAGGATCGCTCGATCTGGAATGAGCACGGCGTCAAGGCGAGGACTTCACTAATCCGCGCGCCGCTCCATGCCAGCGTCAGAGCGAAGAGGGCGGGGCGCATCGCCAGATGTTCTGTCGCCGTCAGTACGCGCTGTCGCTCCTCGTGGTTGAGGTACTTGCGCTCCGCCGCCGCAAAGCGGCTGGCGGCATAGAGGCTTGTTGCGTTGGGGGAAGCGGGGTGAACGCCGGTCCGGTCGCGGCTCCCGGCCTGTGAAACAATCTTGCCCATAGTGTTGCAGGGAAGAACGTCTTTTCTTTTCAGTAACATACGGCAGGCGTGAAAGTAAAATGCACCGTTTCTTGCACGGAACAGTCCCCTCATACCATGCAAACAAGTGGAGTGCAACACTATGGGCAATACTGTTTCATTTTATACTTTTAGTTTCGCGTATTAGTCTGTATAAATACTGTTTCATCCAAGTATTCGTGCCTTCTTGATTGACCGCGCACGCACATCAAAAGGAGGAAACATGGTTCAGGTAACTTCAAAAACTGTCAAAGCCGCCGCCCTGCTCATGGCAGTGCCCGCATTGCTCTTGCCGATGAAAACCGCTGCTCAACAAATGGCACTTGGCGGCCCAGAGTATTCAAAATGTGATCAGATCAAAGATCCTGCTGCGAGCGCGCAGTGCTACTCAGACGCCAATATTGCAAATTCAAAAACGCGCATCGCTGTGGCTGGTCAACGTATTCAAGTGGCAGAGCGTGACGGACAATGTGCGCGTGATCTGAAAGCTTTACGTGAGAGCGATCCGACGGTGCTGGATCGCGGTCGCGCTATCCTCGCGGGGCGTCCTGCTGCACAATTCGGTGTTTGCAATTTGTTGGATGCACTGCGGCGGTAAGACGTCGCGCAATTCAAACAGCCAACATCATCAAGCCATTTTTGGAGCAACCGGCGCGGAACCTTTTGCGGCCACTTTTTTGTCGTCCGTCCTGACTTCAGCCGTTTTTATAGTCGCCGTCTTATCGTCAGGCCCCTTCGCTGCTTGCTGCTTGTCATCAGTCGGCGGATCTGAGGCTGGAGCGTCAGCGCGTTTCGTTGTCGGGGGCGAGGCGAGTGGTGCATCAAACATGCTCGTTTCAGCAGCGACGTCACCTCTGTTTGCTGCCTCTGTGTTTGTCGCCCTTACCTCAAGCTTAGCCGCAGTGGCGCGGAAGCGTTCTTCCACTTTCTTGCTTTCTTCCAGACGGCGAACACGTTCGGCCTGCTCAGCGCTTTGCGCGGCAATCGCCTGCAACGCCGCCTTTTGTCGCTGACCAGCTTCTTCAAGCCGCTGGCGAGCAGCGGTATCGGCGGGATTGGCGTAAGACGCGGCGGCGGCGTGATCGAACTTTTTGAGGATGTCGGCAAGCGGCTGTTGTTGGTCTGCCGGCTGCGCTTGAACAAGGTCCTTCGTTGCATGAGCAGCTTTTTCGGCATCGAAGCCGCGCAACGTAGAGTGCTTGGCAAACGCCACAATATCCTTCGCCTCATAGAACGACCCATCGCGCAACGCCTTGTAACCGGTTTCCTTGAGGTTCGTGGCTGCGATTGCCTTGATGGCTCCGGCGCCGAGGCGCAACAGGTCGGGATTGTTGGCCGCCCACGGAATGCCGAGCTTGATGGCTTCATAGCGTGCCTGATCGATCGTTCGTGCCATTTCGGTGCTTGTGCCGCCCATTTCTGCAAGGCGTGCGAACGATGATGCGCCACCATCGATACCGCGACGACCAAGTAGTGCTGTTGACGGTTCTCCGGTTCCGACACCTTGGCCGCGTTCATCAAGACGTGCCTGTGCGGCAGCGCGCGGGTCGGTCACAGGGGATACAGCAAGGCTCTGGTCGGCAATGGATTTCAACAACCCGCTATGCGCGGAAATATTCTGCAACTGGTCGCGTGGGAGAGAACGCAACAAGCGCTGCGCGACAGAAAGTGCACGCTGACGCTGAACTGTGGAGAGTTCACGGCCATCCGCCTGTGCCTGTGCGTCGATGCTGGCTCCAACAACGAGGAGGGCATTGTCAATAGCGGCGTCGGGCGTGGTGTGCGCGTCAGGATCGCGCATTGTACCCTTGAAGAAATTTGCGCGGCGGATGGATGCCCTTTCGCTCATTCGCCGACCCTCACGCCGTTCTGAAGGAGCGGACCTTCGACGCCGTTGACGGCGTAGATTTCCCACACGCTATCATCGTAACGGGAGCACTCGATGTAGGCGGGGCCATCGTCGCGGTGCAGAATTCCGTTGTAATACCACATCTCAAAATTTACACGGCCATCGGCGGTTCGGCGAATGTAGGAAGGCGCTCCCTGGCGCGTCAAACGTCCGAACAGCATCCATTCCTCCGAAATGGTGGCGTCCTCTCTGTCGGTCTTGATGGTGGCGGGGCCATTGGCGCGGTGTCGCATGCCAAGTCGCCAATACTCTTCATCGATGACAACGCCCGACCGCGTGATGGCAGTCAACGCAGGGCCTTCGGATTCGGGGCGGTGCAGACGAATACCACGATAGTAGGTGCTGGTGATAATGCCATCTGCAAACGAGTGTGGCACGGGACCGATGTCGCTGTCGATGAAGCGTGCAATGGCACTGACTTCGAGCATTGGCCAAGGTGCGAGAACAATGTCAGCAAGGCAAAGGTGGTGTTCCATCGCAATGACCGACAGGTGCGTGGCTTGGGTCAGTGTAGGCAGCAACGCGCACAGCTTCTTGGCGTAGGCCCAACTCATCGCGTCGTAACCGAGCACAGAGGCGCGAGCTTCTGCATGAAGCTGGCGCTGCACGAGGGCTTCGATTTCCGCAACGGTTAAACGGTCTGCTGCGCTATGTGCGGCGGTGCTGATTTCGTCGTCGGTGAGCGTGATGTCTTTGCTGACGATGGCTAGCGCAATGGAGCCACGAATGTAGGCGCAGGCCGCTTGGAATTTTTCGGTTTGCGTTGTGCTGCTGTTGGCAGCAATGGCAGTGTTGTCAGTCACGGAGTACCGCCATTCCGACTGAACATCGCAAGCGCGCGCGTCAATTCTGCTGTGACGATATTCCTAACGATGAAATCCTCATCGCCCATGCGATTGTCGTTGGCCGTTGGTTCTTGGCGTTCTTCCATAGGCGTGAAAAACTCGGCTCTTAGGCGCATCTTCATCATGCAAAAAATGGGACGGTAAGTTTCATGGCATCACGCATTGGCCGGCCGTAATCTCCGGCGACCACGCGCCGCATCGAGGCAGCGGGCAGCTTGGCGACGATATGATCGACAATCAGATCGATCAATTCGCTCGGCACATCCTTGCAGGCAATAGCCTTGCAGAAGAGAACGATGCGGCGCGCATAAAAGCGCTTCTTTGCGGCATAGGTGATCTTGCGTTTGGCTTTTGACATGGCTTCTCCGTTGTGTACCAGCAACTGTTTTAACGGGTGCGCGTTAAATATTTTCTTAATTCACCATTCATTAACCACGTAAGGTTCGATTTCTCAGCTCAATCATAAATCTGGCGGCGACGAGTTGCGTAAATATACCCTGGTTCATGTCAAATTTTAGGTTTTCGATCCGAAAGTAATTATCTAAAATTCCGCCAATTTTAATGCAACAATTGCCGCCCAGCGATGCTGTATTGTTCAAAAATAGCATTTCAGAAATTCAAATAGTTCAATACGTGTCACCGATGTCGTGATGCAGTTTTTGGTTGATTTTCGTCCATCCAAATTTGTATTGTTCGATCAATAATTATTCAAAAATTACTTTTGCTTTATTTTATAGGGATATTCAACATGACTGATATTAACGACAATAAAGAACACACGTTCAATGAGCATCCGCTGGTCGCTTCAGTTCGTCAGTACTTGCAGCAAATTGGGCTTCCATCGGGCGACCTCAACACCCTACCGGATTCCAGTCAACGCTTTGAGGATGGTGGTAGTTTTAGGATAGAAGTGCCAACCATCAATTCAGTGGCGGCTTGCGAAGCGGCATTGAGAGAAAGCGACCGACGTGGAATCAAAATAAACCGGATCACCGAAACGCTTGGTCTCTTTCGCCATACAAAGCAAGAGATCACAGAGTGGGTGCAGCTCTGCAAGGACTACGGTTGCGAACTTGTGATGTCGCCTGGCCCTCGTGCTCCATATGACACCGGCGCAAGCGTTCAGACACAGCAAGGCAGCCGCATCGGCTACCGTCTGCGCGGACAGGAACAATTGGTGCGGGCATTGGTGGATATCCGCCGTGCTGTCGATCTCGGCGTTGAGAGCTTTCTGGTTTACGATGAAGGCATGCTCTCCGTACTCGATCAGATGCGCAGGGATCGCGTCATTCCAGAGCACGTCCATTTCAAGGTATCCGCGCATTGCGGGCACGGCAATCCCGCGTCGGTGCATATGCTTTGGAAACTTGGAGCCAACAGCGTCAACCCGGTGCGCGATCTGCAACTGCCAATGATCGCTGCCATACGTGCGTCGCTCTCTATCCCGTTAGATATTCACACGGACAATCCAGCAGCTTCCGGCGGCTTCATGCGTATCTACGAAGCGCCTGAGATCGTTCGTATCGCCTCACCGGTGCATCTCAAAACCGGCAACTCGGTCCTGAAAGGGCACGGCGAGGAAACCAGCCCTGGCGATGCCGAACGGATGGTGCGTCAGGCGGCGATCATCGTCGAAGTCATGGGTGAATTTGCACCGAAACTCAAACAGGCAGCTTCGGCTGGCCTTGGTGGCGGGCCGGTTTAAGTCGACTTGCTTTAACAGACATTTTTTAGTGGAGATTTCATGTGTCGGATTTTTGGCGTCTTCGGTAACGAAGACATAAATGAGGCGTGCCTGCTTGGTAGCGCCCAATCAATGGTACACGGCGGTCCAGATCGCCAAAGCTATGACGTTGGCCCGCGTTGGGCACTTGGCAATGATCGTCTTGCGATTCAAGGAGTGGCGGGCGGTGATCAACCGTTCGCACATCCATCCGGTGTTCACGCCGTCTTCAATGGCGAGATATACAATCACCGTGAATTGCGAGAGGAACTGCGCCAGCACGGGTACACCTTCGCCGATGACTGCGATGGTAACGTTCTCATCCCTATGTTTCTTCGCTATGGCCCGGATTTTGTTCGGCGCTTGGACGGGATGTTCGCCGTTGCGATCGTAGATATGCGGGAGCGGCCATCCGTGCATCTATTTTCGGATCCAGCCGCTGTGAAGTCTCTGTACTATCATTGGGATGACGCACAAACGGTGCTCAGCTTTGCTTCGGAAGTCGAGGGGTTAGCAAAGCTCACGCAGGCGCCATTGGCGGTCGAACGACAAGCAGCCTACGACTTTCTTTCATTGCGGGCGATCTGTGGAGAGCAGACGATCTTTAGAGGTGTCGGCACCCTTGGGCCATCACGTCATTTGCATTGCAAACTCGACGGCCAGCCGGAAGTCGAAACGTATCAATCCCTCATCACCGCACCGCCGCCTGATCCCAGCTTACAGGTGGCGGGCCAGCAACTCCAAAGTCTGCTCGATCACGAGGTCGATCAGATGATGAGAGCAGATGTGCCCGTGTGTGTCGTCACCAGCGGAGGATTGGATTCAACATTGCTTTCCGGTCTGGCCGGCCGGCACAGTGGGTCGCTGAATTCATTTCACGTCTGCTACAAAGGTGATTGGCCACACGACGAACGCCGGTTCGCGCAGGAAGCTGCGGATCATTTTGGCACCAAGCATCACGACATCGTCGTTGATCCAGATGATTTCCCCGCACTGATCTTAAAGATGACAGCGCACATCGGGCAACCCAACACAGCGCCCCATAGCTTGAGCAGCTATTGCCTGTTCCAAGGCATCTCTGACGCCGGATTCAAGGTCGCGATCACAGGTGAGGGGGCTGACGAATTGTTCGCTGGCTACGAGCGCTTCTCCGCGGCTCTTGCTCCGGGGGATGACTGGATCGAGGGATACCTTGACAAATTCGGGCCGTTTCCCGGTACGTTGCGAGATGAGGTTGTCGCCGCGGACATTCGTGCGAACGCGGACGCAAGTGGATCGAAGATCAAGGAATTCGCGGAGCGCATTTTGCGCACCAATCCGGGCGCAGAACGGCTTGGTGCGTTGCAGGCACTCGATCAATGGGAGCGGTTCCCGTTTTACATTCTACGACGGGCTGACCATCTGAGCATGGCGCATGCCGTCGAAATGCGTGTTCCGTTTTGCCAGCCGCGCATCATGGATTTTGCACGACAAACGCCGAGTGAGCATCGCATTTCGGAGGGTAAAAGCAAGCGCGTAGTCTATGAAGCGGCGCGTGGCATTATTCCGCAATCAATTCTGGAGCGTAAGAAACAACCGTTCACGCTGCCGATTACAGCGATGATCAGGGCTGACAGCAAGCTCTTTGAATTCATGCAGTCGGTCTTTTCGGACCGACGTTTTCGTGAGCGAGGCTTTTTTGATGCGGACAAGGTGCTGGGCTACTGCAAGATGCAGGCAGTGACACCACGAGATGATGTCGCAAACATGCTGTGGTCTGCGATGTCGTTCGAGCTGTGGCATCGCCATATCGATGCCGTTAATCTCACGGTCGATCCACGCATGAATTTGTTGCCTAAACCGATTAGCCTGCAAAAGAAGTTGTAGTTTTGTTATGGACGTGTAGCCTAATAGGCGTATGCAGATTGTAGGATTATGAATGAAGTAATTGCCATCGCGGCACCCGTTTTTTTCATCATCGCGCTTGGATACGTCGGTGCCAAACGGCGTGTATTCGGTGCAGAGGTGCAGAGATCGTTCAGCCTTTACGTTTTTTACTTCAGCATGCCGTGCTATCTATTTTTGAACATGGCCAATAGTCGGCAGACGCCGATGATGTCGTTCGACTACATCGCGGCGTTTGCTTCGGCAATGGTTGTTGTTGCTGTTGCGGCAGGACTCTACCTCAACCGGGTTGCGCGAAGAGACTTCGCGTTTACGGTGCTGGGGATGATGAGTGCGAGTTACACCAATTCGGCGTTCATCGGTATTCCGATTATCGTCATGGCCTATGGAAGCATTGCGCCCGTTGTGGTCGTCACGTTGTTCCAGATCATCTGCGCGACAACCGCGATTTTGGCCAGCCTAGAGATTTATCAGCAGCGGTGTTGCCTGTCCTGGAGGCAACTCGGCGAGATCCCGAAAGCTGTGCTCCTCAATCCAATTATTGGCGGCTCGCTTCTAGGAATAACGTTTGCAATGAATGGCTGGGCTGTTCCAGTGCCAGTAGAACGCATTTGCCAATTGCTGGGTAGTGCCGGAGTCCCGACCGCATTGTTTGCACTCGGCTTGTCATTAGGGGGTGAGCAACGTGTCGCAACCTCAACAACTCGCCAACTTGTCTATGTACTCGTCGTATTGAAGATCGTACTTCATCCGGCGCTGGCGTGGCTATTTGGACATTACGCTTTTGGTCTTTCTGGCGCATCTCTTGGAGCATTAACGATCATCGCCGGCATGCCGACGGCCATGAACAACTTCACATTTGCCCAACGCTATGGCGCGTTCGTCCGGGAATCGAGCCAAGTGGTGTTTTTGTCTACTGTCCTCTGGCTTGCAACCCTGCCAGTACTACTTTTCATATTCAAGGTTGGGACATGACGCAGCAAATAACTGACCGATTTGCGCATTCAATAATTAAGTGTCTAGCCACGCGATCAAGGCCATCGGCTTTGGATAAATATTCCATATTTGGCTTCATGGTGCGCTTCTAATGCCACACGCGTTGAGCGGAAAATGGATACTTCACTACTTCGATGGAGATATTCCGTGGCGGACGATTAGTGACCTGCCGGAAGATGAAGCGCTTGAAATCAACCGACCGACCGGCAAGACTTCGGGCGTGTGCACTATCACCGGCAAGGACCTCATTTATCAACATCGCCTGAGCGTTGAAGCTTGGGACCGTGAGCAGCACCTTGCTCGTGGTGGCCGGATGGAGAATGCCAATCCTGTTTATGGTATATTGAGTGAAGTTGAGCATCCAGAACGACCATATCGAAAAGGCAGTTGCATCGCTATTCCTGCCGAGATTGTTCCGATTGAACTGATGTCCGTCTCCTTTGGCGATTCCTTCCCGAACTACCACTGCCGAAACAGAAACGATCTATCTAAGTTGGGTTCCCCTCATGGTCGAACGTATGGACCGGTGGAATTCAGCGCGCTTGTGCACGCAAGGCCACAGCTGGCAACACGATGGTCAGCAGGATACTGTGGCAAAGAAGGGTTCTGCATCGAGGTGCGTCTCTATACGCGCAATCTTCCGTCTCCGTCGCGGCCAGAACGTGGTCCATTTAGGATTCGCCCTACGCGCCAGCATAACAAGTAACTGCCTGCGCCGGAACGTAAGCATGGACTCTCAATGAGGCAGCTGCGGCGGACAAAGGAGAGGATGCTGTCCCCCTTTGCGTCCGATGAGTCATGCATATTTTTCAGGTGCATGACCTGTTTCCATCCGTCGAATGGATGCGATCTTTTTGCTGGCTGTCGAAGGCCGATAGAGTTGCCAGACGCAAGAGGAACAACGTCATGGCTATGATCAAGCGTGAACCGGCAGTCATCGTAGAATATGTGAGTGATCCAGACGGGGTGGGCACTGCCAACGCGCATCTTGCAATCTTGAAGCTTGCTCGTGCCCTCGCACGGATGGCAGCGCGGGAAGATGATGCCATGGAGAACGGGGTGTAGTATCATCACGGTGTTGAGTGCCACAGCAGTGGAGCTATGCCTATGCGCGCCGCCATCTACGCACGCTTTTCAAGCGAGCTCCAAGATGCGCGCTCTATCGCCGATCAAGTCGCTCTCGGTCGGAAATATGCGGAAGCGCGTGGTCTTACGATCACCCAGACCTATCAGGATGCAGCGATTTCTGGAGCTTCGACGATCAATCGTCCCGGACTGCAACGGCTGCTTGCCGATGCTGGACAAGGCGGGTTGGAAGTCATTGTGACGGAGAGTCTTGATCGGCTTTCACGCAGCCAAGCCGACATTGCCGCGCTGTATGAAAAATTCACATTCCTGGGTGTGCGCATTGAGACGCTCGCCGATGGGGTTGTGTCTGAGATCCATGTCGGTCTCAAGGGCACCATGTCGGCGTTGTTCCTCAAGGACCTCGCGCAGAAGACGCGGCGTGGCCAACTGGGACGGGTGAAGGCAGGTCGGATTCCAGGTGGCAAGAGCTTCGGATACGACGTGGTTCGTGCTGGTGATGATCGCGGCCAGCGGACAATCAACACGATTGAAGCTGACATCGTTCGCCGCATCTTCAAGGAATACGGGAGCGGGAAGGGACCACTGGCAATCGTTCGCGACCTCAATCGTGAGAAGGTGCCGGGGCCAACAGGTGGCGTGTGGAATGCATCCACGTTGCTTGGCTCACCGAAGCGGCGCAACGGCCTGCTGAACAACGAACTATATCGCGGCACGATCGTCTACAATCGGCAGCGCTTCATCAAAGATCCGGAAACCGGGAAGCGCGTTGCGCGTGAGAACCCTCAGAGCGAGTGGCAGCGTCAGGATGTGCCGCATCTTTGCCTGATCGATGAGGATGTTTGGGCAACTGTTCAACGTCGGCGGGCGGAGCGGGGCGGGCCGCATCTCTATCAGCAGCGGCGGCCTAAGCGTCCATTGTCAGGTCTCATATACTGCGGCGCGTGTGGCTCACGGTACATCATCGCAACGCACGATTATTTGCGCTGTTCGGGACGAGTGAACAGCGGCATTTGCGATTGCTCGCGAACGATCGAGATGCGCGAGGTTGAAGAGCGAGTGCTGGGCGCGCTTCGCCGCAATCTGCTTGCTTCAGAAGTCGTCGCCGATGCGGTCGAAACATACCGGCAAGAACGCATGCGGCTTGCAGCTGCTCGTCGCCAGTCACGCGGCCGTCTCGAAGGTGATCTTGCCGATGTCGAACGCAAGATCAATCGCATGCTCAAAATGGTCGAAGACGGTCACGCCGAGCCGGCTATCGCTGGCCCACGCCTCAACCAGCTTGCGCAGGAGCGTCGGGAGTTGGAAGCCGCGATGTTAATCGAGCCTCCGAATAAGGTTGTCGAGGTGTTTCCGAATTCCGCTGAACGCTATGCAGTCAAGGTCGGTGAAATTCATACAGCGCTGGCAAGTGGTAAGAACGGCGACCTCGATGCGGTCGCTCTCGTGCGCTCATTAATCCGCCGCATCGTTGTGAAGGCGACGCGTGCACCACATCCGCTCGAAATAGAGGTAGAAGGAACGCTTGCAATTCTGATGAAGAACGAAGACGGGACCGAGCCGTCCGGTATCGTGTGTTGCGTGCCCCCGCAACCATCGATACAGCCACCCCAGTTCCCGGGGTGTTCTCAACAAGTAACGCCGCAAGATTGCCGACAACCCGTAATTCAACTGGAGCGGGTCGTTCGGTCGGCGTCACCAGAATATGGTCGATCAACTCACGAAGAATCGTGATTGCCTCCCGTGAGGCGGCGTCGCCTTTGGTCAACGCTTCGTGGATCTGGGCGACTTTGCTCCTGTACCGGTCGGCTGCGTGTGGATGAAGCGCCACAGGCGAGGCGTCTGAGCCCGCCGCTAACTCGGCATTGATTCGATCTTGCTCTGCCTCAAGTTCTGCCAGCTGCCGCCCAAGCGTCTTGCGATCGCTGTGGCCGTCCATCACCATATCCATCACATGCTTGAGCTTTCGCTCGACGGCACCAAGATCACGCACGAGATCATTGCGCTTTTTGCGCTGCTCAGTTTGGAGGCGCTGCCGCTCTAGTCGATACGTTTCAACAGCCTCTGCCACAATGTCGGGCGCAAGGAGGTGATTTCGCAGCGCGACCAGCACGCGGCTTTCGACTTCGCCCGTCTTGACGGTTCGCGTGTTCGTGCAGGCCTTTGAGTTCTGCAAGGTCGAGCAGCGCATATACTCCTCGCGAACGACAGTATAGGTGCCGCCACAGCATGAGCATTTCAGCAGGCCCGATAAAAGCCGACGCGGTCGCCGCCGATGATGAAGCTGCGGCCCGCCTCTGATCGCGCGCCGCGCCTGTACGCGATCCCACGTCTCAATGTCGATCAGGCGAAGCTCTGGCACCTCCTGCCGAAGCCAGTCGGTTTCCGGGTTTTCTCGCGCCACGCGCTTGCCCGTGGCCGGGTCTTTGACAAACCGCTGCCGGTTATAGACGATTGTTCCCCGGTACAGCTCGTTGTTGAGGATGCCATTACCGCGCTTTGGATTTCCCAGCAGCGCCGATGCATTCCACCGGCCACCACGCGGGCCAGCTACGTCATCACGATTGAGGTCACCCACGATGGCGAGCGGACCCTTGCCCTCTGCGTACTGGAGAAAAATCCTACGAACGATTTCAGCCTCGCCATCATTGATCGTTCGCCTACCTCGTTCCTCGCTCGCGTCCTTGACAATATCGTAGCCGTAGCTCTTGCCGCCAGGGATGCGACCAGCCTTGACGCGGCCGATCTGACCGCGCCGAGTTTTCTGCGCGAGGTCTTTGAGAAACAGCGCCGACATCGTGCCCTTGAGGCCGACGTGGATTTCTGACACCGCGCCGTCTGCGAGGGTTTCGATCCGCGTGCCGTGAAAGGTCAACGTTTCATAGAGCGCAGCAATGTCGGCTTGGCTCCGCGAGAGACGGTCGAGGCTTTCAGTGACGATGACGTCGAACTTTGTGCCAGAGGAGTCAGCTAGCAGCCGGAGCAATCCCGGCCGATTGAGCGTCGAGGCACCAGAAATGGCGGCGTCCTGATACACTTCTATAACGATAAAGCTTCGGGACTCGGCATATTTGCGCGCCAAGGCGACTTGATCGATGATGGATCGCTCATCCTGCAGATCGCTGGAAAACCGAGCATAGATGGCCGCGCGCATGTGAGCCTCCTGCGTGTCAGCGGCGGAGCGGGCTCAATGCTAGCCTTGGCCTGCGTCCGATCTGGGCGTCAACCGCCATCCGAGATTATCGACCCATCGTGCAGATCGTGTGGATCTGCTTCAGAGTCAGCTGCCTTTCGTTCGGTGGCATCATCCTCCCGTGCTGCCTGACGTGCAAGCACGATGGCGAGTGCCCGGATCGACGCCAGTGCCCGCTGAATTTGGGCAGATTGAAGACGCGCATCCGCCCCTGACTCGGTTTGACCTGTGTTGGTCGTCTCCTCGGCTGGCAGGTCCTCGGGTGACACGGATGCTCCAACGCGATAACGCACGGCGGAAAACTGCCATGCGAATGGTCGCTTCAGAGTGCCCGACGGCCATATGCCGCGGAACGATGTATCGCGGTGAATGGGGTGTAGGCGGGTGCAATGCAGTGGCTGAATTTGGC
>JBEBJA010000251.1:0-15944 GCA_040080145.1 Hyphomicrobiaceae bacterium
TCGGCGGGGCCCGGGGCGGGTTCGGCGCAGAGGTTTTCGGCAACGGTGGTGTGGGCCTGGGCGAAGGTTGCGAGGGGCAGGCGGTCGCTCTGCTCAAACAGCGCAATGAGCGGGGCGACGGCTGCTTCGAGGCGGTTGAGGAGGTCGTGGGCGCCCTGCCAGTCTTGCGGGAACAGGCGGCGGACGGCGCGCGGGCGGCGTTGGCTTTTGGCTTCGTCGCCGTCGTGGCAATCACGTTCGGCGCTGTCGAGGGCGGCACGAATGCCGCCGATGCCTTGGCCGATATAGGGGCCGCGGAAGGCTGCGAGTTCGATGGCGCGGGCGGCGCGGCGGATTTCAAACGGCGGGAGTTGGAGGCGGACCAGCGGGTGTTTCAGGAGGGCGATGGTGGGGCCGGGGGCGAACCTGGTGGCGATGGCTTCGATGGTGAGATCGAGGACGGTGCCGGGGACGGTTTTGGCGAACGGGCGGCCGGCTGAGTCGTCGACGCGGATGCCCCAGGCTTCGAGGCGGATGGCGACGCGGCGGGCGAGCAGGCGGTCGGGCGAGACGAGGGCTGCGGTCTTGCCCGGCGTTTGGGCGACCTCGCGCATGATGAGGGCGACGGTTTCGGCTTCGTCCTGGGCCGACGGTGTTTCGATGAGGGTCAGGCCATCGACGGCTTCGACGTAGGACGGTTTGTGAGCGCTGGCGGCGAAGGTGTGCCAGCCTGCGGTGGTGGATGACGGGCGCATGGCTTCGCTGACGAGCTTGCCGCGAACGGTGAGGCCGGGCGCTGGTTTTGCACTGGAGAGCAGCATCACGTCTTTGCGGTTTACCCCCAAGCGGTCGAGCAGGGTTTTGAGGCCGAACTGGGGGTGTTCTGAATGGGGGCGTTTGTCATCGCCACCGGAGGTGATGGCCTGCCAGCTCGCCTCGTCCAAGTCGAGGTCAACGCCGGGGAGGACGATGGCGCCCTGGTCGAGGGAGGCGACGGCGCGCATCAGTTCGACGGTTGCGGGGATCGAACCGGTGACGCCAGCGACGATCATTGGACCGGCGGGTCTCGTTTCATTGAGGCGGCGGGCTTCGGCGAGGATCAGCTGGTTGCGGCGGTCCATCGGCGAGAGCTTGCCGAATTCGGCCAAGTGGGCAGGCCACCATTGGGTGACGATTTTCAGAAAGGTCAGCGTCTGTTGCCAGTGGGCGGAGAACTCGTCATCAACGATGCCTTCGAGGCCCGCGAGCGAGACGTTTTCGGTTTCGACCATGTCGACGAGGCGGGCGAGTTCGCGGGCGAGGTTGGCGGCCTGGGCCGGGGTGTCGGCACCGGCGGCAACGTGGGGCTGGCCATCGGGCGGGTCGTCGTCTGATTGATCGGCCGCGCGCATGGCGGCGGACCATTGCATGACGAGTTTGGTCAGGACAAGCTGGCGTTCCAGCTTGGTGACGGCGGGGGGGAGTTCGAGTTCTGCGGTGCTGCTCATCGAGCGAAGACTTGAGAGTTGGGTCAGCAGGTTTAGATCGTCGTCGCCTTCAGAGATGGGACGAATGCGCGGCAAGAGGATCGAGCGAAAAGAGGCAGTGGCTAGAAACGCATCCTGGAGCGCGCGGCTGGCACGCGGCGTCGGCAGCAGGAGCGTGATGCCGGACAGTTCCAAAGGGCCGCGCGGTTTGCCGCCGGGCGTGGGAAGGTTGCCATCGAGCAGGGCTTTTGCCAGGGTTTCGAGGAACGGCTGCGACGGCGGGATGGTGTAGATGCGGGGCTTGCGCATTGAAGATGCAAGAGCCGCCGCTTCCTGCGGCTGGCTAGCGGGCGTGCTCATGATCCATGCGCCTTTCTGCTTCGGTGACGGCTTCGGGTGTGCCGACGTGCATCCAGATGCCATCCAGGCGGACGCCGTAGACCCGGCCTTGCGCGATTGATTTGTCCCAGACTTTGTTGAGCGAGAATGCGCCAGAGGGGGCGCCGTCGAACATGCGGGGGTGGGCGATGGAGACACCGGCGAAGACGTACGGGGCCTTCGTGCCCGGCTTGCGGCGGGAAAGCTGGCCGGAGGGGGCCAAGTCGAAGTCACCGTCGCCGTCGTAGCCTAAGCTGTCGGCCAGCGGGGCGAGCAACATGAGGCTGTCCATGGTGTCCGGGTTCCAGGCGGCGCTAAGGCTCGCGAGGTTTTGGGTGGCGCGTTCGATCCAGACCGAGTCCGAGTTGTGGATCAGGAAGGGACTTGTGCCGAGGTGGGGCCAGGCCTTGATGACGCCGCCGCCGGTTTCGAGCAGGAGGCCGCGCTCGTTCGAGATGGTGATGGCGGGAGCGGTGCGGGCGGCGAGGTGGGCTTCGAGGGCGTCCGCCATGTAGTGGACGTTGACGACAGCGCGGGCGATGCCTTCGGCGGCGATGCGGTCGAGCACGCGGTCGATGAGGGGGATGCCGTTCAGGGGCACCATCGGCTTGGGGATGTCGTGGGTCAGGTGGCGCATGCGCTTGCCGAGGCCTGCCGCCAGCACGAACGCAGCGTGCGGCCGCCAGTGCGGATCATTTGTCATGCGGAGGCTCGCGTGAGGGTTGGGGAGACAGGTTTGGCGCGGACGGCGGCCGGGAAGGCGTGATCGTACCACGCGGCGAGGGCTGTCAGTTCAGGGTGTGCGAGATCGCGGGCGAGGTAGGACCAGATGCGCGGGATGTGGGCAAGGTAGGCGGGCTTGCCGTCGCGATGGGCGAGGCGGGCAAAGATGCCGAGGATCTTGGAGTTGCGCTGTGCGCCAAGGGCGGCGTAGCTCCACTCGAATGAGGGGCGCTGAAAGGCTGGGTCGCGGCTCGAGATGGAGTTGCAATAGTGGGCGAGGAGTTCGGCTTCGAGGGTGGCAGGGACGTCCACGCGGGCGTCCTGCAGCAGGGAGACGAGGTCGTAGGCGTGGGGGCCGATCTGGGCGTCCTGAAAGTCGATGATGCCGACGTTTTTGGGCGGTGCGCGATCCGGCAATGCGAGAAGGTTGGGCGAGTGGTAGTCGCGCAGCGCCCAGCCGTGGGGGAGGGTTTGCAGACGGTCGAAAATGGCGGACCAAAGGTGGGTGAACTCGGCTTTCAGGTTGGCGGGGACGGGTGAGCCATGGACAGCTGGCCAGTACCAATCGAGCAGGAGTTCGGTTTCGATGGCGAGGGCTTGGTGGTCGTAGGCCGGCATGGTGACGGTCGTGCCGTCTGGCAGGGGAAGCGTGGCGGGAGGTGTTACGGCGCGCAGTGCGATGAGGGTGTCGACGCCGGTGCGCCAGAGGTCGGCCTGAGATGCGGTTTTGCCCATGGTGGAGCCGAACACGGCGTCGCCGAAATCGGCGATGACGAGGAGGCCCGCGTCGAGGTCATGGGCGTGCATAGCGGGCGTACTGAAGCCTTGGCTGGCGAGATGCTGGCCGATGGCGACGAAGGGGCGGACGTCCTCGGCCAAGTGGGCGATGCGGCTGTAAGGGAGGCCGTTGCGGATTGGCGGGCCATCGGGCTGGCGGGGCCAGTCCATCAAGATGGTTGGGGTGCCATCGGCGGCGGTGAGGCGGGCGTACCGGCGCGGGGAGGCGTCGCCTTGGAGGTAGTGGAGCGTATCTGCGGCATGACCGGCACCGGCGAGAAAATCGCGGATGGCGATGAGGCGGTCGAGCCGCGGGCCCCAGGTGCTTTCGCCGGTCAGGGTGATGTCGCGGGTGTCGGCGTTGGTCGTGGATTCGGCGATGGCGATGTCGAGGCGGGTGCCGGTCAGGCGGCTGGCTGCGCGTTCGGGCCATTCGACGATGGCGGCACCCTGGGAGATGGCTTCGTCCAGGCCCAGTTCGTCAAGTTCGCTGGGGTCGTTGAGGCGATACAAGTCGAAGTGAGCGAGCTTCAGGCGCGGCGTGGCGTAGGTCTGGAGCAGCGTGAAGGTGGGGCTTGGGACTTCGGTCGCGGCTGGGTGCGTGAGGGCACGGATGAAGGCGCGCGCGAAGGTGGTTTTGCCGGCACCCAGGTCGCCGTGCAGCGCGATCAGATCGCCCGGGCGGACGGTGAATGCGAGCAGTTGCGCCAAGCGTACGAGGCCCGGCTCATCGAGGTTCGTTATGGTGTGGTCCAGGGTCATCGCCGGGACCATAGGACGGGGGCGCACGGGGTGCAATTTGTGCGATGGGCGGCTGTGGACAACTCTTTTGGCCTCACCGCGCTATGGCGCTCCGGCGGGGGTGCGGCTCGCCGCGGGTCGTTTTGCTCCCTACGGCCTTTGGCCGTGTCGAGGGTCCTGCTACACTTGCGCTTCCTTTGCTGGCGCCCCTCACCCCCGCCTTCACGGGGGCAGGCTCCTAACCCTCTCCCCGTGAAGAACGGGGAGAGGGGACAGTCAGGCCTTCAATACCCGACCGGCGACGGCGTCGAGTTTGGCGAGGAGGGTAGGGTCGCGGGCTTCGGGGGCGGTGATGAGGGCGACGGAAAGGGCGGTGTCGGAGCCGATGGGGCAGGGCGGATGCTGGCGCGGGAAATTGCGGGCGAGCGTTAAAACGAGGCGTTGAGCGGCGGCGGTGTTGCCGGTCATGACTTTGATGACGGCGGCGACATCGACGGCTGCGTGGTCTGCGTGCCAGCAGTCGTAATCGGTGACCATGGCGACGGTCGCGTAGCAGAGTTCGGCTTCGCGGGCGAGCTTGGCTTCGGGCATGTTGGTCATGCCGATCACGTCGCAGCCCCAGCTTTTATAGAGCAGGCTTTCGGCGCGGGTCGAGAATTGCGGGCCTTCCATGGCGAGATAGGTACCGCCGCGCTGGTATTTGATGTTCTCGGTTTTGATCGCGCGTTCGACTTCATCGACGAGGAGCGGCGAGACGGGATCGGCGACCGAGACGTGGGCGATCATGCCTGAGCCGAAGAAGGATTTTTCGCGGGCGAAGGTGCGGTCGATAAACTGGTCGACAAGGACGAACACGCCGGGGGCCAAGGCTTCCTTGAACGAGCCGCAGGCAGAGATGGAAACGAGGTCGGTGACGCCAGCGCGCTTCATCGCGTCGATGTTGGCGCGGTAGTTGATATCGGTTGGAGAGATTTTGTGGCCGCGACCGTGGCGGGGGAGGAAGCGGATGGGGAGGCCGTCGATGTCGGCGAACAGGATCTGGTCGGAGGGTTCGCCCCAGGGGCCAGTGACGGTTTCCCAATGGGCGTTTTCGAGGCCGGGTAAATTGTAAAAGCCGCTGCCGCCGATGATGCCGAGTACCGATGCCGTCATGTGACCCTCGTTTGATTGCGGGTGATGCATAGCGCGGGTGGGGAGTGAAGGGAAGGCCGGGGGTAGGAGCGTATACGTGTCGGCAGGATAGGATACGGTTTCTTTCTTCTCCCCCTGGGGAGAAGATGCCCGACAGGGCAGATGAGGGGGAGCTTCACTTCGCCTGAGTGTCCGCATAGCCCCCTCACCCCGACCCTCTCCCCAGGGGGAGAGGGGGAAGAAGGTGCTGATCTGCAGACACACGAATCAAATACGAAAATGGCCGGGGGGTGAGCCCGGCCATTCAGCAATCAGGTTGTGAAGGCGCTTAGTGAGGGACGCTGTTCCAGACGCGCTTCTTGCCGATGTAGAGGAGGAGGGAGGTGATGCAGAGATAGAGCAGCACCTGCCAGCCCATCGCTTTGCGCTGGCTGAGGGTCGGGTCGGCGGCCCAGGTCAGGAAGGCCGAGACGTCGCGGGCGTTTTCTTGAAGCGATCCGCCAGCCGGTTGGCCTTTGGCGTCTTTATAGGCGATGAAGTTTTCCTTCGACAGCGGCGGGACCATTGCGATCTGGCTGCCAGGGAAGGCGGGATTGTAGCTCATGCCTTCGGCCATTTTGACGTGGGCCGGGGCTTCACCATAGTTCACCAGCAGGTTGTAGAGGTAGTCGGGGCCACCTTCCTGGTAAGCGATCGCGATGTCGCGCGCCATCTTGCCGACGTGGTAAGGCCAGAAGCCGCTGTTGTGGAGGTTGCGGGCGCTGGCGATGACCGAAAGGTCGGGAGGTAATGCGCCGTTCTGGGCGGCACGGGCTTCTTTGTCGTTGCGATAGGGGCCGAGGATGGGGTCGGCCAGAATCGCGGTGCGCTCAAGCAGGTTGCCCTTCTTGTCGACCGTTTTGCCGTCGTCGTTGGGCTCAGCCAGCGGCTTGTTCGGCCAGCTTGCGGCCAAGGCCTTGACAGCATCTTCCGGGAATTCGGGACCGCCGGGCTGGACGAGGTTGCGGAAGTTGACGCGCTTCAAGCCGTGGCAGTTGGCGCAGACTTCCTTGTAGACCTGGAAGCCGCGCTGCAGCTGGGCTTTGTCGTATTTGCCAAAGAAACCGCCGAACGACCACTTCTGACGCTCGTATTCAAAGTGGCCGGCGGCAGGATCGCCCGCCGCGCTGGCAGGGGACACTGCGGGACTTGCGATCAGCGAAGCCGACAGTGCGATGGCGAGGCCAAGGGCCTTGATGGTTTTCATGATGTTTTGCTCCCGCCTTCAGCGTTTCTCTGGACCAGCAGCTGCGCCCGCAGGGACGTGGCCACCACCGCTATTGCCTTTGCCGAGGACGGCTTCGGTAATGGATCGCGGCAGCATTTTCGGGGTTTCGATGATGCCGACGATGGGCATGGCCAACAGGAAGAAGGCGAAGTAGCTGATGGTGAAGAACTGAGCCCAGAAGATATAGGGCTGTTCAGCCGGCATCGAACCCAGATAGCCGAGCGCAAAGCAGGTGAACACGAAGTACCAGAAGCACCACTTGAAGATTGGGCGGTATTTCGCCGAGCGGACACGGCTGGTGTCGAGCCAGGGGATGAAGACCAGCACGACGATGGCCGCGATCATGGCCACGACGCCGCCGAGCTTGGAGGGAATGGCGCGCAGGATGGCGTAGAATGGCAGGAAGTACCACTCCGGCACGATGTGTGGTGGGGTCACCAACGGGTCGGCTGGAATGTAGTTGTCGGCATGGCCCAGATAGTCGGGCATGAAGAAGATGAAATAGGCGAACGGGATCAGGAACACGAACATCGCGAACAGATCTTTGGTGATCGCGTAGGGGTACATCGGAACGGCATCCGAGGGTTGCTTGATCTCAAGGCCGGTCGGGTTGTTTTGGCCGACGACGTGCAGTGCCCAGACGTGCAGGATCACAATCCCGAAGATCACAAACGGCAGCAGGTAGTGCAGCGAGAAGAAGCGGTTGAGGGTCGGGTTGCCGACCGCGAAGCCACCCCAGAGCCAGGTGACGATGGCGGTTCCCATACCAGGAATCACGCCGTCAAGCGACGAGAACAGGTTGGTGATGACCGTTGCGCCCCAGAAGCTCATCTGACCCCAGGGAAGGGTGTAGCCGAGGAACCCGGTTGCCATCATCGCGAGGAAGATGAACACGCCCAAGATCCATAGGATTTCGCGGGGGGCTTTGTATGACCCGTAGTAAAGACCACGGAAAATGTGAAGGTAGACGGCGATGAAGAACATCGACGCGCCGACGGCGTGCATCGGCTGGAGGAGCCAGCCGTAGTTCACGTCGCGCTTGATGTGCTGGACGCTGTCGAAGGCCATCTGGTCGTTGGGCACATAGTGCATCGCGAGGATGATACCGGTGACGATCTGTGAGACGAGGCAAAGCATGAGAATGCCGCCGAAGGTCCACATGTAGTTCAGGTTTCGCGGCGTTGGGAACGCGACGAAGCTGTCGTAGCTCAGACGGGCGATCGGCAATCGCTCGTCGAACCACTTGCCGATATTGGTTTTTGGTTCGTAGGAAGAATGGCCAGACATGATGTCACCAAGGATGATGGACGGATTGAAGGGTCAGGCGGGCGGTTGAGTTAGGCTCAGCCGATTTTGACCTTCGTATCGGAAATGAACGTGTAGGCGGGCACGTCGAGGTTACGCGGAGCGGGGCCTTTGCGGATGCGGCCTGAGGTGTCGTAGTGCGAACCGTGGCAGGGGCAGAACCAGCCGCCGAAGTCGCCCTTGGCGTCGGCAATAGATTGGCCCTTGGGGATGCAACCCAGATGGGTGCAGACGCCAACGAGGACGAGCCAGTTTTCCTTACCCTTCTTGACGCGATTTTCGTCCGTGGCTGCCGTTGTGTCCGGCAGGCTGCTGTTATCGGCAAGCTTATCGGGCAGGGTTTTGACGTCCACGGCCTGGGCTTGCTTGATTTCATCGGCGGTGCGGTTGCGGATGAAAACTGGCTTGCCGCGCCACATGACGGTGATGGCTTGACCTTCCTTGACGGGGGTCAGATCAACCTCGATGGAGGCCATGGCGAGCGCGCTCGCGTCCGGGTTCATCTGTTGCACGAACGGCCACAACAGCGCTGCGCCGCCGATGGCTGCGAACGTGTTGCCTGCCAGAACGATAAAGTCGCGACGATTGTGATCTTCGATGTCAGCCGACACGGATGCCTCCGAAAAAGCGAAACGGGCGCTAAAGCGCCAAAGGTGTTAGTGGAAACCTTTGTGGCCAAAGAACCCAAGAAAATGCGGGTGGGCCCGCAGCGATCAGGTGCGCTCTTTTGACATCCTTCACGGGCGTGCTCAACGCGACAAAAGGGGTAAGTGCCTGGGCACATTGGCGCACGCTCGCTGCGAGAGCAGCGAGCGCTTTCTTGTTTGCAAACGATTTGACCTGAAGGAGGTCAAATCGTTTGAGTCCGGGCCTCGGCCCGGCGCCTCTTCGGCGCTTCGGTCAGCAAGAGCTGACCGCTTTTCTTGCTTGCGGCTGGTTTGACCTGGAGGAGGTCAACCCAGCCGGGTACGGCGCTCGCGCCGGTACCTCTTCGGTGCACCGGTCAGCACGGGCTGACCGCTAGTCGCGTCATTTGCATTTTGTTGGACGAGTGAGATTGCCGATGAGACTGGCGCTGTATCAGCCTGATATTCCTCAGAACACCGGGACCATTTTGCGGATGGCGGCGTGTCTTGGGGTGGCGGCCGACGTGATCGGGCCGACCGGGTTTGACATGAGCGACCGGTCGTTGAAGCGGGCGGGGCTCGATTATCTGGAGCATGTGGACCTGACGCGGCACACGAGTTTTGCGGCGTTCGAGGCGGTGCGCGAGGGGGGGAATCCTAAGCCCAGGCTGGTGCTGCTCACGTCGCACGGGGCCGTGAGCCATTTGGATTTTGCGTTCCAGCCGTCCGACATTTTGATGCTGGGGCGGGAGAGTGCCGGGGTGCCGGACGCGGTTCACGAGGGCGTCGATGGGCGGGTACGGATCCCGATGCGGGCGGGGCTGCGGTCGTTCAATATCGCGGTGGCGGCGGCGATTGTGCTGGGGGAGGCGTTGCGGCAGACAAAAGGGTTTGGTGAATAGTGAACATTTTCTACTGACTATTCACTCATTCTTACCTCCACGGCAGCGGTGAAGCGGCGAGGCTGTCGAAGGCTGCGGAGAATTCGGCGGAGCCGGGTTTTGAGATGTCGGCGTCCATGCGCCGGTCGAGTTCGGCGAGCAGGCCCGCGCCGGTCATGTTTTGGGCCATCTTGTTGATGTAGTAGGCTTTTCTGGCGAAGAAGTTGGGCGTGGGTGCGGCGGCGGCACCGGGGTAGAGCAGGATTTCAAGGCCGGTGCCGGGACCTGCTAGGTTCATCAATTCCATCTCACAGCCTTTGAGCTGCGGCTTGCCTGCTTTTTCGGCTTCTTCCTTGAGGCCAAGCAGTTTGATCGCCTGGATCATGGGGCCGATGTCGCCGTCGATGTTAATGGCGTGGATGCCCTGGCCTTCGGGAGTTTTGGCGAAGGATTGATGGCGCGCCCAGACGTTAGGCACCGATTTCGCATCGGCCACCATGCGGGCCAGAATGGCGGCTTTGCCACGCAGTTGGGCTGCGCGTTCGCGGGGGACGCCGGAGCGGGCGGCCATCTGGTTGAGGCGGGCAATAAAGCCGTTACCGTGCTTGGCCAGCTCGCTGACGGAGTTGGCGTCGAGGAGTTGGGCATAGCCCAAGGCGGTCGAGATCGGCTTGCCGCGTTTTGAGATGGGGTGGACGCCGGACTGCATGTCGGCGGTGCCTTGGCCACCGGTTTCAAGAGCATACACGCGCACGACCTGGGCTTTGCTCAGGCCAAGCGCAATGGCCTCTTCAGCGTAGCGTTCCTTGAAGGCGCGTTCGGATACGCGCTCGGGCGTGAAGCCGTAGACACTTTTGGCGGCGGCGAGGAAATCCTCAATGCTGGGAATTTCTTTCGGCGGCACAGGTGGTTGAGGCTGTTTGGCTTCTTCATCGGCGACGAATTTGGTCCAGGCGCGCAGGAGGTCGGGCGCGAGGTGGGGGCCTTCGTATTGAGGCGGGAAGGTGGGGACGTAGTCGCTGGCGACGAGTTCGAGTTTGGCGGCTTTTTTCTTGCGGCGTTCGGCGCGTTTGCCTTCCACAGCGGCCCAATAGGCGTTGAGGCGGCCTTCGTAGGCATGACGGGAGGCGCGCCAAGCCTGGAATTGCTGACGGTGGGGTTCGTTGAGGCGGCCCATGAATTCATCGGCGATGCCAGCGATTGCCATCGTGGGTGTCGCGACGGCTGCACCCGCTGCGGCGAACGCGAGGGCCGCAATGAGGGTACGGCGGTTCAGTTCTGGCGTTCTTGATATTGCCGTCGTCGTCATGGGCGTCATGTCCTTACGCGGGCGGCTTCACGTCGTTAGACGCCGGCGGTGATTGTCGCTTGTTTCATACCGTGGTGTTGTGAAGTCTTGCCGGAAAGATGGTTCACACACTATGAACGCACTTGTCCCTTCAGGTTCGTCAGCAAGAGCCAATACGCGAAATTGACGCCCGAAACATGGCAAATTACGTCAACGCAGCATTGGTGCTGCATAACCTCCGGACGAGCCGTTTGAGCAAGTTGGTAGCTTTATGATCACGCGTTCGCAATCTGGCGATCCGGCCTCGGGAAGCCTCTTTGGACCGGAGGGGTTTGCGGCACAGGCACGGGCGAAGTTGCATGCCGTGCCCCAGTTGGGGAAATCTCCCAGCGATTTCGACCTCAATCCGGGGTTCAGGCCGCCCGCTGTGACGCTGCGTCCGGCGGCAGTGCTGGTGGCGGTGGTGGCGCGCGCAGAACTCACGTTGCTGCTGACCTTGCGGGCAGCAACGCTGAACCACCATGCGGGACAGATCGCTTTTCCGGGCGGGCGGATCGACGGGGAGGACGAGACGCCGGTCGCGGCTGCCCTGCGGGAAGCCGAGGAGGAAATTGGGCTTCCGTCGCAATTGGTTACGCCCCTTGGCTTTTTAGATACGTACCGGACCGGGACGGGGTATGCCATCGAACCGCTGGTTGCGCTCGTCGAGCCGGGCTTTACACTGCGGCTGCAGGAGGATGAGGTGGCTGATGTATTCGAGGTTCCGCTCGCATTTTTGATGGATCAGGCCAACCATCAATTACACACGAAGATTTGGCAGGGTGCAGAACGGCGGTTTCATGCAATGCCATTTGAGAACAGGTTTATCTGGGGCGCGACCGCAGGTATCTTGAAGAACATGCATGAAAGGCTGTTTGCCCCATGATCCGCGTCTTTGTTGAAAACCTGCTGCTGTTCCTATTGCCCACGGCTCTTTACGTTTCGTTCGCGCTGCTGGTCCGGCGGCCGGAATCGTCCGCGATTGCGGTCATCAATCGCGCTCCTATTCTGCCTTTGGCAGTGTTGGGGGCAAGCCTTGTTGCGATCGTGCTGTCGGTTTTTGGCAACGTGGGCGATGGCAAGCCGGGGCAGACTTATGAGCCAGCGGTGTTCCAGGACGGGAAGGTTGTTCCTGGCCGTATGAGATGACGCCGGACCGGGTGATTTCTGCGCCGTGGCTGTCGCTGCCTGCAACGCAGGCGGTGTTTGCGGCGCTGGAGGGCGGCGGCTATACGGCGCGTGCGGTTGGGGGGATTGTTCGCAATACGCTGTTAGGTTTGCCCGCGACCGATATTGATATTGCGACGGACGCTGTGCCGGCCGAGACGATGCGGCTCGCAAAGGCTGCCGGACTGAAGACGGTCGCGACTGGGATCGCGCATGGGACCGTGACGTTAATTGCGCGTGGAATTCCGTTTGAAGTCACCACGTTGCGCCGGGATGTTGCAACCGATGGGCGGCATGCGCTGGTCGCATTTACCGGCGATTGGGCGGCGGATGCAGCGCGGCGGGATTTCACGATCAATGCGCTGTATTGTTCGCGCGATGGCCAGATATTCGATCCGCTGGGGGGAATGGCCGATCTCGATCCGGTCAAGATCCGGTTTATCGGATCGGCGGGCGAGCGCATTTGCGAAGACTATCTGCGAATACTGCGCTTTTTCCGGTTTTCCGCAACCTATTGCGCTGATGGCGTCATTGATAGGGACGGGTTGACGGCGTGTATTGCGCATCGCGCCGGTCTTGCGCGGATATCAGGCGAGCGAATTCGAACGGAGCTGATGAAACTGCTTGCAGCGCGTCACAGCCTTGAAGTGACGACGGTGCTGGCCAGTAGCGGGGTCTTTTCTGCTATGTTCGATCAGGTTGCGCTATTGGATGGGCTATCGCGAATGGTGGCAATAGATGGTGTTGTGAAGCACCCACCCGATCCGTTGTTGCGATTTGCAGCGCTCGCGGTTCAGACCGCCGTCGATGTTGCAGCGTTCGACATGCGATTGAAGTTTTCTGCGCGTGATCGGAACCGGTTGATGGCGGTTGTAGACAATCACGGCCGAATTGATGCCGCGATGACAGTAGAAGAGGCGCAACGGGCCGCCTATCAAATGGGAATGGCGGGCTATCTCGATGCGGTCCTGTTGAATTGGGTGCGTGGAACCAGGACGGTGGATGATGCCGCGTATGTGCAATTGGCGGCGTTGCCGCAGCGCTGGACGATGCCGGTATTTCCGTTGTCGGGGGCCGATGTGCGGGCGCTGGGAATTGCACCGGGACCTTTGATCGGCGCAGTGCTCAGGGCCGTTGAGAAGGATTGGGTCGCGGGCGGGTTTGCCGAAAATCGCACGGCGTTGCTTGAGGTTGTGCGCGCGCGTGTGGGGGCGTCCGATTGACTGGGGCGTCTTCTACTTTATGATTCGTGATAAGAGAAAACCCGCAATGCTTTCGCATCGCGGGTTTTTTTCTTCGTCAATTGCCGGACTTAGGGTCCGTCCAAATTTGATGGAATCAAAGACGGACCCTAAGTCTTTGCTTGGTCGTGCTTCCTATCGGAAAACCGGTTCCCACCCCCGCCTTCGCGGGGGCATGCTTTTTCGGAAGCTCTCTAGATCTCGAAATCGGCCATCTTCGCGCCTTTGCCGAGCTTGGCAACGAGCCAATTGGGCTTGCGGCCGCGGCCGGTCCAGGTTTCGGAGCTGTTGTCTGGATTCTTGTATTTTGCGATGCCCGACGACTTGCCTTTTGCAACGCCGCGGCCGCCGAACAGTTCGCTGACCGAGAAGCCAGAATCTTCGGCGAGGGCCGCGATCTTGTGCTTCAGTTCAGCCCGCTCACGTTCTTTGGCAATGCCGAGTGCTTTTTGGACTTTGAGGTCCAGTTCGATCAGGTCTTTGAGCGACATTTTGTCGACATTGGGGGTAGCCACGTGGACGTCCTTTCGACTTGTTTGAAAGTCAGTTGATTGAGCAGAGGGAGGTGGTTGTCTTTGGAGTTGTCTGTGAACAGGCTCAGCGCCCAATAGCATGACATGTAATGGGTTTTACAACGCTGTGCCGTTCATAGGGGGTAATTGTTCAATTATTGCTAATGAACTATTCTATCGGACAATTCAAGCGGCAATCAGAGCACTACATTTTTTGACGCAAGCCGCTAATCGTGAAGGCGCGTCAAAGCCGTAGCTGTGCGAATGCGACCTTATTGCCGGGGAGGGGGATCGGCGCGGAATGTGATCTTCCAGGCTGGATATGAGGCGGTGTTAACGACTGTGTGTTTTTGCTGAAGCTGGCGAAGTCCGTGCGGCGGGGGCGGCGCATGTTCGTGCGGGCCGCGGTTTTGAGCGATGAACCGGCGATGAATATGCCATTCAGTGGCTATTCAAGACGCGAGCCGTAGTTTGCAAACACCCTGAACCAACACCCTTCCCCGGTGTCTCGATTGGGGCGCAGCGGTCAGGGATGCTGCGCCCTACTCTCTTTTTTTCTTTTCGAAAAAGGGGCCGGCCTGAAGAAGGTCGGCCTCTTTTTGGAGTCCGGCGCTCGCGCCGGCGGCCCTTGGCCGCTTCGGTCAGCAAGGGCTACCCGCTAGCAGCGAGTGCTTTATGTTGATCAAAGTTTTTGGTGCTGCGCTCGCGCCTGCGCCTCTTCGGCGCTTCGGTCAGCAAGGGCTGACCGCTCGTGTAGTGCACCTGACGTTTGGTCCCCGCGCGCGGCGAAACAACAAAACAAAACGTCAGGTGCAAAAGCTACACTAGAAACATAGACTTGCTCGTGTGCCTTATGGTTGTGACTTTTGCTGCGGAAGCAGGCCGGATCGGGAAGCAGATGTCAGAACCGGAACACTAGAAGCATTCTTTGAGTGTATGGGGTCGGCATTGGCCAATTGCATTCAGGCGGGGCAAAGATTAGGTTCGTGGGAGGCAGGGCATGCGCTGTTGCCAGCTTGCCGCTCATAGGTCAGCCAACGAGACGAACGCCGCTGCGCTGCCCCCATAACTCAGTTTCAGGAAACCAGCCCCCCATGTCCTTCAAGCTTCCCGAATTGCCGTACGCCTACGACGCGCTTGCGCCGTATATGTCGGTCGAAACGCTTCAGTTTCACCATGACAAGCATCATCAAGCCTATGTCGACAACGGCAATAAGCTGATTGTTGGTTCGGGTTTGGAAGGCAAAAGCATCGAAGAAATCTGCCAGGCCGCATATGCTGGCAAAAATGCTGGTCTCATCAACAATATCGGCCAGCATTACAACCACAATCACTTCTGGTCGTGGATGAAAAAGAATGGCGGCGGCAAGAAGATTCCGGGTTCGCTGCAGGCACTGATGGAACCGCTTGGCGGGTTCGATAAGGTGCGCGCCGACTTCATCAATGCCGGTGTGACGCAGTTCGGTTCGGGCTGGTGCTGGCTTGCGTTGCGCGATGGTAAGCTCGAAGTTTCCAAGACGCCGAATGGCGAAAACCCGCTGATGCACGGCGCGAAGCCGATCCTGGGATGCGATGTCTGGGAACACAGCTATTACATCGACTATCGCAATGCGCGTCAGAAGTACCTGGAAGCGTTCTTCGATAACCTCGTCAATTGGGAACATGTCGAGACGATGATGGGTTGACGCTGCTCCGCCCGTCTCCCTCGTTACCGCTCCGCTCCTCACCCTCGTTACCGCTCCGCTCCTCACCCCCGCCTTCGCGGGGGCAGGCTCCTAACCCTCTCCCCGTGAAGGACGGGGGGAGGGAAAAAGAGAAAGGCCGCCTTGAAGGGCGGCCTTTTTTTGGTGGGATGCCATGTTCGTTAGAATATCTTGGGCTGCCACCAGTGGAGGGCTGGGCGGATCAGGTCGGGGGCGATCAGCCAGACGAGGCCAAGCACGACGATGAGGCCGACGATGAGGAGTGTGAGCGCGCCGGTCAGCGGGACGCGATAGCTCATGCCCGTGCCGGGGATGCCGACGGTCACCATGCGCTTTTGCGCGCCCAGATTTACGGTTGCGCCGTGGCCACCGAGGCTGAGGCTGACGCCGGACTTGCTGAGGTTCAGGTAGACGCCGGGGAAAATCGGAATTCGTTTTTGGAAGCGGAAACCCATGGGTCCCTCCTTTCGTTCAGACGGCTGGACGCTCGACTTGTAGTTACGGCTTTTCAACCGAGTCGCCAACGCCTGCCAAACGAAATCACTTCAAATGGCGGAAGATGCTGATAGTTGCGGAGGGCTATCAACAGGAGATTTGCGAAGCACCTCACCCGCATCAAGCCCCCTTGCATGATTGAATTGCTCGAATCTGCGAAAGGTTAGGGCGACCCTCCAGAAGGTGGCCGCCTTCTGGAGGGTTGGATCGGCGGGACCGTACGCC
>JBEBJA010000136.1:0-15893 GCA_040080145.1 Hyphomicrobiaceae bacterium
CGTCTCTTCGACTGCCGCCTCGACGGGCCGCCACGTCGCGATGACCGACGTGACACCCTCAAATAGCGACCGCAACCGGTACGCCAGATCGTCCTTGGCATCCGACGTCACGCCACCCGACGCGACATACGACAGCCGCACGCCGTCCGTCTCAATGATCCCCCAACCCGTCCGCCGCAGGCCAGGGTCAATGCCGATAATCCGAATCAATCCGTTGTTCATGCTTCGTGCATAGAGCCTGATCGTTTGAGATGGAAGCACTTGCGAACATCGAGAACGTGAATCAGTCTCTAAAAGCAAGAGACTAGAGCACGTTCGCCCGCTCGAAGCCGATTCCGTCAAGAGTGAACGTGCTCTAGCACAACCACGGCGTCCGCAAGCACCTCGCCCCATCCTTTTCGACGGGAAGACGCAGGTGCAGCACCGCTGCCTCACGAGTCCAGCAAATAAGGTTGGGTCAACCTGCGAGTCCACCTCGTCCGTTTCGTATGGTGAGCCTTGCCAGCCCCTCAATTCCCCTGCGCGACGACGCCTTCCTGCTGCGCCAAAACCTGCCCTGCCAGATACAGCGACCCGCAGATCAAGATCCGCTTCGGTCCCGGATGCGCCGCCTCGATTGCCCGCAACGCCGCCTCGACATCACGCGCCACATCGGCCTTGAGCCCGACCGACCGCGCCGCCTCCGCCAGCGTTTCCGGCGCATGCGGCGCTTCGTTCGCACCCGGGATCGGCACCGCGATCATGTCCTTGGCCAGCCCCCGGAACGGCGCGAGAAACCCCGCGGCATCCTTGAGCCCCATCATCCCGCAAATCAAATGCAGCGGCCGCGGCGACCGGTCTTCCAGATCAGCCAGCGTCTGCGCCAGAACTTGCCCCGCCGCTGGATTATGCCCGCCATCGAGCCACAGTTCACTGCCCGCCTTCAAGACCGCAGGCAACGGCCCGCCCTCCAATCGCTGCATCCGCGCTGGCCACACGACCCGCGTCAACCCAGCCTCAATCGCCGCCTCATCAAGCCCCAGATTAGCCAGCTCCATCGCCGCCGCAACCGCCGTGCCCGCATTCGCAATCTGATGCCGCCCCAGCAACCCGGGTAGTGGCAAATCCATCAACTGCTCTTGCCATTGCACCACAAGCCGCCCACGCTGCTCATAGGCATCATAGTCCTGCCCCCACGCAATCAGCGGCGCGCCAACCCGATGCGCAATCTCGCCGATCACCTGTCCGGCCTCATCGTCCTGCACCGAAACAACCGCAGGAACCCCGCGCTTCAAAATCCCAGCCTTTTCCGCTGCAATCAACCCGACCGTCGCGCCCAGCTTATCGGCATGATCGAGGGAAACCGGCATGATCACACACAGCCTTGGGCGCGCGATCACGTTCGTTGCGTCAAGCCGTCCGCCAAGCCCGACCTCCAACAGCAGCACGTCGGCTGGATGCTCGCTGAACGCCAGGAACGCCGCCGCCGTCGTGATCTCGAATTGCGTGATGTCGTCGCCGTTATTGACCGCCTGCGTCCGCATCAGCACATCGACGAGCGCTGCTTCCCCAATCGGCCTGGCCGTCTCGCCCGGAGCGCCCGCCAGCACGATACGCTCGTGAAACCGCACCAGATGCGGCGAGGTGTAGACATGCGCCCGCTTACCTGCGGCCTCAAACATGGCCTTGAGATAGGCCGTCATCGAGCCCTTGCCATTGGTTCCCGCGATATGCACGACCGGCGGCAGGCGCAGATGCGGATCGCCCAGCCGCGCAAGCAACCGCTCGATGCGCCCAAGTGAAAGGTCGATCAATTTGGGATGCAATTGCTTGAGAGCAGCCAGAAGGTGATCGCTGGTCGGCACATCGCTCTCCCGGGCGCGGTTGCAATTTCCCCAAGCGGCCAGCTCTTGCTGACCGAAGCGGCAAAGAGCCGTCGGCGCAAGCGCCGGACTCACAAAGAGTGACCTCCTTCAGGTCACTCTTTTGTAGTAAATCAAGTCCGTGGCGCATCCTTCGACGGCGGCTTAGCCTGTGTTGTTACCGGAGACGTCTTCTTGGCATCGGCAATCGCGGCCGTCTTCACAGGCTCCTCGGCCACGCTTTGATCTCCGCCCGACCCGTTGACATAGGTTTTGCTTCCGTTGAGCTTTTTGCCGCCATTGCGCGCCGCCTCAGCCGTCCGCCGCACCGACACGCCCGACATCAGCAACCGGCTGACCCGCGATAGCGTTTCACGCAGCTTGTGACGATGCACGACCATGTCGATCATACCATGCGCGAGCAAGTACTCGGACCGCTGGAACCCTTCCGGCAACTGCTCGCGGATCGTCTGCTGAATGACGCGCGGCCCGGCAAAACAGATGAGTGCATTCGGCTCGGCAATATGGATATCGCCCAGCATCGCATACGACGCCGTCACACCACCCGTCGTCGGGTCGGTCAACACGACGATGTAGGGCAGCTTCGAATCCCGCAACCGCTGGATCGCAATCGTGGTGCGCGGCATTTGCATCAGGGACAAAATCCCTTCCTGCATGCGCGCCCCGCCCGACGCCGCAAACAGAATGAACGGCGCGCCAAGTTCAACCGCTCGCAGCATCCCCGCGATGATGGCTTCCCCTGCTGCCATACCGAGCGACCCGGCCATGAAATTAAAATTCTGCACCGCCGCCACGACCGGCACGCCGTCGAGCTTGCCCTCGCCAACCAGCACGGCGTCGTCCTGCCCGGTCGCAGCCTTGGCGTCCTTGAGCCGGTCTGTGTAACGCCGCTGATCGCGGAACTTGAGCGGATCCTGCGCCACCGCCGGCAGCGCGAGCCTTACATATTCCGCGCCATCGAACAGGTGCTCAAGCCGCTGCGTACCTGTCATGCGCCAATGATAGCCAGACCCCGGCACCACGAACTGGTTGGCCTCAAGGTCCTTGAAAAACACCATCTGCCCCGACTCAGGGCATGTGATCCACTGACCATCGGGAATTTCCCGTTTGGTCGTCAGCAGCCCGCGAATTTTAGGGCGGACAAAATTGTTGATCCAGTTCACTGGACGAAAACTCCTCACGAGGTCCAAACATCAAGGCGGCCACTGGAACCCCAGCCTCGCCAAATCCGCTAACGCCAAACCGGTTCATGCCGATTTGAGCACATCCGAAATGCTTGCAACCAAATCTAAGACCGCAGGCACCGTCTTAACAGTCGCTTGCGCTTCGTTATCCAGACTTTGTTGGATTGCGGTTACGATTGCCGATCCAACGACGACTCCATCAGCGCCTTTAGCCAGCGCCTTCGCCTGTTCACCCGTTCTTACGCCAAATCCGACCGCAACGGGAAGACTTGTTGACGCTTTGATGCGCTCAACCTGAGCGTGCACGTCCATCACGACCGGCGCGGCAGACCCCGTAATCCCGGTGATTGACACATAATACAAGAACCCGGTCGTATTGGCCAAGACCGCCGGTAAACGTGCCGCATCTGTTGTGGGTGTCGCCAAGCGGATAAAATTCAACCCGTGCGCGATGGCGGGTAAGCAAAGCTCATCGTCGGCCTCGGGCGGAACGTCCACCACAATCAGCCCATCGACGCCTGCAGCCTTAGCGTCCGTCAAGAACCGTTCGTTGCCGTAAACATAGATCGGGTTGTAGTACCCCATCAGCACGATCGGCGTTTCAGGATCCGCCTTGCGGAAATCCGCCACCAGTTTCAAGGTCTTGATCATGTTCTGACCAGCCTTCAGCGCCCGCAGACTCGAAGCCTGGATCGCCGGTCCATCCGCCATCGGGTCCGAAAACGGCATCCCGACCTCGATAATGTCCGCCCCTGCCCCCGGCAACCCCGCCAAAATCTTGGCCGACGTGTCAAAATCGGGATCACCCGCCGTCACAAAACAAACCAGCGCAGGCTTGCCCTCAGCCTTCAAAGCCGCAAACCGCCTGTCGATCCGTGTGGGAGTTGAACTTGTCATAATCGCGAACCGCCCTGCCAAAATCTCACCCGTTCTCGTATGCGGATGCAGGAGGGATAGCAAGCAGCGGGATCAATAACACGTCCCAAAAGTTGCCCGGATAGCGTGGTATGTGTTGGAAAATTAATCAGCACTACCGACCACCTGCAATGCAGAGGAGCGCCATGTCAAACGAGGTAGAAAAGGTAGACTGCCCAATCTGGAAGACACCCGCCTCAGTCATAAATGGCGAGCACATGCCCCAGCGCTTTAATTCTATCAGGGCCGGTGGGCGATTCGATTGGCCATCCGCTCACTGCAAGGAACTTCATAATCTTTCGTTGCGGGACAAGGCCAAATTGACCACTTGGATTTGCGATCAGAACCGTCAAGGTCAACGTGCACGATTAACACTAGACTTAGTTGCTGGTGTAAAGACTTGGCGCGCCCTAGACGTATCACAACGCTCCGACCGCTTATTGCAATATATTAGCAAACTGCAAGACCGACTCGACTTCGAAGTGACGTTTACATTTACCGGAAAAGGATCAAGCTTCACGGAAGGCTTACAAGCTCAAGCTGAAAGCGAATGCATATCTTTTAGTGAACTTGAATATCTCGCGATGGCACTACGCGATGGCGGATTACTTAAAATTACAGGATTCGAAGAAGACTTCATTACGGTAAACATTGCTCCCGCAGGCCACGCCCGCCTTGCCGAACTAGCAGTCGCCAACGAAACATCCACCCAAGCCTTCGTCGCAATGTGGTTCGACGCTAGCATCAGGAGCGCTTTCGACCTCGGCGTAGAACCGGCCGTAGCAGCAGCTGGCTACAAGGCTTTCCGGATCGACAACAAAGAACACAACAACAAAATCGACGACGAAATCATCTCCGAGATTCGCCGATCACGCTTTGTCGTTGCCGACATGACTTGCCCACCCGACAAACCGCGCGGCGGTGTCTATTTCGAAGCGGGTTTTGCCTTTGGCCTCAACATCCCCGTCTTCTGGAGTTGCCGGAAGGATTCCGAAAAAGAAATTCACTTCGATACTCGCCAGTTCGCCCACATCCTCTGGACGAATGAAGAAGACCTAAAAAATCAGCTCACCAAGAAGATTCGCGCAATTCTCGGCCAAGGGCCACTGCGCTCAATCGACTAAAAACACTCCATAGCCGGGCTTGACCCGGCTATCCAGGGCCACAGGCGAGGCCTACCTGCGCGGCCCTGGATGGCCGCCTCAAGGGCGGCCATGGAGTAGTAGAGCAGAGTCCTTTTACTGCCGCAGACAGGACGATCACTTCCGCCAAGCCTGCTCGCGAGAGTCCCGGACCGCCTTAACAATATCCTCCGTGGTCACAAGTTCACGGTCCACGACCGGGATATCCAAAGGAGACGCTGCCTTCGAAACTCCCATGTACTTCCCCCCATTTTCGTCATGGCCGCGAAGGCGGCCACCCACGACAACTATCGGCTGGAACGCGGATATAAGCTTATCTCGATCCAACTGCAAACATCGGACTCGTGGATGCCTGTCGTGGGTGGCCGCCGGAGTTTACCCCGGACACTTGATCCGGGGCGGCCATGACGTTGGGTGGGTGTCGTTTGAAACACTAAACCTTGATCCCCAGCGCCCCATCACTTCCGCCAAGCCTGCTCCCGTGACTCCCGTACCGCCTCGATGACATCCTCGGTGGTGACTAGCCCTCGATTGACAACAGGGAGATCCAGCGGCGACGCTTTCGCGCGCTTCAGCGACAAGACAAAAGTCTCACCGCCGCGGCGTTCGATCAAAACATCCTCGTCCCGCGCCAGATCCAAGACCTCAGCGAGCTTTTGACGAGCCTCGGAAAACTTATAGACACGCATGTCAGGTCTCCACGACATCAAGGCCGATCGACCGGCCAACAGCCGCCATCCTCTGATCGAGCGTTAAGAGTTTCGCCCGGCTATCGATAGCGCATTGCAAAATATAAGCATCATAAGCATAGATGTTATGAACCCCGGCCAACCGTAGTGCCGCGCTCATATCCACATCACGCAAAGTCACCTGAAAAGTTGCTGCAGCCCTCCACGCAGCCAACATGTCCTCAGATGACAAACGCTTACGCTTCACAAGACTCGTTAGAGCGTTTCCGATTTCAAACGGAAACGAGCGGGGAGCCAGCGAATCGCAATCAACCGCCGCCGCGATAGCCCATTCTCGCTCGGGTTCACCCAGAACCACGGCAAGAACAACATTGACATCGACCACAAGCCTCATTTGTACAATTGTACAGATGAGGCTTGGCTAGGTCAATAATCTAACTAAACCTTAATCCCCAGCGCCTTGGCGACCGTGAACAGGTCCTTATCCCCGCGCCCGCATAGGTTCATCACCAGCAAATTCTCGCGCGGCAACGTCGGAGCCAATTTCGTCACATACGCCAGCGCATGCGCAGGCTCGAGCGCTGGAATGATCCCCTCCAACCGCGTGCACAATTGCAGCGCATCGAGCGCTTCTTTGTCGGTCGCAGGCACATACGTCACCCGGCCCGTATCTTTGAGCCACGAATGTTCCGGCCCCACACCCGGGTAATCCAACCCCGCCGAAATCGAATGACCCTCCTGGATCTGCCCGTCGCTGTCCTGCAGCAGATACGTGCGGTTGCCATGCAGCACCCCCGGCGTCCCGCCCGTCATCGACGCCGCGTGACCGTTGTGAACCTCGATCCCGTGACCGCCAGCCTCGACGCCGTAAATCGCCACGCCCTCGTCATCGAGGAACGGATGAAACAACCCGATTGCGTTCGACCCGCCGCCGATGCAAGCAACCAGCGTATCGGGCAGCCGCCCCTCCGCTTCCATCATTTGCCCGCGCAATTCGCGCCCGATGATCGACTGAAAATCGCGCACCATCGCCGGATACGGATGCGGACCCGCCGCCGTGCCGATGATGTAATAGGTGTCATGCACGTTGGTCACCCAATCGCGCAGTGCCTCGTTCATCGCATCCTTCAGCGTCCCCGCACCCGACGTGACCGGGTTGAGCTTCGCACCCAACAAGATCATCCGCGCCACGTTCGGCGCCTGCCGCTCAACGTCGGTCGCGCCCATATAAATCTCGCAACCCATCCCGTACTTGGCGCAAACCGTCGCCACAGCCACGCCATGCTGACCCGCCCCGGTCTCGGCGATGATCCGCGTCTTCCCCATCCGCCGCGCGAGCAGAATCTGCCCCAGGCAGTTGTTGATCTTGTGCGAGCCGGTGTGATTGAGCTCGTCGCGCTTGAAGTAAATTTTCGCCCCGCCGCCCGTCGTCGACAACGACTGGAAATGCTCCGTCAACCGCTCGGCGTGATACAGCGGGCTCGGCCGCCCTGAATAATGCTTGTTGAGAAACGCAACCTCGGCGGCAAACGACGGATCAGCCTTCGCCGCGTCATACGCCTTCTCCAGATCGAGGATGAGCGGCATCAGCGTTTCGGCGACAAACCGCCCGCCAAACATCCCAAAGAACCCCCGGTCATCGGGTCCCGAACGGAAGCTGTTGAGCTTCGGCTGGCTGGTCTTGTCGGTCGTCGTCGCCATCGGATTGTCCTCAAAATTGGCAGATCGCATTGGTGGGCTTTCGCCCACACCCAATTGGGGAAAAGTCTTCCCCCAAACCCCCTTCCCTTTTTAGGCCCAAAAAGAGGGGAGTTCGAGGGGTCACCCCTCGAATGGGTTGTAGGGCGATAGCCCTACGCGCGAAGCGCACCTCGTGAATTTGCAGTCTATGTAGAACCGTTTACCGCGCGAAGGAAGCGCCGGATCAGTTCGGGGTCCTTGACGCCCGGTGCGCTCTCGACCCCCGACGACACGTCGACAGCATTCGCGCCCGTCACTCGCACTGCTTCGCCGACGTTTTCGCACGTCAACCCGCCCGATAGCATGAATGGCACCCGGCCCTTGATGGCCTCCAGGACCGCCCAATCGAACACACGCCCGTTGCCGCCTGGCAGGGTCGCGCCCTTGGGCGGCTTGCCGTCGAACACGATCAGGTCGGCGATCCCGGCATAGTCGAACGCCCGCTCGGCATCATCCGCCGTCTCGACCGGCAACGCCTTCCATACCGTCAAGCCGTAGCGCGCCTTGATCGCCGCAACCCGCTCTGGGCTCTCATGACCATGCAATTGCAGCACATCTGGCCGCGCCGCCGCCACGATCCCGTCGAGCGTCGCATCGTCGGCGTCGACGCTGAGCGCCACGATCTTCGCCCGGCCCCGAGCAAGCGCCGCCCGTGCGCGGGCCTCGTCAAGCGTCGTATTGCGCGGGCTTTTGCCAAAAAACACGAGCCCGACATAGTCGGCCCCGCCCTCAAGCGCTGCATCGAGCGCCTCGTCGGTCTTCAATCCGCAGATTTTGACGTGTATCCGCATTGAGCCGCCCTCCGCTTGCCATCTCAACGTCATCCCGGCGCAGGCCGGGACCCAAGCAACCATGAGTGCGATACAGGACAGGCCGCGATAACGCGATGCAACTTTTTAGATTTGAGTACCCGCGCCAAACACGCCAAGCCCTCAGCGCCGGACAACGGCCAGCTGCTTACCGCGCTCGCCGCTCTTATCGGCGGACATCACCATGTCGTCGCGTTCGCGCACGAGGCGCTCAGACTCAGACTGCCAACGGCGCGCTTCATGCGTGCGATGACGCGCCGTCCGCCGCCAATAGCCCTGATTGAACCACGTAGCCACACCGCCCAGCGCCACTCCCGCAATCAATGCGAGCAGCAAATAAGTGTAGAATGGCAGATGGATCGACAGAAAATCGTCCTCAGGCCGGAACGGATTGAGCGCCAGCCGCACCGGATGACGGTTAGCCAGCGCCAGCGAAACGAGGATCAACGCGGCCGGCAACGCAATCAACAGCGATACGATTTTCTTCATGACGGCGAGCCCTCAAATTCTAGCGCTAGCTCGACTTTCCCCCCTACTCCATGGCCGGGCTTGCTTGCCCTCGGACTTGTTCCAAGGGACCCGGCCATCCAGGGGCGGCAAGTGAGATCCTCTCAGATCAGCTTTACGGCCTGACTATTAGTCCTTATTCAGCTTATCGCGAAGCTCTTTACCGGTCTTGAAGAACGGCACGAATTTTTCTTCAACCGGCACCGAAGCACCCGTCCGAGGATTGCGGCCCGCGCGTGCGGCACGATGCTTGACTGTGAATGCCCCAAACCCGCGCAGCTCAACGCGATCCCGGCGCACGAGTGCGTCCACGATCTCGTCAAACACCACGTTCACGATGCGCTCGACGTCGCGATGATAAAGATGCGGGTTTGCCGCCGCGATCTTCTGGATAAGTTCTGATTTGATCACGACGCGCTACCCCAACTGCTCTGCAGACGCTTTAAAAGCCACAAAAGTCTCTGTTATTCCATTACTTTTCGGATTGATGCCAAACCGAAACCAAACCGTCAAGCGTCAGCGTGTCCAATCGTGTGTCACGGCCTAACGCACGCACCAGATCGGCAGCGCTTTCGCCCAGCGTCCGGCCCGATAGCGCCGCCGACGCATTCGGTACGCCCCAGCCGTCCTCGCGATGCGGCTTCCAGTCGACGATCTTCAGCTTCTTGGCAACCCCCCGCGCCGATTCGAGCCATGCGACCGCCTCGGCTTCCCCACCGATTTCGTCGACAAGTTTGACCGCCAACGCCTCGCGGCCTGAGAAAATACGGCCTTGTTCGAGGCCTGAGATCTCCGCAGTCTTCACGCCGCGACGCGATTCGACCATGCCTAAGAACCACTTGAACCCTTCATTGACCATGTTCTGCGTGACGGCCCTGCCGCCTTCGTCCAGCGGCATGAACGGCGATGGCGCGGCTTTCAAATTACCGCTTTTGACTTCGTTCACCTTGACGCCAAGTTTTTCCAGCAGCGCGGCAACTTCCGGCCATTGCGCAATCACACCGATGGATCCGGTGATCGTGTTTCCGCGCGCGACAATGTGATCCGCACCCATCCCGACAATGTATCCTGCCGACGCGGCAACCGTGCCGAACTGCGCCACGACCGGCTTTTTCTTGGCAATCCGCCGCAGCGCTTCATGTATCGCTTCGCCCCCCGTCGTCGTCCCTCCGGGGCTGTTTACGAAGACGAGTAGCGCGGCAACATTGTCGCTATCGGCGATCTTTTCAAACATCCGCAATTGATCCCGGCTCTCCAGGATCGTGCCCTCGATCGCTACGCGGGCAATCTGCTGTGGCGCACCAAGGCTCGAAAGTTTGTCGCTCCCTAGAGTCAGCGCCCCAAACGCCAGCGCCAGCCCGCCGATCCCCAGCACCCGCCAGAACGTCACCGACCGCCGCAACTGCCGCCGGTCGAGCACAATTTCAGTCTCTTCAGCCATAGCTCTGATATTCCCGCAAAATGCTAGACGCGGACCTTTGAGTCTGTCCGGAAAAGAGCTTCGCGATTTCAATAAGTTGATTTTTCGTCAGACCGCCAGGAGAAGCCCGAAGGCCGTAGCCTAAGCTACGGACAAGGGCTTCGACGCCGCGGATGACAAAAAGGAACCATTAAAATCATGAAGAAACCTTCCGGACAGACTCTTAAGCAAATGTCCGCCAAAGGAAAACCAAAAAGCGAAAACCTAAAAGGTGAAAGCCCGCGTAACTCCTTCGTCAACTTTTGCGTCGCGTCCCAAATGCGATGAAGGTATAGCGTCACGCCGGGCAGCAAACTCTTTTAGATGCAGGGACACATGGCTTCTTCAAACGACCGCTTTGGTATGGAACGTGTCGACAGGAACGGTCTTCAAGTTGCCAAGGAATTGGCCGTGTTCCTTGACGAGGAAGCCTTGCCGGGCACGGGCGTCAACCCGGAACGGTTCTGGGCCGGGCTATCCGCGCTCGTTCATGACTTCGGTCCACGCAACGCAGCCCTCCTGCAACACCGCGAACACCTGCAGGCACAGATCAATGCTTGGCACATCGCAAACCGCCGCCAACCCCATGATCGCGAGGCTTACAAGTCCTTCCTAGAAGAGATCGGCTACCTGGCCCCCGAAGGCGGTCGCTTCACCATTGAGACCATGAACGTCGATCCCGAGATCGCCCTCGTACCCGGTCCCCAGCTTGTCGTGCCGGTCACCAACGCCCGCTTCGCCCTCAATGCCGCAAATGCCCGATGGGGCAGCCTCTATGATGTGCTTTACGGAACCGACGTCATGGGTCCGGTGCCAACCGGGGCCTATGACCGCGGCCGGGGTGCCCGCGTCGTCACGAGAACGCGCGTTTTCCTCGACGAAGTGTTCCCGCTCTCGGGGGGAAGCCACGGCGACGCCCGGCGTTACCAGGTCCGCAGCGGCGCGCTACTGGTCGACGACTTGCCACTGATGCAGCCCGAAAAATTTATCGGCTATCGCGGCCATCCGCGCGCGCCCGACAGCGTGCTGCTGCGCAACAACGGCCTCCATGTGGAACTCGTATTCGACCGGGCGCACCCAATCGGCAGCCGCGATCAGGCGTGCCTCGCCGACGTGCGCTTGGAAAGCGCCATGTCGGTCATCATGGACTGCGAAGACTCGGTCGCTTGCGTCGATGCCGCAGACAAAGTGGTGGCCTATCGCAACTGGCTCGGCCTCATGCGCGGCGATCTTCACGACACCTTCGACAAGGGGGGCGAGCAGGTCAGCCGCAACCTGCACCCAGATCAAACCTTCGTTTCACCCGACGGCACAAGTGAAGTAACAGTCAAAGCGCGCGCGCTGATGCTGGTCCGCAACGTCGGCCACTTGATGACCAATCCCGCGATCCGTGACCGCAACGGTGCCGAGGTCTTCGAAGGCCTGATGGACGCCATGATCACGACGTTGATCGCACGTCACGATCTCATCAAGACAACCGGCCTCCGCAATTCGGCGACAGGATCGGTCTACGTCGTGAAACCCAAGTTGCACGGTCCCGACGAGGTTGCCTTCACCGACGACATCTTCACGCACGTCGAGGCAGCACTCGATCTCCCCCGCTACACAGTGAAACTCGGGATCATGGACGAAGAGCGCCGCACGAGCGTCAACCTCAAGGAATGCATCCGCGCCGCCAAACACCGCGTGGCATTCATCAACACGGGCTTCCTCGACCGGACCGGCGATGAAATCCACACCTCGATGGAGGCAGGACCGTTCAGCCGGAAAGACTTCATCAAACGCAAAGGCTGGATCACCGCCTACGAGAACCAGAACGTCGACATCGGCCTGGAATGCGGACTGTCGGGCAAAGCGCAGATCGGCAAAGGCATGTGGGCCATGCCGGACCGCATGGCGGCGATGCTGGAAGCCAAAATCGAGCATCCAAGAGCGGGTGCCAACTGCGCGTGGGTGCCCAGTCCGACCGCCGCGACCCTGCATGCGCTGCACTATCACCGGGTCGACGTCATGGCCGTTCAAGCAGCCCTCGCCAAGGGCGGCCGGCGCGCCTACATCGAAGCGCTGCTCGATATCCCCATCGCCAGCTTCCGCAAGTGGACAACCGCGCAAGTGCGCCGCGAAGTCGAAAACAACGCCCAGGGCATTCTGGGCTACGTCGTGCGCTGGATCGACCAGGGGATCGGCTGCTCCAAAGTTCCAGACATCAACGATGTCGGCCTGATGGAGGATCGCGCGACCTGCCGCATCTCGGCCCAGCATATCGCCAACTGGCTCCACCACGACGTCGTCAGCGCCGCCGAAGTGATGGACATCATGCAGCGCATGGCAGCCGTCGTAGACCGCCAAAACGAGCGCGACCCATACTACCGGCCAATGGCTCCAACCTTCGACGGCACCGCATTCCGCGCCGCCTGCGACCTCGTCTTCAAAGGCACCACCGAACCCTCCGGCTACACCGAACCCATCCTCCACGCATATCGTCTCAAGCTGAAGGCGAGTTAGGTGTTCGCTGTGAAGCCATCCCCCTCCACTGGTTTCCCGGACAAGTGCGCCCTCTTGCGCACGCCGATCCGGGATCTTTACCGATCTTTGACCGGTAAAGACCCCGGACCGGCAAGTGCAGAGCCGTCTGGGGAAACAGTGGATTGGCTGGTTTGACTCAATTGAAGCCGGAAAGCCCTAGCCGTTCGGCTCCATATCTTGCTTGTTTATTTAAAGCCCCTCCCACTCCATGGCCGGGCTTGCCTGCCCTCGAGCTTGACCCGAGGGACCCGGCCATCCAGCGCCGCACGGTTAGGCCTGAGATGGCCGCCCTTGGGGCGGCCATGGAGTGCGACGAACTCAGACCAATTCGCGCGGCCCCTGGCCGGGTCACGCCCATGGAGACCCTCAGCGCCTCATGATCCGCGCGCGCGCTACAAAACGAGACCAGACCCGACGAGGCTTCGCTATGACTTGCCATCCATCTCGAAAGATCACGGTTCCAGGATCGCTTGTTTTAAGCAGGTCGATACAATATCCGAACTCTTCAAGATGCGCCTTCATCGGCCAGATATGAGCGAGCGGTTCCTCCGCCGCATCTGTGAACCAACAAATCGCACGATAGTGCTCGTCCTTATCCAGAATGCTCGGCGACGTGAGGTTGCCCTTCAGCCAAGTCAGATGCCACGCCAATTCATCTGAGACATAGTCAGGTGCATCGTGGCGATCACGCAATTCAAACGCCAATTGAAAAATGCCCAGTTGACTGGCTGTCCCCAAATTGGGCACACGCCCTTGAAATCGCAAATACATCTGACCTGACCGTACACCCAGCCGTCTAACGACCAGATCATCTGCCTACGTCGGTGGCAATCAACTGGTTTTCGTAAACAAAGCACAAAAAAACGCGCGAACCTTTCGGCCCGCGCGCTTTTATCCCCTCTCCCCGCCACTTCGCGGGGAGAGGGTTAGGAGCCTGCCCCCGCGAAGGCGGGGGTGAGGGGCGGCAACACGAGAAGTCTGCCTCCGCAGCCGTCCCTCACCCCAGCTCTCCCCATATAAGAGCATGGGGAGAGGGAGGACATCACTCCTTGTCGTCGTCCGAGGTCTCGCCCTTTTTCTTGAGCGCCGACTTGAAGATATCGCCGAGCGAAGCGCCCGAATCCGACGATCCGAACTGAGCAACGGCGGCCTTTTCTTCGGCCATTTCATGCTGCTTGATCGAGACGGCGATCTTGCGGGCGGCCTTGTCGACCGACAACACCGACGCATCGACCTTCTGGCCAACCGTGAAGCGTTCGGTGCGCTGATCGGCACGCTCGCGCGCAACATCGGCGCGCTTGATGTACGAGACGAGGTCGCTGTCGGCGATCTTCACGTGCAGGCCGTTTTCTTCGACTGCCGTGACTTCGCAGGTGACAGTGTCGCCCTTCTTGTACTTCGACAGCGCGTCGATCGGGTCACCCGACAACTGCTTGATCCCAAGCGAAATGCGCTCCTTCGCGCCGTCCACATCGAGCACCTGAGCTTTGACGGTGTCGCCCTTCTTGTAGTCTTTGATGACCTCTTCGCCAGCCTTCGACCAGTCGAGGTCGGACAGGTGAACCATGCCATCCACGCCGCCGTCGAGCCCGATGAACAGGCCGAATTCGGTGATGTTGCGGATCGGTCCTTCGATGACCGAACCCTTGGGGTGAGCCGCCAGGAACGCATCCCAGGGATTGTCCTGGGTCTGCTTGAGGCCAAGCGAAATGCGGCGCTTGTTGGCGTCGACTTCGAGCACCTGAACTTCGACCTGCTGGCTCGTCGCCACGATCTTGCCGGGGTGCGTGTTCTTCTTGGTCCACGACATTTCAGAGACGTGGATGAGGCCTTCGACGCCCGGCTCCAGCTCGACGAACGCGCCGTAGTCGGCGATGTTCGTGACGTTACCGGTGAACTTCGAGCCGACCGGATACTTGGCTTCGATGGAAGCCCAAGGATCGGACTGCAGCTGCTTCATACCGAGCGAAATACGCTGCGTATCCGAGTTGATGCGGATGATCTGCACCTTCACCGTGTCGCCGACGTTGAGGATTTCGGACGGATGATTGACGCGGCGCCAGGCCATGTCGGTGACGTGCAACAGACCGTCGATGCCGCCCAGATCAATGAACGCACCGTAATCGGTGATGTTCTTCACGAGACCGTCGATGACCTGACCTTCGGCCAGGCGTGCAACGATGTCGGCACGCTGTTCAGCACGTGTTTCTTCAAGCACCGAGCGGCGCGAAACGACGATGTTGCCACGGCGGCGATCCATCTTGAGGATCTGGAACGGCTGGGGCTGATGCATCAGCGGCCCGATATCGCGCACGGGGCGGATATCGACCTGCGAGCCGGGAAGGAACGCAACAGCGCCATCGAGATCGACCGTGAAGCCGCCCTTGACCTTGTTGAAGATCACGCCGGTGACCTTTTCCTGCTTCTCGTGCATCTTCTCAAGACGGGTCCAGCTCTCTTCGCGCTTGGCCTTGTCGCGCGACAGCACGGCTTCACCGAGCGCATTTTCGACGCGCTCAAGGTAAACTTCAACCGTATCGCCGACCTTCAGCGTGACCGGCGCGCCGTTGACCGAGAATTCCGACAGCTTGACGCGGCCTTCCATCTTGAGGCCAACGTCGATGACAGCTTGATCTTTTTCGATGCCGACGATACGGCCTTTGATCACCTGACCTTCATAGACGTCGTCCTTGGCGAGGCTTTCCGAAAGCATCGAGGCGAAATCGTCCATGGTCGGATTATAAGAGTCGGTAGATGTACCAGCCACGCGCTGCAGCTCCTTAAACGAGGTTATGCCACCTACCGGCCAAATGCCGTGGCAGCGGTTGATCGGGTTCATTGCAGGTTTCGCCTCCGGCGCGCCTCACAGCACAACGGACAGCGCAATCTGCCAAAAACAGGCCGGCAGCGCGAGCTGCCAGAAGCTTGGGATGTTTCTCTAAACAGCTGCTCGAGGGCCTGGCCCACCAACGCAAATTAGGGCGCGCGTTTCGCACACCCTCGTTGTCCAATCTTCCTCTTGATCAGTCCAACAGCCGCCTGGAATGCCGTGTCTATAGC
>JBEBJA010000180.1:0-15724 GCA_040080145.1 Hyphomicrobiaceae bacterium
CAATCCTTGAGGCTCAGCCCATGGACCGGATCCCCGCCCACCCCGACGGTCGTCGACTGTCCAAGCCCCGCCAGAGTCGTCTGCGCCATCACCTCACTCGTCAGCGACGCCGAACGTGAAGCAATGCCAATCCCGCCCGCCTTCGCATTGACCGTCGTCATCACCCCGGCCTGACACAGACCCGGCGATAAAATTCCCTGGCTGTTGGGTCCCACAAGCCGCGTCTTCGCGCCCCTAAGCGCCTGACTGACCCGCACCATGTCCATCACCGGCACGCGCTCGGTGACGCAAATCAACAGCGGCACTTCCGCTTCAATCGCCTCGATCATCGCCTTTGCGGCATGTTCTGGCGGCACGAACAGCATGCTCGCATTGGCCCCTGTCGCCGCGACTGCTTCGCCGACCGTCTCGAAAATTGGCGCATCGAGGTGCGAACGCCCGCCTTTTCCCGGCGTCACGCCCGCAACGACCGCCGTGCCATAAGCGATCATCCGCGCCACGTGATACGTCGCCGCCCGTCCGGTCAGCCCCTGCACCAGCAGGCGCGTATGGCCATCAACCAGAATTGCCATTACGCCGCCTCCTTCGCCAAGGCGGCCATCACGAGATCCATCGCATGTTCGAGATCACGCGCATCGGTGAACGCCACTCCAGATGCCTTGAGGCGCACCCGCGCAAAATCCGCGTTGTTACCGGCAAATCGCACAATCACCGGCACCGTTACCTTCACCCGCCGCATGGCCACGCCAACACCCTCGGCCACCGTATCGCAGCGCTGCATGCCGCCGCCGTGGATATTGATAAACAGCACCCGCACGTTTGGGTTTTCCAACACAACTTCAATACCATACGCCACATCCATGCTAGACGCCGTGGTACGGATATCCATGAAGTTGGCCGGCTTCCCGCCCGCATCAATCATCATATCGAGCGTCGCGAGCGACAACCCGGCGCCGTTGCAGACGACACCGATATTGCCGTCCATCTTTTGGTAGTTGATCTGATGCCGGTCTGCCGCCAGTTCCTTAGGATCACCCTCTTCGACTTGAATCTGCGCGCGCAACGCCGACAACGCCGGATGCCGGAACAGGGCATTCCCATCGACCGTGAGCTTGGCATCCAATGCCACCAGGCGCCCATCCCGCGTGAGCGCCAGCGGATTGACCTCCACCAGCGTCGCATCAAGCTCCACCGCCAGCCGCGCCATCCCGGCAAACACATCGGCCGCCTTTTGCGCAACAGCGCCCGCCAATCCGATGCGCTCCGCCGCCGCCAGAAATTCACCAGCCGGTCCACCCGTCGTCACCGTCAGGGGAAACCGGACAATCACCGTTGGATCGGCCGCAGCCTTCTCCTCGATATCGCCGCCGCCCTGCCCACTGACCAGCAACTCAAGCTCGGCGAGCGACCGGTTGACGACAACTGCCGCATAAATTTCCTGCTCGATCTCGAACGCCTCTTCCACATAAACCCAGCGGACCTTCTCCCCAGACGCCTTAGTCTGGCTGGTCACAAGCGGCTTCGCCAGCAACTGGCTGGTAATCGCACGTGTCTCTTCGGGCGTGTTCGCAAACCGGATCCCGCCTGCAGCACCCCGCGCACCGCCATGAATCTGCGCCTTGATGGCAAACCTGGGAAATGCGAGACGCCGCGCCAGCCGTTCGGCATCCTCAGCACTGCCAGCCACACGCCCGCGTGGAATCTCGATTCCGAAGCGGCAAATCAGCTCTTTGGCTTGAAATTCGTACAGGTTCATTGCAGATCCAACGGCAGTCGCAGCTGGGGGGCTGCTGGACGAAGAAACCTTAGTCGAAAGAACGAGTTCGCCGCAAGGACGTCGTGTCTTGCATCACAGCCGGACCAAGGCGTTCGCTGCAGTCAGAATGACGACGTATCGCTCGCGGCTAGCCATTGCGTTGTATTGGGGCAACATAGCTTTCATTCAACCACGATGACATCTCAGTCGCCAACCGCTAAGGCTGGTACAAAATATACAACTGCGTGAACAGGAATGTGATCGATGGGCTTTGAACTGGCGGCGAGTTTCAGCGAGCAGATGATGCCCTGGCTAAATTCGGTCTTTGGTTCCTACGGGGGAATGATACTCCAGGTACTGCAGATCATTGGCATCGACATCATCCTGTCGGGCGACAATGCTGTCGTGATCGCTCTTGCCTGCCGGTCGTTGCCAGAAGACAAGCGGCGCATGGGCATTATCCTGGGCGTGGCTGCAGCCATTATCCTCCGCGTCATCTTCACCCTCGGTTTGCAGTTCGTCATCGGCTGGCCGTGGCTGATGGTCGTCGGCGGTTTCCTGTTGCTCTGGATCGCGGTTCAACTCCTGGTCGAATCCGATGATAGCGAAAAGGTCATCGCCGATAACAAAACTCTGGCCGGTGCCGTGCGGACGATCGCGCTGGCCGATGTGGTCATGAGCCTCGACAACGTCCTCGCCATCGCAGGCGCAGCACACGGCCAGCCCGGCCTGATCCTGTTCGGCTTGCTCCTCTCGATTCCCCTTATCATGGGCGGCGCAACCCTCATCATCGGCCTGCTGACGCGCTTCCCGATCCTTGTCTGGGCCGGCGCTGCCTTGCTTGGTTGGATTGCCGGTGAACTCATCGCCAGCGAGCGCATGCTGACCCCGCTCTACATCTCCTGGGCACAAAGCCTTGGCTTCAGCATCAACCTTGCCGCCCACGCGCCCAACATGCCGCCGACATCGATTCTGCATGCTGGTGGCGTCATCGGTGCCGGGTTGGTCTTGCTGATCGGCTTCATCGCTCAGGCCCGCCGCAGCAACCGACACACCGCCGCAAGTTGAGACGGCTCCGCTCCACCCAACTCTATCCGCTAGCCTATTACCAGCCCGCATAAGTACTGACTTATGCGGGCTGGTCTTAAACTTCTCCATGGCCAAACCCGGAAGGGCCATCGCGTGTTGCAGGTGAGGCTGTGCAATCAATACCGTATGAGCCAGACACATGAAAAAGGCCGCTGCGAGTGCAGCGGCCTTTTTCATGTCAAATCCATTGTTACGAAAACCAACGCCGGCGCGCCGGTCGCAATCGTTACAGTCCCAACATCGCCTCGAGCGGACCCTTGGGCAGCGGCACCAGAAACCACTTTTCGAACATGAGAAACAAAACAGCCGGCACGCACAGCCCGACCAAAACCGACTTCAGAATCGAATTACCGCCAATCACAACCATGAATCCGGCGATAAAGATCGTCGAAGCCACGTAGATCCCCAGAAACTGGATCATGGCGACAAACGCGATGGACGGTAGCAGAACGGTAAGTACGCGCAGCGCGGCAGGAACCGAAACAAACACCTCGTCGCCGTCCGCAGTACGTCCAATCAGGGCCTTAACGAGCGTAACCAAACTCGCAAAACCTAGCGCGAGGGCGATATAAAAGGGAAAATATCCAGCCGCAGGACCTTCGCCCTCGACCCAGCCATATCCCATCCGCCGTGCATCATAAATAACGATCGCACTGCCAGCCAACAGCAACAGCGCAACAAAGATATCCATCGGGCGGTTCTTGACCAGTGGCCGCTCATCCGCCCCGCTGTTGTCCTGCATTTCCAAGCTCCTTGAGCAATCTTGCTGGATGTCCAGCGGCTATCTGATTTTTCCCAGTTCGGCTCAGGTTGCGAAGGCCCCGTCGCCGAGGCCCTCGCAAACCCTCATTACTTTGCGGCAGGCGCTGCTGCCGGAGCAGCGGCAGGGGCCGGAGCTGCTGCAGCAAGGAAGCCGGCTTCCTTCATGAGGTCATAGTGCTGCTTGTCGGCGGCCTCGACCCACTTCTTGAAGTCCGCGCCAGCCATGAACACGTCGTTGAACGCGCCCTTTTCCATGAACTCTTTCCAGTCTGGGGTAGCGCGAACCTTTTTGAACAGGTCGACATAGTAAGCGACTTCGTCGGCCTTCACGTCAGGTGGCATGAAGATGCCGCGCAACATCTGGTACTCGACCGGCAACCCGCTTTCCTTGCACGTTGGGATGTCGCTCCAAGCCTGCGTTTCGGTGACTTTGCCGGTGTAGGTCGAGCGCTTGGCATCGAACAGGCACAACGGGCGGAGTGCCCCGCCGCGCCATTGCGAAACAGCCTCGATCGGGTTGTTGACAGACGAATCCACGTGCTTGCCGGTGAGCTGAACGGCAACCGCACCGCCACCCTGGAACGGAACGTACGTAAACTTCTTAGGCGTCGTCACGCGCTCGATTGCAGCGGTGAGGATTTGATCCTCCTGCTTTGAACCCGTGCCGCCCATCTTGAACTTCTTGTCGTCGCCAGCCTTCACCGCCGCGACATACTCTTGCGCCGTCTTATAAGGCGCTTCGTTGTTGACCCACAAAACGAACTGGTCGAGCGCCAGCATGGAAACAGGAGTCATATCCTTGTGGCTGAACGGCAGCCCGGTTCCGTACGGCGTTGTGAACAGATTCGACAACGTAATGATCAGCTTATGCGGATCAGACTTCGCCTTTTTGACTTCGAGAAAACCTTCAGCGCCGGCTCCGCCCCCCTTGTTCACGACAATGAGCGGCTGTTTCATCAGGCTGTGCTTTGTGACCACGCCCTGAATAAAGCGTGCCATCTGATCGGCGCCGCCGCCGGTCCCGGCTGGGATGACAAACTCGACCGGCTTTTGCGGTTCCCAGGCCCAAGCCGGGCTGCCGCTCAACAGAGCGAGCGTGCTGGCTGTCGCCAAGGCGATGTTTCGAAACGTGGTGGCAAACGAAGAACTCATAGTAATTTTCTCCCTAGGCGGCTGCGTTTTTTTATGGGCTCATTAGAACCAGCGGATCACTCGGGCGTTTGGTCGGTCGATCTCCCGCCACGAGCGTCGCTGGAACATTATAGATAGTTGCATGGCAATTGCGATCACGTCGCGGCGTCAGCAACATCGAAGCGCTTAAACAGTGCAGCCTTAGCCCACGTGAGCGCGGGCCAGATGAGCATCAAAACCCCGATTGCCATGATCGACCCAACGAGCGGGTTGGCGAAGAAGACCCCGAGATTGCCCTGCGAAATCAGCATCGACTGCCGGAAACTCTCTTCCGCCTTGTCCCCAAGCACAATCGCCAGCACCAGCGGCGCAAGCGGATAATCGAGCTTGTTGAACAAGTAGCCGATGACACCGAACACGAGCATCAACCAGACATCGAACATCGAGTTGTGAACCGTATAGGCACCCACGGCACAAATGACGAGAATAACGGGCGCGATGATCGAAAACGGGATCCGCAGGATCGAAGCAAACATCGGCACACATGTCAGCACGATGATGAGGCCGACGACGTTGCCAAGGTACATCGAGGCAATAAGGCCCCAAACGAATTCCTTCTGTTCGACGAACAGCAGCGGTCCAGGCTGCAACCCCCAGATCAGCAGGCCGCCAAGCAGAACCGCAGCGGTCGGCGACCCCGGAATGCCAAGCGTCAGCATGGGCAGCAAAGCCGCCGTTCCCGCCGCATGCGCGGCAGTTTCTGGCGCGATAACGCCTTCAATTTCGCCCTTCCCGAAGTTTTCTCCGTTAGGCGAAGTCTTTTTCGCGATGGCATAGCTCATGAACGAGGCTGGCGTAGCGCCGCCAGGCGTAATCCCCATCCAGCACCCGATGATGCAGCTACGCACCGACGTAGCCCAATACTTCGGCAGAGTTTTCCAGGTGACCAGAACGGCATTGAGCCGGATCTTGGCAGCCTGTCCTTGGAATTTCAGGCCGGTCTCCATTGACGAGAGGATTTCGCCGATCCCAAACAACCCGATCACAGCAATCAGGAAGTCAAACCCGCTGAGCAGTTCCTCGTGCCCGAACGTGAGACGCAACTGCCCGGTCACCTTATCAAGGCCCACGGATGCCAACGCAAATCCAAGCGCCATGGCCGCAAGCGTCTTCCAAGGACTCCCTTTTCCCATCCCGATGAAACTCGTGAAGGTCAGAAAGAACACCGCGAAAAACTCCGGCGGACCAAACTTCAGCGCAAACCGCGCCACGACCGGCGCCAGAAATGTTATCAAAACGACCGCGAAGAAGGCACCAACGAATGACGACGTAAACGCCGCCGTCAATGCTTCGTCTGCTCGCCCCTTTTGGGCCATGGGATGGCCGTCGAATGTCGTAGCGACGCTCCACGGCTCCCCAGGAATATTGAACAAAATAGAGGTAATAGCCCCTCCAAAGAGGGCCCCCCAATAGATGCAGGACAAGAGAATGATCGCCGACGTCGGCGGCATCGTGAATGTCAGCGGGAGCAGGATCGCGACCCCGTTCGCGCCGCCAAGTCCAGGCAGAACGCCGATAATCACTCCCAGCGTAATACCGATAAACATGAGTACAAGATTGTAGGGCGTCAGGACGACTGAGAAGCCCTGCATCAGGGCACTGATTTCTTCCACGCTAGTTCCCTCCAGGCGGCAATTTTTTTTATTATTGGTCGATGGCGTCCTGCCTCACCCCTTATTGAAGCAAAACGGGCGGCGATACCAGCCGGGAGCGCACCGGCTGAACTGATGCAACTTGTCGACGTCTCGTAGTGTCGCTGGCATACCTTATACAGGCGGCGATCTGTCGCGCAAACACTTCATGCATTATATTCTCCAACTCTACCGCTTTGAGCGGCCGTCACGTTGAATGTGTGGTCAACTTTGGATTTGGGTCGCTTTTCATAGAAACCACCACCCGCTGGATCGGAAAAATAGAGGCCGCCACAATGTGCAGCGGCCTCTTTTCGTGAGACGATCAAGCTCAGTGCGCCGGAACCAGCCCAGCATCCACCGGACCCGTCGCCGGATGCCGCTTGTGATGCGCCCGGAGCGCCGGCTTCAGCAGCCAAAGAGCAGCAAAGGCCGCCGTTATATCCATCGCCGCAACGACGTAGAGCAGCGATGACCAGCCATAGGCTGCAACAAACATGCTGCTGAACGGGATCAGGAGAGCCGCAACACCCTTGGCACAATACAGAACGCCGTAGATGCTGCCGATGTTTTCGGTCCCATAGGCATCGGCCGACGTTGCCGAGTAGAGCGAGTACACTTCACCCCAGGCCAGGAACACGATCCCCGACAACAGCACGAACATCCATGGGCTGGTGCCGAACTTTGCCAGTGCGATAATGCCAAGACCTTCCATGGCGAACGCGATGAACATCGTATTTTCGCGGCCGATCCGGTCGGAAATGGCACCGAAGATGGGGCGCGATAGCCCGTTCATGATGCGGTCCAGCATGAGGGCGAACGGCAGGGCCGACATGATGACCCAGCCATACACGGGGCTCCACACGTTGATCGGCGCTTCCTTAACGCCCAAATCCTTCGCCATCGGTCCAAGCTGCGCAACAGCCATCAACCCGCCAGTGACGGTCAGAATGAACATTGCAAACAGGAGGTAGAACAACGGGGTCTTGAGTGCTTCGCCAAGCGTGTACTGGTGGCGTGCCTGTACAATCGTTTTAGACGCAGGGGTCTCGCCACGGCGCGGTGAAAACAGGAACAAGGCAGCAATCATAATGATCACACCTTGAGCGACGCCGTAGTTGAAGAAGGCGTCTTTGAACTGGCCAGCCTTGATCATGGCATCAATTGGCAAAATGGTGAGTGCCGAACCCGCGCCATAAGCACCAGCTGTCAGACCAACCGCCAGTCCGCGCTTATCAGGAAACCACTTGATCGCGTTGTTGATGCAGGTCGCATACACGCACCCAACGCCGATACCGGCAACCACGGCACCGATATAATAGCTGTTGAGCGAGATCGCCTGCGAATACAGCACCCAGGCAAGACCTGTGCACAATCCACCAACCAAAACGATGACCCGGGGACCAATCTTATCAATAAGAAAACCTTCAAACGGCGTAAGCCAGGTTTGGACAAGCACGAAGATTGTAAACGTCCACTGAATATCCGAGCGGCTCCACTTATAGGTCTTTTCAATTTCTGGGACAAAGAGCGTCCAGCCGTATTGGATGTTGGCCGCAGCCACCATGCAAACGACGCCCAATATCAACTGCCACCACCGCCAGCTTGCATGCGCTTCGGCGTGTACGTCGCCTTTTGTCATTGATGCCATCCTGCATTTCCCAAGTCTTGATTTTTCCCGCTGCGTTTGCTGCAGCTATTGGTGCTTGGCCCCTGCAGTTCCGGTCAAATTCGTCCGGCGGACACTCCATGTCCAAGCTGGTATACCTTATACCAGAGTACGGGCGTTCGACAATCCGTCGCATCAGAATACCACTTCGCACTTGCGGCAAATTGTTATTTAAATTCAATAATTTGCGATTGTGCGCCGCAGCAATTAGCGCCTGCGCTTAACTGTTAGAGCCCGTGACACGATTTTCTATTGGCGGAAAATCCACACTGCCTTATGCCGCAATGACGACTTCAAGCCGATACTTTAGGCTAACAAAAAAATTGCGCAGAACACAGAGCTAGGGAAGGAACGCTGACGTGGTTAAATCCGACATCGAAATCGCACGCGAAGCTAATATGAAACCGATCGGCGAGGTCGCCGCCAAAGTCGGCATCCCAGCCAGCGCTTTGGTACCCTACGGCACCACCAAGGCCAAGATTTCGTTCGATTTTATCAACTCCCTCAAGGACCGTCCCGACGGCAAACTCATCCTTGTCACCGCCATCAGCCCGACACCCGCAGGCGAAGGCAAAACCACCACGACCGTCGGTCTGGGTGACGGCTTGAACCGCATCGGCAAGCGAGCCATGAGCTGCCTCCGCGAACCCTCGCTTGGCCCCTGCTTCGGCGTTAAGGGCGGCGCAGCAGGCGGCGGCTATGCCCAGGTCGTGCCGATGGAAGACATCAATCTTCATTTCACCGGCGACTTCCACGCCATCACCAGCGCGCACAATCTTCTCTCGGCATTGCTGGATAATCACATCTATTGGGGCAACAGCCTCGGCATCGACCAGCGCCGCATCACTTGGCGTCGGGTCATGGACATGAACGACCGCGCACTGCGCTCCATCGTCAATTCCCTCGGCGGCACCGCCAACGGTTTCCCCCGCGAGGACGGCTTCGACATTACCGTCGCGTCTGAGATCATGGCGATTTTCTGCCTCGCCACCGACCTTAAAGACCTGCAAAAGCGCATCGGCAATATTGTGGTGGCCTACACCCGCGATAAAAAGCCGATCTTTGCCCGCGACTTGAATGGCGACGGTGCCATGACCGTCCTTTTGAAGGACGCCCTTTCACCCAACCTCGTCCAAACGCTTGAAAACAACCCGGTCTTCATCCACGGCGGCCCGTTCGCCAACATCGCCCACGGCTGCAACTCGGTGCTCGCCACGCAAACGGCCCTCAAGCTGTGTGACTACGTCGTCACCGAAGCAGGCTTTGGTGCCGATCTCGGTGCTGAAAAGTTCTTCAACATCAAGTGCCGCAAGGCCGGCCTCAAACCAGCGGCCACCGTTATCGTCGCAACCATCCGCGCCCTCAAGATGCACGGCGGCATTGCCAAGGATGAACTGAAGCACGAGAACGTCGCAGCCGTCGCCAAAGGCTGCGACAATCTCAAGCGGCACATCGAAAACGTCGCCAAATTCGGCGTCCCCGCCGTTGTCGCAATCAATCGCTTCATCACCGACACTGAAGCCGAAATTCAGGCCGTCATGGCAGCCGCCGAAAGCGTAGGCACCAAGGCCTTCCTCTGCACGCATTGGGCCGATGGCGGCAAAGGGACGGAAGCGCTTGCACAGCACGTCGTAGACGTCGCTGAAAGCGGAAAAGCCAACTTCAAGCCGCTCTACCCCGACGACATGCCGCTGCGTGACAAGGTCAAAACCATCGCCACGGAAATCTACCGCGCCGCCGACATCGCCTGCGACAGCTCGGTCGAAACCCAGTTCAAAGACCTGCAGGCCGCCGGCTATGGCCACCTGCCAGTCTGCATGGCCAAGACCCAGTATTCGTTTTCGACCGACCCCAACAAGCGCGGCGCACCAACCGGCCACATCGTCCCGGTCCGCGAACTCCGCCTGTCGGCCGGTGCCGAATTCGTCGTCGTCGTCACTGGCGACATCATGACGATGCCCGGCCTGCCCAAGAAGCCCTCGGCCGACTTCATCAAGTTGAACGACAAGGGCCAGATCGAAGGCTTGTTCTAGCCTCACGATCCACTCAAAGATCGTGCGCGTGTGGGGGTGGGGGGAGCGGCCACGCCCAGAGCAAAGAGAATACCAGCGCGCAGACTGTTGTCAGAAGTGTTATAACTTCTGCGGGCTGGTATGAAATCCAAGGCGCGAATTCGTTGGAACCACTTCACTGTAAGGTAAGGGGTCCAGGGGATGAATCCCCTGGTGTAACGCAGCTGAGGTTTGCTACCCGCGAGCGGCTAGTCTCAAGACCAAACATCAGGTGCAAAGGCGACACTAGAAACTTAGACTTGCTGGTGTTCCCTATGGTTCTGACATTTGCTCAAAGCCGAACTGCACCGGGAAGCAAATGTCGGAACCCGAACACAAGCCTTCACTGCATTTAAGTTTCATGCCCGGCGGGCGAACCAACAGGCCCCATGCCCTTTATCGTTGCCCTGTCGCTGTGCTGCTTTGCAGCCGCCCTTATCATCCGCATGGTCGATCCGCTCATCCCCGAAATCGCGCGCGATTTTGCGGCGCGCCCTGAAAATATGGCGCTGCTCGCGTCTGCGTTCGCATTCCCTTACGCTCTCGGCCAGCCCATCCTCGGCCCGCTCGGCGACGCCATCGGCAAAGCCCGCATCATCCAGGGCTGCCTCATCGTTCTAACAGCTGCTCTCGCTCTGTCTGCACTTGCAACCTCTCCCCAGGCCCTTTTCGCCGCCCGCATTATGGCGGGCCTGGCCGCCGGCGGCACCGTGCCCGTTTCGCTCGCCATGGTCGGCGACCGCGTCCCCATTGCCGAACGCCAGATCGCCCTGTCCCGTCTTCTCGTCGCCATGCTGACAGGCCAACTCACCGGCGCACTCGGTGCGGGCGTCGTCGGCAGCTACCTCGGCTGGCGCGCTGTCATGTGGATTGGCTGCGGCCTCATCCTCGGTGCCGCCCTCTTGGCAAGCCTCTACCTGACGCCGCGTCAGGCCGTGGTTCGCAAACCCTTCAACCTCAATTCCATCGTCGACGGCTACACGCTCGTTTTTTCGAACCCGCGCGCAAAGATCTGCTACGGCGCAGTTTTCATCGGCGGCATATGCCTGTTCGGGCTTCTGCCCCACGTTGCCGCCCTTCTCGAAGCCCGTGGCGCAGGTTCGATCAAAGAGGCTGGCTTCGTCATTGCCGGTGCCGCCATCGGCGGCGTGGTTTACGCGATCTTCGTCCGCAAAATCCTCAGCCTGCTAGGCGGCCAGATGAACATGATCCGTGTCGGTGGCATCGTCGCCGGCATTGGCCTCGCCCTCTGCGCACTCCACCTGACATGGCCGCAGGAGATGGCCGCCTTTATCGTCATCGGAATCGGCTTCTACATGATCCATAATTCATTGCAGACCCAGGCGACCGAACTTGCGCCAACCGCCCGCGGCGCAGCCGTCTCGCTCCACGCCTTCAGTTTTTTCATGGGCCAAGCAGCTGGTGCACCAATCTTTGGTCTAGGTTTTTCACATTTAGGGGCGTCGGTCACACTCGGGCTTGCCGCCGCCACCATGGTGCTGCTCGGCCTCGCGCTCGCGTACCTGCTCACATCGACCAACACCGTCCCCCAATAACCTATGCCGCCATGCATGATTTCTAGGCGTCTGCATGAAACTAAGGCACGCATTCGGACTTGTTATCGAGGACAAAGCGCAGTTTCATATCACAACGCCAGCGCGCCTCCGGTTCAGGCAAACTGGCCTGCCATTTGCGAAGATAGTCGACGACGGCTTCCGTCAACGCGAGTGGTGTCGAGCGCTGTCTGGCCGCAACCGATTGTCGAAGCGATGCGGTCGCGTGCATAATTTTCAAAGGGGGGACTCGTGGCGATCTGCTTCGACGAAATGAATGGACTTCCATCCGCCGGTCCCTGCGATCCGCGTGCTCCCTACTCCGGCATCGCCGAATGGATGGCAAGCCAGCCGATTGAGTCGCTGCGCGCCAAGCGCGCCGACGCGGAAGGCTTGTTCCGGCGCACCGGCATCACATTTGCCGTTTACGGCGATCCCTCATCTTCCGAGCGCCTCATCCCCTTCGACATCATTCCCCGCGTCATCGCCGCCAACGAATGGCGCCGCCTGTCGGCAGGCATCGAGCAGCGCGTCCGCGCGCTCAATGCGTTCATGTACGACATCTATCACCGCCAGGAGATCTTAAAGGCCGGCCGCATCCCCGAAGAGCTGATCATCAACAATTCTGCCTTCGTGCCCGAAATGATGGACGTCACGCCACCGCTCGGCATCTACAGCCACATCATCGGCATTGACCTCGTCCGCACCGGCGAAAACGATTTCTACGTTCTGGAAGACAACACGCGCACCCCATCCGGCGTCTCCTACATGCTGGAAAACCGCGAAACCATGATGCAGCTCTTCCCCGATCTGTTCGCGAAGAACCGCGTTGCCCCCGTTGATTCCTACCCTGAAAGCCTGCTCAAAACCCTGGTCTCGGTCGCGCCCAAAAACCTCGATAACGACCCCGTCATTGCCGTGCTGACCCCTGGCCAATACAACAGCGCCTACTACGAGCACTCCTTCCTTGCCGACCAGATGGGGACCGAACTCGTCGAATCCCATGACCTCGTCGTGATCGACGGTTTCGTCAAAATGAAAACCACGCAAGGCATGCGCCGTGTGGACGTCATCTACCGCCGCGTCGACGACGACTACCTCGACCCGCTCGTCTTCCGCCCAGACAGCTTGCTGGGCGTCCCCGGCCTGTTCGACGTCTACCGCTCGGGCCGCGTCACCATCGTCAATGCCCCCGGCGCCGGCATCGCCGACGACAAGGCGATCTACAGCTACATCTCCGAGATCATCCAATTCTACATGGGCGAACCGGCGATCCTGAAAAACGTGCCAACTTACAACTGCCGCAAACCCGACGATCTCGCCTACGTCCTCGAAAACATCGAAGAGCTCGTGGTCAAAGAAGTCCACGGCTCAGGCGGCTACGGCATGTTGGTCGGCCCCGCCGCCACCAAAGCCGATCACGAACTCTTCCGTGCCAAGCTCAAAGCCCGCCCGGACAACTATATCGCCCAGCCGACGCTGGCGCTCTCGACCTGCCCGACACTGGTCGATGCCGGGATTGCCCCGCGCCACCTCGACCTTCGCCCATTCGTCCTGATCGGAGATCAAGTCCGCCTGACGCCCGGCGGCCTGACCCGCGTCGCGTTGAAGGAAGGCTCCCTCGTCGTCAACTCCTCTCAAGGCGGCGGCACCAAAGACACTTGGATTTTGCAGGATTAAGAAAACGCGATGCTAGGCCGTACCGCTAACGATCTCTTCTGGCTCGCCCGCTCCATCGAGCGCGCCGAAAACATGGCTCGCCTGACCGAGGTCGGCTACCGCTTGTTCCTGTTGCCGCGCGAAGGCGATGGCCACAGCCAAGAGTGGCAATCGACCCTCGCCAGCGCAGGCTGCCTCGATCAGTACAACGAAAAGTACGACAAGGCCGAAATGGCCAATGTCGTCAACTTCCTGTTGTTTGACGAATCCAATCCCTCAAGTGTGCAATCCTGCCTCGCCAACGCGCGCCGCAACGCCCGCGCTCAACGGACAGCAATCACACGCGACATGTGGGAAAGCATCAACACGTCTTGGATCGAATATTCAGGCTTCGACCCGCAACGCATATCCGGCAGCGAGCTTCCACGATTGCTCGACTGGGTTAAGCAGCGTTCCGCCCTCTATCGCGGCGCAATGTTGAATACGATCCTGCGCAATGACACCTACTGCTTCAGCCAGCTCGGCGCGTTCTTAGAGCGCGCCGACAACACGGCCCGCATTCTCGACGTCAAATACTACGTCCTGCTACCCAGCATCGGCCTGGTTGGCAGCACCGTTGACAACGTCCAATGGGCAGCGATTCTTCGCTCGGTCACCGCCCACCGCAGCTACCGCTGGGTCTACAAGGAAAGCTATCAGCCAGCCCACATCGCCGAGTTCCTGATTCTGAACCAGCAGATGCCCCGTTCACTCCGCTCGTGCTACAACGAAATCACGACCGCCCTGGACGATCTTGGCCGCTTCTACGGCACAACCCACGCCTGCCACACACATGCCACGGAAACGGCGCAGCAATTGGCCGAAAGCACCGTGCAACAAATTTTCTCCGCAGGCCTCCACGAGTTCCTGCTCGACTTCACCGGTCGCAACGGATGGCTCGCCAGCGAAGTCGCCGAAGCGTATCACTTCAACGGATGAGGACTAGGGCCTGTCGTCAGTTAGGGTTTGGAATGCTGGATGAGGTCGAGAACAACGGCTGCCAGGAGCTTCGCGCAGCCAATACGGACAGTATTGGCAAGCGAAGCGACGCCGCAGACGGCAGTTTTCGGCCTCATCCAGCCCGAAAGATAACTGACGACAGGCCCTAATGTCCCGGTTCCGAAATTCGCCCGACTTCGATGCCTGGCCCATAGCGAACTTCGGTATCATAAGGGACATTAGATTCATGGATTTGCTAGTGTGATTCAGATCGAAAAGTTCGCTTCTGAGAGCGCGGCAAAATCAGACGAACTTTTCGTTTCATCACACCAGCAGTCGAGCCACCATGCTGATCTCAATACGCCATCGTACGCGCTACACCTATGACGCTCCCGCCAAGTACGCGATCCAGGCCTTGCGCCTGACGCCGCCCTCGTTCACAGGCCAGACCGTCAAGAACTGGTCCGTCAAAGCACCGTGCATCGAACAAGCCGTCCACTTCACGGACAGCTTTGGCAATGCCGCGTCGCTGGTGGCCTGCAACCTCCCCCACACCGAGATCGAGATCGTCGCCGAGGGCCTCGTGGAAACGAAGGATTGCGCCGGGATCGTCAAGGGTCTGATCGACCCCTCGCCCAATCGGATCTACTTGCGGCAAACCCCAGCCACGACCCCCGACGCCGCGATCCGCGAACTCGCCGCCAAAACCAAGGCTGAGACCATTCTCGCCCGCCTCCATGCCTTGACCGAGGCGATCCGCGAGCGCGTCGAATACGAACCCGGCTCCACCAGCCAGCTCACGCCTGCCGCGGAAGTACTGGCCCAAGGCAAAGGCGTCTGCCAGGACCACGCCCACGTGTTCATCACCGCCGCCCGCAGCCTCGGCATCCCCGCCCGCTACGTGAACGGCTATTTCCTATCTGGCGCCGAAGGTCCAGAAGCTGCCCACCACGCCTGGGCCGAAGCCTACGTCAATCATTTAGGTTGGGTCGGCTTTGACGTCGCCAACCTCGTCTGCCCCGACGAACGCTTTGTGCGCTTAGCAACTGGCCTCGACTCTGCGTCCGCAAGCCCCATCCGCGGCAGCCGCCCAATTCCTTCGGGCACAAGCAGCGTCAAAGAAACCCTCGACGTCCACGTCGAAGTCATCGACGTCTCGCAAACCCAGAGCCAGTCCCAATCGTCGACTGGCCAGCAACAGCAGCAACAACCGCAGGCCGCCCCCACCGCCACCCCGAAGGAAACGCCTGCAGCCTGAACGCCACTCCCTCCCGTTCGTCATCCCGGCGGAGGCCCATAGGCGCTAACATAGCGAAACGGTGGCCCCCTCTCCCCCTGGGGAGAGGGTTGGGGTGAGGGGGCTCTTCTGCAAAGCCAGCCGAGTG
>JBEBJA010000060.1:0-15639 GCA_040080145.1 Hyphomicrobiaceae bacterium
GGTGGGGGTGGGTCAAGCGGTGGGAGCCTCTGTCCGGGGAAAATGTTTCGCGAATTCAAACAACGAAACAAAGGTCCCCTGATGGACACCCCCAACACCCACGACCATTCCTGCTGCGGTCACGACCACAACCCGCCGCCCGAACTGAACCCAGACGCCCTCATGTCCGGCCGCGGCCTCACCGTCACCAAATCCGGCCGCACCCTCATTTCCGGCATAGACATCACCCTCAACCCGTCCGAGATCGTCACCGTCATCGGCCCCAATGGTGCCGGCAAAACCACCCTCGTCCGCACACTCCTCGGCCTCGAAACCCTCTCAGCTGGAAAAATCACCCGCAGACCAAACCTCGTCGTCGGCTACGTCCCCCAACGCTTCGACATCGACCGCACCATCCCGTTGACCGTCGCAACCTTCCTCAACCTCGGCCTGAAAAAATCCGCAACCGAGATCGCCGCAACCCTCGATGAAACCGGCGCATCCCGCGTAGCCGGGTCACAAGTCGCCGAACTCTCCGGCGGCGAACTCCAGCGCGTCGTCCTCGCCCGCGCCCTCCTGCGCAGCCCCCAACTGCTCGTCCTCGACGAACCCGCAAGCGGCGTCGACCACATGGGCGAAGCCGACCTCTACGCGCTGATCGCAAACCTCCGCGACACCCGCAAACTCGGCGTCTTGCTCGTCTCCCACGACCTCCACATCGTCATGGCCAACACCGACCGCATCGTCTGCATCAACCAGCACGTCTGCTGCTCAGGCCACCCGCAAGCGGTCGCCTCCCACCCCGAATACGCCCGCCTCTTCGGCCAAGCCGCCCCCGCCTTCGCCCTCTACACCCACCACCACGACCACACCCACGACATCAGCGGCGAGCCGGTCACCAAACCCGCACCCTCCCTCTACAAACGCACTTCACTTCCCTCTCCCGGTACGGGAGAGGATGTCACGAAGTGACAAGTGAGGGACTCAACACAAAAACCGCCCCCTCCATTCTCGTCATCCAGGCGTTGCGCCGGGACCCAGTCAACCATCAATTCAGCCCCCAACTTCATCCGACCGCCCGGCAAAGGCCGCGAAAATAATAGGTGCAACATGGCATACGAAATACGGAAGAAATGAATAAATAGGGGAAGAAATAGGGACAGTTACATTTACCGCGCCGCAATACCGTATTGTTCCACTTTTGTTCTTTTCTCGCAAGCTGAACCAGCCCATAAGAAATAGCCAATCGCCAGAGCCCCAACCATGCCCCTCACCCTAGACCCCTTCCTCCTCCGCGCGCTTGCCGCCGGCATCGGCCTTGCCGTCGTGGCGGCCCCGCTCGGCTGCATCGTCGTGTGGCGGCGCATGGCCTACTTCGGCGAAACCATCGCGCAGGCAAGCCTCATCGGCATCGCGCTCGGCCTGGCCCTCCAAGCAAACCTCACCGTCGCCGTGCTGCTGACCGCAACCGCCGTCGCCCTCCTGCTGATCGCGCTCGGCAAGCAAACCCTCATCCCCATGGACAGCCTGCTCGGCCTGCTCCACCACGTCGCGCTCGCCGCTGGCGTCGTCGCCACGGCCTCGCTGAAAGGCCCCGCCGTCGATCTCATCGGCTACCTGTTCGGCGACATCCTCTCCGTGACCACCGGCGACCTGTGGTGGGTCTACGGCGGCGGCGCAGGCGTGCTCGCGGCCCTCACCTTCCTCTGGCAACCGCTGTTGCGCATGTCGATCCACGCCGAACTCGCCGCCGCCGAAGGCGTCCCGACCGAAGCCGTCCGCATGGCCTTCACGATACTCCTCGCGCTCACCATCGCGCTCGCCATGAAGATTGTCGGCGCGATGCTCGCCATCGCCTTCCTCATCATCCCAGCCATCGCCGCACGTCCCCTTGCAACGACCGCCGAACGCATGGCGCTCATCGCCGCCGCAATCGCCGCCGGAAGCGTCGTCACCGGCCTTGCCCTCTCCACCACCTACGACATCCCCAGCGGCCCTGCCATCGTCCTCGCCATGGCCACCTGCGCGGTTCTCTCCTTGGGCCTCAGCCAGTCACACGCCCTTCGCGCATTCATGCCAACGAAGTGACACACCGGCCCACTTTGTCATAAGAAGAAGGGGGTTCGGGGTCTCCCCGAACGGGTTTAAGGGCGGTAGCCCTTACGCGCATGGGGTTGGTGGGGCGGCCATGCGCAGCTATAAGGTCGCGGTAGCCCTATACGCGAAGCGCTCATGCACTCACGAAGGCAAACGATGACCACCGACACCACCATGACCCCGCGCCGCCAGTCTGTCCCCGTCATGGTGGGCAAGGTCAAGGTCGGCGGCGGCGCACCGTGCGTCGTGCAGTCGATGACCAACACCGACACCGCCGACATCACGGCCACCGTCGAGCAGGTGGCAGCGCTCGCCCGCGCCGGGTCCGAACTCGTCCGCATCACCGTCGACCGCGACGAAGCCGCCAAGGCCGTTCCGCACATCAAAGACCAGCTACGCCAGCGCGGCATCACCGTGCCCCTGATCGGCGACTTCCACTACATCGGCCACACGCTGCTCAGCGAAAACCCAGCCTGCGCGCAGGCCCTCGACAAATACCGCATCAACCCCGGCAACGTCGGTTTCAAAGCCAAGCGCGACACCCAGTTCAGCCAGATCATCGAACTCGCGCTCCGCCACAGCAAACCCGTCCGCATCGGCGTCAACTGGGGCAGCCTCGACCAGGAGCTGCTGACCCACCTGATGGACGAAAACGCGAAATCCGAAAGCCCGCACTCCGCCCGCGCCGTCATGCACGAAGCCATGGTCCAGTCCGGCCTGGGCTCCGCCGCCCGCGCCGAAGAACTCGGCATGGGCGCGGATAAAATCATCATCTCAGCCAAGGTCTCCGCCGTCCAAGACCTCGTCAGCAGCTACACCCTGCTCGCCAAGCGCTGCAACTACGCGCTCCACCTCGGCCTGACCGAAGCCGGCATGGGCTCGAAGGGCATCGTCGCATCATCCGTCGGCATGGGCATCCTGCTGCAATCAGGCATCGGCGACACCATCCGCGTCTCGCTCACACCTGAGCCCGGCGGCGACCGCACCACCGAAGTCAAAGTTGCCCAGGAAATCCTCCAGACCATTGGCCTGCGCTCGTTCGTCCCCATCGTCGCCGCCTGCCCCGGCTGCGGACGCACCACCTCGACCGTGTTCCAGCAACTCGCCCGCGACGTCGAAAACATGATCGCCGACCGCATGCCCGAGTGGAAAACCCGCTATCCCGGCGTCGAAAACCTGACGTTCGCGGTCATGGGCTGCATCGTCAACGGCCCCGGTGAATCGAAGCACGCCAACATCGGCATCTCGCTGCCCGGCACCGGCGAGTCCCCCGCCGCCCCCGTCTTCATCGACGGCAAAAAAGCCCTGACCCTGCGCGGCCCCACCATCGCCTCCGACTTCAAAACCCTCGTCGAAGACTACATCGAGAAGAAGTTTGGGTAATAGGCAGATCATCGCAGAACCCGGACCCTACCGGTAAGCGCTTGGCGGCACCCCGCTCCACCGCTTGAATGCCCGGCTGAAATGCGCGGCATCCTGATAGCCGAGCCGCAACGCGACCTCGGTCACGGCCAGCCTCTCATCAATCAGCATCCCCTTCGCCCGCGCAAACATAGCTGCCTCAGTTATTGCTGCGAAGGTTACGCCACACGCACCGAGCCGCCGCTGCAAGGTTCGCCGCGTCATCCCGAGTTTCCCGGCAACCCAATCGACGCGGGGTATGCCCTCGTGCAACGCGAGCTCAGCAATCGCATAAACCGTCCCGCAAAAATCCCTGTCACCCGGAACCACCGGCTCTGAAAACACCAATGGATCGCCTACTGCCGGACGCAAGTTATGCGGTTTGGCTCGCGCCAACAGCACCTCATCAAAAGAGATCGCTGCATTGTGCCGCCCCATCGCAACATTAGCGCCGTAAATCTGCTCCAAGGAACCTCGCGTCGAACCGCGCAAGGCCGTCGTTGCCACAAACCGAGGTCTCCAATCCTGGCCTGCGAATGTCCGCACAATATCGATCATGTACCACAACGCGAGCTGCTCATGCTGTGTCCGGCCCTCGCTCGCCGGTTCAAGCAGCGTCAACGTCATTTGCGCTCGCCCGCCGCCGTGCATCAGCCCCAACACGGTCGCCGTTTGCAGCATCCCAGCCAGATGCTGCGATGCCAGCGCAATCGCCGCGCCCAGTGTGTCCGCAGCACTCACGTGCTTTCCAAATGCACTAAGATTGGCAATCCGCACACCAGTCCCAAGCCGCGCACCGAACGCCGCATCGCCTGTCCGTCGTGCGGCCCGTTCCAACAACTGAAACTGATCCTTCAACGGCAAAAGGCCTTCAGGACGCTCAAGCAAACCAACAGGCAAATCGGCATCCGCAAACACGCGGGCAATAGAAACGCCTTGCCCTTCGACGAAGTCGGCAATGTGTCCCAGCGAACTCGCGCGTGTGAACCCCGCTCGCGGCTTCATCCGGTCACACCCCAGCGGATTTTGGCACGAAATGGCAAGCACACTTCCCAGAAATAGCCGACGTTAAGTCACAATCAAGAATCAGCACATGAGGCACACGTGGTGCCAATCAAATTTACGGAGTAGCTTCGTGATCGGAATCTGGTCTGCCAACGCACAACAATTCCTGCTGGTACTTGGGATTGCCACAACAATCTTTTTCGCGATCCCGATCTTTGCGGTGCCGCTCGTTTGGGCCCGCCTGATGCTGTGGCGCGTCCCTGAGGACACCAACCTGACAATCTACTTTGGCCGCTGCCTGGGCGCGTTCGTCCTCATGATGGAGTTCCTAATCCTTCGCGCCGGCGTCTATGGCACCGGCATAACCATGGTCTTCGAGATCATGATGATCGTTTGGATATTCATGACCATCGTCCACGTCTGGGGTTGGCTCACGAACATCCAGCCAGTCACCGAAACCATCGAGATCGGCCTTTGGCTGCTCCTGATTGCCCTGACCCTGGTCTTCTGGCCAAATCAAGCCTGACGACCCGAAATACGAAGGCTTAAGCCCCGCCCTACCTGCCCAAATCCCCAGCCAGCGCCGCGCTCAGCTTCTCCCCACCTGCCTTTTCCGCCACCGGCTCGGGCACGATCCACGCGCGGTAGGTGGCCGACTTCACCGTCGTACCGCACGCTAATCCTCCATCGCGCACGGCGCATGTCGGGTCCGCCGCAATCACCGACACCTCGCGCCGGTCATGCCGCAGCACGTGCATATCGACCGGCATAATCTCGACACGGCCCGTCCCAAAATCGACACCCCGGAACACGCACGACAACTGCAACCGGCACGCCCCTGCGCGTCCACCTAGCGTATTGCCCGTGCCAAGCGCCGCAAACCGCGACATGACCTTCGCAGGCACATCCGGTCCCTGGCTGATATAACAAAGCTGACCAACGCACAGCACCGGATCGGCCTGGGTCTTGTTGAACCGCCGGATCCCGTAATTGCCCGGCTCCATGATGAGCAGCACGCTCGCATGCGTCGCACGAACCGAATGCGTCGCAGCGGCAACCGGCTTCACTGCCGTCACCGCGTCAACCGGCACCGCGACCTTCATAGCAGCAACCGCCGCAGCAGCTTTCGCCGCCTGCTCGGCCATCTCCCGGTCACGCGCATCGACTGCCGCCTTATCAGCCGCCAACCTCGCAGCAACCTGCTCGGCAGCTTCACGCTCGCGTTTGTCAGCCGCAGCCTTCGCTTCCTGCGCGGCGATCTCCTTCGCCTTCTGCTCAGCCAAATCCTTCTCGCGCTTCTCCGCTGAAAGCTTGGTGTCCCGCTCCGCCGCCTCTAGCTCCGCAGCCTTCTGACGGCGCGCTTCCTTGAGCCGTTCGGCAAGCCGCAACGTCTCCTCTTCACGCTTGGCTTCAAGAGCTGCCTTGCGATCATTCTCGACCTTATCGACCGCCTCGGCCAATGCCTTCTGCGCCGCCTCATCGGCCTTGCGCGCAGCCTCGGCAGCGAACTCTTTCTCCTTCTGCGCAGCCACAACCTTCTCGCGATCTGCCGCTTCAACCAGCGCCTTCTGAGCCAACGCCTCAACCTTGCGCGCGTCTGCAGCCTGCTGCTTCTCAATTGCCGCCTGCTCTTGAGCGCCAGCCAGCGCAACACCCCGCGCCTTTTCCTCAGCCGCCGCCTTTTCGCGCTCAGCCGCAGCGACCTCCTGCTCGCGCTGCTTGGCCAACTCTTCCTGCTTGCGCTTCTCCGCAACCCGGCGCCGGGCTTCCGCCTCGTCCGCCTGCTCCTTGGCTTCCCGGGCGCGCTGCTCCTCAGCCGTCAACGCCAGCGCTGCCTTCTCGGCCTCAGCCGTCGCCTTTTCGCGCTCCGCCTCGGCCTTGATCACCTCGTCCTCGGCACGCCTCTGCTCGGCTTCCCGCTCATCGGCCTCAGCCTTAGCCCGCGCCAGCATATCGGCTTCGTCCGCCTTGCGCAGACGCGCGGCTTCCTTCTCGCGCTTCTTGGCCGCAGCTCGCGCGGCCTCCGCCTTCTTCTTAGCCGCCGCCGCCTTCATGCGGGCCACGTCAGCCTCGCTAACCGCTTTGTCCTTAGCCACATCGGCAGCTTTAGACGCGGTCGTGTTCGCACTCGCGTCGGAAAACTTCTGCGCCATCTCGTGGGCCGGATTGGCACCTGCGGCCAACCCGGTCTGAGAAATTAATGAGGAGGTTGCAGTCAACACTGCAACGGAAACAACCAATGAAAAAGCGCGCATGGGATTGCTCGGTTGTATGGCTCAGACTGCAAGAGCAGAACACCTCCCGATCCGCTCCATCCGATGAAACAGCAAAATGGCTTGGGCTCACACTCGACAAACAGCTTAATGATCTCACATCATGTCAAAAATTGTGCCGTAGCGAGATCAACCTGTTCATAAGCAACGGTCCATTCTTGCGTCCAATGATGGCATCAAACACACTGCGGCCTGAACGGCCCCTGAATGACGATCATTGATGGATCAATTTGCTACCGCCCCAGCGCTTTAGCAATTGCGGTGAGCCCCTCCCGATAGCTGGGATATTGCAAACGCCATCCCAGATCGCCCTTCGCTCGCGCGTTGCTCGCCCGCTTGTTCTCGGCATAAAAGCTCGCCCCCATCGGCGACAGCACCGCTTGCTCGAAAGGCACCTCCGGCGGCACTGCCACGCCGAGCAACTCCGCCGCAAACGCCACCACATCCTGCGGCGGCCCAGGCTCGTCGTCGCAAACATTGTAGATCGCGTGTTGCGGCGTCCCCTTGATCGCCGCCATCACCACACCCGCAATATCGTCACGGTGGATCCGGTTGAACACCTGCCCCGCCTTCACGATCCTGCGTGCGCTTCCCTCCCGCATATTATCAATGGCACTCCGGCCTGGCCCATAAATCCCAGCCAGCCGGAACACGATCACCCACTTCCCCGTCCGGGCACCCAGCTCCAGCCAGTCGGCCTCCGCCGCCGCCCGCCGGATACTGCGTTCAGACCCGGGCTTGAGTTCGCAGGTCTCATCAATCCACGTCCCCTGCCAATCGCCATAAACCCCAATCGTAGACAAATACCCGATCCATAAAGCGCTCGGGCTTGCTGCCAAGTCCTCGCCAAAGCGCCTCAACACGGGATCACCCGCAGCCCCCGGCGGCGCCGACACAACCACATGCGTCGCCTCACTCAGCGCCTTGGCAATGCCAGGATCGCGCGCCGTCCCATCGAACACGAACGCCTCATACCCCAGCGCCGCGATCCGCTCGGCACCCGCCGGCGTCGTCGCCGTGGCACTCACCTGCCAGCCCTCGCCCGCCAGCCGCCCCGCCAACGCCGTCGCGCTGTACCCCAACCCAAAACAAAACAACCGGCTCATACTCCGAATCCCTCTTCACTGTTCCCCTCCCCCTTGCGGGGAGGGGTTAGGGGTGGGGGTAAAGGCTTAGCAGCGGGTAAAGATTGAGAGACTTCACAAGACGCGAGCACCCTCAGCATCTCCCACTCCGCACGCACTGCCTCATCCGTTTCCCGCGGCAGATACCGCGCACGCAACGCCTCAACCTCGCCAGCCTCGCCCAACCGGCTCAACGCCCAAACCGCCATCCCCCGAACCAGCGCCGACCCATCGGCCAGCAACCGCACGGCGTCGGGCAGCAACGCCCGGTCCCCCGAATTCCCCGCCGCGATCAACGCATTCCGAACCACCCGGTCCCGCCCGGTCCGCTTCACCGGCGTCCCCGCAAACCGCAACCGGAACGCCGCATCGTCCAACGCCAGCAACTCAGCCAACGGCGGATGCCGCGTGTCAGCCCCCGCCTTGAGTTTCATGTCATTGGCCACATGCGCATACTTGTTCCACGGACAAACCGCCAGACAATCATCGCATCCAAACACCCGGTTGCCGATTGCCTCGCGGAACTCGGACCGGATGTGCCCTTTATACTCGATCGTTAGATACGCAATGCACCGCCGCGCATCCAATTGATACGGTGCCGGAAACGCCTGCGTCGGGCACACGTCGAGGCACCGCGTACAGCTTCCGCAATGCGAGACCTCCGCGCGATCCGGCGGCAACTCCGCCGTCGTCAGGATGGCACCCAGAATCAACCACGACCCATGCGCCCGCGACACGAGGTTGGTATGCTTGCCCTGCCAGCCAAGCCCCGCCGCCTGCGCCAACGGCTTTTCCATCAACGGTGCGGTATCGACGAACACCTTCACGTCCGCCCCCGACGCCACCGCCAGCTGCCCAGCGATCCGCTTGAGCTTCGCCTTCAGAACGTCGTGATAATCGCGGCCCTGCGCGTAGACCGAAATCGCCCCGCGCAGAGGCTCATCCAGCACCGCCAGCGGATCGGCCTCCGGCCCATAGTTCATGCCCAGCATGATGACCGACCGCGCCTGCGGCCACAACGCCTCGGGCGACCGCCGCCGGTCCGCATGAGCCGCGAGCCACTCCATATCGCCATGCCGGCCGTCTGCCAGAAAAGCATCGAGCCGCTCACCCGCAGGCCCAATCCCATCCGGTCGCGCAAACCCCACCGCCTCGAACCCCTCGGCCCGAGCCCACGCCACTACCTGAGATTTGAGACGACCGTCCAACCTATCCGCCTTCCAAAATCAAGGCAGAAACTTCAAGCCCCTCGCCACCGAGCCGTCAAGCCGTTGTCCGCCGACCTACCACCCCGTGCGCGGCACAACCCCCGAAAACGGTGCGCCGCGCCCGGGGCATAGAACGCAGATTCAACGCCGGGTTAGTTCATGCTCAATCTCCGCGACGACATTGCGCAATGACCGGAATTGCTGGACGACGCATGAATTTTCAAACACCTCCAATGGATCGAAATCTGAAATTCTATCTATCCAGCTCGAACCACCAGAAAACTTCGCGTAGCTCCCTCCTAAGTGGGACGCTCGATACTCTTTGCACAACTCGTTCCCCACAAAAAACATGAGAGCTATTCTCATCACAATGAGCAGGAAAGCTAACCGAAAAAGCGATCTCATCATGTTCGCACATCACCGCCGTTGACGCTTCAAGCCCGGCGCAAACAAGTTGCGGCTTAGGGCAGCCTCGATTTCGGTGATTGACTTTCGAACCACTTCACACGCAAAGATCTCCTCAGGAAACGTAACTCGCAACTCAAAAAACTCCGGAACAAGCATAGAGTTTCGTATTTTTAGAGTCGCCAGATTTTCTGATTTCTTCTGAACAAAACAATCTAGAACAGAATTTTTATTGTTAAAGACGATCTTCCCAGACCTCCACCTCTCCACCTGAATCGGCAATTCTTTTTGGTTACGCTGCATACTGGAATGCCCCCGCAATTGCTCAAGCTCCAATGTCCCACTTCGAGACAATGATTAGCAATTCGTTTCGATGCAGCATCCGTGCCAATCAGGATGTCAGCTGACCATCTGGCAACGTCGACCACCTTTAAGGGGACAGCTCAGATAGACGTGATTCAGCGGCCAGCGCATCCGCTAGAGTGCTTCCGGAAAAGCATGCCCCCGCGAAGGCGGGGGTGGGAACCGGTTTTCCGAAAAGAAGCACGACCAAACAGAGGCTTAGGGTCCGACTTTGATTCCATTAAAGGCAGGCGGACCCTCGTCGCGCCGCCTACCTCGACGCCACCGGACGCCAGCCTGCCGCCATTGCTTCCGCCTCGGTGCAGAACCACCGCGTCCCCCTGTCCGGCGACATGGCCACCCGCTGATACCAAGGGCTCCACGGCATGTGATAGATCAGCCCCGAGCGCGAGACGTTGCCCTTGATCGCGCATCCCTGCGGCGTATCGGGTGCCGCTGCTGTCCACTTACCCGAACGGTAGTCCCAGGCCGGAACCGCAGGCCCCTGCCAAACGCCCAAACCTGCTTTATGCGCAACAGCCTCTTCGGCCACATAGAGTTTCGAATACTTGACGAACGCCCACGCAAACCCGCGCTTGACCATCTCGGCGTTGACGTCGGCACCGCCCACGGCACACACCGCCAGCACCCGCCCATACTTGTCGAGTCCGGTGACCTTGCAATCGACTTTACGATATTGGGTCAACGCTACCAGCATCCGTGTCGCGGCATTTCCGCAATCCCACGTCTCGGCCCTGGCATTCTGGCACGTCTGGCCCACCTCTGGCGCATCAATGCCTTCGAGCCGGACACGGTTTCCGGCGATATCAATTGTATCGCCGTCGACCACGCGCGCGGGCCCCGTCAACATGAGGTCCGGTGGAATAATCGGGACGCCCCGCGCAAAGGCGGGACCACATAAAGCCGCAACAACCAGCGCGAACGCCACTGACCAGCGCGGAACAAACCATGACTTATGACTACGCATGGCGGCCAGCGTGACCGATTCGCGAGTCACAACCTAGGCCAGACTAAGATTTGTTAACACAACTTAAGGTGATGACGCAGGCGCAATGTAACCTAAAGTTCGCGCATGAGATGCTCCGCATACAACGTCATCGAAACGCGAGTCTCGTCAGAGTTATACGGCCCCACGACGACGCCGGGCCACTAAACCTCCCCACCAAAAACCGCCCGGTTAACCCCTCATTAACCCTTGGACTTGCACACACAAGCACATGATTTCAAACCATTTTCGCCTCAAGTATTAACGCACAGATTCCCCTCCCCCTTTGCGGGGAGGGGTTAGGGGTGGGGGCTCTCGGAACCAACATTGAAGTAAGAGGGATCTCCGCAAACGAGCCACTAAATCTCGTTCGCCGCTTCCGCCGAATATCCCGCTGCCGTCATTTTCAAGGCCCCATCCGCTTTGACGAACGACTCGACCTCGGCTGTCGGCACTGGACTTTCCGCAGTTTGCCCAATCTCAGCCATCAACCTGTAAATATTGACGAACTTCCGCTCAGCCCGCGAATAAATCCCGCCCTTGAACAACGCCCGCGCCGCAACCTGCCCCTGATGCGGCCCACTCGTCAGCACGAACACCTGCTCAATCACGACGCTCGCCTCGCCCCACGACACCATGCGCGTCTCCAGCCTGAAGCGCGCAAAAGGCATCAGCTCCCGCCGGTAGCGAACAATGATCGACGAGGCGATCGGCGTCCACTTGTGCCGCCGCACCGCCCTCCACAGCCCCATCCGAACCATGAGATCCATCCGGCCCAGGTCCATAAGCGTGAGATACCGCCCGTTGTTCATATGCAGACTGAGATCAAGATCGTTCGGCCACACCCGGAACCTCAACACACTCGCCTCGTTCGCATCCCTGAGCGCCGGACGCCGCCACGCCGTCAGAGCAAACCAGATCAACCGCAACCATAGGTTCATGCAGTTTCATCCTTCGATACGGTACAACCGGTCACTGGTGCAAATTGGTTCATCAATGGACAATTGACTACTAAAACGAGCGGCGCGCTGTGTGAAGCATTTTCACGTTCCAAGGTTCCCGGCTATCCGCCACCAAGCCCAATCCCTGTTATACTTTGCCACAATGAGCTTTTATTGACGCCGAGTCGGGTATACGCCGCATGAGATCATCTTGAGGACCACGCATGGCACGACGCACCGCGAGATCACGTTTTATACCAACCCGCATAAGTACGGACTTATGCGGGTTGGTATCCGCACGTGGGGTTGCCGCGCCGCATGGCGATCTTTCAGAGCGACGCGGCGTCGATGCGAAGCATCGCGGGGCAATGACGCGCAAAGAAAAGAAAATACCAGCCCGCAGACTACCAAACGAAGAGTCAAAACTTCTGCGGGCTGGTATGACAGCGCTGCTCGCCGTCGGCCTCCTGTCGGCAGCGGACGCGTACGCCGCCCCCGGCGATCCAGTCCCTGCCCCGGCGCCCACAGCTCCCGCCACATCGAACGCTGCGCAGGAAGCCGCCTCCCTCCTGCTGCGCGGCAACGCTCCGCAAGCCATCACGCAATACACCGAAGCGCTGAAAGACCAGACCCTCACCAATGACCGGCGCGGCGCAATTCTCAACGACCGTGCCGTCGCCTATGCCCGCTCGGGCCAAACCAAACTCGCTATCGACGACTTCAACCGCGCCGTCCAGCTCTTCCCCGAACACCCCGCGACGTACAACAACCGTGGCAATCTGCTGCTCGCGCTGGCACTGCCCAAAGAAGCCGTCCGCGACTTCGACCGCGCCATCCTCCTGGCTCCAGGCTACGCCGCCGCCTTCGCCAATCGCGCCGGTGCCTACGACAAACTCGGCCAGCCCGAAGATGCCATCCGCGACTACACCCGCGCCATCGAACTGATGCCGCAAAGCGCGGTCCCGCTTGCCGGACGCGGTCGCATACTGCTGGCACTTGGCAAGCCCCACGCCGCCATCCGCGACTTCGGCCGCGCCGTCACCGCCGACGCCCGCTTCTCCAACGGCTACCGCGGCCGCGCCGCCGCCAAACTGAAAATCCACCGCTACGATGATGCCATCGAAGACCTCTCGCGCGCCATTGCCTTCGACAACGGCAACGCCGAACTCTACATCCTGCGCGGCCATGCTTACTTAGGGGTTCGCAACTTTGCGTCCAGCATTCGCGACTTTTCCCGTGCCATCGAATTAGACGGCAAATCATCGGCCGCCTACGCCGGTCGCGGCCTCGGCAACGGCTACGTCGAAGCCTTCGAAGAAGCCTTTGCCGACTTGAATCGCGCTATTGAAATCGACCCGCGCAACGCCGCAACTTTCGCTTATCGCGCCATTGTTTATACCGAGGCCGGCCAGACGGATGTCGGCCTGCGCGACGTCGAAACCGCCGCCAAACTCGATGCCAGCCGCGCCGAAGTCTATTGGGCACGCGGTGCAATCGCCGAATCCCAAGGCCGCACCACCGAAGCAATCGGCGACTACCGCCGCGCGCTGGAAGCCAACCCGCAGCTTGCCCTCGTCGCCGAAGGCCTGAAGCGGCTCGGCGGCGAAATGGCCGACAACGCCGACATACCCGTCGCAGGTCTGGGCATCGAAGGCTGGTCCGTCGTCACCCGTGGCACGGAGTTTTACGCCGTCAACACCGAAATCGCAGCACTGCGCGTGCCACTGGAATCGCCTGGCACCGGCCAGCCCAAACTGATCGATTGGGAAGTCAAAAAAGCCCCCCTCAAAGGCATCGGCATCCTGCGCTTCCAAGGCGGCGCCGTCACCGGCAAATCCGGCCCTCAAGACGTAGAGCTGACCGCCATCGTCGATCTCAACGCGCGCAGCGTGGTCGCCGTCGAACCCCATAGGCTCGGCACCAAGACCGCCACGTGGACCTGGGAAGAAGGCCGCGTTGTCGTTGCAAGCGTCGATGGCGTAACCGACGAATTCAATCTCCGCCCGTCGACCAGTTCAACCCAGCTCACACCCAAGCAGCAGCGCGCCGCCGATGGCCGCACCAATGAAGACGGCCAGTTCTCGCCCTTCGACCAGCTCGACAAGGCCAAGCACGAGCGCCAGCAGCGCTCGGCCGGCAACCAGAATTCAGCCCCGCGCCCCGCACCAAAGCCCAAATCCATCTTACAACTGCTCTTTGGCAATTGAACTTGCAAATGCATCCGCAAGCGTGACCAGCGGGCGTAACAAACGCAGCGCCGTGCCGAACTCCGATCAAGCTGAATTCTGATTGGAGCTTGCGCGATGTTTAAGATCAAAATGCACGTCGTTATACCAGCGGGCATAAGTTCTGGCTTATGTCGGCTGGTATCCGCGCGTAGGGTTGGTGGGGCGGCTACACGCAAACAAGAGAGAAGACCGTCGCGCAGCCGAACAACCAAACTGTCAAAACGTCTGCGCGACGGCATTATACCCGCCCTCGCCATCTGGCTGACCGCTGCCGTTTTGATGGGTGGATTAGCGACGCCGCTCATGGCTGAGAAAGTCATCGCGGCACCCCAGGTTTACACAGCCACGAAGGAGAAGCTCGCGGTAAGCGGTTACGATCCAGTGGCCTATTTCTCCGTTGGCGCGCCAACGAAGGGGCTGACTGGCATTTCGACCGTGCACCAGGGCGTGACGTGGCGCTTCGCCAATGAAGCCAACAAAGCAGAATTTCTAGCGCAACCTGCAAAGTATGCGCCGCAATATGGCGGGTATTGCGCCTATGCCGTAAGCCAGGGGTACACCGCATCGGCAGATCCAAATGCGTGGGAAATCGTCGACGGGAAACTTTATCTCAACTACAGCCGCTCAGTTGCCGCGTCCTGGTCGAAGCAAGCCCGGGCCTACATCAAAAGCGGCGATGCCCATTGGGCCAAGCGACCTGGGTAAAGCGGCCTGGGTAAAGCGAACTGGGTAAAGCGGCCTGGGTAAAGCGAACTGGGTAAAGCGAACTGGGTAAATGTTGACGAACAAGGTCACGACGAGCAAGCTTTGGAAAGCGAGCGGCTCAAGCAACTTCAAACTGCAAGCAGCCTTGATCTAACCCCGCTCTTCTGTCGTTCAACGACTATATCTTTTTGCTCGCGTCTCACGCGCCTGCCCCGAAAGCACACCCATGCCCCCCGTCATTGTCTGGTTCCGCCAGGACCTTCGCTTGGCCAATCATCTCGCCCTGACGGCTGCCGCCAAGACAGGCCAGCCTGTCATTCCACTCTACGTCCTCGATGATAGCTCCCCCGGCGCCTGGAAACATGGCGGCGCGTCCCGCTGGTGGCTCGACAAATCCCTCGCCGCGCTCTCGGCCAGCCTCGAAGCGATCAACGGCCGCCTGATCCTGCGACGCGGCCAATCGGCCGCCGTCCTGACCACACTTGCCGAAGAAACCGGCGCGTCCGCAATCTTCACCCAAGCCGCTTACGAACCGTGGGCCAGCGCCCTCGAACAACGTATCCACGACCAGTTGGCCACACGCGGCATCGAATTCAAGCGCATGTCCGGTGCGGTCATGAAACGCCCCGACAGCATCCGCACCCAATCCGGCCACCCCTTCAAGGTTTACACCCCGTTCTGGCGCGCCTTCCAAGCGGATGGCCCCGTCGCACGACCAGTCCCCGCCCCCAAAACCCTCGCCAAACCGGCCCGTTGGCCTGAAACCGATGCGCTTACCTCCTGGCAGCTCCATCCCACCAAACCCGATTGGTCATCCGGCTTCAGCAAAGAGTGGACACCGGGCGAAGCCGGAGCCAACGCGCGCCTAGAAACCTTCCTCGACGACGCCCTGGCCGGCTACAGCGACGACCGCAACCGCCCCGAC
>JBEBJA010000152.1:0-3515 GCA_040080145.1 Hyphomicrobiaceae bacterium
GGCGGGCGTTGGGACCGTGCGCTCGTTGTAGCCGGTGACATCGACCGAGCGAATCTGGGGACCACCTTTCGCGCCCTGGCCTTCACGGAAGAACATCAGGACGCGGCCATTGGGGGCCCAGGTGGGACCTTCACCGTGAAAACCTTCGCTCAGGATGCGTTCGCCGGTGCCATCTGGGCGCATGACGCCGATCAGGAAGCGGCCGCCGGCCTGTTTGGTGAAGGCGATGTTGTCGCCGCGCGGGCTCCACACGGGGGTGGAATAGCGACCTTCGCCGGTCGACAGGCGGCGGACGCCGGAGCCATCGGCGTTCATGACGTAGAGCTGCTGCGTGCCTTCGCGGTCGGACTCGAACACGATCTGGCGGCTGTCGGGTGAATAGCTGGGGCTGGTATCGAGCCCGGTCGTCTGGGTGAGCTGGCGGTATTGTTTCGAGCGCAGGTCGGTTTCAAAGATTGCGGTCGTGGCACCATTCGACACGCTCATCAGCAGGCGCTGTCCATCGGGCGAGAAGCGCGGCGCAAAGGTTTCACCGGGGAAGTCGCCAACCTGCTGGCGCTGTCCGGTTTCCAGGTTCATGACGAAAACCTTGGCCTTGTCGCCCTGGTAGCCCATGAACGCGATTTCCTGCGACACCGGGCTGAAGCGCGGGGTCAGCACGAGGTCCTTGCCCTGACTGAGCAAGCGCACGTTGGCACCATCCTGGTCCATGATGGCGAGGCGCTTGGTGCGCTTTTCCTTGGAGCCCGTTTCGTCGATGTAGACGACGCGGGTGTCGAAGTAGCCCTTTTCGCCGGTCAACTGCTCGTAGATCTGGTCGGCAATGAGGTGGCCGATGCGGCGCCAGTTCTGAGCGGTCGTCGTGAAGCGCTGGCCGGCCTTCTGGCGGCCGTTGACCACATCCCAGAGGCGGAATTCGGCAACGATGCGGCCATCGGGGCTGCGCGAGACTTTGCCGACAGCGAGGGCGTCGGACTTGATGGCGCGCCAGTTGGCGAAGTTCGGCGCGGTGTTCACGTCGCGGATCTGCTCGAGGTAGGAGGCGGGGTCTAAGACTTTGAAGAGGCCCGAGTTGCCGAGGTCGCCCGCAATGACGGCGGCGACGTCCTGGCCGAGTTTGGGGTCTTCGCTGAGGAAGAACGGCAGCGCGATCGGGGTGGGGGCGATTTGGCCTTGGGTGGTGGTGCCCTCAAGCGCGTGCGCGGGAAGATGGGGCAGGGAGATCAGGGCTGCGAGGGCCAGCGTCAGGGCGCGGGCAGAGCGGAGCATGGAAGCGGCGGTCATCATGATATTCTATCGGTCTTTCTGCGGTCTGATCTCAAGTCGCTTTGACAGGACTCTTTGGCGAAAACAAAGCAGGCGGCATATGGTACTCCCGGCCCAGGCGATGGTGTCGCTTGGGTCCCGGCCTTCGCCCATAGGCGCTAACATAGCGAAACGGTGGCCCCCTCTCCCCCTGGGGAGAGGGTGGGGGTGAGGGGGCTCTTCTGCAAAGCCAGCCGAGTGAAGGCACCCCTCATCTGCCCTTCGGGCATCTTCTCCCCAGGGGGAGAAGAAAGTAAGGGCTTATTTTGGCGCGTATGGGGCGCGCCGGGATGACGATCTCCCTAGAGCATCTTGCTGGGGTCGAACTTCCAGGTGTTATCACGCCAGTTGGCATATTTTTCCGGCGGCAGTTTGAACGGCTGAGCGGCTTTGATGGCGCGGACGGCGGCTTCGGCGGCGACCTGGAACATGGGGTTGTTCTGGGGCGATAGCACTTGAGGTTCGCCGTCGAGCGTGCCGTCGGGCTTCAGGGTCCAGCGGACGGCGACGATGGGGGTCTGGGTGCCGCCACCGCCGGCGGGCAGACGCCAGTGTTTCGTTAATTGGGTATTTATTATGGTGTTCAGCATGTCGGCTTCGATCGCCGACAAGACATTGTCGCGGCCCTGAGCAGTGCCGGCGAAAGGGCCAAGATTGGTTGCGGTTTTGCTGTCGCCGGTGGGTTTGGCGCCGGTTGGTTTCTGCGACTTGTCGATCAGCGCCTTTGGCGGGCTGTTGCCGGGGGATTTGTTCAGCAGCCCGGCCAGCTTATCGGGGTCCAATTTGGGGGCCAATTCGCTAGGGTCGAACTTCCAGGTGTTATCATGCCAATCGGCAAATTTTTCGATTGGAAATTTGAAGGGCTGCGCGGCTTTGATGGCGCGGGTGGCTGCTTCGGCTGCAATCCTGAACTCGCGATTTATTTGGGGGGAGACCACTTGAGGCTCGCCCTCTAGCATGCCTCCAGCGCTTAAGCGCCAGCTGACGATGACGGAAGGAAGTTGATAGCCCCGGTGGCCGGCGTCCACATGCCAATGAGCCTGCAACTGCTGATGCATCATCTCAGTCAGCATTTGCGCATATGCAAGAGCAATACAAACACCTTTGGCATTTGCGCAACTTAATGACCAGCGAATGACGCCACGTTGCGTGTTCAATTCCACCCCGGAAACCCAGAACTTTGCCTCGCCAATTTCGACAGGGTCCGGTAGCGGGTCCCGCATCATGAAATCAACGTGACGTTCCATCTTTTCGTGCAGTATGCATGGCGGCGGAGCACTTGATTTGTTCGTTTTACTCAACGCCTCCAATATTGTGATCTTTTCGAGCGAACGTATTTTGCTATATTCGATTATTTGGTCGGGCGTTGCGCATGACACAAATTGTCCGGGCACCAACATCAGCCCTTCCTCAGCGGCGAGCGCTGGAGTTCCCATCAAGACGACGGGCGCGACTGCAAGTCCCACGATCGCAAACAAGATAGGGTGGACGATCCTGAGCAGATGGCTGGCGATCATCATAACCTCTGCCTCTAGAGCATTTTGCTGGGGTCGAACGTCCAGGAGTTGTCACGCCAAAAGGCATACTTGTCGGCAGGTAACTTGAAAGGTTGAGCTGATTTTATGGCACGAATTGCAGCCTCTGCCGCGAGTTGGAATTGCGTATTGTTTTGGGCCCGCTGCACCGCAGGCTCGCCATTGAGCATCCCATCGGCGTTTAGGCGCCAAGTTACGGTAACTAACGGGGTTTCCGTCCCTCCGCCAGCCGCCGGTAATCGCCAATGTGGTTTCAACTGGGCATCGAGCATATTGTTCAGCATGTCTTTTTCGGTGGCAGACAGAACATTGTCGCGGCCGTCCCGGGTGCCGGCGGACGGGCCGAGGTTTTGCGCGGTATCGCTTTTCCCGGTTGGTTTGACGACGCCAGACTTTTCGTGAGTAGTATTCGCCTTCGGCGGGCTGTCATCGGGGGTGTTTTTCAGGAGGTCCTGAATCTTGGCGAATCTCTCAGCCTGCTGCCTTTCCTTGTCGGCTTTGGCCTTGTCGGCCTTGGCTTTGTCGGCTTTCGCCTTATCGGCCTTGGCCTTGTCAGCCTTAGCTTTATCCGCTTTGGCCTTGGCCGCAGCGGCGGCGGCAGCGGCCTTACGTTCGGCGTCGAGCTTGGCGGCCGCCGCTGCCTGTTCGGCAGGCGTCGGGCCTTCAGGATCGGGG
>JBEBJA010000248.1:0-15537 GCA_040080145.1 Hyphomicrobiaceae bacterium
GTGCGTTATAGCTTGCGGGGAATAATGGTGGTGGTTGAGGCTTTTCGCGGTTCATGATCGAGTTTGGGTCGGTTTTATCGTTGGCGGTTTCGTTGTTGACGACCGGGGACGGGCGGCTTGCGGAGATCGTGTGGCTGTCGCTGCGGGTGTCGCTGTCGGCGGTGGCGATTGGCTGTCTGGTTGGGATTCCGCTCGGGGCACTGCTGGCGATCGGGCGATTTCGCGGGAAGGCGTTCGCCGAGACTTTGTTGAGTGCGATGATGGGGTTGCCGCCTGTCGTGGTGGGGCTGGTGGTCTATCTTATGCTGTCGCGGGCGGGGCCGCTTGGGGTGTTCGGGCTGCTGTATACGCCGGCGGCAATGATCATTGCGCAGGCGGTGCTGGTGGTGCCGCTGATCGCGGCGCTGGCGCGACAGTCCTTGAGCGACCGGCATCTGGAATACGACGAGTGGTTCCGGTCGATGCGGTTGACCAGGCGCGAGACGATGGCGACGCTGATCTGGGAAGACCGGTATTCGCTGCTGACGGCGGCGCTGGCCGGGTTTGGTCGCGCGATTGCGGAGGTGGGCGCGGTCATTATCGTGGGCGGGAATATCGACCGGGTGACGCGCGTCATGACGACGACGATTGCGCTGGAGACATCGAAGGGGGACTTAGCGCTCGCGCTGGCACTGGGGGCGATCTTGATTGGGATTGCGATTGCGGTGAATGCCGGTGTGGCGCTGTTGCGGCGGACGGCGGCGGGGGCTGCGTATGCTTGAAAAAGCTGGGAGCTATTCGCCGATTACCGCTGGGTTGCTGCCGCTCGAAGCGCGCGGGATCGGGGTTGTGCGGGCGGGAAAGGCGCTGCTCGACGATGTGTCGTTCGTGATCGCTGCGGGCGGGCCGACGGTGATCATGGGGTCGAACGGGGCGGGTAAGAGCCTGATCATGCGCGTGCTGCATGGGCTGGTTCAGCCGACGTCGGGCAGCGTGATCTGGGGGGCAGGGGTTGATGCCGATGTGGCAGGGCGGCGGTCGGCGCTGGTGTTTCAGCGGCCAACGCTGTTGCGGCGCTCGGTGCTTGCCAACATCGAATTCGTGCTGTCGCACCGGCCTGGGGCTGCGCGGCGGCAGACGGCTCGGTTTGTGCTTGAACAGGCGGGGTTGGCCGAGCTTGCTGCGAGCCCGGCGCGGGCGTTGTCGGGCGGTGAGCAGCAGCGGCTTGCGATGGCGCGGGCGCTGGCGTCGTTTCCAGAGGTGCTGTTTCTCGACGAGCCGACGGCGAGCCTTGATCCGGCGTCGACGCTGGCGGTGGAGCGGATGATTGCGACGGCGTTTGCGGGCGGGACGAAGGTCGTGATGGTGACGCATGACATCGGGCAAGCGCGGCGGCTCGCGAGCGAGGTCGTGTTCATGGCGCATGGGCGTGTGACGGAGGTCGGCGGGGCAGCGGCGTTTTTTGCAGGACCTGCGTCGGCGGCAGGGCGGGCGTATCTGGACGGGCAGTTGTGGGTTTGAGGGCTGCCTGGGGAACCCTAGATAAATCACGGCGTTGACGCTGACCGGCGGCAGATTTTCTGCGCTGCCTTTTTCAGTTTCAGGAGTATGCAATGCCGTACGTCAAGGCGCAGGACGGGACCGAGCTGTTTTATGAGGAGTCCGGTCAAGGTCAGCCGTTGGTCATGATTCATGGGTGGCCGCTGAGCACGCGCATGTGGGAATATCAGATGACCGTGCTGAGCGGGCAAGGCATCCGGTGCATCGCTTATGACAGGCGCGGGTTCGGGCGGTCAGATCATCCGCCACAGGGTTACGATTTCGATACGCTCGCCGACGACTTGAAAGCGTTGATGGATGCGCTCGACCTGCATGACGTGACGCTGGCCGGGTTCTCGATGGGCGGCGGCGAAGTGGCACGGTACATGAGCCGCCACCGGGGTGCGCGGGTTGCCAAGGCAGTGCTTATTTCGGCCGTAACGCCATACCTTCTCAAGACACCGGAAAACGTGAGCGGGGTTGATTCGACTGTTTTTGAAGGAATGCTGCTTAATTTGTCGGTCGACCGGCCAGAGTTTTTGACGGAATTTTCGAAATCATTTTTCGGCTCTGGAATGCTGAGTTCGCCGGTGAGTGCATCCATGCTATCGGCGACGTGTGAGGATGCGATGCGCGCATCGCCGATTGCGACGATGGCTTGCGTGAAAGCATTTTCAGAGACGGATTTCCGCGATGATCTAAAGTCCTTTAATGTGCCAACACTCATCATTCACGGTGATAACGATCAAACGGTGCCGATTGAATCGAGCGGGCAGGTGACGGCACGACTGATGCCGCATGCGAAATTCGAAATTTATTCAGGTGCGCCGCATGGCTTGTTTTACACCGAAAAAGACAGGTTGAACGGCGATTTGGCGAAGTTCGTGCTGACACCGGCGACGTTTGCTATGCCTCCCGGCGTAAGCGACATGGAGGCCGAGCGCAGGGCGCGCCGGGGTTAGTTTGATTGGTGGATACCGGAGAAGGGCCGCGAGGTGTGCCGCCCTTCTTTTTGTTGCCTGGCAAGATGCGGCAACCGCATCAATGGAACCGGAGCGCGTGTTTTAAAGTTCAGTCAATAGTTACAAATTGACAATGTGCCGTCCGGGAGATTTGAGATGCTGGAATTGGTGTTTGTGGTGTGCTCGATATTGGAAGGTCAATCGTGCCGGCAATTGCCGCCAATTCCGCTTGAGCCAAATACTCATATGGTGGCGTGCGTGATGGCCTCGCAGATTGAAGGGGTGAGATGGATTGAATCTCACCCAAACCATTATATTCAACGGGCAACATGCAAGCCGATCAACAATTTTTCGCGGGCGTAAGAGGCTGTCCGGAAAGTTTTTCCGTGATTAGGTTCGGCTGCGGCCTTCGGGCTTCTCCTGGCGGTCTGATGAAAAATCAACTCAAAGAAAATCGCGCAGCTCTTTTCCGGACGGACCCTAATACCAACCCGCAGAGGTTTTGACGCTTCGTTTCACAGCCTGCGGGCTGGTATTCTCTACACATTGCGCATGGCCGTCCCACCAACCTCAGGCGCGGATACCAAACCGCAAAAATCAGTACTTTTGCGGTTTGGTATCAGAATGGCGGGGGTTCCCGCCATTTTTTCCGATCAGGGCCATTTTACTTCGGGGGGCATGGAGGAGAGGATGGCGTCGACGTTGCCGCCGGTTTTGAGGCCGAAAGTGGTGCCGCGATCATAGAGCAGATTGAATTCCACGTAGCGGCCGCGGCGGATCAGTTGTTCTTCGCGGTCTTGCGGCGTCCATGGCAACGCGAAGTTGCCGCGCACGAGCATGGGGTAGACGCGGGCGAAGGCACGGCCAACGTCTTGGGTGAAGGCGAGGGCCGCGTCGAAGCCGCCCTGTTTGGGTGCAGGCTGGAGGTAGTCATAGAAGATGCCGCCGACACCGCGCATTTCGTTGCGATGAGGGAGAAAGAAATATTCGTCGCACCACGTTTTGAGTTTGGGATAATCGGCGATTGCTTTGTGGGATTCGCATGCGCCGTGCATGGCGGCGTGGAAGGCCAGCGTGTCGGCGTCGGACTGGGTGCGGCGGCGGTCGAGGACGGGGGTCAAGTCAGCGCCACCGCCGAACCACCATTTGTTGGTGACGACGAGCCGTGTGTTCATATGGACGGCGGGGACATGGGGGTTTTGCAGGTGGGCGATGAGCGAGATGCCGGACGCCCAGAACTGCGGGTTTTCTTCTGCGCCGGGGATTTGCTTGCGGAATTCAGAGGCGAATTCGCCTTGGACGGTGGAGGCGTGGACGCCGACTTTTTCGAACACGCGGCCTTTCATGATGCTCATGACGCCGCCACCGCCTTTAGTACCGCTGTGATCGGTGCACTGGCTCGTTTCATTATCGCTTCGCTGCCAGGGGGTGCGGGTGAACCGGCCCGCGGGGAGGTGTGAATGGGGGCCGCCGGCGGGCAGGTCGTCTTCGAGCTTTTCAAAGCGGGTGCAGATGTCGTCGCGCAAGGATTCAAACCAGGTGCGGGCGCTGGATTTCATGGCGTCGAGGCGTTTGGCAGAGGGGAGCGGCTGGGCTGCGGCGAGGGTGGCTTTGGTTGAGGCGGCAATGCCGGTTGGAACGGTCACAGGTCATCCTTTTGGCGAGTTAGAGCGTTTGAGTGTGGCCTAGCATGTTTCAGGTGAGGTTTGGAGCCGAGGGGTTCGGGCGGCTAATACTCTCATGCTTTGCTGATGGTTGCCGTGGGTGGCCGCCTTCGCGGCCATGACGAAAGGGGTGGGGAGCGGCTGGGCTGCGGCGAGGGTGGCTTTGGTTGAGGCGGCAATGCCGGTTGGAACGGTCACAGGTCATCCTTTTGGCGAGTTAGAGCGTTTAAGGTAGCGTAGCATGCCTTGTGTGCGGATTGGAGCGGTTCAGAGGCTCCTTCCTTGCTCATAGTTGCCGTGGGTGGCCGCCTTCGCGGCCATGACGTAAGTCGTTGGTTTGACGTGCCGGATGTCACGCATTCCCGCAAGTTGAGTGAGTTTTAGTGATGCCGTTAAAAGGAGTATTTGCGCGGGCGCAAGAGCGCTTCAAGCCAGTCTCGGGGAGAGCGTGGGCGCTGGCTGAGCGGGTTTTTACGTGGGCCGAAACGCGGATTGATGCGTTCGCCGGAGACGGGGCGGTGCGGCCACCCGAGACGCTATGGGCGTTTTATGCGCATTTCGTGCGGCAGGCGTGGCCAGCGTTTGCGGCGTTGCTGGTGGCTGGGTTCATCGGGGCGGTGATCGAGGCGTCGCTGTTTGCGTTCATCGGCAACCTTGTCGATTTGATGAAGAACGCGACGAGGCCTGAGACGTTCATTGCCGACCATTGGGTATCGCTTGCGTGGATGGCATTCATAGCCATGATTGCACGGCCGCTGGTTTCAGCGGGACACGATCTTATCAAAAATCAGGTCATCAGCGGACAGTTCGTCACGCTGGTGCGCTGGCAGACGCATGCCTACGTGCTCCGCCAGAGCCTGGGGTTTTTCCAGAACGATTTCGCCGGGCGTATTTCCAATAAGGTGATGCAGGTTGGACCGGCGCTGAGGGCAAGCGTCGTGGCTTCGATCGACGCGCTTTGGTTTGTTGCCATCTACTGGGTTTCGGCGCTGGTGTTGTTTGCGCAGGCCGATGTTAAATTGCTGGCACCGCTCGTGGTCTGGTTCGTCGTATATTTCGGGACGCTATTCTACTTCGTGCCGCGGATGAAGGCGCGTGCGGTTGCGGCCAGCGAAGCGCGCTCGATGGTCACTGGCCGGATCGTGGACAGCTACACCAACATTTTGACGGTGAAGCTGTTCGCACATACCGACCGCGAGGACGAGTACGCGCGGTCGGCGCTGCGGGAACTGCTGGATGCGAACTTGCGCGCGGCGCGGGTGACAACCGCCATGGAGTTCGCGCTGTTCGTTATCAACGGGGTGCTGATCGTGGCGACGTCGTGGCTCGCGATTGTCCTGTGGCAGGGCGGGTTGGTGTCGCTTGGTGCGATTACGCTGGTGACAGGGCTGACGATCCGTATCGTCAATATGTCGGGCTGGGTGATGTGGACCGTCGCCGATGTGTTTGAAAACATCGGTGTCGTGCATGAAGGGATGGAAACCGTTTCGCGGCCTCAGACCGTGGTCGACAGGCCGGACGTACCGGCGCTGGCCGTGACACGCGGCGAAATCGTGTTCGACCGGATTGGCTTTGATTATGGACGGACGCGAGCGGCAGACGATGACCGGCCAGGCGGGGTGCTCGATGGGTTGTCGCTGACGATCAAGGCTGGCGAGAAGGTCGGGCTGATCGGGCGCTCGGGGGCGGGGAAGTCGACGCTCGTCAATCTGCTGCTGCGGTTTTACGATCTCGAAAGCGGTCGGATCCTGATCGACGGGCAGAATATCGCGGACGTGAGGCAAGACAGTTTGCGGGCGCAGATCGGGATGGTGACGCAGGACACGTCGCTGTTGCATCGGTCGGTGATGGACAACATTTTATATGGTCGGCCTGATGCAGGGATACCGGCTGCGGTCAGGGCTGCCGAGCAGGCATCGGCGGCGGAGTTTATTGTGGACCTTGAGGATATGCGCGGACGGCGCGGGTATGATGCGCAGGTGGGCGAGCGGGGCGTGAAGCTCTCGGGCGGGCAACGGCAGCGGATTGCCATTGCGCGGGTGTTGTTGAAGAACGCGCCGATCCTGGTGCTGGACGAGGCGACAAGCGCGCTCGACAGCGAGGCGGAGGCGGCGATCCAGGAGCAGCTGGCAAACCTGATGCGCGACAAGACGGTGATTGCGATTGCGCACCGGCTGTCGACGATTGCGGCGCTCGACCGGTTGATCGTGATGGATGAAGGCCGGATCGTGGAAGATGGGAGCCATGCCGAACTGATTGCGCGGGGTGGGCTTTACGCGGATTTGTGGGCGCATCAAAGCGGCGGGTTCTTGGCGCGTGAGGCGGCAGAATAGGCAGTGGGGAGTGGGGCTGAATCAGGTTGTGAGGGCGGGGGTGCGATGCGGGGGTGATGTGGTCGAGAGATCGACGAGGAGGGAGGTGGGGAACCTCAACGTCCAGATCAAGCCGCCGGGGGCATAGTTCAAGGTGACGTCACCGCTGAGCGATTGGGCGACCATTCGTTCGATGACGATGTGGCCAAAACCGGTGCGGGCGGGTTTGGTGACGGGCGGGCCGCCGCGCTCCTGCCAGACGACGCAGAGGCCCTTGCGGTCGCCGCTCATGTTTTCAAACGACCAATGGACGTGGATTTTTCCGCCGGGGCGGGACAACGCGCCGTATTTCACGGAATTGGTGGCCAGTTCGTGCAGGGCAAGACCGATGGTTTGGGCCGCTTCGACGCCGACATAGACGTCTGGGCCGGAACTTTCGAGGCGCGAGTGGATGTCGCCTGAGAAGATCTGAATGTGCTTTGAAATCAGTTCGCGCAAAGAAGCTGCTGCCCAGTTTTGGCTGACGAGCAGATCGTGGGAGGCCGCGAGGCCCTGAATGCGGCTTGAAAACCGCTTCTCGAAATCGGCGAGGCTATCGGCGGAGCGGACGGTCTGCCGGGCCATCGCGTCGATAACGGCGAGCAGGTTTTTGGAGCGGTGGGTGAGTTCGCGCATGAGAAAGTGCTGGTGCTTATCGGCGGCTTTCTTTTCGGTGATGTCGTGCGCGATGGTCGACATGCCGATAATTGAGCCGTTCTTGTCGCCGATCGGGGCAAGGTCGAGGGAGACCTCAATGCTTGTGCCGTCTTTGCGCAGGCGTTGCGTTTCGGTGCGGACCCGTTCGCCGGACCGGGCGAGCTTTAGCTGATCCATCGCTTGTTTGAGAAGGTCATCGGGGATGATGAGTGCCTTTGGCTGGCCGATGATTTCGTCGGCCTTGTAGCCGAAGAGGCGTTCGGCACCGGGGTTCCAGGACATGACGTTGCCGTCGAGGCCGACGCTCAGGATTGCGTCGCCGGAGGACGCGACGATGGCGGCAAGGTGGGCGAGTTTGGCTCCGGCATGTTCGAAGGCGACGCGGACTTCGGTCAACTCGGTGATCTGGTGGGGAAATTCCGGTAGCGGGCGGCCTTCGACAAGGGCGACGGAGGCTTCGCTGAGCTTGCGGACCGGTTCGGATATGCGGGTTGCCATCCTCCAGGCGACGGCGAGGCTTGTGAGCGAGATTGCCAAGCCACCGAACAGGACCAGGAACTGGGTCCGGCGCAAGGGAGCGTTGATCTCGACGGCAGGGACGGCAACTACGGAGGTCCATCCAGTCAACTTGGAGCGGCGAAACGAATTGGATGATTGAATGCCTTCAAGCGTGACGTTGTTGAATTCACCCGCACTGGCAGGGCCGCGGGCCGCAATGCCGAGTTCGGGGCGGGCTAGGGCGCCAATGCTGGCGTCTGAGTTCTTGCTGCGGGCAATGAAGCGGCCTTGGCCGTCGACGACGGCAGAGGTCCAGGTGGGTTGAAGGTCGGCGTCGGCAAACAGGCCGCTGAGGCGGCTCGGTTCGATGGTGTTTTGGAGAATGTAAATCGTTTTGTTGTCGCGAAGGACTGGGACGGCGATGGTTACTGTGGGGGTATCGGTGGTGTCGCGTGGCGTCACACCGGATACGCCGACAGGATAGTTTGCTTGGCCGACAATGGGCGCTACTGGCACCGCGCGTTGGGGCGGAGGATCGTTGGGCTGGCGGGTGGAAAACAGCTCGCGCCCAGCGGTGTCAAAGACGGTGAGCGGGCCGTTGATCGCGGCGACGATGGTTTGCGCGTGGCTGCGAAAGTTTTCGAAATCGCCGCCAATCAGGGCGGGCGACAGCGCGACGCCATTCAATACCCCCTGGAGCCGGCCAATCTCGCGATCGAAAAGGAACGTGACGTTGTTGACGGCGTCGTAGCGTTTGGTTTCGATGACGCGGCGTTCTGCATCGGCGTAGCTGTAGGCAAGCCATCCGGAGAGGGCGAGAAGGGGGATGAGTAGCACGCTAATCAACGAAATCACGCGGGTGCGGATATCGAAGTCGCGATTCCAGAGACGATTGGGTTGGTTCATTGTCACCGGTCAGGCGGTTGCGACGATCAGAAGATAGTCGTACGCGATGCCCGCGCGGGGAGCAAAATGCATTTTTGGTAATTATTCCGCGGGGCTTTGGTTCCCGCGCGCCGTTTTACTCGTGCGGCCACCGGCACGGCCGCTGGCGACCGTGTGGTGGAGGGCAAGGACCGGCACGAGGCCTGCGAGCACGATCATGAGTGCGCCCAAAGAGGCTTGTTCGAATTGTTCGATGGCGGCGAGGGAGTAAACGTGGGTCGCCAGGGTTTCGAAATTGAAGGGGCGCATCAGGAGTGTTGCCGGCAGTTCCTTCATGGCGTCGACGAAGACCAGCAGCGCGCCTGACGCCAAGGCCGGGGTCAGCAACGGGATGTGGACGCGACGGAGGGCGGAGAGCGGGGTTTCGCCGAGGGCACGGGCAGCAGCGTCGAGGTTGGGCGAGATGCGCGAGAGGCCGCTTTCAAGCGCGCCCAGGGCGACGGCCAGGAAGCGGATGACGTAGGCGAGGGTAAGGGCGAGGAGCGAGCCGGTCAGCATGAGGCCGGTCGAGATGCCGAAGGTTGCGCGCATGATGGCGTCGACCCCGTTGTCGAAACTGCCCAGCGGGATCAGCAACCCAAGCGCAAGTACGGTGCCTGGGAGGGCGTAACCGAGGCCTGCAATGCGGGCGGCGGGGCGGGTCAGGCCGTTGGGAGCGACGCGGCGGGCGTAGGCCAGGACAAGTGCCACGGCGAGGGAGGCGATGGCTGCGGAAACGGCGAGGACGAGCGAGTTGCGGACGGCTGGCCAGAAGCCCGCTTCGAAGGCAGGTGCGATGTGGGTCAGCGCGTTGGATAGCAAGAGGGCTGCGGGGATGGCGAAGCCGACGATGAAGGGCATGATGCAGAAGACGGCGGCGGCGGTGGCCTTCCAACCTTCGAGTTCGTGGAAGGGAATGGAGCGGTAGCGACCGGTGGTGCCGTGGGTTTTGGCTTCGCCGCGGGCCCAGGTTTCAGTTGCGAAGACGGCGGCGACAATGGCGATCAAGATGGCGGCGAGCTGGGCTGCGCCGCCGAGGTTGGAGCGCTGGAGCCAGGTTGAATAGATCGAGGCCGTGAGGGTTGGGACGCCGAGGTATTGGACGGCGGCGAGGTCTGCCAAGCATTCCATCATGACGAGCGCGCATCCCGCGACGAGGGCGGGGCGGGCCATGGGCAAGGCGACGGACCAGAAGGCACCCATCGGCGTTCGGCCCAAGGTGCGGGCGACTTCGAGGGCGCAGACGGATTGCTGGACGAAGCTCGCGCGGGCACTGAGGTAGACGTAGGGGTAGAGGACGCTTGCCATGACGAAGACTGCGCCGGGGAGGGAGCGGATTTCGGGGAGGACCGCGCCCGAGCCGGGGCCAAGGCCGAACAGGGATCGGAGGCCGGTTTGGATGGGGCCAGCGTAGGAGAGAAGGTCGGCGTAGACGTAGGCGATGATGTAGGTCGGGATGGCGAGCGGCAGGACGAGCAGGCGGTCGGCAAGGGCGCGGCCAGGGAAACGGTACATGGTGACGAGCCATGCGGTGGCGGCCCCCGTTGCCAGGGTGAGCGCGCCGGTCAGGATCATGAGGGCGAGGGTATTGTAGAGCGCGGACGGCAGGACGCTGGCGACAAGCTTGGGCCAGATGTTGTCGGAGGGCGCTATGGCGAGGGCGAGTACGGTGACGACGGGCATCGCGATGACGGCGAGAATCAGCGCGACGACGACGCTCCACACGGGGGAGGCACGGCGGCGGGCGCGCCAAACGGACAGCGCGCGCCAGGAGGTTGCGATCAGGCTGCTGGATCGGGGTGGGGCGCTATCGTGCATTTGGGAGTACCAAATTTGTCAGTGGAGCTTTTGCGATGCAGCGCGATTTGGCCGCTTCGTGCAGGCAAAGCTGAACCAAACTTGGATCGTCGTCCAAATTGCTTCTTGTCGTGGGTGGCCGCCTACGCGGCCATGACGAAAAATTAGTCAATGGACACTCAGCTTCGGGTTTGATGGGAAATGAGCATAGGGATCGAGTTCGGTGCTATCGCGGGGATGTAATACGGCGTTGGCGGTGAAAAGGGTATGGGCGAGGATTTGGGTGGCCGCAAGAGCGCGGCCGAGGTCGTGAGAGCCGAGTAGAGCGGATGCGCACGCGGTCAGGGCTGGGCAATGGGCGTGCTGGCAGGCGGCGACGAGGGCGATGGCCAGGGACTCGTCAGAGCTGAAGGATGGGTGTTCGAGGGCGGAGAGTTCGATTGGCCGTTCGGCGGTGGCATCGACCGCGAGGGCCCAGGCGGTGAACTCAGCGTTGAGTTTGGCTGGCAGGCGGTGGGCTTTGATCGAGGCGTTCAAAAGCGCGCAGGATTGTAGTGCAGTGCAGTTGCTGCCGGGTCTGAGGCAGGTCATGGCGCAACGGAAACCGAGGCCGACGAGGCGCTCGGGGGCTGTGTCTAATTGGTGCCAGATAGACGGCAGGCGTGATGCCATAAGCAGTGACTTTCCAGCAAACTGATGGTTGCTTGGGTCCCGGCCTTCGATGCGGAGCATCGCTGCGCGATGACGCCGGGATGACGGAGTTATTCGGATTGACTTCCTCTGCCGCCACTTAGAGTCTGTCCGGAAAGTTACTCCATGATTTCAAAGGTTTCTATTTGTCATCTGCGGCATCCAACCCCTCGTCCATAGCGTATGCTACGGTCTTTAGGCTTCTCCTGGCAGATTAACTCATTGAAATAACAAAGCTCTTTCTTCGACAGACCCTTAGGTTTGGACCGGAAACGTGTTCTGCGTGTCCGGTCCTTGGCAAGCGGCGTTTGGGCGATGGAATTGTTAGTGGGATGCGCCTTGGTCGAAGCCGGTTTTGTCGACGAGTTCTGAGGCCTTTTTGCGCAGTTTGGCGATTTCGGCGAGGGGCAGGGTGTCCGGCTTGGGGGTTCCCCAGCTTGCGATTACCGGTGAGACCTCGACGCCTTCGACGACGGGGTATTCGCCGTTGGAGCTGGCGTACAGTTTCTGGGCATCAGGTGAGGCCAGGAATTCGATCAGTGCGATAGCGTTGGCTTTGTTGGGGGCATTGGCGGCGACGGATGCGCCGGAGATGTTGATGTGGGTGCCGCGACCGTCGTTGTCGGGGAACACGATGCGGACGGCATCGGCCCAGGCCTTCTGTTCGGGGTTATTGAGCATTGCGGCCATGTAATAGGTGTTGCTAATGGCGATGTCGCACTGACCTGCGGCGACGTCGCGGACGGCTTCGCGGTCGCCTCCAGCGGGTTTACGCGCGAGGTTTGCCTTGACGCCGTTGAGCCAGGCTTCGGCCTTGGCGTCGCCGAGGTGGGCGATCATGGAGGCGATAAGCGAGATGTTATAGGTGTGCTGGCCGGAGCGGATGCAGATTTTGCCCTTCCACTTGGGGTCGGCAAATTCTTCGTAGGTCAGGGTGGGCTGTTTGACGCGGTCTTTGGAGACGTAGGCGACGCGGGCGCGCTTGGTGAGGCCGAACCAGTTGCCGGCGGGGTCGCGGTAGCCTGCGGGAATTGCCTTTTCGAGGGCTGGCGAGGTGACGGGCTGGGTGATGCCTGCGGCTTGGGCCTGGACGAGGAGGCCGAATTCATTGGTGAGGAGGACATCGGCGGGGCTGTTGCGGCCTTCGGCGGTCATGCGTTCGACCAAGCCGCTTGAGGCAAAGATCATGTTTGCTTTGACACCGGTCTTTTCGGTGAAGGCTTTGAGCAGCGGCTCCATGAGCTTGGGCTCACGGTATGAATAGATGTTGACCTCGCTGGCGGCGGACGCGGGAGCGGAGCCTAAAGCGAGTGTCGTGAGGAAAAGAGCGCGCAAGCCAGTGCGACGCGCAGATGCGTTCAAGGTCATGGTCGACTCCAATGGCCGAGGTTCAAGGCCCCGGTATCGGTGAGGGGCTTAGCCCCGCGCGAGCGTCTCGCGCCCGGCTAGGTAAGCTGCCTGGCGCTGGATGGTCAATGGACGAAACGTCGCCTGAGAAGAAATTTTACCTTAGAATTATTCAAATTCTACAAGGGGTTGAGCTGGATCAAGGCGATTGATTTTGCAGGGGCATTTAGATCGGGATGACACGGCCCGCGGCGAACGTGATGGAAACGCAGGTGCCGTCGCCGGGTTCGCTGGTGATGGCAAGCGTTGCGCCGTTGAGGTCGGCCAAGCGCCAGATGAGCGGGTAGCCCAACCCTAAGCCGCCGGACGGGCGAGGTTCGAAATCGGATGGCCGGCCGGGGTCGAGTGCGCGGGCGATTTCGGGTTCGCTCATGCCGGTGCCGGTGTCGGAGACGGTCAGGTGGACGGGACCGGCGAGGTCGTAGGAGGTTGCGACGACGATGCTGCCCCCGGCGGGGGTGGCGCGCATCGCGTTGGTGACGAGGTTGAGCAGCATCTGGCGTACAGTGACGGGGTCGGCGATAATGTTGGGTAGGCGTGGTTCGAGGCGGAGTTCGACGGCGAGACCGGCGGCTTCCAATAGGGCATGGACACTGGCTGCGACCTGTGCGGCGAGCGTGTTGAGGTCGAGTTGGGCGAAGGCGATGGCGTCGGCGTTGCGTCCGGAGGGGCAGGATGTGCCGAGCATGGCGTTGATGACGCCGAGAGCGTGGTGGGCACCGTCAAAGATGCCTGAGGCGTAGTCGCGATACCGGGGATCGCCGATGGGGCCGAAGCGTTCATCGCGCATGATTTCGGCGGCAGCCACGATGGCCGACAAGGGTGTACGCAGTTCGTGGGCGAGTTTGGCCAAGTGCTGTGCGGCAGGTGTCAGGCGCGGCGCTGCATCGGCCGGCGCGGGGGCTGGCGTCTGGGCGATGCCTTGCGAAATGCGTTTGGCAATCAGGCGCAAGGTCTGCGCGTCTTTGTCGGGTTGGTCCGTCATGAACGCATCTGGGACAGGAAAACGGTGATTGTCCAGTGGTGTAGGTTGATCGTAGAGGCGGCGACCCTGGATTGATGCGGCGAAGATGCGTTATGGTGCTTTCTTGTTTGCGCGCGGCCACTCCATCAACCCCGCGCGCGTTTTCAAAAGGAGCCTGTAATGTTCGATAAGCCATCCGGTGATATTTCCGCTGCCATCCGGGACATGGCCGAGAAGAACGTGGAGCAGACGCGCGCGGCGTACGAGCAGTTTTTAGGACTTGCAAAGCAGGCGCAGGATCTGATGGGGGCGGCTCCGGCGGACATGCGGCCGACGTTCGTGCAGCTCAAGGCCAAGCAGTATGGCGAGCTGAACATGGATGCGAACTTCCGGCTGGCGGCGGAATTGGCCGAGGCACACGACGTAACTGAGTACATGGAAATTCAAACGCGGTTTGCGCAGACGCAGGCGCTGACGCTCGCACAGCAGACGCAGACGCTGACGCGGCTGGTGGCGGAGGCTGCGAAGAAGGCGAAGAAATGAGGGAGTTGGGAGACCCCCACCCCTAACCCCTCCCCGCAAGGGGGAGGGGAATCTGGGTGCCCGTGAGGATAGAGGGGGTGCCGTCAGTTTGATTTGCGGTCCAGGTGAGGCGGGTGGTGTTGGTGCGGGTACCAGGGGGGAGAGTGATCTTGAGGCGGTGGGTCGCGTGTTCGTGGCCCATGTCGGGCCACCAGACGGCGGGCTCAATGGTGATGGGGTGCGAGGACTGGATCGTCGTGTTGGCGTCGGGCTGGTCGATGAGCACGCCGGTGGCGGTTGTTGTGACTCGGGCGCTGGGGTGCAGCAGGAAGGTGATGGCGGCAACGGTCTTAGGTTCGCCTTCGATGGTGTCAAAGATTTCCAGAGCGCTGGGCGATGCGTCGAAGCGGCGGATGTGGCGGGGCGATCCGGGAAGATGGGCGAAGCCGTCGTGGGTGCCTTCGAGGGTGAAGCCATCGGGGGTGGCGGCGTAGGCGCGGACCGTGACGTTGGGGCGGCGACCGCAGCGGAATGCGCCGAAGAAGTCGGCCTGATCCGCGCCGTCAAAGCAGAGCGTGTTGTGGCGTGAGGCGGCGCGCGATTGGCGGCGCTTTTCGCCCGCGATGTATTCGAACACGCCTTGATCGACGATGAGGCGCTGGCCGCAAACCGAGAGTTCGAAGCTGAGGACATCGCCGTGGCCATGGGCTGGGAGGTCGTCGGGGGCGATGCGGCCGCAGTCGGCGATGAGGGTCGCGTCGGGGGCATGGAGGCCGAAGTAGCCGGCGGATTCGTAGGCGAAGACGGCACGGGGGTATGGACGGTCGTGGCCGAGGCTGGCGTAGGCGTCCAGGCAGGTGGCGGGGGGATAGCACATGGTCAGCCCGGCGTCGTTGAACTGGGCCGGGAAGCCGTCGGGGTGAGTGAGGTCGGCTGCGGCTTGCGCCATGCGGGTGAGCAGGTGGTCGAGGTTGCCGTTGAGTGGGGTTGAGCCAAGGGCGTGGCGGCATTCGAGGAGGTCGGCGAAGACCTGGCAGTGGTAGGAGGGGGAGCGTTCGTCGTGGACGCCGTCGGCTAAGATTTGATGGGCGAGTTCGGTTTGCAGGAGGCTTAAGGCGCGGGCGCGCCAACGGTCCGGTTCGGGGCCGGTGAAGTAGGCCGCTCCCCAGATCAGGGCCTTGATGTTCTTGATGAGGTGGTTGCCGCCGAGGTCGGTTTCCAGGTTGCGCATCAGGAAGCGGAGCTGGGTGGTCAGGCTGGCTTCGGCGCGCTTGACGATATCGTCGGGCAGACGGTCGCGGTGACGCGCTAGCTGTTGCATCCAGACGACAACGCGCAGGGAGAGGGCGTAGCTGTTCCAGCTGTCGCGCCATGCACCCGGGGTGCCCGGGGGATGCGCGTCGATCCAGAGCGTGACGAGGATGCCGAACGCTTCATCGGAGACGTCTTCGAGGTATTCCATGTAGTGGAGGTTCATGCGCCAGAGCTGGTGGGCCGGGCCGGGTCCGGGGGCGTGCCAGTTCATCTTCGCTGCCAGCATGGATTGGCGGTGGTTGAGGAAGTTGAAGTGCAAGGTGCTGAGT
>JBEBJA010000242.1:0-3489 GCA_040080145.1 Hyphomicrobiaceae bacterium
GTCATGGACGGCCCCTTTCCTGGGAATGATGCGTTTCGCAACGATCACTCTATGGCGCCTAGACGCCGATGGTAGGGTGCCGTCCACAGCATCATCCTCACCGGCTTTGGCAGTCATTTCGAAGTGCGCTTCGATCACGTAGGCCACATTAGTCAGCGCAGTCGTCGCCCTTTGCTGGCGGTCATCATCGACGGCAAGGCCGAGCCTATCGAGCGAGTCCCGCTCCAGCGCCGTGCGCATTTTTCCAGCCGGAATTTTGGACGCCACCTCGTTGCGCCGGAAGGTCTGGAACTTGATGGGCTTCAACACATGAATGCGGTCGATCACCCAGACAATGGCCGGCTTCCAGTGGACCGCCTCCAGAATGCCGCGCGCCGCCGAGGGCGTCATCACGTCATAGGAGACGCGCTCGGATTTAAACTCTGGCCTCGTAAAGCAGGCGAAGTCACCCCAGACAAGCAACGCGATCATGAAAGCCCTCCACTGATAAGCAGTGTGCGTCACAAGCAATTCAATGTCAATTTCATTATTACCGTTGGAAAAAATTGCCTTACGGTCAAGCGCGTGCTAATGGCTTCTTGCCACCCGTCCAAAGTGAGCAGCAGTGACCCCAAGATTCGAGCCTCTCCATCAGGCTAAGTGTCACGCGCGTATGGGGTAAAAATCAGTCGCCTGACTGTGGATTGAAACATTATAACCGTCGGAATTGTGACGGTCGGCGTAGCGGGCCGGGCGGTCCTCCGCTCGGCCCGCGTTAAGCAATCAAGCCTTCGATTGTTCGGAAGGTCGGGTCGGACCAATCCAGACCCATCTCGCGATAAATGTCGCTGTTTTCGAGCCTCACGAACTGGTCGCCGAAGTCTTGCGGACGAATCACAACCGCAGCCTTGGCTGCAATCAATTTGGCCCGCGCCGAGCGTGGTATTTGCACAATATGGCGCTGTACGGCACGCGCGATGCCGCCAGCGGATGAGACGTAGTCAAGCGTCCGCATGACCGCGTCCGGGTCAGCATCGTATGCCTTGATCGATGCCGGGATGATGACAGGCACCATCGTGTCATCGATGATGCGGAACGCCTGGGCGATGTCGGCAAAACAGAAGTTGAGGCCGTGCCCGCTTTCCCAGGTGGCCTTCATGATTCCCTCGATCTTACGTTCCCCGACTTTTTTGCTGTCGAGTGCCGCGACGTGATGGCCGTCATCCTTCATCCATAGAAGTTCGGTGAAGTAGGCCGCGACCGCATCTGGCGAGAGCGGATCGGAGCTGGCCAATCGATCCAGCACGCGCTTCGTCGTCTCGGCATTTTGTTCGAGTTCGCGCGGCGGCTTGCGCCCTTCGATCGCCTCGGGTTCGAAAATGGTTAGTTGCCCACCATCGATGCCGAGTTCGCCGTTGCGGTTGCAGCGTCCTGCCGCTTGAGCAATTTGGTCAAGACCAGCAAATGCTCGCCACACCGCCTTGAACGAGATGTCGACGCCAGCCTCGATTAGCGAGGTCGAGATGAGCCGCACGGGTCGACCGGATTTCAAGCCTGACCGGATTTCAGCCAGCACGGCCTGACGGTGGGCCGCCGTCATCGCAGTTGTCAGGTGGCATGAGCCTTCGATCCCGGACTTGTGCAGCTTGTCAAACAGTTCGCGGGCATGACGCCGGTTATTCACGACGATAAGGCCTTGATCGACGTTCGCGATCTGCTCAATCAACTGATCGTCGGTCAAAGTGCCGGAGCGCTCGGCCCGCACTCGCTTCAACCGGGTGTACAAATTGCGTTCGGGCGGCACGATTTCACGCACGCCCACCAGAGCTTCCGGTGCCTTGAGGCCGGCCTCGCGTGTCAGCGCTGGCTGGGTGGCGGTGCACAACACAACACTGCTGCCATAGCCGCGCGCCAATTCTGTCAGGGCTGCAAGGCACGGGCGCAGCACCGGCAGTGGCAACGTCTGCACTTCGTCCAGCACGATGACAGAGCGGGCGATGTTGTGCAATTTTCGACACCGTGACGTGCGGTTCGAAAACAGACTCTCAAAGAACTGCACCGCCGTCGTCACGATGATGGGCCGGTCCCAGTTTTCAGTGTCGCGACGGATTTTTTCCGAACCGTCGGGGTTTTCCTCGTCGTTGGGCGGATCGAACCTGTCGGCATCGAACCCGCTGTGGTGCTCGAGTATCGCCGTCGTGTCGCCGAGAGCCGTGCGGAATACCTCGGCCGTCTGCTCGACGATTGACGTGAACGGGATGACGTAGATGATCCGGTTGAGCTTGTGCTTGACCGCATGGTCCATGGCAAACGCCAGCGATGCCAGGGTCTTACCACCTCCTGTGGGTACGGTCAGGGCAAACAACCCGGGGCTCTGTGCGACTGCTACCTGGCGGGCATCTGCCAAGACTTCGGCGCGCAAACGGTTGATGGGGGTGTCGTCGCGGGGCATCCCAACTAGGTGGGCGTCGAGTGCGCACTTTAGGTTGGCGATGTCCCCGGACCAGCCACGCACAACTGGTTCATTTGCCTTTTCAGCATGCCACTTCTCGGTTTCCAGCCGATCGGCGTCGACGAGAGCCGAAAAGATCATGCGAGTGAAGAACGCCCAGCCGAACGGATCGCAGACCGTGCCGGCCCCTTGAGCGATGAGAGCCGCCTTCAATGGCGGCGGCTGCTTTTCGATGCGATGATAGAGCGGTGCCAGCCACGGCGTCACATCGCTCGCGTCTTCAATTCGTGCATTCAGAGGCGTCAAGCCACCCCCAAAAGCATTGCCGTTGGCCAGACCCGCATGATGTCCAGCTATTGCGAACGCCAGCATCTGACCGAGCGGTGCGTTAAACGGTGAGAAATGATGTTTGGCATATTGGGCAAGGGCCGCCTTGCCACCTTCCGCAGCATGGGGCTCAGATCTGAGTTCGCCACGCAACAACGCCTGGAACCCTGGCTTGGCCTTGCCAATATCATGCAGTTGACCGGCCGCGCGTCCCCAACCTTCTGCACCGAATTTGGCGGTGAACGCCGCTGCCCGATTCGCGACGCGGGCCAAATGATCGTCGAGCAACTCCCATTCCGATTCCGGCCTTCCGTCCAAAGTGTGAGCGTAGAGTGTCTTCGACATGGCATCCTCCCAACGCGCGAACAGCGTCGTTACCAACACTTCAAGCCTGTCCGCTTTTAGCTACCCCTCGTCAAATGCATTGCGCCAATCTGCCGCTTGTCGGAGGGGAAATAACCAAGACGCACGCCGTTAAAAAAATCGAACCTATTAAAAAGCAGACCACAACTCCCAAAACATTCGACTAACACACTACCTAACCTATCGCTTGCATTGGTGGACCTGGAGGCAATCAAACCTCCAACCAGTGGGTTCGAGTTTGCGGCCGTCGGCACCAACCGGCGCGAGCCTATCGATTTAGACGGCTTGAAGTTCCTGAAGTTCAAACCACAATCAGCGCTGTATTGGTGCGCGAACGAGCCGTCGACTGCCGCAAGGAAGTCAAACAT
>JBEBJA010000047.1:0-63250 GCA_040080145.1 Hyphomicrobiaceae bacterium
GAGCACGAGCACGAGCACGAGCACGAGCACGAGCACGAGCACGAGCAAGCTGCCATAGCGAGGTTGGCATGACAAGTATGCAGATGAAACGTCAGCGCCCAACTGTAATCAACGGTACCTGTGTAATTTGACCTTGCGACCCAAGGGCACGAACATCGGCTTTTGGCCCTTCTCGATGAATGAAACAGTGCGCGTTGTCGGCAGCTATCTGGGGGTACACCTGACGCAAGTGTCGTCAACGGCATAGTTCTTACGGCTCCTACGGAACGCCTGCTGTTTCAACGCTTTCTCGGCTTCTTGGGGTGCTGTTGAACCGGAGTGGGGTTCTCGGTCAGGCGCTCTTCGGGGAGGAACGTCACACGCATTCCCCAACCTGCATAGTATTTGAGGAGCTGTCCGAACTCGGCCAGCGACAGCTCTTTGCCGTCGATGTGCACCGTCGTCTCTCCGTCCTCTCCGCCATCGTCGACGTAACAGCGTATGACTTCGGCCAGGGGCACTATTTGGTCGAGGTCCTTGCGGTATTCGATTGGGGAGCGCCAGGGAGCATCTCCGTCACTGTTCGATCCCAGTCCCCAATAAGCTTCTCCTGGGCAGCCATCACCCCATTGAAGACGTCAATGATGGCCTTGTCCGTCATGCCCTTGATCTGAGACCCGATTGTGAGCCGTGTGCCCGAAATCATGGGGTCCGCGTATTCAATGATGGCGTCGTTGCCATCGCGCGTGATGCGCACCTGATCCATCAAAGCAGGAGTTGGGCGTTTCTTGCGCGTGGACGGCTTCATCCAGGGCCTCACTATCAAGAAGGGGCGAAGCCGATGGCCGCGCCCCGGAAGTTCAGATGCCGATTTTCTCTGCGATCTCGATGGCGTCGTCAATCTCGATGCCGAGATAGCGGACGGTGCTCTCGATCTTGGTGTGGCCGAGCAGTCGTTGGACCGCGCGCAGGTTGCCCGTGCGTCGGTATATCAGCGTCGCCTTCGTTCGGCGGAGCGAGTGCGTCCCGAACTTCAGCGGATCGAGACCAATGCTGGAAAGCCAGTCGCCGAGAAGCCGAGAATACCGCCGGGTAGTCAACCCGCGTTCAGTACCTCCACGCCCGGCAAACAGGAACTCACCGGGTAGGCGACCTGACTGCCGCAAGTAAACGTCGATAGCCTGGCGCGTTTGTTCTGTCATTTCGAACCGAACCGGGTGGCCAGTCTTTTTCTGCCGAACAGTGGCACGGTCGAGAGTGTAGCCGTTCGGCGCGACGTCGTCGACGCGGACGGCCACGACATCACAGCCCCGGAGCTTGCTGTCTATCGCTAAGTTAAACAGCGCGAGGTCGCGGATGCGCTGCTCGATTTGTAGCTTGGTTCTGATAGACCAGACGTGGCTTGGCCGTAGTGGTGGCTTGGCGCCGATGAGTTTGCCCTTGTTCCAAACCGGTGGGCGCGGCGGCCGAGCTTGGCTCGACTTATCGTTATCGTTCATGGTGGTTCTCCATGTTGGTGTGGAGCACCAAATTGGAGCCGTCGACGTGCAACACGTTGAATTGGTGTCGGCTTTCAGGCAATACTTCGCATAACGTGGTTACCGGCGCTGGCACCCCATGTCGCTCGTGACCCCGAGCCGACGAAGTGCATGGGCTCAGCACCTCTGTTGCAAACTTAAAGTACACGCGGCAAGGAGCATGGTGCACCGCAATAGTCTCACTTTAACAGTCGCGACGGCAATATTTTCCACATTTTCGGGCATCTTCGACCCGTCGCAGAAGGCATCACTTCGCAGTCGAGAGCGACGGTCACGGGATCGACAGACGTTGTTTGGCCCACACTCTCCACGTCTCGAACGATTGCGTATAGTATCTCCAATGCAGAGGCCCATGTCGTAGACATGGATTGCGGAGGGTGGGAACAGCGGCGTCGATACCAGCCAGTATTGGATCGCTGAGTTCTTCGTTCGCAAACGAGTGAGCTCCGGCAAGCCGCTCGGTGCAAATCCGCTTGCGCAAATCGGAACCCGACAGATCAAGCCACGTCAGATCCCAGACGTGCTCGCTTTTAGATAGGGCTGTGACTGCAGAGGCAAGTAATCTTTTGCCGTCGAGACTGAAATTCATACGCAGCAATTGCGATCCTATTCCGCGCAGACTCGCAAGCTTCGCACCAGTAATTGCGTTCCACAGAACAATCTCACCGTCAGAGGTTAGGATTGCGATTTGCCCACCAGTGGGACTGAACCTCGCAGCGACACCGCGGTCGTCCAGCAAAATCTCTTCGATTTTCTTACCGCTAAGGTCCCAAAGCTTGGTGGTACGATCATTCGAAGTGGTGACCAGGCCTTTACCGTCGGGCATGAAGTCGACCCCTGTCACCCAATCAGTATGCCCGCGAAGCACTACGATGCCAGCGCCACTTTCGGCATCGTAAATGCGCGCTGTCCTATCTTCTGATGTTGTCGCCACGTACTTGCCGTCGGCACTAAAGGCACCATGGGTCAGCCTGCTGTCATGACCGTTCAATTTGTGGATCAGCTTTCCATCGGCAACGCTCCATATACAGGCAGTTTTGTCGCTTGAAACTGTGAGAAGCCGATCGCCGGCGCGACTGAACAACCAATGCGCTATTTGTGCGCTATGACATTCCAATTTCTTTCTTTCAGAAACCTTGAAGCCATTAACATAGGCCAATGTCAGGAAAGGATCTTGCGAGTAAGGATTTTCGACTGCGACGCCCTTGCTCTGGCGGTCATCGGGCATCCAGACCGTCGCTTTTTCCGCCTGCGGCAGCTTGTTTGCGACGTCCCATATTCGGAAATGATCGTTGGACCGCGTCAAGAGTGTTTGACCGTCGGTGCTGAAGACCGCGTCAAGCTGTGCACCGCGAAGCGTCAATACAATGCTCTTTGCCGCCGCGTCCCAAATGATGATGGATTGGTCGCTGGACGAAGTCGCAAGGCGCTCGCCATCCCCGCTGAAGTTGATCGACCATATGCGATCGCGATGACCTACGAGATTTGCCAATTTGCCCTCGGTGGCGACACCCCATAAGCTGAGGCCTCCATCCGCGTCGCCAACAGCCAAGACACGTCCATCTGAACTGAAGGCTATAGCTGTGGTCGAACTTTCAATTTTATAGGCACGGATGAGTGATCCATCGGCTGCATTCCAAAGGCGTACCGCGCCGCTCGGATCCCCCGTCGCGACGACTTTACCATTCGGCGAAATTGCAAGGACTTCGACGAACTCCGCGTGCATGAGCGGTGCGCCGATGCGAATGCCACTCACGGCATTGTAAATCCCTGCGGTGTTGTTCTCGCCGGTTATGACGACCTTTTCGCCATCACGGCTAAACGCTGCTGCGCGGGGGGAGCCAAATTTAGCCAAGGTCGACACAAGTCTCCCTGACGCGAAATCACGGATATGCGCGGTGGCGTCCGAGTTATCCATAATCAGCTCATAACGGTGATCGTGGCTCACTGCAAAGCTGTAGAATTTGGTCAGATCGCGCGCATGCCCGAGAACAATTTCGTTTGTCTGAGGTTGCCAAAGATTGATAGCGCCCCTCTCCTTATCCTCGAGCGAAACCCACCAACCGGTCTTGTCCGCAGTGACGGCCGTGTTGGTTGGCCGCTGATGCGCCACGATGAGCCTGGAGGCAACGGCGTTGCCCGCTAACAGGTCCGTGAGGGACTCTGCTTGAGGCGTCCACCACCAGTCGCCATCGGCTGGGTATGATTGCAAGGCCAGGCGGAGAGCACGATCATGGTGCCCGCTTTGTGCAGCCTCCGCAGCCCGGCTCGTGAAAACCACCTGCTCGCGCTTGGTCGTTTGGATACTTTGCCAGATAACGCCGACAATGCCGAACACGAGTAGCAAGCCCACCACCCGCTGGAACCAGCGAGTTCGGGCTATCTGGCGTTGCTCTTTTTCAGCGCGCGCGATCTCTGCTTCCCGGCTGGCCTTGATGAAGGCGCGCTGCACGTCCGTCGGCTTGGGCGCATCAGCCGGGTGCGATGAAATCCACAATTCTGCGTCGCTGATTGCTTTTCCCTGGAGCAAGAAATGATCGCCGCCTTGGCCGGGTTGCGACCAACGCTCGGCGGCTTCTCCGATGTCCGTATGTTGACGGACCCAACGGATGTCGACCTTTAGTCCATCGACCAGTCTGGCGATCTGGCTGTCGCGGTTTCGGTCCGGCGTTAGAAACACGTAATTCAACCGCTTCAATCGGCGAGGGACATCCGCATCCGGAACAGGCCTGCAGACAACGGGAATGATGCGCTTCGAAAGGCGCTCCGCTTCATTAAGCTCCCAGTCGCACACCGACCTTGGATCAACACTATCGGGCGACACCGCGAAAGCGATAGCGTCAGCTTTGACGATCAGCGCGGCGAGCCGCTCCTGCCACGGCTCGCCCGGAGCGATCACTTTGGTATCCAGATAGGCTTCAAATCCGTGTTGGGTGAGTTCAGCGACCAGCGCTTCGGCGAATTCAGTGTCCTTGCGTGAATAGGACACGAACACCTTGGGCCTGATAGCTGGCTCGCCAATACCCGATAACCCGTCCCGGCGTTCTTCCAGCGTTGTCACGTGAACCCCCGCAAAACGATGCAGACTGTATCAGCGTTAGTAAGCCATTGTCGCGAAGGCTGAACACGCGGCCCGTAAGTCGGCGAGTGAACCCAGGCTACCGTTCAAACTGAGAGCACGTAAGATTCATTGTTTGATCAATTTTGACTTCCGGGACGATCATGGGGCGTGACTCCAGCGGTCTACCCCGCCATGAACGCGGAACGTCCGCGCGCTCGTGTCGGAAGGCCATTTTGATCGGCACCATTCGGGAATCGTGCCAACGGCCGTCGGCATTCCGTAACGCTCACGCTGGAGGGGTGTTAGGCACCGAATGAGACCTTCGCGCGCCGTCTGCACCAGAGCGCCGAGCGAAGTGTCGAGCGGCAGGATTTGCACAGCACCATCCTTTTGCGCTGTGGCGAGTTGCCGTCCGTCCCGGCTCAGCGCGAAAGCAGTGGTCAGGATAGGCTGTTTGAGCGTGTAGACGTCGCGTTTGAGCGCGATGTTGCGCACGAGTAGACTGCCGTCGTGAAGCCGGACTACTACATGCTTGTCATCGGAGGTGAAAGCAACTTCCGCGCCCCAGCGGTCGTCGAGCAGCTTAAGCGGTGACGAGTCCTTCTCGATGTCGCCGTCCGGCCAGACGTGAATCGTGGCGTCGCCGTCGACTGCTGCGAGCGCATGACCCGAATGGCTCCACGCTGCGTCGTAGACTCTATCTTTGAGTTTCCTGCACTTGCTTTCCGGGGCGGCGCCGCTGAACGAATCGAGCGTCCATACGCAGAGCCGGCCGTCGGTAGCCGTTGTGACGATGCGGCGGCCATCCGCGTTCCATGCGGCGCTGGTCACGGGGGCGGCACCGTGCGGCAAGGTCGTGACAGGTGTCAGCGCACCCGCATTGAAGCGAAAGACTGCTGCCATACCGTTACCAATGGCCGCGACGAGATGCTGGCCGTCGGCGCTGAATTCCACGGTGCGTGCCCGGCCGGGTAGCATCACACTGGCCAGCTCCTGTTCGCTAAGCCAATCGTGAACACTAAGCAATGAAGGCCGTTTGGGGTCGTTCAGATCGCCGTGGCCGAGTGCGAGCAGATTGCCGGTTGGATCGAAGTCAGCCGCAAGTACATTGTCGGCGCGCGGGAGGATCTTCTGTAAAGTCTCGGCGCGTGCGTTCCAAACGCGGGCTTTGCGGTCGGTCGACCCAGTCACGACCCATGCGCCGTCGCGACCGAACTTCACTGTATTGATCCAACCGCCGGCCGCGGGATGCGGTTTGCCATCGCACGGAGTCTCCGAGAGGCGCTGGTGCCAGACCCCCGCCGCAAGGCGCCAGATACGAGCAGTCTTGTCGTCGCCGACGCTGACAAGGCGGCACCCGTCTCTGGAAAAGGCAAGCTGATGGACCTGATCCGTGTGACCGTTGAGCACTTGGCGAAGGGCGCCGGTGTGTGCGTCCCACAGGCGCACCGAGCGGTCGTAGGAGGCGGTGGCCGCGATGGTGGAATCTGGGCTGAACACGAGGCCGCGAATGTAGCTCGTGTGACCGATCAAGTAGGCGTGTGTCGTGCCGGTCTCGGCATCGAGCAATCTTGCGCGTTCGCGCGTGCGCAACGCAAGCCGCTTGCCGTCGGGGCTGAAGGTTGCGCCGCCGATCCAATTGTCATTCTCGATTCCGATCCGCTTGATGAGCCTGGGACCTTCGAGTTCGAACAGCGCGCCAGCCGTTTTTTCCGGACCGCGCTTGTTCTCATTGTTCTCCACCCAGGCCACCACTCTGCGGCCCTTCTCGTCGGCGGCGAGCCGCCAGGGGTAGTTTGGCGTGGGGATATCGAGCGCAACGCGTGCATTTAACGTACCCGCCGCAGCGTTCCAGAGCGCAAGGCTTCCGTCCTTGTGGATGCCGGCGAGTGTGACCCCGCCAGGCAGCCATTGGATGTCGGAAATTGGACGGTCGGACTGCAAAGTGATCGCGCACGGGGCGTGTGCGGCATCGAACGCAGCAATGCACGCCACGCCCGCGTCGTTCAGTGTCGCGACACGTCCACCGTCAGGGTCGAGCCGCAATGACGATGCTGTGGTACCAACTAGCAGGTCTGGGGGCTCCGGCTTCGCGCCACCGCTGAGAACCCAGCGGCGGGCAACCAGGCCTTTATCCGTGTGCTTGACTGACGCCATCAGAGTCGTGCCATCACGTGAGAAACGGAGCCCTAACAGCACGACACCTGCGTCGAGACTGGCCTTCACCGTTCGATCGGCAGCATTGATGAGGGTGATGGTTTGCCCGCCCGCTGCCGCGATCCAACGGCCGTCATCGCTGGCCACCGCGTATTTCTGTTCGTCGATGGTGGGCAGAATGACTTCCTCGTGCGAGGCATGCAGAGCGTTCAAGAGCGCCCAGTGCATTTCGCCGGTTTCATCGGCGGGATCGATTGTCAGTCCCTCGACGAGCGTCGCCGACGCTGCCTCGGGATGGTCCGCTGCCTGCCATGTGCGCGCAAGGTTTACAAAACCTCTTTGCCGCTCGGTTCTGACACGCTCCTCAGCGGCCTCTCTCTTCGTCCGTTGCTGCTCGAAATAGTTGTAAAAGGTGCCGCCAGCACCGGCGAGGATAAAGGCTGCAAGGGTGGCGGCAGCGACGCGTGTATTTTTCCGCCGTCGGACGTCGTCGCCGATGACGGCTTGGAGCGAACGGCCGGTAATCGCTGAGTAAAGTGAGGCAACCGCCTTTGCTAGCACGGGATTGTTCGGAGAAAGATCGCCAGCCGTCTTCAGTGCCGAAACGTTTTCCCACAATGGTTCGTTAGGGAGCGCCTTTGCCAGCGCTGGCGGCAGGCAGTCGGTCGCGTCCCAGTCGAAATCGCCGGCCTTTTGATTCCAACGGATTGTGCCTTCGGTAAGCACGATGAGCAATCGATCGGGGCCACGTGTCGATAGCCAGTATTTCACTTCATCATTGACCCATTCAGATTGCGCCGCCCTTTGTGAGGCCAGCAGGACAAAGGTCCGGCTCTTGTCTATATTCTCTTTGATGACCGGCCAAAGGTGCGGAGTGAGCGCGAGTGTCGTCTGGTCCCGGAATATGGGCCTCGAGCGTTGCCAGGGATAGCGGTCGAAACGTTCGAGGCGCCTCTGCAGCTCGGGTGCGAGTTTCCCGTCTGCAGCATGACTATAAGAAATGAAAGCCTCGTGATCAAACGTCATGGCGGCCCTCTTGGAAATCGCTAATCGATAAAAACTACGACTTCGGGGCCGTGGCCCCGTCCTTCGTCAGGGTAATACGCGACAATACGCGGCCAATTTCTTCCACAATCCACAATAGCGAAGCGCATCAACTTACGCTGGACTAAGCTGCGTCCCGAAGGCCACAGGAGCTGCAAATTCTCGCCGCTAGTCCGGTTGCCGTCAGCGGGCTGACTTCCAAACGTCACTATAATACGTCAAAACTAGTTTGTACTCATTCAATTTGTTCTTCATAAAAAGTATTGCGGCGGGGGCCCCGATGACCGGTGATCCGAACTACACCGACCAGGATGTTTTCGAGAGCCTGGATCTGCGCCAGTGGGAAGTCGATCCTGAAAACGATGGCCGTGATCGAGAGCGCTACCTGGAGTCTGCCGCCAACGATGCCCTATGGTATCCGAATGCTGACCGGAAGATCGCGATGCCATCCCAAGGCTCGTTTGCCAATGGCTGGCCGCGCGGCGCAATTGTCCATTTCACTGCGGGCCGGAGCATTCGCGGTGATGCGGACGCGGAGGCGACCATGCGCTACGGCGCTAATCAGGGGCACTTCTATTTCTGCATCTCGGCCACCGGTCGCGTTTATCAGCCGGGACTTCTCAGCCGGTGGGGCAGCCACGCCGGGTCCAGTTCGTGGCCGGGACTTGGAAGTCGCGTCAGCCAATATCTCGCGGGTATCGAGATCTGCAACGCTGGGTCACTGAAACAGACGGCAAAAGGCTTCGAACCGGAGTGGAACAAGCCCGGTGCTTCGGCGAACACCTATTTCGCAGCCGAAGACGTGCGTCACGTCGCCAAGCGAGATAACATTCTGAGCCCCGGCGTCTTTCATAAGTACACTGCGGCACAGGAGGCGAGCCTTATCGAACTGCTGCTCTGGTTGCAGGCCAGGCAACCCCGCATTTTCAGTCTCGATCTCGTACTCGGCCACGACGAAGTTTCACCGCGGCGCAAAGACGATCCAGGCGGCTCGCTGTCATGCACCATGCCCGAATTGCGTGCGCTGCTGAAGGCGCGGGCCACCGCGCCGCAAGTTGCCTCATCGCAACCCACGCCTCCGGCTGCCCCTGCCGAAGCGCCTGCTTCTGTAGCGATGGCGCCAGCTGCAAACGGCGCCGCTGCCGCCGCGCCGCGTCCACCCCAGCCGACCGATGTGGCATCAAGCCGTCCACTGCAATCCAGCGGGACAACGCCAGCTGAATTTGCATCTGGCTCACCGCTTCAGGTCGGGCCACGTTTTCGAGAGCTTCTCGAAACCTATCGGACGGTTACGATAGACTTCCCGCATCTCAAGGACATCACGTTTGCGCAGTGGGCGCACGAATCCGGATATGGCCGCTCGCCGCTGTCCATGTTGCACCTGAATTTCGCAGGTATGAAGTGGCGTACGGCCATGGCGCCGTTTGCCCATCAAGTATTCTACAAGCCGCCCCACGATCCTCAAGATACCGAGTATTGCGGATTCAAGGACCTGACTGACTTCGTGCGCGGGTATTGGCACCGGCTCGATATTCCGTCGCTGCCCTATGCGAACCGGAACGGTGGCTGGCGCGAACACGCCGGTTCAGCGAACACGTTCCTCGATTTCATCGGACCGATCTGGGCGCCGGAAGGCGGCGACAACTCGCCGCTCAATAACGGCTACATCAAAAAAGTAAAAACCGTACTCGCGAAGCTTTCCGACGCGGGGCTCTTGCCTTCCTCGCGCGAGCCAGTGGTCATGGCTTCCGCGACCCGGCTGGAAAGCGCATCGTCTCCGCTCAGTGGCTTTCTCGATGCTGCAAATCGTGACGCGCCTGATCCTGATCAGATGAACGACGCTTTGCGCCGGATATACGTTGCGCTGGAGCAGGAGCAGACCAATTTCGAACGTGAAGACGTGAAGCTGCTGATTGCCTCGCTCATCAGTACCCAGGCGATTTCGCGTCCTGAAGGGTCTGGCGCCGATGCCGTTTCACTCATCAACACGATCGAGACCGCAGCAAAGCCCATTCCACCCGATCTCCTGGCCATCACTCATGCAGCCGAGCGATTGTACGATGACTTGCTAACGCGGTCCCGCCCGCTAGAGGCAAAACAGGTCGAGCGCCTCTTAAAGGCTCTTCGCAATGGGCGCGCCTTCGAATGGCTGGCACGCATCTGCGACCGGCTCATTACCTCCGGTAACGAGCAACCCATCGTCCGCCGGTTTTACGCCCAATCCCTGGTCGAGGTAGGGCATATCAACGCCGCGATTCAGGTCCTTGAGAATCTGAAGCGCCAGGACCTCGAGCCGCCAGAGATGGCTGAGGTTATCGGCCAGTTGGGGCGCGCCCACAAACAGATTTACGTCAATCATGCTCGCACACCGGCAGATGCTCGTGCCTCCGGCCACCGGTACGCGGGTCATCTTCGCGATTCGATCACATATTACGCGGCGGGATACGACCCAAATCGTCCAGCTGATACCTACTGGCATGGCATCAACTTGGTGGCCATGGCCGCGCGCGCAAAAGCGGACGGCGCTCCGGTGACCTCGCCGCATGAACTCGACAAAACAGCCGAAGCGATCATCACGGCACTAGAAGCCGATCCAAAGTCACTAAGCGATCCTTGGCGGCTGGCCACGCTCGGCGATGCCCACCTAGCTCTTGGCCGCTTTGACAAAGCTCAGACCTTCTACCGTTTGTTTTCGGAATCGAAGGGCATCGGCGCATTCCAACTCGGGGGCGCTATCCGCCAGCTCGAAGAGGTATGGCACGCGGACACGGCCAGCGAGGGACATCGGCGCTCACTCATGACGCTGAAAGCCAAGCTGGCTGGCGAAAGACACGGCGAATACCGGATTACCGCTGCGGAGCGGCGCACCATTCGATCGGAAAATTTCGAAACCAATTTTCCCGACGGCGAATTCCTCAAGCATAGTCTGCTCCGCAAGGTCGTGCGGGCAGGCGAGTGCGTCGCTTGGATCAAGGATCGCCACCTCAATGGGATCGGTTCCGGGTTCTTGCTGATCGGGAAAGATCTGGCACCGTGTCTGGGCGACGAGCTTTACCTGCTGACGAACACCCATGTGGTTTGCGATCCGTCATGGACTCGCGGTGAGATGCCGGATGGCGCCTTGAGACCGGCGCAGGCGCATATCCAATTCGAAGCGGTCGATGAGGGCGAGCTACCGGTTTACCGCCTGGAAGAAAAAGCGGTCTGGCTTTCGCCAAGCAGCGAACATGATGCCTGCTTGCTCAAGCTCAAGGAACAGCCGCGAAACGTGCGGCCGGCCCGCATCGCACCAGCAGATTTCCAACCCACGTACGGGAAAGAGGAGGAAGCTGGAGATGGCACTCCGGTGGCCGTTCTCGGACACGCTGGCGGGCGCGAATTGCAGATCGGCGTGCGCGGGACACTCGTCAATCACCAAGGTAGCATCGTCGACATCGGCCCCCGCAAGAGGAACGACAGCGACCCGGTCTATATCCACTACGATTCGCCCACGCTCGGTGGCAACTCAGGCAGTCCGGTCTTCGATACCAATACATGGCAAGTCATCGGTCTCCATCACGCGGGCTTCGATACAAAAGAGGGCCGGGCGCAACTTCGCGGACGCGGCGGTTTCCATTTTGCGAACGAAGGTATCCTGATCCACTCTGTCGGGCAGGCCATCGAACAATACTTGACCGACCGCCGGCCGCGTCCGGGCCTTCTTTCCCGTATCGGGCTGTCAAGTAAGTAGGTTTATCCATCTCTCGTCCCCAGACACCGTAAAGGCGCGTCATGTCGCAAGAAACTCTGAAGCCGTTTTATGTCATCGTGTCGTTCTGGCTCTCGCTCGGCTTGAGCCTGTCGTCCTTCACCTTGTTCGTCTATCTGGCGCTTGCCGACAGCTTCATGCGGCAACGGGAGGCAAACCGCTCGCGTGGCTATCACGAAAGCGTTGGGGCGGCCGGCGACTTGGCCGAAAAGTTCTCAAGGGCTGGCTTTGCGTCAAGCGCATTGGCCTACTCAGTGGTGTTTGCTTTGCTGGCGACAAGCATTGCGCTCGCGCTCGACAAGCTCTCGATCCTGCCTATCGCCATTGGCGCAGTGGCTGGCAAGCTTTGACTGGCTTTGTGTCGAGACTTGAAAGTACCGCGAACCTCGGGTTTGCGGTTGCCGGTTCAAATCTGCGCGACAAGGGGGACGATATGAAATGCGCTCGCCGCGGTCCGCCTGCGGCGGGACACTCAAGGGCTGCGGCAGGGGGACCGGTCTCGCCGTTGATCGCTGTTCGCTTCGGGCGGACCACCGGCAGCGGCAAGAAACTCTGAGGGTAGCGACCAAGCCTCGGCAGTCCTGCCTGCAGGAAGATCGACTACCCTGCACCCGACGCTCCCAGCACGACCATCAAACTCGGTGGCGCGACTTCCGTGAGGCCACGAAGCCGGTCTATCGACTCGATGACCGGTGCCTCGCGGCCGAAGAAGATCCCGGAAAGACCTTCTAACGAATAGGTCACACGTGGTCGGGAATCCCAGATCACGAGCATCGACTTCGGTGGTCGCGGTGGATAGTAGGCTGCGCAATTCCACATAAATCAGACCGAAAGTGATGCGTCGCAACAATTTCGGCCCGGGCTTGCACTGAGTGGCAGTTTGTACGAAAGCACATCAAGACTGATGGTCCGTGTCTCGGTAAGGCGGCTTCTGGCCCAGGCCGACGCTTGAGGCTCGCGCTAGGCACGTCCGCATCTGAGGGTATCTTGTCGCCGTTCGCCCTGCATTCTCAACGGCGGCCGTCGACTTTATTCAGTGCGAAGACGAGGCCCACGGGCTGGCAAGATTATGATCCGGACGACGGCGCCTATCAGACAACACCTATCAGACAACACCTATCAGAAGCATCGCCATCAGCTTAAGGCTGCTGAAGTTGTCAAGCCGTAGAAGAACAGCGCGCCCCGTATTGTTTAGCATGTCCGCAGCAAGCAGCTAGGCTGGACAGCCTCGTAGCACCATAATTGGCCAAGCCGGAGGACGCAAAGCAGCGCGCAAGCGCGTTAATGCTGAGTTGATCCAACGCTTTCCACATAAATTTCGGCGGCACAGATCCCAGCGTCGACATCACCAGCGCTCTTAAACAAGCCAAGCCTGACTTATTCAGACCAATGAAGCTGTATGGTGTGTAAACGGGATCAAGAAGCAAATATAATTGAGGCCTCATGACACTTGGCTCCGGTTCAATCAACGATATCATGAGCCTTGAGGACTTTTTGCGCCTCAACATTTCAAAATCTGATGCCGTCCGGAGCGACCTGCCGACGAATCGATCGGCTAAAATATCCAGCCGCACACGGAAGACGCCCCCCCACGACCGCGCCAGGTTGGCCAGCGTTGATGGAAGCTCCCATGGCGGCCGCCTATTGCAACGAGCGATCAGTTGACGCTTTCCGCAGTAGAGTTGGATCAGTCTATCCCTACCCCACTCCGTTCGCAGGGAGATTTGACGTATGGACGAAGACGAGCTTGGACAAGGCGATCGAAAAACTGGAGGGCACTGCCGACCGCGACCCGCTCAGCCTAGCCGACGACTTGTAAGGCAGCCTTTGGAATAGCCGAGGCACATGACCGAAAAGCGGCTCCGCACCGGGACAATCGCTTACTATTGGGCACCGCAGACTCGAGACCGCCGCGACGGCTGTAAGATCAACTCCGAACCACTCGGTTCTGACTATGGCTCGGCTATCGAGCGTGCGAAATTCCTAAACACTCACCTCGATGGCTGGCGTAGCCGAAACTCACCGGCGGTCACCCTCGCACAAAGCGCATCCCACGGAACGCTGGACGGGTTGATAGAGCGCTACAAAAGGTCCCTGGTCTGGGGGAAGGTCGCCAAGAAGGGCCGTCCGTCCTACGATTGGGCATTCCGGCGCGTTACCGAAATGACTCGCAAGAGCGGCGGCCGAGTCGGCGCTGCCCCATTGACAGCGTTCGACGCGGCAACCGTCGACCGCACCTACGTGCGCCTGCAAATCGGCCCGCGCGGCGATCGTACCCGCGGCACAGTGATGAGCGTGCAACGAATCGCGCGGGCGTGGGATGTCGTCAAGCGCCTACACCCGAAGGCGATGCCGGTCGGCGACAACCCGTGGCGCGGCGTCGAGATGTCGTACGAGGGTGGCACCAAAACCCCGGCGACGCGCGCAGAGGCTTTCGCGCTACACCTAGCGCTGATCGAGCTGGGCGAGCCTCACCTCGCCGCCGTGCCGCTGATTTGTTTCGAGTGGCACCAGCGGCCGGAGAACGTGCTTGAGGGGCTACTTTCCTGGGCCGATTATCGCCCGGCGGCGCGGCGCGATTGGGTGCGAGTGAAACACGGCAAGACGGCGAGCGAAGGATGGCCGCCTATCGCCGACAACGAGGGCCCACAATTTCCCGAGCTGACCGCCTATCTTGATGCGCTGCCGCGACTGGGCTTGCCAAACGTGCTGGCGCAACCGCGTAAACTCGTTAAAGGCGGCACTGTAACGCGTGGCCAGCCGCGTCCGTTCAAAATCCGCTACGCCCACGACCTCGTCGCAGCCGCCCGCCTCGCGGCCGGCCTACCGGAGCACATCACGCTTGCCGCTTGCCGTCACGGCGGCATGACGGAGCTTGGCGACGCGCCGTTGACTGAGCAGCACGTTATGAGCCTGTCGCAGCACAAGACGCCAGACGCTGCGCGGCTCTACGTCAAAAGGACGGAGTCGCAGCGGCTGCTCGCCGCCCGCCGCCGCCGCGCCTACCTCGAAGCGGGCCTCGCCGTCGTTCCGACAGACGCACAACCCATTGAACTCTTAGAGCATGAACAAATCCAGAAAAGTCGGAACGGCAGTTGATTTTGTTCGTTCACCATGGGCTTCGGGAGCAAGGGGTCGGGAGTTCGAATCTCCCCGCTCCGACCAAACTTCGCTTTCCGTCGGCACGGGCGCGCCTCAAAAAAATTAGTCCAGCTCCAGCAGGCGTCATTATCGGGTCCAACCGCGTTTTCACACAACCTCCCGAGTTAGCGGACGTCGCGATGCGCTGAGTGAGGTGGTGCCGACCCAGCCCGGATCAGGAGGCGACACATCCTGTCGCGACGGGCCCAAAACTGCCGACGGGCTTTATTATAGAGCTCGTCCTGCTGGATAGGTTCTTGCCGGAAATTAACCCTTGAGCAGGCCCGGTGCGGCGGCTGCAATCATCGTGTTGACGTCGATCTCGGGAGCAACGACGACGTAGTCGCCGTCGATCAACAGTGACGCGGCACCGTGGACGAACGTCCACAATTTTACGGCGATGAAACTCGCATCGCCTTTGACGCCGTTGGCAGCACAATAGGCTTCGACAGCCATGATGACCTTGGCGAGGCAAGCCTGCCCCTGAGCGCGAACTTCAACAGCCTTTTTTAGGACGGGGTCCTGACCAAACATCAGACGGAAAATTGGCGTTTCCTCTTTGGCGAACGCCACGTAGGCCTGTCCCATCGCGATGATGCCCGCCAGTGTTCCAGCGCCGTGGGCCAGCAGCGCGCGGCCCGAGCGTTCGGCCATGTCGTCGAAACCACGGGCGACGATCTCCTCGAGGATTTCGTCCTTGTCGCGGAAATGCCGATACGGCGCTGCCGTGCTGACGCCAGCTAAACGGCACGCATCGGCAAGGGAGAAATTCTCCGCGCCCTTCTCCACCACGAGCTGACGAGTGGCTCTGATCAAAGACTCTCGCAGTTCGCCATGGTGGTAGCGGCCTTTGCCGCGAAACTCAGATTTATCGTCGTGACCCATGGTGCTGATTGAGAACTCAATTTGCCGCAGGATGTAAAGCCCTCTTGCTAAGTTAGTACTGCTAACATATGTTGGCGCCACTTACATTGCAAGGCAATTGGAGTTCCCCATGGTCCGCCGCCCTTCCAGTATCACTGCGATCTCTCTCGCTGCCGCGATCCTTGCAGCTCCCGCGCTCGGCGGCTGCAAGGAGAAAAGCAAGCCGGTGGCGGACGTTTCCCAGCCGGTTCGCGTGACAGCTGTGGCCTTTGTGCCGATAACCGCAGCGCACAGCTATACCGGCGTCGTAAAGGCGCGAGTAGAGAGTGATCTCGGGTTTCGGGTTGGCGGCAAGATTGTCGAGCGGCTCGTTGATGTGGGACGAATTGTGAAGGCGGGCGACGTAATCGCACGCCTCGATGCGACGGACTTCAAATTCAGTTTAGAATCCCAGGAAGCCGAGCTTCGGGCGGCAACGTCTTCGCGCGATCAAGCGGTGGCGGCCGAAAAGCGTTATCGCGACCTGATCGAGAAGGGGCACGTCTCGACCGCGGCATTGGAGCAGCGGACAGCGGCAGCCGATGAAGCCCGCCAACGCGTCGAAAAGGCAGTTCGCGCCATCGCCACGGCCAGGAATCAGGTCGCATACACGGAATTGAAAGCAGACGCGGCTGGCGTGGTTGCTGTGCTGCCGGTGGAGGTCGGGCAGGTGGTTGCAGCCGGACAGACGGTCGCCCGCGTCTCGCGCCATGGCGAACTCGAGGTCTCGGTCGCAGTGCCCGAGCAACAGCTTGATGAACTTCGCATGTCGAAAGCGGTGATCGCGCTGTGGTCGAACCGTGCCGGCGAATATGAGGGGGCGTTGCGCGAGGTGGCGCCAGAGGCGGACGCTGCGTCGAGGACCTATCAGGCGCGTTTCGCGATCGCCAACGCGGATTCTCGCGTAGCGCTCGGCATGACGGCAACCGTGAAGCTGTCGCGCACCGGCGAAGCGACGGTCGCCCGGTTGCCGCTGCCAGCTGTTATGAGCGATGGCCGCGGCCCCAGCGTTTTTGTCGTGGACGACAATGGCACTGCAATCAAGCGGACACCGGTCGAGGTGATCTCCTACGGCCGCGACGATGTCGTCGTCGGGGGTGGGCTGGCCGAAGGGCAACGCGTCGTAACACTCGGCACGCAGATGTTGGACGACGCTCGCCCCGTGCGGATCGTCGAGAGCCTCCCCGCACCCAGGATGACGCAAACTTCCTCGTTCACGCGCTAAACCGGAGAGCCGTCATGACCGACATCAACCTCTCCCGCTGGGCGATCAACCATCCAGCGGTCGTGCTCTTTTTGATCATCGCATCCACGATTGCCGGCGTCTTCGCCTATGAAACGCTGGGTCGCGCCGAAGACCCCTCGTTTACGATCAAGACGATGATCGCGCAGGCGAACTGGCCGGGAGCCTCGGCCGAAGAGATGCAGTCGCTTGTCGCCGATCCGCTCGAGAAGCGGCTGCAGGAACTCCCGCAACTCGATTACGTGAAGACGTATTCACGGCCCGGCGTGAGCGTGCTCCAAATCCAGCTCAAGGATTCGACGCGGGGCCGCGACGTCGCCGATACGTGGTATCAAGTCCGCAAGAAACTGAACGATCAACGCGGCTCGCTGCCGCAAGGCGTACTTGGGCCATTCTTCAACGACGAATACGGCGACGTTTTCGCAGCCGTCTATATGATCTCAGGTGACGGGCTAAAGGCCGCCGACCTAAAGCGCTATGCGGAGGCGGCGCAAAATTCGCTGCTGCGCGTGAAAGACGTTGCCAAGGTCCAATTGTTCGGCGTCGTTCAAGACCGGATCTTCATCGAGTTTTCGACCAAAAAACTCGCGACGCTCGGACTTACGCCCCAGGCGATCTTCGACAACGTCGCAAAGCAGAACGCCGTCAATGGCACAGGGGCCATAGAGACCAGCGCCGACAAGGTCCAAATACGGGTAACCGGCGCCTTCAGCGGGGCCGACGCCATCGCGGCCGTTCCGATCAACGCCAACGGCAAGGCGTTCCGGCTTGGCGATATCGCAACGATAACGCGCGGAGCGGAAGATCCGCCATCCAACATCACGCTGCACAACGGCCGGACGGCCGTGGGTGTCGGTGTTGCGATGGCCGATAATGCGAACGTGCTGGCGCTTGGCGAAAATCTCAAAGCTGCCATAGACGAACTGAAGACCGGCCTCCCGACGGGCGTCGTGGTCGATCAGATTTCCGACCAGCCAAAAGTGGTCGAGGAATCGGTTGGAGAGTTCGTGAAAAGTTTTGCAGAAGCGCTCGCGATTGTCTTGCTCGTCAGCTTCGCTTCGCTCGGTTGGCGAACGGGAATCGTGGTCGCGCTTTCGGTGCCCCTCGTGCTCGGCATCGTGTTCATCGTGATGGCGGCGGCGGGGATGAACCTCGACCGCATAACGCTCGGTGCCCTCATCATCGCACTTGGCCTGCTGGTTGACGATGCGATCATTGCCGTCGAAATGATGGTCGTGCGGATGGAGCAGGGGTACGATCGCGCGGAGGCTGCGACCTACGCGTGGACCAGTACAGCATTTCCGATGCTAACCGGCACGCTCGTGACGGCGGCAGGCTTCCTGCCGGTCGGATTCGCGAAATCGACGGCCGGCGAATATGCAGGCCACATCTTCACGGTCGTGGGATTGGCGCTCGTCGTCTCGTGGTTCGTGGCTGTGGTGTTCACGCCATATCTAGGCGTCAAGCTGTTGCCCAATTTCAAAAGCCACGGCAATTTGCACGCGATGTATGAGACCCGAACGTACCGCGCGCTGCGGGCGGCGGTCCGCTGGTCGGTGCACCACCGGCTGGTGGTGATTGGGGTTACGATCAGTGCGTTCGCCGCATCGATTGGTGGGATGGCATTCGTGCAGCAGCAGTTCTTCCCGACCTCGTCGCGGCCGGAGCTGTTCATCGAAACGCGGATGCCAGAGGGCACCTCCATCCGCGCGACCGAAAAAGCCGCGAAAGAAGCCGAAGCCCTGCTCAAGGACGACCCCGACGTGCGCTATGTGACGACCTACGTGGGGCAGGGCTCGCCGCGGTTCTTCCTCGCGCTGAACCCGGTGCTGCCCAACGAGAGCTTCGCGCTTTCGGTCATCATGACGAACGGGGCAGATGGACGCGAAAGGGTCAAGGCAAAGCTCGAAAAAGCTGTCGCGGCCGGCGCCGTGCCCCAGGCGCGCGTGCGCATCGACCGGTTGAACTTCGGGCCGCCGGTCGGTTTCCCCGTGCAGTTTCGAGTTGTGGGTGCCGATCCGCTGAAGGTGCGCGAGATCGCCTACCAAGTCCGGGACGCAATGAGGACCGAGAAGAACGCTGTGGAGCCGCAACTCGACTGGAACGAACAGGCAAAGAACGTCAGGCTGGAGATCGACCAGGACCGGGCGCGCGCTATCGGATTAACGACCCAGGACGTGTCGCAGACTTTGGCGACGCTGCTGTCGGGTTATACCGTCAGCCAGTATCGCGAAGGCGTCAACCTGATCGACGTGGTCGCGCGCGCAGTGCCGGAAGAACGCCTCGGCCTGGATGGATTGCCCGACCTCGTTCTTCAGACAAAGAACGGCATAGCGGTCCCCCTGGCTCAGGTTGCGAAGCTGCACTATGGCTACGAGGAACCAATCCAGTGGCGGCGCAATCGCGATATGGTTCTGACGGTCCGATCGGATGTAGCCCCGGGCGTGCAGGCCCCGACCGTTACGGCAGCGATCCTTCCCAAGCTCGAACCGATCATAAAGGCGTTGCCGCCGGGATATCGAATCGACACAGGTGGCGCGGTCGAGGAGAGCAAGAAGGCCAATGTCGCGCTGTTCAAGCTATTCCCGCTGATGTTGCTTGCTATGCTGACGCTGCTGATGTTTCAGGTCCAGAGCTTTTCGAAACTGTTCCTGGTTTTCTCGACCGCGCCACTGGGTTTGATCGGGGCAGTAGCCGCACTTCTCGTGTTCGACGCACCGTTCGGTTTCGTCGCGCTGCTCGGCGTGATCGCGCTGGCCGGCATCTTGATGCGCAACACCGTGATCCTTGTCGACCAAATCGATCACGACACGGCGTCAGGACTGTCGCTGTTTGATTCGATCATTGAGAGCACAGTGCGCCGCTCGCGTCCGGTGGTGCTGACGGCGATGGCAGCGATCCTGGGGCTAGCCCCGCTCGCCACCAGCGTGTTCTGGGGACCCCTTGCGAAAGCGATGATGGGCGGACTGGCGGTCGGCACGCTGCTCACGCTGTTCTTTTTGCCGGCGCTTTATGCGGCGTGGTTCAGGGTGAAGGAGGCGAAGGAGGCGGTACCGTCAGCAGTGACACCACCCGACCTCGTGCAACTTTGGGCAGCCGAGAAATACGCGTCCAACCTATGAACTGACACGGCTTAAAATCCACGGATAGGACGTCAGCGAAGTCAGTCTTCCGGTTTCGGCGCTCATTGCGGCCGGCGCCGCGTCCTCGATTTCCGAATCGGTGACGACGCCAACAGCGACAGTCGAGATCAGTGCCATTTGCGGCATGTCGTCGATCGCCAGATCGCCGCCGTAGTGGCCTTCCTTAATTCCTTTGGCAGCATGCGGGCGGCCGTCCGATGAGCAAGCGCCAGGCCATCTCAATAGATGCGTTCTTGATCCAGAAGCCATTTTACGGCCGGCCCTTCATTGTCAATAAACACAGATGTCACATAGCCGCTCGGAGCGGTCTAACTGGCTTGGAACGATCGGGTCATGCGGTTGGTTGGCCCCGCCCCTCAGATCATCGTCATACTGTTCGCGCGGCCGTACTCGTCCACGACATGAACAGTAAACGCCCGCAGCGACCCCGCAGATATACCAGGAACGTCGGCAACCCACATGTGCGATGACACACCGGCCTCCACCCAGGGCTTGCACGTCTCGCGATGCCGCGCATACAGGTCGGCCACAAACGGGTCGGGCACGGCCACACGCTCCATCGCGATGAGTTCGTTGCGATCTTCGATCTGAAGCCTTACGCGGGTGCGCGGACCGCCATCGAACACGTCGACCAGGACCAGGTTCTGCCCCCAATGCGACGCGACCACCCCGGCTGACACGTTGGTCAGCCGCGGTTGCGATGCCTTGAGTGCGCCTGGCACAAGAATTCGCATGCTGCTGGCTTGCTCGCATCCCGTTGGAACGAATCGAGTCGTATAGCGGTTGCCGTCGACGCTCAGCACATGAAATCCCTTGGGCGTACCATCGCGACTATCGGAAACCGGAATCCCGCGCGCATCGGCCGGGCCGCTCCACCAGCTGCCGCAAGCCGCAGTCAGCACATGATGGTGATGAGGTTCAGCGCGCGCAAACCGGTGGTCCCGGCCGAGGTAGTGATGTTCAGTCGTGTGCGAGTGACCGGAAAAGCTGACCGTATGCGGGTGACCGGAGAGGAGGGCGAGCAATTCATGGCGATCGGCGGTGTTATCGGGGGCGCTAAGCGGATCCTCGAAACTGACCAGCGGAATGTGCATCGAGACCGCGACGAGATGGTTCCGCGGCACGTGCCGCAAGACATTGCGGACGAATTGCAATTGCTCTTTGCCGATGCGACCGATATAGCCCCGTTCGCCTTTCTGCGTCCGCCTGGGCTCTAGATACGCGACATTATTGAGCAGGATGAATGTAGCGCCGCCATGCTGGAACGCGTAATGCGTCGGGCCAATCTCTTGCCTCCAAGTCTCGAAGGCATCGGAATGCGTCAACGCGTGATGGTTCATGTCGTGGTTGCCCGGACAATGATGCCAAATGATGCCGGTGTCGCCGATAAGCCGCCGGTACTTTGGAAAGAGTGTGAGATCGTCGCCCATAACGTCGCCATGATTGATAGCGAACGCCGCACGGGTACCAATGACACTGGCCAGCGTCTCGTCCCGGACGAAGCCAAATTCCCGCTCATTGCTGGGTTGCATGTCTGCAAACAGAAGTGCTTCGAACTGGCGTGGCTGCAGCTTGCGCCGCAGCGGAAAGTCGATTGAATCGCGCGTAGGTCAGATAGGAGGTACGCAGCTCAACTCCAGCGTCACGCCGGCAGGCGTTGCATCAGGCTGGTAGCGATGAAATGCGTTTGGGATGCCGTCTCTCAGTACCGCCTCAAAATCCGGCGGCGTGACGACAAAGACGAACTCACCACTTCTGACGCGCAAGCGCCAGCGGCCATCAGAATCCGTGACAACGACGTCGCGTCCATTCGAGACCATGACACCAGCGAGGCCGCGATCGCTTGCGCGCCGCTGGCCGCTTCCGCTTAGGTCCTCGAAAACATAACCGGTCGCAATATTGTCGTGGCTGTAGCGACTGGCGCTCGCGCCTGCGCCCGGCCATGCAGCCAAAGCTCCGCTTCCCGCCAACATTTGGCGCCGCGACAGCTGAATGCGTAGCGTCGCCTCATCGTTCTCTTCGCCCATTCATTCGCTCCGAGCCCCACTGTGACGATGGGGCGAGGACTAGCGATGATTCACGACACGTTGCCGAAGGTTCAATGTCGGCTTGGTGACACAGGGCTTGATCGCAGGTGTGGCTGGGCCAGCATGTGCTTCGCCGTCCGCCAGTCCTATCGCCGGAACTCGTAAGCGGCAGCAACCGGATCGAAGTCAGCGCCTCGGCATTGGGGGTGCAAAACCTCAGTCACTTGCGGCAATCGCGAGCGCATTGCAGCAGGCGGGCAAGCTGCCTCCCCATCACGCGCGATTGGCACTGTGCCGTAGCCATCAACGAGAATTGATCGAAGGATTTGAGGGATCTCGAAGAGAGCCGCGTTCTTAAGGCTACGCGCCTGCTCCTGGTATTGTTTCAACGTCTGGCCGTGCAACAGGTATCGAATGGCCGCCGCGATGTCGGAAAAATTTTTAACCCCAAGGCCGACACCGTTCTCCTCGAGCCATGTGACGTTGTACCGTTCCTGGATCATCGTCCGAGCATTGTTCTCGACGATGACGGGCAATCCCATATGGACGGCTTCACTGATGCTACCAGGCCCTGGCTTGCCGATAAAGAAATCGGCTAACCGCATGTAATCGGCAACGCGCTCGGTGAAGGGAACGGCGTGACAGCCGGGCTGCTTTCCCAGCTTCTTTCGAAGCTGCTCGTCGCGACCGCACATGACAATCGTTTGTATGTCGAGGCCGGATCGCGCGATATGGGCAATGATATCGTGCGAAATTTTCGAACCGTTTCCTCCAAACATAATGAGGGCAGTCGGCTTTTGCGGGTCAAGACCGAGCGAATCCCTCGTCAGGCTGGAGTTCAAAGGTTCGGTATAGAATGACGACTTCAAGATCATCCCGGATGTCTTGATGATCCTCTCCGGCCGATACCAGCCAGTGAGGTGAGCCTGGAGGGCAGCTTTGTTGCTCCCGCAGACGATATATTGGTCCTGAGGCTCCTGCCAGAAGTGCGGCGCAGAATCAGCGAGGTCGGTCATGATGGTCACGTAGGGGGAATACGGGTGAACCCGGCGCAATGCCCGAAACATGACCGCATTGAAATTGGGGACGAGAGAGACAACAAGCGAAGGCTGCTGCGAACTCCAATGCTTCAGAAGTTGCCGCTCCAAGAGGGGGGCATGGATCCGGATGCCCTGCTGCAGTCCTCGTAAGAAAGTTGTCGATCCACGCGTCCAGCCTTTGCGGATCGCGCTATTATAGAATTGTTCTGATGACATGCCGGACGCCAGATACATCGGGTCCACGGGCTCGAGTAGCTTTTGCAGATTGACCGGTTCAACCGTCAAATCGGGGCATTCGCTCGCGAGTATTTCTTTGACCGCAGACATGGCGCTTCGATGGCCGCCGCCAGCATCGAAATAGTAGAGCTCGATAATGCATCGGGAATTAGGCAGGTTTCCAGTCATGTAATCGAAAGCCTGATGCCACAGTCGCGCGGCGTCGCGGCGCTATCGGATACCGACGGGGCAGTCCAACAGGCGGGGTTTCTAATTTGACGTCTGGAGCAAAGGAGGCTACCCGCTCGCGGACACCAAACATCAGGTGCGCTACACGAGGCCGGTTTGCACGGGCCACAATCACTCAATGGGAATCTTGCTGGATTCACGTTTCAGTATTGTGACATCCGCCCCAGACAGCAATTTCCCGATACGATTCAAATCACTCAGCCTCCATCTTAACGGCTGCATCATTGCCCGTTTAGGCATCGGGCATGCTGGTTCGAAGGTACGTGATCGAGAAAAAAGAAAGTTGTTTTAGCCGTCTTGTTACTATGCCATAAAATGCGTCAGCCGTCAGATCGCTTCAGACAAACGGCGAGGCCAGTCGCGGCACACCTTTCAGCAAGCCTATTGAAAAAAACCAATGACGAAGCTATAAACGGTTATCGAATGAGTTTCGCTGTTTAGGTGTATTATGGACCGATCGCAGCCTGAGGTAGGACTTGAGTTTGCCCGCAAGTTTATCCAGGCGGGAAATGACAAGTGGACAGATTATTTTGAACACTTGCGGTCCCGGCGGCAGCTATCCGTGGCCATTCGAGAGATCAATGCGCTGCTTGACCACCCTGCACACCGGACCGAGGCTGTAGCAGCTCTCAAACACGTTGGACTTTGGCACGAATAATCAATTTTAAAGAATGTTCTGAGGCGATGATTTAGCGCTGCAAAAGCTCCCAGTCTGCGACTGCGCGCGCTTACGCTCAAGACCTATGGGATGCTCGTTCCGTACGTCATGCGCCCGCGACCCACCGCCCAGATATGCAGCCGAAAGCGACAGCATCAGGGTTTTGGTGAACTGCAACAACAAGGCGATCAAATTCTTCTATGTCTGCGGTTAGACCCGTTTGTTTATCTTTGGTGGCTCCGGAAAGTAGAATAATTTTCTTACCACGGAGCTCAATCGTCGGAGAATTCATTTCTAATCTCCCGCAATTCCCGGTTTTGGGGGCTTGCTTGGTATGTGGGGTTTGCCTGGGCGCGCCCTGCCGCGGTTCTACGACCTGCACATTTCAAGCTGATGACACACTTCGTTTGCAAGACGGCGGCTGGTTTCATTCCCCGCTGTGCTTTCGCCCATCACAGACAGACGTTGGCCAGCGGCACATCGTAGGGGGCAGCGCTGGCTGTCACACGCTTGTTACGCGACTCCGGCGTTGTCACCCAAGTCGATGATGGGAAGCGGGGTTCACTATGGCTTCTGGATCCAAAGGCGAGCACCGACCGCATCGCCATCGCACGTTGTTTGTCTCAGACCTTCACCTCGGCACGCGCGCGTGCCAGGCAGAAGCGTTTCTTGAGTTCATGAAGCACCACGATGCCGACACCATATACCTGGTCGGCGACATCGTTGACTTCTGGCGGGTAAAACGCGGCCCCGTCTGGCTACAATCGCACAATGATGTATTGCAAAAACTACTACGCAAAGTGCGCAAAGGATCGCGCATCATCTTCATTCCCGGCAATCACGATGAAGCTCTGAGGGACTATTGCGGGCAGCACTTTGGCGGCATTGATATTCTCCGCGATACCATTCACACGACAGCCGACGGGCGCCGCCTTCTTGTTATGCACGGTGATGAATTCGACGTGGTGATGCATTATGCAAGGTGGCTCGCCTTTCTCGGCGATAGGTCTTACGAGTTTGCGCTGTGGCTCAACAGCCCGCTGAACTGGTTGCGTAGCCGGTTAGGTTTCGGGTACTGGTCGTTGTCGGCTTATCTCAAGTACCGGGTCAAATCAGCGGTCAATTTTATCGGCGAATTTGAACGCATGCTGGCGACTGAAGCACGCCATCGCGGCGTCGATGGCATCGTCTGCGGCCACATCCACCATGCAGCCGACCATATGATCGACGGCATCCGTTACCTAAACTGCGGCGACTGGGTCGAAAGCTGCACCGCCATTGCAGAAGAGTTCGACGGGTCACTTCATGTGCTGCATTGGGGCGAGGGTGTGCCCGCCGCATTGCAAGTCAAGACCCAACAACCGAGCCTCCAAGTGGTAGCCTAAGGAGCATGTCGCAATCAATTCAGGGCCCAGACATAAGCAGCGGTCGCGGCGATGCCGAGCGCGATACGGACTGCGTGGAGGCGCGCCCATTTTTCGATCATCAAATGGGTGTCGTGATTAGAGCGCTTCCGGGAAAAGTGTGAGCGGTTTTCCCGAAAGAAGCACGACAAAACATTGAGCTAGGGTCCGTCTGTGATTGCATCAAAACCGGACGGACCCTAGCGGCGGCGTCTGCGATTGCATTGAGGCGATGGTTCACCGGCATGATGACCAGCAAGGTGAACGGCCAGTTGGCGAGAATTAGGACGGCACCGGCGATCCAGCGCCAATCGTGCGTCATCCAAGCAGCAAGCAGTCCCAACGCGCCTGAAACGGCGGCAAGTGTCGATTGCATTTTGAAGCCTGCGGCATACGAGGGCTTCCATTGCCTGAAAAGGTTAGCGTCGTCGAGCTTCAAACGCGCGGGCTGCTCGGCCGCGTTGATATAAAAGGCTGCACCCGCAAATGCTGCGGCGAGCACGAGCGCTAAATGTCCGATCAACACAATTGTTCTCCAATTCACCGGCGGCTGCGCATTCGTTCTGCAGATCAAATGATACCCTGACCTGGATCAAGGTTGAGCGCGTCTGCGTGCATAATGTCCGGGGATGGAACAGCAAGCTGCTTACCTTGTCACCGCAATAACCTTGGCGCTGCCAGGACCGACGAACACCCTCCTGGCTCTGGCCGGAACGGTGGCGGGTTTTCGCAGATCTGCCCGTCTGGCTGCGGCTGCCGTTCTGGGGTACGGGCTTGCCGTTGGCCTGCTTGTGGGCGTTGCGGCACCCATGATCGCTGCCGAGCCGATGATTGGGCGGCTTCTCCATTTGGCAGCAGCAGCCGTTCTGGCTCATGCTGCCATGTGCCTGTGGCGCAGCTCCTGCCGGACAGTTGCGGCGGTGTCCACGCAAGCAGTCCTTTGGCGTCATGTTTTCTTCACGACGCTGTTCAATCCCAAAGCCTTGGTATTGGCAATGCTCGTCATGTCCGGCACGGCGCGCGCACAGACGAACCTTACAATGGCGGTCATCCTGCCGTTCCTGATCGCTGCTTCGGCTCTTTTGTGGATCAGCATCGGTGCCGCCGTCAGGGCAAAGTTGCCGTCGTTTGCCAACAATGGTTGGATCGAACGCGGCGGAGCGATTGTGCTGCTGGGGTTCGCAGCGGCAGTGACGGCGTCTGCGTTTCGCTAATTGCGCGTCATCACAGGCCGCACACCCGATGCGCATCATCGCACTATCAGCACAGACAAGAGTGTGGGAAATACAGTTTTCCACTGGCGCGCTCATTGGCAGCAACGAGCCGCAGCTCCTTTCAGGACCTCTGAAATCGCATGACAACCGGCACCATCAGACGCTTAACGGCTCGAAACGCGGGTCCGTTTACAGGCGATGGCACAAATACCTATCTGGTGGGGCGGCACGCCCTGGCGGTGATCGACCCAGGGCCGGAGGACAGCACACATCTGGCTGCCATCCTCGACGCGGCCGCCGGACGGCGGATCACCCACATTTTGCTGACCCATGCGCATCGCGATCATGCGGATGGGATTGCCGCGCTGAAGGCGGAGACAGGGGCGGTAACTGTTGGGTACGGGCGAAGTGCCCTGATGAAAGCCCGCGCCGGGCAGATCGAAAGCAGTCCCTCTGGCGGCGATTTTATCGACTGGGCGTTCACTCCGGATATGCAGGTGGCGCACGCCGATATCTTTGAAGCTGGCGACGTCACGCTGGAAACTGTCCATACGCCAGGACATGCGCCGGACCATCTGTGCTTTGCACACACAGGTGAGGAGACGGTGCTGTTTTCGGGCGATCATGTCATGGGGTGGAGCACGTCGGTCATCGCGCCGCCAGAAGGCAGCATGGGCGAATACCTGCGGTCGCTCGAAGGTCTGCTGACACGCGGCGAACGGCGGTATCTGCCAGGGCATGGCGAGGCAATACCCGACGGGCACCGGACAGCGCGAGCCTATCTGCTCCACCGGCAGATGCGGGAACAAGCCGTGCTCAGCGCGGTGCGCGACGGTCTGGCAACGATCCCGGCGATCACGGGGCGGGTTTACGAGGGGATCGCGGATCAATTGCTGAACGCGGCCCAGTTGTCGGTGCAGGCGCATGTGGAACTTCTGGCCGAAAAGCAACTGGTATCGTTCGATGGCCCACTCAAACACGCCGAACGGATCATCCTTCGCCCGCTAGTGTAGCGCACCTGACGTTTGGTACCCGCGAGCGCTCGTCTCAAAACCAAACGTCAGGTGCTAAAGCTACACTAGAAACATAGGCTTGCTAGTGTTCCTTATGGTTCTGACATTTGCTCAAAACCCAACCGAACCGGGATGCAAATGTCAGAACCGGAACACGAGACGCTGGCATGCCAAGTTAGGACAATGATAGTCCAAATGACCCATTGAACTTAAATGAAACTGAGATAGGTCAAGGGTTGAATTTCCAATCAATCGGCTGGATATAAATGACCGCAATTCGCAATCCGCACCTGTCTAAAGACCAGATCAAAATCCTGCTGCTGGAAGGGATTTCCGACACGGCGGCGGACGCCTTCACATCGACCGGGTTCACCAACGTCGTGCGCATGAAGAAGGCGCTGGATAAAGACGAATTATTCCATGCGCTCAAAGACGTACGCATGCTGGGCATCCGTTCGCGCACTCAAATTACCGCAGACGTGCTCGCCGCCACCGACCGGACGGCGGCCATCGGATGCTTTTCCGTCGGCACCAATCAGGTCGATCTCGATGCGGCCTGCCGCCGTGGCATACCGGTATTCAATGCACCATTCTCGAATACCCGAAGCGTGGCGGAATTGACGATTGCCGAAATCGTCATGCTTTATCGCAGTATTTTTCCGAAGTCGGTTTCGGCACACGCGGGCGGCTGGGATAAATCGGCCATCGGCAGCCGCGAAGTGCGCGGCAAGACGCTCGGCATCGTCGGTTATGGCAACATTGGCAGCCAGCTCGCCGTGCTCGCCGAGGCACTCGGCATGCGTGTTCTCTATTACGACCACGTCGACAAACTGCATTACGGCAACGTGCAGCCAACGGCGACCCTCAACGCACTGCTGGCCGAAAGCGATGTCGTCACGTTGCATGTGCCCGAGACGGCGGCGACGCATGGCATGATCGGCGAACGCGAAATCGCCCTCATGAAGCCGGGCAGCTACTTCATCAACAACGCGCGCGGCACAGTCGTCGATCTCGATGCGCTCGCGGTCGCACTGAAGTCCAAGCGGCTGGCGGGCGCGGCCATCGACGTGTTTCCGGTTGAACCATCGTCGAACTCGGAGAAATTCACCTCGCCGCTGCAAGGGCTCGACAACGTAATCTTGACACCGCACATCGGCGGCTCAACCGAGGAAGCACAGGAGCGGATCGGGCTCGAAGTGGCCAAGAAGCTGATCGAGTATTCCGATGTCGGCTCGACGTTGGGGGCTGTAAACTTTCCGCAGGTGCAGTTACCGCCGCGTCCGGTCGGCACGCGCTTCCTGCAGATCCATAAGAACGCGCCTGGCGAAATGCGCCGCCTCAACGAAGTTTTCGCCAAGCATAAGGTCAACATCGCCGCGCAGTATCTGCAGACCAATGCGGAAATCGGCTATGTGGTGCTCGACGCCGATGGCGCGGTGCCGGATGCGCCGGACATCGTCAAGGAACTGCGCGATATGGACGGCACGATCCGCGCGCGCGTGCTGTGGCAGCGGGGGTGAGAGACGGCAACAGTTTGTAGGGTGCAGCTATCGCGCCCTACAAGTTTGCCAATTCTTCCGTGGTCAGCAGGGCCGGGAGCACGGCGGTCAGGTTGGCGCTGGTTATGAAGACGTCGGCACCGGCTTTGACGAGTGGACGGGCGACGACGCCGCCAAAGCCGATGACCGCTGCGCCGCCGTCGCGGGCCTCAAGGTCGGTCACGCCATCGCCGACCAGCGCGATGCGGCCATAGCGTTCGCCAATTTCGCGGCACACCGTGGCCTTGCCGCCTTTTTGAGCAAGCGGTGAAGTTGCGTCAAAGCCTGCGTAATTCCCGGCCGCATCGAGCATAACGGGAACGGCGTGGACGCAGTCTGCGGGGACGCCCAGCGCTTTTGCGATATCGAGGACCGGCTGAAGCAGGCCGCCGCTGATAATGTGGACGGGTTTACCAAGCGTGATGAGACTGGCGATCACGTCCTTCGCGCCCGGCACAATCGCGTCGACATAGCGCTGGCCGACCCAGGCGAGCGCAGCCGCGTCCGGGCGGATCAGCTCAAGCCGTTTGGCATAGACTTGGTCGATAGTCAGCGTGCCATCCATGGCAGCGGTCGTCAGCGGGACGATTTTGTCAGCGATCCCGGCCCGCACAGCCAATTCGTCGATACCCTCAAGCGTGGTCAGCGTACTATCGCAATCAAAGCAGATGACGTCGAACGGGGGGAGAGAACGGGCGCTGGTCACGTAAAAATCCTTGGATGTGCAGTAGTTCAGGCATTTCCTTCGCGAGCGGGGCTTGCCCTGCTTGACCGGCCAAACAGCGACCGGCCCCACAGTCATTTCAGCAACAAAGTGGCGCCTATTCCTGGCTGCGCGAGCGTTTGGACGTTTTGGCAGGTGGCTTTTCTTCTTTGGCAGGGTCGAGCCTACCCTTTTTCTTCACCGCATCGAGCGCGTGCTTCACGACGGTGCGCGGGCCACGTTTACGCCATTTGACGTAACTTTCACCAGATGCCGTGGGGATCGTCGCCTCCAGGCGAGCAACGATTTCGCGCATCAGGCGGCGCATGCGTTCGGCATTACGGCCAAGATCGTGGCGGCCAAAACGGGAAGCCGAGCGCAGGTCGATACGCGAGCGCGCGTTGTCGCCCTCGACGCGGACGGAAATGTCGTCGTAGAGGCCGAACACAATCGTGCGATCAACAGCCTCGATCACACCGGTCCTGCCGCCCGCACTTTCCGGTGCCTGCTCGCGGACGATATTCATCTTCTGGCGGAACATCGCTTCGCGCGCGATCTCGAAGGTTTCTTCAACCGGCCGATCAATGAACATGGGTTTCAAGTCAGGATAGGCTTGGGCTTGCAGCTTGGCGTACGTGATGGGGTAGGTCGAGGTGTTCGTACCCGGGCCGCGCAACTTCATCAATTCAACGAACTTGGGTGGAGAACCGGAGTCGGTTGTGACATCGTTGATGGCGGGCAGATTGCGATAGGCCGGCAGGAACGCCAAGGGCCATGAGAGCAGACCGAGGGCCATGACAATCCCGAACGTGACGCGGAGAGCACCGGCGCAGCCTTGCCGCCAAATGATGATCGAAGAGGTGAGACCGAGCAAAAGAGCAACGATCGCACCGATAAAGGCGACGATCACGAGGTTGAACGCCGTCAGCGTCGGCATCGGGCCAAAGCGGTGGGCCGCCAGCGCGACAATGGCAAGCGACACCGAAAACAGCGCGACGCGGGTCGTCCAGCGGGCGGTGTCGGGCGTCTCATTGAACTGCATGCGGTCGTGGTCCTCGGGTCCCCAATGTTCGTTCACCATACCGCAGAATCACACGAGATCGCTAGTGTAGCGCACTTGACGTTTGGTACCCGCGAGCGGCTCGTCTCAAATCCAAACGTCAGGTGCTAAAGCTACACTAGAAACATAGACTTGCTGGTGTTCCTCATGGTTATGACATTTGCTCAAAACCTAGCCGAACCGGGAAGCAAATGTCAGAACCGGAACACGAGCGGCGTAACGCGCAGCAAGGCAAAGGCAATCGCGCCCGAATGGACGGCAGCAAGCGCCCTGGATATTTGCCGCGCGATGACGGGTCAATCTCTCCAGCAGCACTGAACCGCGCACTGAGGTGAGCGCGCTACGTCAGGGGTAAAGCCGCGTCTTCTCCCAAGCGGACTTAGGTTCAGAGCGGATAAAGACAATGCGATCATGGAGCCGGAATGGCCGGTCGTGCCAGAATTCGATCTCCAGCGGGGTAAGGCGAAACCCGCTCCAATGGGGCGGTCGTGGAATTTCACCCTCGGCATAGTGCTTTTCGAGAGCGACCACGTAGTCCTCAAGCTCCTTGCGGCTGTTTAAGGGTTTTGACTGGTCCGACGCCCAGGCACCGATGCGGCTGCCGCGCGGACGGGAGTTGAAATAATCGTCCGCTTCCTCATTGGTTACCAGTGCGACAGTGCCGCGGATGCGGACCTGGCGGCGCAAGCTCTTCCAGTGAAACAACATGCTGGCCTTGGGATTGGAGAGTAATTCCCAACCCTTTTTGCTCGACGTGTTGGTAAAAAAAACAAATCCGCGATCATCGCGCCCGGGGCCGTCAAAGCCCTTCATGAGCAGAGTGCGGACGTTGGGCATACCGTGTCCGTCGACGGTTGCGAGCGCCATCGCGTTGGGATCAGCGAGTTCGCTTGCCGACGCTTCATCAAACCAAGCCTCAAACAGAGCAAATGGCTCGATGGCCTGGGTGAAGTCCTGCGCGGCGGTTGTCGTTACAATGTCGGCCACAGCGTCGTCCTTTTTCTATGAAATACACCGGATCAGTGCGGCGCGTAACGCCAGTTTAACCTTACCCCGGCATGCTCTGAAGAGAAGTTGTGAGTGAGTTGTCTTTTAATTGAGACGGATTCTAACCGAATGCCCTGCGGGCACATTCGTAGGATCCATCTGAGTTGGGGCATGCATTGTGTTCTCAGTTGTTTGCGAGTTTTTCATGCGTCAGCACACGAGTCTTTTCCCCGTTGCGTCAGCGTCGGCGGTAGCCTTTGCGACAACGGTGTTCATATTTATTGCACCAGATTTCGCCCGGGCAGGCGAACCCAAATCAAATAAACCTCCCCAAACCGGCGATAGCACCTGCGGCTGCACGGGACCCAAAGAAAAACTTTGGGCACGTCCAAAGTTCGCTGAGATGCCAGCCATCACCCAGCCGGTCATGCTGGACGAGAGCGACGAAATCGCGGCACTCGAAAGCGTGCAATTCGCGTTGAGTGAAGTCGGCGATGGCGCAAGCTACATCTGGCATCGCAACAACGGGCGGCTTTCAGGATTGGTCCAGCCAGTGACGTCGTTCAAGGACGGCCAGGGCCAAGTTTGCCGCCACGTCGTGGTTATCCTGACGTCGGGCTCAAACTCGAAAAAGGCCGAAGGCGTAGCCTGCCGCGCGACCAACGGCCAATGGAAGCTCGAAGGCTGAGTGAGCTGACGATCACAGCAACAAGGCATCACTCAGATGCTGGCGGCATCCGCTTCGACTTGAGAGCGGATGCTGATCAGACAAAAAAGATGAGTACTAAAACGAGCAGAACCGACAGGGTCCAAAGCCCAACGCTCTCTTTGCGTGCAGCCGTCATGATCGCCTCCTTCAACTGAATGGGATGACGCGTCTCAACGAAGAAATATTACATCAGTTACAAAGAAAAGTCTTCTGCCTGCTTCGATATTTGTGGAGAACACAAAGTCGTCACGTGATCCGTTGTTCCCATTTTATTGCAACGCTCACACGCGCCAGCTTAGCATTCTGGCAATCGTAAAATGCCGACCTGAAAAACCCGGCAACAGATTTCGCTTCCTGACTTGGATCACGGACCTTGCCGAAGTTTAACATGCGGCAGCAACGGATTTGCCTTCGAGGGCATGTTCTCCCTGCTGAGGACGCGGCAACAGGGCCAAAGTGGCTCTGCTCGCTTCACGCGCTCAGCGCACAATGTACAGCGCTCCTCTGAGGAGTAGACAATCATGACACGTAACAAGAAAATTCTGATCGGCGGCATTGCATTGGCCGCAATTGCAGCCGGCGCCCTTGCAGCTTCGGCGGCACGTGGCGGCTTTGGCCATCACGGTGGCCGGATGGGCGGCATGGGTGGTGGCATGATGGGTGCCGTTTGCAGAGGCGACGCCGCTGAAATGGCCGATCACATGCTGGTCCGCATCGAACACAAGGTAAAACCGACAGATGCACAGAAGCCTGCGTTCGACGAGCTGAAAACCGCCGCCAAGGCTGCTGCAGCCAAGGCGAAGGCCGGTTGCCCAGCTGCTCCTGTACAGGCCGCTGACGGCACGCGCCCCGCTCCCAAGCCGCCGACCGAACGCCTCGCTGCAATGGAAGCCGCACTTGCTGCTCAACTCGATGCCGTGCGCACCGTACGTCCAGCTGCTGAGAAGTTCTACGCATCGCTGACCCAAGAGCAGAAGCAGGCATTTGCTGAACGCGAGCGTGGCGGTGTGCGCGGAATGCACCGTGGTGGCGGCGACGGCGAAGGCCGTGGCATGCACTATCGCGGACACGGCGGCGGACGCGGTGATCGCGGCGGCGAAGGCATGGGCGACATGACGCCACCGGCTGCGGCACCCGATAAGCGCTAATTGCAAGCGAGGATAAAAGCCTTTCCTTGATGCACGGTGGCGGGCACAGACCAGTGCCCGCCACATTTTGTTGGTGCACGGCGAACCAGCTGGCAGTCGCCGTTCTGGCAAAACCACGGGACGCCCGGTTCATCGGTGTGATAGGCAGTTGAGACGCGCCTTTCCTATGGCGCACCCTGACCGCTGACGAAGGGTTATCTCAATGCCCCGCGCCATCATATTCGCTGCCGCATCCACCCTCATCGCCTACGCAGCAACAGCGCACGCCACACCGGTAGAAAAGCGCGACTTTTTCATCGGCAATCCCGCCGACCTGCCCTGCGCCGTCCGCGTTGACTTCATCCGCGCCGCCAAGGGTCCCGATTACGACGCTTGGGACGCCATGCGGGCTTACATCGCCGAAAGCCGCGACATCCAACGCGCCGAAGCCTGGGGCTGGCGCATGGACGGCGAATTCATCCTCTGCCTTCAGATCGAAGACCCCGAAGCCATAACCGCCGTCTTTAGCGACCTGTCGAAACTCGCCCCCAAATCTCCCGCCCTCGGCGTCGGCCCCACCACTGTCGCGCTCGGCAGACTGGCGGCCCGGTAGCATTCCTGACGGGGCCAGGCGGCGCATGCCACCGGCAAAGACTGTAGGCCGCCCCCTCGTTCACTTCGATCACCCGATTGTGCACTTGCCCATGGCGAAAAACGGGGTCATCTTCGTTCCTCGAGCTGGGACGTCGAAATGATCTGTGACCACAGGAGCCCCCTCATGGCACAAGCCCAACCCCACACACCGAAAAAGTCTTCCACCGCGAGAAAATCGAAATCCACGGACAAGTCACCCCTCAAAGAACCGGGATGGTCCCATGGCCGCTTCTTCTGGAACGAATTGATGGTCCACGACTTGGAACGCGCCAAGTCGTTCTACAAGCAGACCCTTGGCTGGACCTTCGATCCAATGCCCATGGCTGGCGGAGAAGGCACCTATTGGATTATCAAGTCGTCCGGCAATATGGTTGGCGGCATTTTCGAAATGACCGATCCCGGCATGCAGCACCTGCCCGAGGGCTGGATGGGTTACATCGCCGTGGATGACGTGGATGCGCGCGTGCAATTGGCACTGACGGCGGGCGCACAACTGATGATGCCGGTCTTCGACATCCCCGAAGTCGGCCGCACAGCCATTTTGCGCGAACCCGGCGGCGCTCCAATCTGCTGGATCACACCGGTCATGTGATCTGCACACACAGCCCGGCAGGCCATTGACCGGCCGGGGATACTTAGTCCAGCATGGCTAAGTCGAATGTGTGTGGAGTATCGGCATGATCTTTGGACAACACCTGCGCGCATGCGCAACGCTGGCCGCGTTGGCATGCGCTCTCGCCCCCGCCCTAGCGCAAGCTGAAAGCCGCAGGCCCACAGCAAAAGCCGCGGCGTCCAATCCGTACTTCTTGGTTAAACGGACAACCCCGGCGAAAGCCACCGTCATTGCCCGCTGGACGGAACCGCCAACATTCGCCATTGCGCCGCGCACCATCGGCATCATGCTTGATGCAAACTACTTCGCCCGCTCAGCACCTGCAGGCGCTTCCCATCGCGGCCACGCCTACAACGTCCGCCGCAAGTCGCTTTAGAAAGTAGAGTGCAATAGCCCCATCGCGTCTTGCGCCGTTGGAGCTGAAGTCTTGCAAGGCAGTCAAACAAAAGGGCCGCAGTTTCCTGCGGCCCCCGTGAGGCGTGCACCGGCGCGGTCAACCGCGTCTGCAGATATCAGACACCCCCAAGGAGCTGCTCTGACACCAGTGACTGCGTGCGAACCGAAATCCGTGCAACGACAATCCCACTCGACATCGGACCACCTCCTTTCGTTATGTTGAAGACAGCTGGAGTGTCGTTTGCTTTGCCGCACTTGTCAAATACACTTAGGCATGGGATGCCGCAGCATCGTTCACACGGGCTTCGTTGCGGAATGATCTCGTCCGTCAGTCCGACACAAATTGTCCGCACGGCTCTGCTTTCCTGAAACGGCAGGTTTCAGGCACTCTTCAATTGGGAGGTTCAACGTGTTCAATCGCGGTACAGGCGCAGACGGACGGCCGCCGGACTTACAGAACTTGTTCCAGACGCCGGCTCAGACCCCTCCAGCGATGCCCTCAGCGGCTCCTTTGGTCCCTCAGCCGGTCACCATGCAACAAGCGTTCGCGCCAGAAACCACGGGCGGTCGTGAATCCATCATCGGTTCTGATCTCGTCATCCTCGGCGATAAAATTACCGTCATCACCAAGACCCGCCTCGTCGTCGACGGCGAAGTGCGCGGCGACATCAACGGCCGGGAAGTCATTATCGGCCCGACAGGCCGAGTCACCGGCACCGTGGCGGCCAACGCGATCGAGGTCCACGGCCACGTCAAAGGCGCGGTGAAGGCTGCCAGCGTCACCTTGCACCCGACGGCCCACGTCGACGGCGACATCCACAACCAAGTCTTGAAGATCTCCGAAGGCGCCGTTTTCGACGGTCGCGTTCGCCGCGCAAAGGACGCCGCCGAACTGGCACCCGTTCTGGATCCATCCGCCTTCACGCCCAAAACTCCTGCTTGAGGCACGGCTAACAACTACGGCGGCCCCCGCCGTAGTCCTCGACCGGTCCATGCGATCCTCCAGGCCGCCCGTGCGCACGCTCGACGGCGGTGATAATTTCATGCGTTCGGCCAGTCCCATCTAGGCTGCGGACCACCACTAACTTATTGATTTTCATATAGATATTTTATTGATTGATCGGGACCGGCAATCGAACAAATCAACGCCGTCCAAAAAAAGCGCCGATTTTTCTCATTACGTCCGCCTAACAACGCCAGCTTTCTTTGCGTTTCACCTCCTCAAATTGGGCATCCATCCCACGCTGAAGTCAGGCAATGAAATGCTGTATTATAATGCATCGCGCTTCATTGAAATGTTCATTGAGGCACATTTCAGACACGATTGAATTGCCAATTAATCCCCAAAAATCTGCGACAGGTAGTCACGCAAGCAAAAATTGAATTTGAAAAAACCGAAACAAAACAATGCGTCGCGACAATTCAAGAAACGCCGTTCAATATGAAAGGTTGACCTGCATCATCATCAATGGTCGTTTCCGCCCACCAGAGGGGGATGGTCCCCAAGCAATTGTGAGACGGCTGAACAGGTTCTGGTGTTCCGTTAAGACGTGGTGCGTGCTGATTACAAAGGTGCAAGGAGGACGTTTCGACCCTCCCGCCTTTCACTGGCCAAAGCGACGATGTCAGTGATTTGACAGCCGCCGAAGCCAAAAGCCTCACGGCTAACACTGCCGTCCAATCATGGAGTTATCATCAAATGCGTAAGCTTCTGATGGGTTTTCTGACGACTATTGCGACCCTTTTCGCCGCTACGACCGCTAACGCCGCCGCCCGCTGGTCCTGCGAAGGTGCCGAATACGTCTGTGGGTCGGCTTCCAAAGTTACCCAGTCCTACAGCGAGTCCGAGCCCCAGGCTCGCCGCGCCTCCAAGCAGCGCGCTGCCGCCAGAGCAACGAACGATGACGAAGCTCCTGTTCGCCGCCAGAAGGTGAAAATCGCAAAATCGTATGACAACGACGAAGCCTCCGCTCCCCGCCGCAGAGGCCGCAGCTACGCCAATGACCAGGGCGGCGGTGAAACGCTCTCTGGCAAAGCCTCGTATTACTGGCAGCCCCAGGCGCTCGCGTCGGGTGGCCGCTTTAACCCCAACGCCATGACTGCGGCTCACAAGACGCTGCCCTTCGGCACCCGCGTCCGCGTGACCAATCACTCGAACGGCCAGTCGGTCGAAGTCGTCATCAACGACCGTGGCCCCTACATCGCCGGCCGCATCATCGACCTGTCGAAGGCCGCTGCTCACGCCATCAATATGCAGGGCCAGGGCGTCGCCCCTGTGTCCGTTCGCGTCCTCGGCCGCGGCTAATCACTTCAGAACGGGTCAAGTCGTTGGCCACACTTGTGACAATCGGCGGTGGCTGCTCTAGCAGTTCACCGCCGATTGAGTCTCGGCATCCCGGTTCCTCTTGCAGTGTGCCCGCAATTTCCGTGACCGCCTTCATCCGCAAATTTAAGTCCAACGCCCCGCTCGCAATATTTCTGGCAATGGCGTCCCCGGTCGCTGCCCAGGACGGGTCGTTGTTTGGCAATGACGACGGCCCAGCGCGCGGGGCACCAGCCTCCCCCCGCAGCTGGCGCGTCACTATTCAGCGCTCCGCTCACGATAGAGAACCCGTCGCGGCTGCCGACCCTCGCTGGACCGCAACCGTCACCTATAGCAAAGTCCCGCTGCTCGCCGCGAACCCCATTCCGCGCGCAGCCCCGCGCCCTGTCAACCCGGCCACCGGCAAATCCCACACACTGGAAGGCATCGCGTCCTACTACTGGCAGGATCAGACCACCGCATCCGGCGAACGCTTCGACAAGACGGCCCTGACCGCTGCCCACAAGACCCTGCCGCTACAGGCGCGCGTCCGTGTCACCAATGTTATCAACGGGCGGTCCATTGTGGTCCGCATCAACGATCGCGGCCCCTTCAAACCCGGACGTGTCATCGACCTGTCTGAAGCCGCCGCCCATCACCTGGACATGCAGCGCTTAGGCCTCGTCCCGGTCAAAATTCAAGTGATCTCACAATAATTCCCCCTCTCCGTCCTGTGACGGGCGGCAGCAACAACAAGCGTGAGGGCCGAACTCACAACACTTCAAAAACACCCAGCGATCCGCGCAATATCGAGCATCAGCGCATCTGCCCGTGTCACGGCCAAATACGCCGCCCCCGCCAGCAGCGCGGCTGCCGTGACCCAAACACCCCGGCGTAATCCGGAGCGCTCCTGTGACCCGCTTTCTGGTGTCAACGCCGTCATCTGATCCTCACGCCGCCTCTGGAGCAGGCACCGGTACCGGCGCGCGGTCCACCGCTCTCTCGCTGATCGGCCAATGGATGGCGGCTGCAAACACCCCCAGCGCGACCGATATCCACCACATGGTATCATAAGATTTGGTCGCGTCGTACACTAGCCCGCCAAGCCAAACCCCCATAAACGAGCCGATCTGGTGCGAAAGGAACACCACGCCATACAGCATCGTCATCCACGTCGGCCCAAAGAACGTCGCCACCAGACCCGACGTCAACGGCACCGTGGACAACCAGACGAGCCCAAGCAGGCCGCTCAGCACCATCACCGTCAGCGGCGTGATCGGCAGCGCCAGATAGCCCACAAAAATCAATGCCCTGATGATGTAAATCAAGCTCAGCGCATGCCGCTTCTGCATGAACTTGGCCGACTGACCGGCCAGATACGTCCCGACCAGATTGCCGATCCCGACCAGCACGAGACTGTAAACGGCCACCTTCGGATCAAACCCTTTGTCGGCCACATAGGCCGGCAGATGCACGCCGTAGAACACGACATGGAAACCGCACACAAAAAATCCAGCGTTGAGCAATAGGAAACTTGGATGCCGGCAGGCCTCCCGCAAAGCCGCCATAACCGATTGTGGCCGTTCCTTCGACACCGCCGCAACTGGCCGCCCCGAAACAGGATACGCCAGCGGAATCATCAACAGACACGTCGCTGACAACACCACAAGCGTGGTCTTCCAGCCGATATAATCCATCAACAGATGGGCATAAGGCAACGCGATCAAAATTCCGATCCCGCTCCCCATCCCAATCGCCGCAATCGCCTGCGTCCGCTTTTCGGCCGGCGCGGCGCGGCTGACCGCCCCCACCAGCGCGTTGATACCGGCGCCTGCAACGCCAAGCCCCAGAAATACGCCAGACGCGATCAGATGAATCCGGTCATGCGCACCCCACATCAGCAACAACCCGATCGCCGTACACAGCGCACCAAACACCACCACTCGACCGGCACCATACTTGTCCGAAATCGCGCCGGTGAACGGTGCCGCACAGCCCCACACGAGGTTGGCAATCGCAATCGCGATCGCGAAATCTTCCCGCCCGATGCCCAGCTCCATGGTCATCGGCTTGAGAAACAGCCCCATCGTCTGGCGCACGCCCATCCCGATGGCCGCAACCGAAGACGCCGCCAATACGATCATCGTCCACGAAATCGTTTTCGCTTGGGTCGGCGATGCCGGAACGCTCATGATGCTAAGCCCTTGCTCGAAAATCAATTGTTGCCGATTTCAGATGCACCTGTATGCCCATCCAGCGTCCGGACTGCAATGCGCGTTACCGGCCCACCTGCCTCCAGCAATCCGCGGGTCTCGATCTGAATCGTGTGCTGCCCCTGCCCGCGCTCAATCGAGATCAGGTTGTACCGCGCCAGTGGTTCGCGTCCATGCGCCCGCACAGCCGACGCCGTCGCAACCCCCTCGATCGCCGTCGCCCCACGCCGCACGCTCGACATCACATGATTGTGTCCGTGCACCACAAGTTCCGCCCCGCAGCGCGCCAGAACCTCCGCCAGCGCCGCGTCGTCCAGCAATCTCCGCGACGAATCAGCCAGACCCGGCACCGGCGGATGGTGGATCATGACAACGCGCACCAGCGAAGCCTCTCCCAGTTGCCCAAGCACGTCGCCTAGCAGCGCACGCTGGACCGCGCCAACCTCACCCACAGCAGACCCGGGCTTCGTCGCAATACCCGAATTGACACCCACGATCGCCACATGCCCCACTTTACGCACGTAGGGAAACCCGGCGCTCAACCCCAATCTAAGCCCATATTCGTCGCTCGCCGCATACATGGCCCACAACGCTATGCCAGGCCCGGCCTCGGCCGCGACATACGCATCGTGATTGCCCGGTACGACGCTTACCCATTCCGGCGGCCCCACGCTCGCCAGCCAATCGCGCGCCGCCGCATATTCATCCGGCAACCCGATATTGACGAGATCCCCCGACACAAGCACATGATCGAGCGCCTGCGCCTTCATGTCGGTCACAAGCGCATCCACCGCTTCCCGCGTGTGCACGAACCGCCGCTTGCGCTGCCAGTTGAGCCATCCCAGCGTCCGCTTCACGTTCAAATACCGCGCCGGCAGCCCCCCCGGCAGCGGCAGATGCACATCCGACAGATGCGCCAGTCTCACAGTCTCGCCCACACAGCCCCCACTCAACACCCCAAACCACTAAGGCCACTAAGCCACAAATTACCAGTTCATACCGCAAGTCGCACCCCCCACGCCTTGCCAACGCCGCCCAAACCGTTCAAACGGCAAGGTGAACACGCACACAGTCGGCCCGAAAATCGGCCCATAGGACGAACAAGGCCCATTCATGAGCCAGCGCAAAGCAGCACAAACCATCCTGCAACGCTTCGTGTTGCAGCCCTACTGGCGCATTCAGCGCCCGCTGACGCTTGGCGCGCAGGGCGTGATCGTCAATGAAGAGGGCCGCGTGCTGCTTGTCAAACACACCTACCGCCCCGGCTGGTGTTTCCCCGGCGGCGGCGTCGAAAAAGGTGAAACCATCCTCACCGCCCTGACGCGGGAACTCCACGAAGAATGCGGCGTCGCCGTTAATGCCCCCCCCGAGCTATTCGGCATCTATTCCAACCATGCACGATTCCGCAACGATCACGTCGCCTTGTTCGTCGTCCGCCACTGGCACCGCACCCACGTTCCCAAACCCAATTCAGAAATCGCCGCCCAAGACTTTTTCCCCGTCGCCCCCTTACCGGACGATTGCGCCGACGGCACCGCCAGGCGCCTCGCTGAAATCTTCAGCAGCGCACCGCGCGACGAACACTGGTGACCAGCACCATGATCAATTCCGCCCCCCCCAGCGCTGAGATCTCGGCTCAGAACCGTTCTCTGACACACGCCGACTTGCCCGCCATCCGCGCACTCGAAGCCACCGTCTTCGGCCCTGGCCGGTTTGCACGCACGGCCTACCGGATCCGCGAAGGCAACCCGGCCATTTCAGCGTACTGCTACGGCACGTTTCTCGGCCCCCGCCTGATCGCCAGCCTACGCATGACACCCATCGCCATCGGCACAACCAGCCCCCATCTCCTGCTCGGCCCGCTCAGCGTTGCAGCCGGTTCCACCAATCAGGGCTACGGACGCAGCCTCATCGCACAAGCCCTATCCAGCGCCAAAGCCTCCGGCATCGGCATCGTCACCCTGGTCGGCGACATGCCGTATTACGGCCGCTTCGGCTTCACCCCCGTCGCTCCCGGAAAGATCCTGTTCCCCGGCCCCGTCAATCCAGCCCGCGTCCTTGCCTGCGAACTGACGCCTGGAACACGCGCCACCGCTTCCGGCATGGTCACCGCTACTGCCTTCAAAAGCCCAACCCTCAAAGCCAGGAGCGATTGATGTTTCCGCTATCCCATATGCTGGCCTCGTTCGTCAAAAAGGGCCGCCTGACCGCCATTGATCACGAAGGCAAAACCCACGTCTTCGGCGGCAAATTGCCCGGCCCCGACGTGACCATGAAAATCACCGACCCCAGTCTTTATCGCGGCCTGTTTTTCAACCCCGAACTCAATATGGGCGAAGCCTATATGGATGGCCGGGTAACATTCCCCGGCTCCGATTTGCGCTCATTCCTCACGCTTTTCTCGATCAATCGCCTCTCGCTCGGCAATTACCCGCTCCAGCGCATTCTGAAATCCATGTCGCGCGGCGTCAAAAAATTGCAGCAAGCCAATCCCGTTGGCCAAGCGCAGAAAAACGTCTCCCATCACTATGACATCGGCAACGATCTCTACAAATTATTCCTTGACGAGAAGATGTTTTATTCCTGCGCCTACTTCCGCGACGAGACTGAATCGCTGGAAGCCGCACAGATCAACAAATGCCGCCTGCTCGCCGCCAAACTCAGCCTGAAACCCGGCCAGAAAATCCTCGACATCGGCTGTGGCTGGGGCGGCCTTGCGATGTACCTGGCCTCCGTCGCAGACGTCGACGTCACCGGCGTCACGCTCTCGAAGGAACAGCACGCCTTGGCCGTCGAGCGCGTCAAGGCGGCTGGCCTCGAAGGCCGCGTTCACATCAAGCTTCAGGACTACCGCCACGTCACCGAAAAGTTCGATCGCATCGTCTCCGTCGGCATGTTCGAACACGTCGGCGTCGGCCACTACCACGAGTTCTTCACCAACGTGAACCGCTTACTCAAAGACGACGGCGTGATGATGCTCCATTCCATCGGCCATATGTCGCCACCGGGCACCGCGAGCCCCTGGATGCGCAAATACATTTTCCCCGGCGCCTATTCCCCCGCATTGTCGGAAGTCTTCCCAGCGGTTGAAAACAATTCCCTCTGGGTCACCGATCTGGAATTCCTCCGCGTCCATTACGCAACAACACTGCGCCATTGGACCGACCGCTTCAGCGCCAATCGCGAAAAAGTAGCCGCCATGTACGACGAGCGTTTCGTCCGCATGTTCGAATTCTATCTCATCAGCGCCGAAATGATGTTCCGCACCGGCAGCCAGGAAGTCTTTCACATGCAGATCTCGAAACTGCGCGACGCCAGCCCCCTCACCCGCGACTACATCACCGACACCCAACGCGCCTACATAGAAGCCGGACACTGACTGAACTTTCCTTTCCCGGTACGGGAGAGGATGTCCGAAGGACAGGTGAGGGACTTGAACCCAAAGGCGGCTTAGGGGGCAAGATCAAAGTCCCTCATCCGCCCCTGCCGGGGCACCTTCTCCCGTCCCGGGAGAAGATAAGCAGCGGCCTTCCCTTTTGTCACAACCACGTCGATGCCCCCCATTTTTCGTCATGGCCGCGCAGGCGGCCACCCACGACAACCCTCCGCTAGGACCGGTCCGTCAGGTGCCCCACTCAACCCAACCAGCCCCCCTTACCAACGCCGAAACAGCAACCCTGTTCGCTGACCTCGTGCGCTTCCCCCTCGTCGTCCTCGCCGTTTCCGGCGGCCCCGACAGCCTCGCATTGCTCCACCTCTACGCCCGCTGGCGCGCCTCGATCCCAAACCCGCCCGCAACCCTCGTCCTCACCGTCGATCACGCGCTTCGTCTCCCATCTGCCGCCGAAGCCCAATTCGTCGCGACCCAAGCAGCACACCTCAACCTCCCCCACGAAACCCTGATCTGGTCCGGCCCCAAACCCGCCCACGGCCTCTCGGCTGCCGCCCGCGTCGCCCGCTATGGCCTCCTCAAGGAACGCCTCGCCCGCGAACCAGCAACCCCACGCGCCCTCCTCACCGCCCACACCCAGGACGACCAGGCCGAAACCCTTCTCATGCGCCTCGCCCGTGGCAGCGGCCTTGAAGGCCTCGCCGCCATGCAGCATGCTCGCCCCCTCGACGGACACACGACCCTGATCCGGCCCTTCCTCACCATCGCCAAAGCCCGCCTCGAAGCGTCCCTGCTCGCACTCGGCCAAACCTGGATCACCGATCCCACCAACGCGAACCTCATCTTCGAGCGCCCCCGCCTGCGCCAATCCGAGCACATCCGCGCCAGCGCCGGCCTTACCAACGCCAACCTCGCCCTTACCGCCTCCCGCCTTTCGCGCGCCAACGACGCCCTCGACGCCGCAACCGGCGCTCTTGCATCCTCCGCGCTTACCCATACCCCAGGCCTGACCGTCACGATCGACCGCCCAGCCTTCGACGCCGCCCCCCTCGAAATCCGCATCCGTCTGCTGAGCCGTGCGCTGAACACCTGCGGCGGAATTCACCCCGCCCCACAATTAAGCGAAGTTGAACGCCTCGCTGCCCGCCTCACAAACTCAAACACGGCCACGACCCTCGGTGGCTGCCTCGTCATTGCGCACGATCACGCAGTCCTGATCGCCCGCGAACCCGGCCGCACCGGCCTCCCCCGGCTCGACCTCGCCCCTGGCCAATCCGCCCTCTGGGACGCCCGCTTCCAGGTCGCTCTCAGCGCGCGTGCCCCCGGCCCCTGCACCGTCCGCGCGCTAACCCCAGACGAATGGACCGCCCTGCGCCGCCTCCCGGAAATCCCAGCTCTTGCGGCCCACACAGCTCTCGCAATCCCCTCGTTTTGGCACGCGGACCACCTTGTCGCCGCCCCAACACTTGGCCGCCTTACCAATTCCAGTGAGTTGGAACGGCAGTTGCATGGCCTTGCGCCAGACGGCCAATTGCGCGATTTCGGACCGTGTTGCGCTGCAAGTCCGGTCGCGCACATGGACACACCGTAACGCAAAGCCTGTGGGACAATCGCCAGATCTAAGCGTAGTGTTGCCATGAACGCTTGTAGAATGCGGAACCCGGGCTAAACAGACGGTCCGCAGCAGAATGCTTGGCAAACCAGGGTGCAGACCCTATTTTGCTTGAGACACTAGGGTAAAGAGGCTTGCCTCACGTTAGAAGCCTCGCGCCGGCCCCGACAAGCTTGATCCCATCCTGGGCAGCGAGCATGTCCTGGGCAGATAGGGACCGATATGAATTCGAATATACAGAAGCTCGCCATCTGGGTTGCCTTGCTGGTGCTGGCCGCGGCGCTCTTCAACATTTTCAACAATCCCGGCCGCGCCAACCGTGGCCCGATGATTGGCTATTCCGAATTCCTCAACAACGTCCAATCCGGCACCGTCTCGCAAGTGACGATCTCGGGCAACCGCATTTACGGAATCTCAAAAGAGGGCAACGCCCCCTTCACCACCTTGAAGGATGAAGATCCCCGCCTGGTCGACCGTCTGCGCGAAAAAGACGTGAAATTCGAATACAAGCAATCCGAAGAAGAGCTGCCCTCGATCATGAGCGCGCTGATCAACTGGTTCCCCATGCTGCTGCTGATCGGCGTGTGGGTATTCTTCATGCGTCAGATGCAGTCGGGCTCGGGCCGCGCCATGGGCTTTGGGAAATCGCGCGCCAAGCTCCTCACCGAACGTCACGGCCGCGTCACCTTTGACGACGTCGCAGGCGTTGACGAAGCCAAATCCGACCTTGAAGAAATCGTCGACTTCTTGCGCGATCCGCAGAAGTTTCAGCGTTTGGGCGGTCGCATCCCGCGTGGCGCGTTGCTCGTCGGCCCTCCCGGCACCGGCAAAACACTGCTCGCCCGCGCTATCGCTGGCGAAGCCAACGTCCCCTTCTTCACCATCTCCGGTTCCGACTTCGTTGAAATGTTCGTTGGCGTCGGCGCGTCGCGCGTCCGCGACATGTTCGAGCAGGCCAAGAAGAACGCGCCCTGCATCATCTTCATCGACGAAATCGACGCCGTTGGCCGTCACCGCGGCGCAGGCCTCGGCGGTGGTAACGACGAACGCGAGCAGACCCTCAACCAGCTCCTCGTCGAAATGGACGGCTTTGAAGCCAACGAAGGCATCATCCTGATCGCGGCGACCAACCGTCCCGACGTGCTCGACCCTGCCTTGCTGCGTCCCGGCCGCTTCGACCGCCAGATCACCGTTCCCAACCCAGACGTTGGCGGCCGCGAAAAGATCCTCAAAGTGCACATGAACAAGGTGCCTTTGGCTCCCGATGTCGAGCCGCGCGTCCTCGCCCGTGGCACCCCCGGCTTCTCCGGTGCCGACTTGGCAAACCTCGTCAACGAAGCAGCCCTGCTGGCCGCGCGCCGGAACAAGCGCATCGTCACCATGGTCGAGTTCGAAGACGCCAAAGACAAGATCATGATGGGCGCCGAACGCAAAACGATGGCCATGAGCGAAGAAGAAAAGAAGCTCACAGCCTATCACGAAGCCGGCCACGCCGTTGTCGGCTTCTACGTTCCCAAGGGCATCCCCGTCCACAAGGCGACCATCATCCCGCGTGGCCGCGCCCTTGGCATGGTCAAGTTCCTGCCCGAAGGCGACCGCTACTCGATGAAATACATCGAGTTCACCTCGCAGCTCGCCGTCGCCATGGGTGGCCGCGTCGCCGAAGAGATTACTTTCGGCAAGGAAAACATCACCTCGGGGGCGTCCAGCGACATCCAGCAGGCGACCCGTCTTGCCCGCGCCATGGTCACTCAGTTTGGCTATTCCGACAAACTAGGCACCGTGGCCTATGGCGAAAACAACGAGGAGGTCTTCCTCGGCATGAGCATGGGCCGCCAGCAGTCCATCTCTGAATCGACCGCTCAGACGATCGACGCTGAAGTCAAAATTCTCGTCGATACCGGCTACGCCGACGCCCGCCGTATCTTGACGGAACACAACGAAGAATTCGTTCGCTTGGCCCAGGCCTTGCTCGAATACGAAACCCTGACCGGCGAAGAATGCAAAGCCGCCATGCGCGGTGATCACATTCACCGCAATACCGGCGACGATGGCAACGCCTCGGTCGGCTCCGCCGTCCCGTCAGCTGGCCGCCCCCGCCCCCGCGGCGAACCCTCCGGCGGCTTCGAGCCACAGCCATCCACCTGACCCCTAACTCTCTCCCCGTCCCTCACGGGGAGCACGGGGAGAGAGTTAGGTTCCGGCCTTCGCTCTGGCCTATCCCGCACGAGCAAGCAAATGCCGGAACCGGAACACCACTAGCTCCGATAGTAGCGCCACATACGTTCAAAGGTGCGGTGGATTTCGTCGGGGGCTTTCTCGAACGGGTCGAGCGTAATGCGGATCATGTTGTTGTAAGACATCGACCACGGCAGGCGCATATAGCGGCGGTGGATCGGGACTTTGCGCCAATCGGCGATGAGGGCTTGGCTGAGCGGTTGTTTCAAGATGATCTGCATCTCGTGGCGCGTTTCGGCGCGGATGGCGATCTGGATTAACTGGATGCGGTCAATGGCACGCCAGGCGACGATGCCAAAGCCTTCGATGAAGACACCGTATTGATTTGCGCCGATGCGCGGGCGGCCGATTTCAGCGAGCGGCCAATTGTAGTAGGCAAAACTGGCGGCGATTGCGCCAAGGCCGAAGTAGATCGGGTTGCCTTTGAACAGTGCACCGGCCAACAGGATCGCGGCGATGGTCGAGGATGCGTAAACCGGGAACGGCGCTTCGTCGCGTCCGTAGGCGACCGTGTAGCCGGTCATGCCTTTGTCGCCGTTTCCCTGGTCGTTGGTTGTTGGATCGTCCATGGCCGGTCCCCTCGCGCGTGCCGTAGAGCGCTCGGGTACAGTGTGGCAAAATTGGATGCGCCCGTCAGGTGGTATTTCGGCGAATCCGTGCTCGAATGGGCGGCAATCGGGTGCGCGAAATGGGTGATTGTTGGGCGGCTCGCTTCGTGTCGCGCTGCTCTTGAGTACACGCCCACACCTTCGCCTTCGCGAGGCCATGCTTGTCCGGAAGCGCTCTATGCGCGGTGGTAAGGGTGGCCAGACAGGATCGTTGTTGCGCGGTAAAGCTGTTCGGCAACGATTACCCGCGCGAGGCCGTGGGGTAGCGTCATGGCACCAAGCGAGAGTTTTAGTTTGGCGGCGGCGATGACATCGGCACCGTGTCCATCGGGCCCGCCGAGAAGGAGCGCGATCGTTCCCACGCCTTCGTCGCGGAATTGGGCGAGGCGGGTGGCGAACGCGGTGCTTGTAAGGTTATGACCGAATTCATCCAGGGCAACGATGGCCTGGGCGGCGCTGACGGCCTTGAGAAGGCGGGTGGATTCATCCGATTTGCGCGAGGCGACCTCGAGGGCGCGGCTTTCGGGGAGTTCGATGACTGTGAGCGGGCCGAGGGATTGGCTGCGCCCGCTTTGGTCGATGCGCTTGGCGTAGCGGTCAAACAAGTCGCGTTCGCCGCTGTCTTTCAGCTTACCGATGGCGGCGATGATGATGCGCATGGCTCGTTCCTGTCGAAAGGGCAAAGAACCATTTCGAGTCCGGCGCGCGCCGACGCGCCTTGCGCGCTTCGCCCGCTGAGTCAGGCCGAAGCGGGGCTTGGTTATGGACCGGCGCGCGGCAATTCGATTAGTGGGCTGCGGCTTCATCTGTGGGGCGTTCGCCGGTCCACATCTTTTCGAGTTTGTAGAACTCGCGCACTTCCGGGCGGAAGATGTGGATGATGATATCGCCGATGTCGATTAAGACCCAGTCGCAGGTTTCCATGCCTTCGGCGCGAATGCGTCCAACGCCGGTTTCTTTGAGTTTGCGCTGCAGCTGGTCGCCGATGGCGCCGACGTGACGGTCGGAACGGCCGGATGCGATGACCATGAAATCCCCGATAGTCGATTTGCCAGCAAGATCAATCGACACGATTTCCTCGGCTTTGGCTTCGTCGAGTATGGCCATGACCTGTGCGAGCAACGCGGCAGATGCCTCGTGTTTTGCTGCCGCACCGGCAGTGAGGCTCTCGGTTTGCGAAACGGCGCGAGCGGAGGCCTCGGTTGTGGTTCTCATATTTTGGCGGTCATCCTTGGACTGGAGCCCAACAAAACAGGGCGATTGTACAGACTATACATGGTGTGCCGGACATCTTTGCAGAACCAGCTAACTTTAGTTAGCGCAATTTGCCCTTTTCGCCAAGGGAGCGGCATTTTTGATCTGGAGACGTTCTTACCGGCTTGGACGGGGCACGGCGCTTTTGGCGCGCAACTGGGTGGACGAGGCGTTCGACAGGCGGGTCGATAGCAGGCACCAATGAGGGGGGGGGGCACGACCCAGGTTGGACGCGGCACTTTCCGGCAGGCGGGTGTGAGCAAGCGCACGGGCGGCGGGTGAGGACAGGGCTTTGAGACGCCAGCCTGGACGGTCGACGACGGCGATGGAGAGTCCGCTGGCGATGAGGCGCCACTGCTGCCAGCGATGAAACGTCGCCAGATTGTCGGCCCCCATGATCCAGATGAACGTGCTGGCCGGGTAGCGCTTGATGAGAAAGCTCAGGGTCGCAGCGGTGTAGGGCGTCTTAAGCTGGGCTTCAAACGCAGTGACGTGCATGCGCGGATCGTTCGCCAGCTTGGCGCAGGCGGTCATTCGTTCCGCCAGCGGGGCAAGGCCATTGTGTGATTTCAGCGGGTTGCCGGGCGTGACGAGCCACCAGAGCTGGTCGAGGTCCAAGCGTTTGAGGGCGGTCTGGGCAACGATGGCATGGCCGTCGTGGGGCGGGTTGAACGAGCCGCCCATCACGCCAATTCTTTGGCGCGGCATCACGAGCGGCGTTTTCACGCTGATCGAGCCGAAGCTGTTGTTGGCTAGTGGACGGGGCATAGGGCTCGATGCTGATGGAACCGGTCAGCAGGATTAGCCCAATTTTCACGCTTGCACCAAGGGGAACCGCGAACAGGTTGAAATCGGCAGGTTTGTGGGCGCACAGTGGTCGAATCAGCAGGAGATTTGTCATGACGCAAGTACCGGAAGTCAGTTTGATCGTGCGGGTGGATTTGGGCGCGCACGGGCGGCTTGGACCAGGCAAGATGCTGCTGCTGGAAAACATTGATGCTCTCGGGTCGATTTCGGCGGCGGGGCGCGCAATGAATATGAGCTACCGGCAAGCGTGGGAGCTGGTCGATCAGTTGAACAAGGCGTTTGCTGAGCCCGTGGCCGCTTCGCAGACCGGCGGCAAAAGCGGCGGTGGCGCTTCGCTCACGCCGTTCGGGCATGAACTCGTCAAATGTTACCGGCAGATCGCGGCACATGCGGGGCAGGTCGCTGCCGCCGACATCGCCGCGATACAGGGGAAGTTGCGCCCGGTGGATGACGTGCGGGGGAGCGGCGATTCCTGAGGTCAGCGCCCACTTGCAGTGCGGCTTTCGACTTCGGATTTGGAGACTTCGCCGGCGGCAACCAAGGCTTTGATGCACCGGTTCGAGAGTTTAGGGCCGTTGACGCGCATGCAGTTGCGGACGCCGGGGCCGTCTGGATCGTGCTTGCTGCAGTAGGAGTAATAGTCGCTGGCGCAGGCCAGTTCGACGGCAAGGCTGGCGGCGGAAGCCTCGGTGGCGGCACCGGCGGCGAAGGATGCGGCGGCGAGGACAGCGATCAGGGTGCGGGAAGCGGTGGCAAACATCGGGTGTCTCCTGGGGGCTTGAAGTGTTTTCGTTGGTCCCAAGATGACCGTTGTAGAGCCGGGCCGCTGTTTCGCGGGTAACACGGGGCCACTGAAAATTAAATGCGATCATTGGATTACGGGTTCCGCCGGTAACAGCAGTAAGCGGCGGTTGCGCTCAGGATCAGCTCATAGACGAGCTGCTCCAAGGAGTGCTTCCCATGACCCGCCAGATCACACTCATCATCGCTTCGGTTCTGATCGTCTCGGCAGGCATGATCCCTTCGGCGCGCGAACATGGTGTGCGGTTGCCGTCGTGCTGGCGGATGCTGCAAGTGCAAAAGCATACCGCCGATCTGGTGCGGGTTTCGTTGCCGGTGGTGGCGGTCAAGATTTCGGTTGCGGGCTGATGGGAGAATGAACGCGTTGGGTTTCGCGAGGTGCTCAACCCAACCCAAGTGCGGAGGTGTCAGACCGGGCGGATTTGGCCGGTGCCACGAACGACGTATTTAAAGGTCGTCAGCTGCTCGACGCCGACGGGACCGCGCGCATGCATCTTGCCGGTGGCAATGCCGATTTCAGCGCCCATGCCGAATTCGCCGCCGTCGGCGAACTGGGTCGAGGCGTTGTGAAGGACGATTGCCGAATCGACCCGTGAGAGAAAGCGCGCGGCGGTGCCGTTGCATTCGGTGAGGATGCAGTCGGTATGTTGCGAACCGTACTTGGCGATGTGGCTGATCGCTTCATCAACGCCGTCGACGGTTTTTACCGCAATGATGGCGTCAAGGAATTCCTGACCGTAGTCGCTGGGCAATGCGGCTATGACGCGGGGATCGCATTTGATAGTGGCCTCGTCTCCACGCACTTCGCAGCCAGCGTCCAGCAGGGCTTTGACGAGCGAGGTCAGGTAATCGTCGGTGGCATTCTTATCAACGAGCAAAGTTTCGGTCGAACCACAGACCCCGGTGCGGCGCAGCTTGGCGTTCAGCACAATGGGGATCGCGATGTCGAGATCGGCGCCGCGATCGACGTAGGTGTGGCAGATGCCTTCCAGGTGGGCGAACACGGGCACGCGGGCTTCGTTCTGGACGCGCTCGACCAGGGATTTGCCGCCGCGGGGAACGATAACGTCGATGTTGCCGTCGAGGCCGGTCAGCATGAGGCCGACGGCGGCGCGATCGGTGGTGGGGACGAGCTGGATGCTGGCCAAAGGCAGGTCTGCGGCTTTGAGGCCAGCGGTCAGGCAATCGAGGATGGCTTGTGAGGAGTGATGGCTCTCCGAGCCGCCACGCAGGATGGCGGCGTTGCCGGCTTTAAGCGCGAGCGCGCCCGCGTCGGCGGTGACGTTGGGGCGGCTTTCATAGATGATGCCGATCACGCCGAGGGGGACGGCGAGGCGGGTAATGTCGAGCCCGTTGGGGCGGGTCCAATGGGCGAGTTCGCGGCCGACGGGATCGGGCAGCGCTGCGATTTCGTCGAGGCTTTGAGCGATTGCGCCGACGCGCTTTTCGTCCAGCATCAAGCGGTCGATGAACGAAGCAAGGCGGTCGCTCGCCCGGGCAGCGTCGAGGTCGCGGGCATTGGCTGCGATGATGGCGTGGGCGTTGGCGCGAATGGCTGCTGCGGCGGCGGTGAGAGCAGCGTTCTTGGCCTCGGTCGGGGCGACGGACAGCTCGCGTGCGGCGGCGCGGGCGCTTCGCCCGATGGATTGCATGAGAAGTGTCGTGTCGTGAATATTGTGCAGCATTTGTCTCGTGTCCGAATGGCAAGGGTCGGTTTTCTTGGCGCCGCGATTTACGCCGTCGCTGACAGACGCTCAGGCGACTGCGGCGACAGCCCTTCACCCGAGCCGTATAGCAGTTCCGGCGGGGGTTTCAAAAACCTTCACAATGGGGATGTAGATTTGCCGGAATCGCTGTGCATTCGACGCTCAATACAGGCCCAACAGAACATGACGATCCGGCTAAACGAAGTTACGACCCAAGCCCTCCATCTGTCCGCCGATGACCGAATCACGCTGATCGAAGCCATCATGCGAAGCCTCGAAGTTGACGGGCCCAATACCGAGCAAGGATGGAGCCAAGATATCAAGGACCGGATCTCGGCGTTCCGGCTCAGTGGTATCGAGACGGTCGATTTTGGCGATTACCTCAGGAAGTACGAGGTGAAGTGACCGGTTCTGCACCAAGCGTCGACGCCATCCAGACGGCAATCGCCTGCTTCGTCTCAGCGACGTCGTGGACGCGCATGAGCTGGACGCCTTGAGCGGCTGCGACCAGGACGGTTGCGAGCGAGCCGGGAAGACGGTCTGACGGATTGGGCGCGTCGCACAATTGCGAGATCATTTTTTTGCGAGATGCGCCGAGCAGTATGGGCACGCCAAGGCCGTGAAGGATGGCGAGGTTCGCCATCATGGCGACGTTGTGGTGAAGGTGTTTGCCAAAACCGATGCCGGGGTCAACGCAGAGTTTCGCAAGCGGAATGCCGGCCGCTTCGCAGGCTTTGATCCGGGCGTCGAGGAAGTCGTAGACGTCAAGCACAAGGTCTGAGTATTGCGGGTCGTCGTTCATAGTTTTGGGGTCGCCCTGCGCGTGCATCAAGATCACGGGCAGGCCTGTTGCTGCGGCGGCGTCAAGCGCTTCGGGATCGTGGGTGAGTGCGGAGACATCGTTCAAGATGTCGGCCCCGGCCTTGGCTGCCTGGCGCATGACTTCGGCTTTGCGGGTGTCGACGGAGATGCGGACGTCTGTCGCGGCGCGCACGCCTTCGATCACCGGGATGACGCGGCGCAGTTCTTCGGCGAGCGTCACGGGGTCGGAGCCTGGACGGGTGGACTCGCCGCCGATGTCGAGAATGTCCGCGCCCTCTGCTGCCAGCCTCAATGCGTGCTTGATGGCGCGAGCGGTGGTGTCGTGACGGCCGCCGTCGGAAAAGCTGTCAGGGGTGACGTTGACGATGCCCATGATCTGGGGGCGGTCCATTGCAAGCCCCGCAAAGCGCGGGCGAGATTGTGTCAGGCGATCAACAACTTCGCCAAGTTCGAGTGCATGAGCCCAGTCACGTTGGAAGAGTTCATTCAGGTCGAGTAGACGGCGGCGCACCAGCTTTCCGGAGCGTTCGGCGAGTTCAACGGCCGTGAAGTTCTGGCCGGTATTGGACAACGGCAGCCCTGCGAAACGCGGCGGCGCGTCGCCGGTGTTTGCACCGGTGGCGTCGATCGCGCGCATGAACAGCCCCATCGGGCGAAGATAAAGCGGTGTGGTCATGGGCGCCTTTGGGTCAACTTGGAGGTTGGGTTAGGTTAGGCGCGGCACGATACCACCGCGACCCTCAGACCTCGAACGCGCCGTAACCCAACAAAATTCCCGCCACTGAATACGAACCTGCTTAACACGCAAGAGCAATTGCGCCTTTACGCTGCAAGCAGCCCGCTCAACTCCGCGCCGCGAACCGGTCCAGCATTGACGTCGGCAGCACCCGCTTCAAGAACCCCGCCGCATGCGTCGGCGTCGTCACATAATACCGCGCCTTGGGCGACGGACTTTCCAGCGCTTGAATGAGCTTGAACACGACCTCCGACGGCTCCAGCTTGAACCGTTCCAGCCCGCCACCCTCCATCGTATCCAGCCGCTTCTGATAGGTTGCCTTGTGCGGCGAGTGCTCCATGTCGATGGTCGCCTTGAACCGTGCCAGCGCCGTCGCCACGAATTTCGTGCGGATCGGCCCCGGCTCGATCAGCGACACCTTGATCCCTGGAACATCCGCCAGCTCAAGCCGCAACGAATCCGTGAGCGCTTCGAGCGCAAACTTCGACGCGCAGTACGCCCCTCGATACGGCGCCGCCATCAACCCGAGCACCGACGAGCACTGCACGATCCGCCCGCCGCCATTGGCCCTCATGGCTGGCACGATCCGCCGCACCAATTCATGCGGAGCGAAAAAATTCACCTCGAACTGATGGCGCAAAACCTCGCTCGACAGATCCTCGATCGCCCCAACCTGGCCATACGCCCCATTGTTGTAGAGCGCCGTTAAGCGGCCATCCGTCAGCCGCAACGCCTCATCGGCACACGCCGCGACCGACGCGGGATCGGCGAGTTCGAGTGGAATGACTTCCAGCCCTTCTTCAATCCGCAACCGCTCGATATCGTCAGCCTTGCGCGCGGTGGCCAACACTCGCCAGCCCCGCCCTTTCAGCGTCTCAGCCGCTGCCAAGCCTATCCCGCTGGTTGCCCCAGTTATCAAAATAGACTTCTGCGTCATAAACTTAACACTCCGCTACGCACACACACATATGTCCGTAGCCCTACCACAACTGTATGAACAGCCCGTTTGCAGACGCAAACAAGCCTTAACAGCGAGAACGCTTTTGTAGGTTGGGTTACACGCCCTTGCGTCGTAACCCAACAACTTCCTTGGGTTGTTGGGTTACGCGAAGAGCTCAACCCTACCTACCCCATCAATTCCCCGCTTCGAGCAGCCGCCGCGCCACCACTTGGGCCTGAATTTCTGCAGCACCCTCGAAGATATTAAGGATGCGCGCGTCGCACAGCACGCGGCTGATCGGATACTCCAACGCAAACCCGTTACCGCCGTGGATCTGCAGCGCGTTATCGGCATTTGCCCACGCAACGCGCGCCCCAAGCAGCTTGGCCATACCCGCCTCAAGATCGCAGCGCTTGCCGAGATCCTTCTGCCGCGCCGAGAAATACGTGAGCTGCCGCGCGATCATGACCTCGACGGCCATCATCACGATCTTGTTGGCAACGCGCGGGAACGCATAGATCGCCTTGCCGAACTGCTGCCGGTCCATCGCATACTTCAGACCGAGATCCATCGCCGACTGCGCCACGCCAACCGCGCGTGCCGCCGTCTGGATGCGCGCGCCTTCAAACGTGTTCATCAGCTGCTTGAAGCCCTGCCCCTCGACTCCGCCAAGCAGATTGGCGGCTGGCACTGAGTAGTTATCGAACGAAATCTCGTATTCCTTCATGCCGCGATAACCGAGCACGTGGATTTCCCCGCCCGTCATGCCTTCAGCGGGGAACGGCACTTCATCCGACCCGCGCGGCTTTTCAGCCAGCAGCATCGACAGCCCGCGATGGCCCTTTTCCGCCGGATTAGTCCGCACCAGCACCGTCATGACGTCAGCGCGCACCGGATGCGTGATCCAGGTCTTCTGACCGGTAATCTTGTACTCATCGCCCTCGCGCACCGCGCGCGTCTTAAGCGACGCCAAATCCGACCCCGTGTTCGGCTCGGTGAACACCGCCGTCGGCAGCAGTTCGCCGCTTGCGATCTTGGGCAGATACTTCGCCTTCTGCTCCGGCGTTCCATTGTGAAGGATCAGCTCGCCCGCAATCTCCGCGCGCGTCCCTAACGACCCAACCCCGATATACCCGCGCGACAGCTCTTCCGAGACGACGCACATCGCTTCCTTGCCAAGCCCCATGCCACCGAACTCTTCCGGCAGCGACAGCCCGAACACGCCAAGTTCCGACAGCTTGCGGATAATTTCGAGCGGAATGTACTCGTTCTTCAGATGCCAGTCGTGGGCATACGGCAGCACTTCGGCCACCGAAAACCGCCGCATCGTTTCGACCATTTCGCCATGAATATCGTCCAATCCTGCATTACCGAACGTCGTCGCATTGGGCTGCGCCGCGATCAACTCCGCAAGCCGCGCCTTGACCGCATCGCTCGATCCGCCCGTGATGAGCTCCGCCACCACCGGCGTATCCTCGAATGCCCGGATGTCGGCCCGCTCAATCCCCAGAGCATCGGCGCGGATCACTTCGCCCTGATTCATCGGAATACCATGCGCCACCTGGCTCAGGTATTCGGCAAACGCCGCCGCCATGATGAGCTGCTCAAACTCGCCGAACTTCGCTTCCACCGTGAGCAACTCAGCCCACGTCACCATCTGCCGCAAACCTTCGACCGTCGTCGCAAGCCACGCCAGACCGTGCGCACTATGCTGCACTGCGTCGATATCGCCGTTCGCCGCTTCGACCTTCGCCCGCACGCCGCTTTTGGCTGCCGCAAGCACCTTGTCCGCAGCCGTCACCGCCTCACGCGACGTCTCGATCAGTGCCGCCGCATCGAGATGGAACGGTTTGACATCGGCAGCAGGGGCAGCGGTCTTCATCGGGTTCTCCAGGGAAACTTTAGCGCGTGTGTGCATAGCAGCATGACTGCCGCTTGCATTGCAATGCGGTTGCCATACTGATTGCACAAGCACAACGCCGTCAACACGGCAAGCGGATCATTTGCGCCTTTCAGAATGCGGCAATATCGCCCTGTTTAATCGGACAACTGTTCAGCGAAACAGCGAAACCAACCGTGGGCGCTTTGCCTCGCCTGCAGCCACCACAGCTGGCGGCACATCCTTGTAGACAATCGACACCCGCGCCTCGTCGTGCTGCGCCGCCCAAACCGGAACAGCCACTTCCGTTTCGGTCATCGCCGTCAGTTCCAAGACCCGGTTCAACCGCGCCCCCAGGCTGACTTCGGCCCCCATGGCCCTTACGTCAAGCGCCTGCACAGTCTCGGCGGCACCACCACGATCCCCGCAACATACCACTGCAGCTGTGACCCCATCCGCACACGCCGCACACGGCACTGGCTCGACGCGCCGGCCAACCGGCAGCAGGGCAATCCGTTCCGCCAACCGCACATGCGCGCCACCCTCGCCAGGGACCCGCTCAACGCCCGTGGGCTGTGCTTCCGCCAGCGCCAACCCGAGTTGCTGGTACGCCTGAAAAACCGTATCGCCCCAAAGCTCCGTCTCATACTGACCAGCAAGCGCCGCGTTGCCAGCAGCCTGCGCACGCTGCCACAGCCCGAACGTGCCATTATTGGCCAGAACCATACCGGTCAGCCGCCGCGCCTCGCTAAGCGCCGCCATATGTCGAGCCAGAGTGTCTATCATCGGCACGCCCCATCGCTACAATGCCGGGCGCACTGCAAGCTCAAGGCCACATGATAACACGCTGATTAAAGTGCCTTTTTCGTCTGCATCAGCAATACTGCCACCGAAACGACCACCAGCCCCGCCAATTGCAGCAGGCTCAACTGCTCGCCGAAGATGAAGAACGCCATCACCGCCGTCACCCCAGGGATCAGATAAAATAACGCCGACGTTCGCGACACCGCATTCTCCCGGATCAACAGCATCAACAGACTGATTGCGCCAAGCGACAGCACCAGCACAAGCCACAGCAAAGCCCCCACGAACTGCGGCGTCCACGCGATATGGCGCGTCTCGATCAGCATCGCCAGCGGCACCACCGCCACCAGCGCCCCCAGGTATTGCCAGATCGCACCGGAAACGAGATCGAACCCGGTTGCGAACCGCCGCTGATAGATAGTCCCGCATGTGATCCCGATCAGCGCCACGACCGTCGTCGCAATCGTCGCCGGACTTGCTCCGCCGCCTCCTGCTGCAACAACCTTCGGCCCGACCACCATCGCCGCGCCAATCAGCCCCATCGCCAGCCCGAACCAATGCCGCCCCGAGATCACCTCCCGCAGCAGCAACCCAGACAGCACCGCCGTCAAAATCGGCTGCAAGCATGTGATCAGCGCCGCAATGCTGGCCGGCATCCCGTGCCGCATCCCCCACATCACGCCGCCCAGATAAACCGCATGAACCAAAAGCCCGACCACCACCGCATGCATTCGCTGACGCGGCTCTAGTTTGGGCGACCCGACCGCCCACCCGAATGGGATCAACAATGCAAGCACCAGCGCGAACCGCAGCACCAGGAATGTGAACGGCTCAGCGCCCGCCGCCCCCATCTTGGTCCCGATAAACCCGGTCGACCACAACAACACAAACAAAGCCGGCGCAATCCGAACGAGCATGAGTGGAGTTCCAGCTTTTTCCCCTCCCCGTCATCGCGGAGCGATGCTCCGCATCGACGCGGGGAAGGGTTAGGGATGGGGGTACGTCGAGCGGTAAAGGGATGGCGAACGGTGGGGGAGACGACATGGCACTCAATCCCAGCACCCCTCGCTTCCCCCCGCTCCTTCTGTGGAGAGGGTAAGGGGTCTCTTCAGTGCAGCACACCTGCCCGCAATCCGCCCCCAAAACAACCGTGTTTTTTGGGACTCTGCTCTGCGCTTCCCCACACCCTGAATCCTTACACGTTTGCTCAGCCGTCACGAATCACGCAACGATTCTGGCTAACTCGCGACACCCAACGCTAAAAGGCATCCTCATGTGCATGCGCCACGCTTTCGGTCTCTCCCTGCTGGCATTGATGCTCGCAGCCCATAGCCCCGCGTGGTCGCAACAGCTCACGCAATCAGATGCGGCATCCCCCGAAGACCACGCCGCCGTTTCCGCCGAAGACGCCCGCGCCCCCGCCAGCATCGACACCGGCGCGCCGCCCGAAATCATGACACCCGGATCGGCAGCGCAAGCACCGGTACCCGCTTCCCCGCTTGCCGCCGCCGTCCGCCAGATTATGGAAGCCGCGCCCACCGGCCTCAACGACCGCGAGACCGAAGAACGCGCCGCCATCTCAGCCTTCTATGCCGCCCGCAACGGTGCGCCACTCTGGCTCGACGGCGACCGCTTCAACGCCCGTGCCGAAAGCCTGCTCAACGAACTCGCCAAGGCGGCAGACTGGGGTCTCGACCCCGCTGACTTCGCCCCGCCACAAGCCCTTGGCGACACGGCCACGCCTGACACTCTTGCCGCCACCGAAACCGCCCTGACGCTTGCCGCCATCAAATACGCCCGCTATGCACGCGGTGGCCGCATCATGCGCCCGGCCCAGGACTTAAGCTCCTACCTCGACCGCGCCCCTCAACTCCAAAGCCCGAAGTTGACACTGGCCACCTTGGCCGCAACCGAAGATGCCGGCACCACGCTGCGCACACTCCATCCGCAGCACCCGCAATTTGAAAAACTCCGCCAGAAATACCTGTCCCTGCGCGGCACGCCAAAACCTCAGGCCTTAGCCAAAAATCAGACCGTCAAATCCGCCCGTAAAGCTCCAGCCGTCGCCGCCAACCCCTTCCGCGCCCTCTCGCCCGAGGCCAAGCGCGTCCTCGCCAACATGGAACAATGGCGCTGGATGCCCGAAAACATGGGCAACCTCTACGTCTGGAACAACATCCCCGAATTCACCCTGCGGGTTCACGCCAACGGCCAGCAGATCCACACCGAGCGCATCGTCGCTGGCCTCCTCTCCAAGCAAACCCCGATCTTCTCCCGCCCCATGCGCCGCATCGTGTTCCGCCCCAAATGGCGGATCCCCGAATCGATCAAGGTCCGCGAAATCTGGCCCAGCCTCATGAGCAAAGGCAGCGGCGGCCTCATGGCGCAGTACGGCCTGAGGATCGAGACCAAGGAAGGCGAAGTCGTCCCCACCAATTCGGTCAATTGGTCCAAGGCCGACATCCGCAATTACGAGATCATCCAGCCGCCCGGCCCCAACGCGATCCTCGGCAACATCAAGTTCAGCTTTCCCAATCCGCACACCGTCTACATGCACGACACCCAGGATAAGCACCTGTTCGCAGCCTCCCAGCGAACCTACAGCCACGGCTGCATGCGCGTAAAAAACCCGGCCAAACTCGCCGAAGTCCTGCTCACCGCCGACAAAGGCTATGACGCCGCCAAGGTCGACGACCTGATCAAAAACGGCCCGCTCGACAACACCGTCGAATTGACCACCCGCGTTCCGGTCCACATCACCTATTTCACGGCCTCAGTTGACGACGCCGGCAAGCTCCAAACCTTCCGCGACCCCTATGGGCACGAACGCCGCATCATCCAGGCGCTCGAAGGCCGCTGGACCGAAATCCACAAAGGCCGCGACCACTTGGCCCCCGTCGACCCCAACGAAGTTATCGCCTCCCAGGCAACCCGCGCCACCCGCCTCGCCGCAAAACCCGAAGCCGCCAAACCCTTCAACTTCATCGGCAACCTCTTCAGCAGCGGGTTTTAATCATCCCCTCTCTCCATCCCAAACGGGGAGAGGGATAGAGCCTGCCCCCGCGAAGGCGGGGGTGAAGAGCGGCAGCATTTTGGACCAGATCCGACTCACAGTAAGTTCCTGCCCAGGCAATCCGAAAGGTCGCAACCGATGTCATTCTCGGCTGAATCAAAGCGCATTCAGCGCGCCGCACCCGAAAATAAGGCCGGAACAACTGCAGGCTTAGCGTTGGCTTTACGACAAGCACAAGCAGCACTCCAAACAACGACTACGAACACAAGCGCTACATCGAGCACAACCACAACCGAGAAGAAAGATTGAGCTGCGATTGTTCAAGTCATTGGAATGAAATCCGGCTTTGGGCACCTGTCATATTACCCATTGCGGCACTTGGACTAGTGGTTTTTCAAATAGTAATTGCCCGTCGCATCAACGAAGCGACGACGCTAGTCGCGATAAACAAAGAATATCGGGAACTACAAAAGGCTTTACTCGAAGCAAAAGGTGAAGTTGCGCCAAAGGTGCACTTTTATGACCTATTAAACTTCATGGAAATCCAAGCAACCGCCCTGAACGAAAATTTGTACCCTAAAGCGACCCGAGACACAGCGGGAAAACTCTTACGCGGCATGATTGCGCTTATAGAATCGCAAGAACACTGGATCACATTGTTCGTGGCTGCCGTAGATTCTCCAGTTACGTTTGAACAGCTTCGCATCTACACTAGTGTTCCGGTTCTGACATTTGCTTCCCGGTGCGGCCTGGTTCTGAGCAAATGTCAGAACCATAAGGAACACTAGCAAGCCTATGATTCTAGTGTAGCTTTAGCACCTGACGTTTGGTTTTGAGACGAGCCGCTCGCGGGTACCAAACGTCAGGTGCGCTACACTAGCAAGCACAGGCGGCCATTAAACGATTTAAAAGACTTTCGAAAATAGGCACCGCCCCCTCCCTTTGTCATCCTCGGACTTGGTCCGAGGACCCATTTCTCAGCGGGGATAGCGCATCAAATAAATAAAGCCGCCACCACAAACGCCCCTTCAACTCTCGTCCGCACATCTGATGGATGGGTCCTCGGGACAAGCCCGAGGATGACAACTGAGAGGCCAAAGCACCTTACGAAGGAACGACCTCCCCCCACAAATCGTACGCGTCCGCCGCGGTGATCCGCACCCGCACGATATCCCCGACGGCCATACCCTCGGCCCCGTCGACGAACACGCTGCCATCAATCTCCGGCGCATCCCATTGGCTCCGGCCCACCCCGCCGTCTTCGTCCACTTCGTCAATCAACACCGGGATCGTCCGCCCGATACGGGTCTGCAGAATCTCGGCACTCACCGTTTGCTGCACGGCCATGAACCGGTGCCAGCGCTCTTCTTTCACGTCCTCTGGAACCTGATCCGGCAAATCGTTCGCAACCGCGCCCGCAACAGTTTCATATTTGAAACAACCAGCCCGATTGATTTTCGCCGCGACCATAAAATCAAGCAGCATCTGGAAATCGGCTTCAGTCTCCCCCGGAAACCCGACAATGAACGTCGAGCGAATAGCCAAATCCGGACAAATCGCCCGCCACGCTTTTATGCGCTCCAGCGTATTGTCTTTCGCGCCCGGCCGTTTCATCGCCCGCAAAACATTCGGCGACGCATGCTGGAACGGAATATCGAGATACGGCAGGATCTTCCCCTCAGCCATCAGTGGAATAACGTCATCGACATGCGGATAAGGATAAACGTAATGCATCCGCACCCAAACGCCCAACTCCCCAAGCGCGCGCGACAAATCCAAAAACTTCGCCTTCAGCGGCGCGCCTTTCCATAGCGTTTCCGCATAGCGGATATCAAGCCCGTACGCGCTCGTATCCTGACTGATAACGAGCAGTTCCTTGACACCCGCCTTCGCCAGCCGTTCCGCTTCCACCATCACCTGATTGGCAGGCCGCGATGCCAGATCGCCCCGCAAACTGGGAATGATGCAGAACGAGCAGCGGTTGTTGCAGCCCTCCGAAATCTTGAGATACGCATAATGCCGGGGCGTCAGCCGCAAGCCTTCCGGCGGCACCAGATCAACGAACGGATCATGCAGCGGCGGCACGGCGTCATGCACCGCGTTGACCACCTGCTCATACTGATGCGGCCCCGTCACCGCCAGCACGCCGGGATGCGCCTCGCGAATGCGCCCCTCTTCGACACCCAGGCAGCCGGTCACGATCACCCGCCCGTTCGCCGCCATCGCCTCACCGATCGCGTCCAAACTCTCCTGCTTGGCCGAGTTGAGAAACCCACAGGTGTTCACCACCACCACGTCGGCCCCTGCATAATCGGGCGCAATCGCGTAGCCTTCCGAACGCAGCTTGGAGATGATCCGCTCACTATCGACCAGGGCCTTCGGGCACCCGAGCGAAACGAATCCAACCTTGGGCACGGCCTTACCGGCCTGCACGCGCACGCCCGCAGGCGCTTGATCTTGTGAGCTATCTGTCATCGCCCGCTTGTACCCGCAGGCCTTCCCCCTGGCAACGCAACAAACCCGAGACCTAAAGTCCCGAAAACGGAGGGGTCCGGGGAGC
>JBEBJA010000050.1:0-3437 GCA_040080145.1 Hyphomicrobiaceae bacterium
CCCCTCCCCTCGACGGGGAGGGGTTGGGGGGTGGGGTGACGATCTTGGTGCAGGTCAATCCAAAGTGGCGGGAAGCCTCATACCCAAAATGCACAGCGCTCGGACGTCGGAGCTCAACATCGGAAACCGATGGCTATCCCGAATTAAACCCCGTGACCAGCCGGTCGCGCACCAGCGGTTCAAGCACGAGATGCCGCAAGTCGCCGAGCGTCTGGTCGCAATAGCGTGGCAGCGCCATCATCGCAATGGCAGCGCCATCATCGCCATGACGATGTTGCCGAAGCTCTCGCGCATCTGCGCGCGCAACTCTTGCAATTTGCGCTGCACGTCCGGATCGGCGGCGGCGGGATATGGAGCGGCCCCACCATTGCTATGCGGCGCGTTGAAAGTCGAAGACATAAACAAAAATTCCGGTTGAACCCAGTCACCCGATATCGGCAGACGCAAGACGTGTCACCGTTCGCGTGCGGTGAGAACGGATGCGAACTGGCGGTTGACGCAATTGCACCGTTAGCGGAGTGTGCTCCCAGGAATTTGCGCGCGCGGGTTGGGAGCCGCCCGCGCCGGTTAACTATTGTGAGGCGTCGGGACCGGCGCTGCGGGGTGGGGCAGAGGGCGGGGGGCTGCGAAGAATTATGGCAGACAGAAAGCTCGAAAGAACTGGGAGACTGGTCATGGGCGAGAAGTTCCATGTTATGATTGCGCTCAAAGAGCAGCCTGCGATGCTGGAACCGAACCAGATCGCATTGAAAATCCGGAAGCTGTTTCCTAATTTGGCGAAACACGTAAATACACCGCCGCCAGATGAAACTGGAGGTCAATCCTGCGTAATTCCAATCGCTGGAATGATTGTAGCGGTGCTTCGGTTCGCTTTTCCGATACCTGCCGAGACGCTTGCCGGCCCGCTATTGTTTGAAAAGCGCTGGTCTGACGCGGCGGAAGCCATGGCGCAACACTCCGCACATCTTCTGCTGACGGTCATTGGCCCGGAGACCGTGCCGATCCGCGGCTTGGCGGCGGTTGTCACCAGCGCCGCAGCAGCAATTATTGACCTGCAGGGAGTAAACGCGCTCGGCGTCTTGTGGAGCGCCGCAGATCAGTTGATTGAGCCAAAGCGTTTCCTAGATGAGGCATTGGAAAGCAAATCCGAGAGTGCGGCCACGACGCTTTGGGTTGCATTAAGATTCTACAAGGGACCAAAGTTCGATCAGGATCAATCCATCGTTTGCCGGTCCTCCGGCCTCGTGGCTTTTGCGGGTCGCGAAGTGGAAATAGGGCCGAGCACGCAACCACTACCTACGATCGGCACGAATGTGCTGGAAATCAGCAAATATCTAATTGAGAGCGGGTTGGAATTTACGCAAGGCCATACGATCGGCTCCGGCGCCTCACCCGACGCGGTGGTGAGCCTCGGGCGTTCCGACTTCGGCGGTGACAACATGCCGATCTTCAAGATCAACTTTTTGAAGTCGAATTGAGGGCGCATTGATGTCGCTGCAGGGTTGGAAAAAGCATCTGGCGAAGCTTAAGATCTCGGAAGAGCAGCTGAGGGCGCAGGGCCAGATCTGGCCGCCGGCCGATCCGAAGGTCTATGTCCTTTATTCGCCACCAATGATGCAGCCATCGTCGTCGGAGCTGGATGGTTGGGTTAAGCGACCGAAGGAGTACAAAGACTACGAGAAGTCAAAATTCCAGGCGCGTCTGGACGACTACTCCCGTCTAGGCGACGTGCAGCGAGAACGTGTCGCGTACTTTCGCTCGCGCGGTAGCGATTCGACAATACTCGATCCATTGAGCAACAGAGTATTCGTAAGTGTGAATTCGGATCATGTTCCATCCTTTTTCAATTTGAAGAAAGATGGACCGAAAAAAATCAAACATATTACGGGGATCCGCGCTTTCGACGGTGCTGCTGACTACTACATTGCTTCAAAGGATTGGCGAGAGGCGATCGAGCGAGTAGAGCCTGGCGTGCACCAATTTTTCGCGGTCGAGTTTCGATGCGAAAGCGGCCGCATCATCAGGGATTATTCTTTTTTCCATTGCCTCACTCAGGTGTCGGCCCTGGATCGAGAATCCTCCGGCTATCGGCGTGATGTTGGTGCCGACGGAGCGACAGTCGTCTGGTACCCGCCGACCAGTACTTCGGGCCCGATCAAGCCAGTGGTTGATGCAGGTCCGATTGCCGGTTTGCATTTCTGGAATGAAGAGCGCCTTTCGCTGAATTGCGTGTCCAAGCAAATGGCGGAAGCGCTCGAACCGCTTCTACCAAGTGGCATCGTCATGTGGCCGGTCGGACTGACCCCGAACACTTAGATAGAGTTAGAAGAGCAAGTACTGACATGGCGAATAATGGTCTTTATCAGGGCATCGGCACCCCAGAAAAATAATTAGGGACAGCCACCATTAAAATCATTCCACCGCGCCGTTTGCGGGTTTTGGGCGCGCTTGACAATGGCCGGTGTTCTCTTTACGTTCCGCACATGCCAAGATCCGCTCGTATCGTTGTTCCCGGCGTACCGCACCACATCACGCAGCGCGGTAACAGGCGTTTGCAAACCTTCTTTTCTGACGCAGACTACCGCCGCTATTTGGAGTTGATTGGCGACGAGTGCGCAAAAGCGGGTGTCTCGGTCCTCGCAGACTGCCCCGTCCGCGCGGAAGACCTCGCCGAGAATCTGGTGACAGGGACGCTCTCACCGCGTAATTGGTGACAACTTGCCCTAGCCCCCCTCCCGGAGCGCTCCGATGTCCAGCAAACACACCCTCTCCAACTACGGCGCCCGCGACGTCGAAGCCCTGCTCCACCCCACCACCAACCTGTTCGGCCACCGCACCTCGGGCCCCCTCGTGCTCGAAAAGGCCGACGGCATCTACGTCTACGACACGCAGGGCAAACGCTATATCGAAGGCCTCGCCGGTCTCTGGTGCACGGCGCTCGGCTACGGCAACAAGGAGTTGATCGAAGCCGCCCGCGCCCAGATGGAGAAGCTCTCCTTCACCCACCTCTTCGGTGGCCGCAGCCACGAGCCTGCCATCGAACTGGCCGAGAAAATCAAAGCCCTCGCGCCCTGCCCAACCTCGAAGGTGTTTTTCACCTCCTCGGGCAGCGAAACCAACGATAGCCAGATTAAGCTCGCCTGGTATTACAATAACGCCCGTGGCCTGACGAAAAAGAAGAAGATCATCTCGCGCCAGCGCGGCTATCACGGCGTCACCATCGCGTCAGCCAGCCTCACCGGCCTCCCCGTATTCCACGCTGATTTCGATCTGCCCATCGCTGGCATCATGCACACCGACTGCCCCCATCACTATCGCAACGCCGAACCCGGCGAGACCGAGGAAGATTACGCAACCCGCCTCGCCCATAACCTCGAAGCTATGATCCATCGCGAAGGCGCCGACACCATCGCCGCCTTCATCGCCGAACCTGTGAT
>JBEBJA010000032.1:0-15249 GCA_040080145.1 Hyphomicrobiaceae bacterium
TCGCCCGCACCCATTTGGGGGAACGAGTTCCCCCAACCCCCCTCCCCTTTTGGGAGTTAAGTGCGAGTTGCAGTGACGACCTGTTTGTAGGGTGCAATAGCCCCTTGGCGTATTGCACCAGCGCCTGGGGCTTGGCCCGAAGGCGTAATACCGTCGCGCAGAAGTTTTGACGCTATGGTTCGCTGGCTGCGCGACGGTATTCACTTTTGTTTGCGCGCGGTTGCCCCACCAACCCCGCGCGCGGATAGCAACGGGCATAAGTCAGAATTTAAGGCCGTTGGTAAATTCCGTCGCGCTATTACGCCCTACAGGTGAGAAATTTATCCCCGCAGGTTCGGGGTGTGGGATTTTGGGATACCTTATCTCACGAGGGCTGGTTCTAGAGCTGCTTTTACTGGGAGATAGGGGTTTTGCGAGGAGTCCCGCAACCCATCAGCTGGCCGGGGCTTTGAGTGCAGCACTTTACTGTGCGGCTGTTGGATTAAGATGGTCCGGCAGGCAGTCTTAGCCGCTTCGCAAGACACGGATCAGGGCTTGCCATTGCAAGATGGCATCGGTCCACATCTCCGTATGTTGAAATGGCGAGACCGGCGGGGAAACCCGGCCCTGATCCGTCACCCTCATTATTTATAGCTCCGGGCCGAGAGGTTGCGGGGGCATTGGTGTTTCGTCGGTTGGGCAAGTTGTTGGGTTAGGATGCAAGGGGGCATCTAACCCAACCAAGTAACCGATTTTAGAAAATGAGAGTTAGCGCATGAGGCCGAATGCGGGGAGGGCGTATTTGGTGATAAGGCCGCCGAGGATGAGGCCGAGGGCGAATAGGGCGAGGCCGATTTTGAGCAAGTGATCGCGGTGTTTTTCGGATTGCGTGATCAAGGCTTTGTCGACGGCGGTTTCAATTTGGAGGGCTATTTCGCGCTCCATTTTTTCTTGTTTGGCTTTGGCATCGTCTTTGGAGGTCCAGATGCCCTGGATGGCTTTGTGGACGTGGGGGGCCGCTGCGACAGCAGCAGCGACGGCAAGTTGAGCGAATTTTGCGTTGAAGGCCATTGAGTGCCTCACAGGTGTTGCAGTGCGTTCGCGGTTGGGGCCGGGTGTTGGGTTACGGATGCAAGAATCGCGTTTGTTGCCGCCCCTCACCCCCGCCTTCGCGGGGGCAGGCTCCCGACCCTCTCCCCATCGAAGGCGATGGGGAGAGGGGAAGTGGTTAGCTGGCGAGTTCGGTTTTGTGGGCGACGCGGAGGTCGAAGGCGGCGGCGAGGAGGGCTTTGGTGTAGTCGGTTTTCGGGGAATCGAAGATTTCGGCGGCGGGGCCTTCTTCGACGACCTTGCCGTTGCGCATGACGAGGACGTAGTTGCAGAGCGCGCGGACGACTTTCAGGTCGTGGCTGATGAAGAGGTACGCTAAGCGGCGCTTGGTTTGGAGCTGGCGCAAGAGGTCGACGATCTGGGCCTGGACGCTCATATCAAGCGCGCTGGTTGGTTCATCGAGCATGACGAATTTGGGCTCTAAAACCATGGCGCGGGCGATGGCGATGCGCTGGCGCTGGCCGCCGGAGAATTCGTGCGGATAGCGGTCCTGGGTGCTGGCTTCGAGGCCGACTTCGGTCAGGGCTTTGCCGACGCGGAGGCGGCGGGCGGGGTAGTCCAGATCGGGCTGCTGGATGAGGAGGCCTTCCTCGATGATCTGGCCGATGGAGAGGCGTGGGGAGAGCGAGCCATAGGGGTCTTGGAAGACGACCTGCATCTCGCGGCGGAGCGGACGCATGGCGGTGCTGTCGAGGCCGTCGATGCGGCGGCCGTTGTAGGTGATGGGGCCTTGGGACGAGATGAGGCGCAGGAGGGCGAGGCCGAGGGTGGTTTTGCCGGAGCCGCTTTCGCCGACAATGCCGATGGTTTCGTTTTCGCGCAACTTGAGGGACAGGCCGTCGACGGCTTTGACGTGATCGACGGTTTTGCGCAGGAGGCCCTTTTTGATGGGAAACCAGACTTTGATGTCTTCGGTCTCAAGCACGATGGGGGACGACAGGTCGGTGACCGGGGCGACGCCTTTGGGTTCGGCGTTAATGAGGTGTTTGGTATAGGCGTTCTGCGGGTTGGTGAAGACGTCCGTCATCTCGCCCTGTTCGACGACCTCGCCGCTTTTCATGACGTAGACGCGGGACGCCATGCGCCGGACGATGCCGAGGTCGTGGGTGATGAGCAGCATGGCCATGCCCATCTCGCGCTGGAGGTTGGCGAGCAGTTCGATGATCTGGGCCTGGATGGTGACGTCGAGGGCGGTGGTGGGTTCGTCGGCGATCAGGAGGTCGGGCTCGTTGGCGAGCGCGATGGCGATCATGATGCGCTGGCGCTGGCCGCCGGAGAGTTCGTGGGGGAAGGCCGAGAGGCGCTGTTCGGGGTCGCGGATGCCGACCTTGGTCATGAGTTCGAGGACGCGGACGCGGGTGGCGGCGTCGTCGAGGCCGCGGTGGATTTTGAGGACTTCGCCAACCTGGGCTTCGATGGTTTGAAGCGGGTTGAGCGAGGTCATCGGCTCCTGGAAAATGATGCCGACGCGGCGGCCCCGGATCGAGCGCATGTCGTTTTCGGTGCGCTTCAGGAGGTCTTGGCCGTCGAAAAAGATTTCGCCGGAGGGGTGGCTGGCGGCGGTGGTCAGCAAGCGCAGGATCGAGAGCGCGCAGACGGTTTTGCCGGAGCCAGATTCGCCGACGAGGGCGACGGTTTCGCCTTTGTGAATGCGAAACGAGACGTTGCGGACGGCATGGCTTTCGGTTCTGCCGGAGCGGAAATCGACCGACAGGTCGCGCACGTCGAGCAGGAGCTTGCCGGCGGGGACGGGCGTTTTGGCGGGCATTGTGACCGGAACGGGAGCGGACTCTGCTCGCGGATTTTTGGCCGGTGGTTTCGTGGGCACTTTGTATCTCGCCATGGGCCGTTACCGGTAGGTCTTGCGTGGGTCGAGGGCGTCGCGGACGGCTTCGCCGATGAAAATGAGTAGGCTTAGCGTGACGGCAATCGAGAGGAAGCCGGAGATGCCGAGCCAGGGGGCTTCGAGGTGCTTCTTGCCCTGGAGCAGGAGTTCGCCGAGCGAGGGCGAACCGGGAGGGAGGCCGAGGCCTAAGAAGTCCAGCGCGGTCAGCGAGCCGATGGCGCCGGAGAACTGGAACGGCAGGAACGTGATCGTGGCGACCATGGCGTTCGGCAGCAGATGTTTGAACATGATCTGACGATCAGCGAGGCCCAACGCGCGGGCGGCGCGGACGTATTCGAGATTGCGGCCGCGCAGGAATTCGGCGCGTACCACGCTGACGAGGCCGACCCAGTCGAACAGCAGCAGGATGCCAAGCAAGGTCCAGAAGCCGGGGACCAGCATCGAGGAGATGATGAGCAGCACGAACAGCGTCGGGATCGAGGTCCAGATTTCAATGAAGCGCTGCATGACGAGATCGGTGAGGCCGCCGAAGTAGCCTTGGATTGCGCCGGTGGTGATGCCGATCGCGGAGGCGATGATGGTCAGGATCAGGCCAAACAGGACGGAGATGCGAAAGCCGTAGATGATGCGGGCGACGATGTCGCGGCCCTGGTCGTCGAGGCCGAGCCAGTTGCGATTGCCGAGCGCGTTGTAGCGCGCAAGCTGGTCGGGTGGGGCATCGCATGCCGCAGCGGATGAGGCCCAGGGCGGGGGGGCTGGATAGCCAAGACAGGTGACGCCGTCGGCGGCTTTGCGGCGCGGGTAGTCTTTGTTGATGGTGGTGTAGGAATAGCGGATCGGCGGCCAGACCATCCAGCCGTTGGCTTCGATTTCGCCGATGTTTTGCGGGTCTTTGTAGTCGGTGACGGCGAGGAAGCCGCCGAACTTGGCCTCGGGATAATTGACCAGCATTGGGAACAGCGTCTCGCCTTTGTAGCGGACGAGGATCGGCTTATCGTTGGCGATGATGGGGGCGAGCAGGGACAGCACGAACAGCGTCAGGAAAATGACGAAGCTCCAATAGCCGCGCTTGTTGGCCTTGAAGTTTTCCCAGCGGCGCTGGTTGATGGGTGTGAGCTGGAAGTGGCGCAGGTCGCGCAGTTTGGTCAGCAGATCGCGGTTGCGAAGGGGCTGAGCGCTGGCGGTGCGTTCGGTCACTTGAGTGTCCATCAGACTTCCCTCGTTTCGAAGTCGATGCGGGGATCGACGAGGGTGTAAACGAAATCGGTGAGCAGGTTCACGAACAATCCGATCAGCGCGAAGATGTAGAGGTTGGCGAAGACGACGGGATAGTCGCGCTTTTCGATCGATTCAAAGGAGAGCAGGCCGAGGCCGTCGAGGGAGAAGATGGTCTCTATCAAAAGCGAGCCGGAGAAGAACGCGTGGATGAACGCACCGGGGAAGCCGGCGATGACAAGCAGCATGGCGTTGCGGAAAACGTGGCCGTAGAGGACCTGGTTTTCGGTCAGGCCTTTGGCGCGGGCGGTGACGACGTATTGCTTGCGGATTTCGTCGAGGAATGAGTTCTTGGTGAGGAAGGCGGTGGTGGTGAAGGTGCCGAGCGCCATGGCGGTTAGGGGGAGGGCCAGATGCCAAGCGTAGTCGCCGATCTTGCCGAGCGTCGAGAGCTGGTCCCAGTTGTCTGAGGTTAAACCGCGCGAGGGGAACCACTGCACGAAGGACGATCCGGCGAACACGACGAGCAGCAGAACCGCGACGAGGAAGGCTGGGACGGCGTGGCCGATGACGAGGACCGTCGACGTCCAGGTGTCGAAGCGTTCGCCGTCACGGATGGCTTTGCGGATGCCTAACGGAATCGCGACCATGTAGGTCAGCAGGGTCAGCCAGAGGCCGAGCGAGATCGAGACGGGGAGCTTTTCCTTGATGAGCGAGATCACGGTTTTGTCGCGGAAGTAGCTCTTGCCGAAGTCGAAGGTCAGGTAATTCTTGATCATCAGGAAAAAGCGTTCGTGGGCCGGTTTGTCGAAGCCGAATTGCTTTTCGAGCTGCTTGATGAAGGCGGGGTCGAGGCCTTGGCTGCCGCGATAGACGCCGGACGGGTCGCCCGACGACGCGGCTTGGCTGCCGCCGCTACCTGCATCGCCGCCTGCGCCGCCGATGCGCCCGGAGACGCCGCCTTCGCCGTGGCCGGTCAGTTGCGAGATCATCTGCTCGACGGGGCCGCCGGGCGAGAATTGAATGATCGTGAACGACAAGACCATGATCCCGAACAGGGTCGGGATGATAAGCAGTAGGCGTTTCAGCAGGTAGGAAGCCATGCGGGTCTCTAGTTGGTTTTGTGAAATCCCCTCCCGCATTTGGAAGAGGATGTTGGGCTTTGCGAATTCGACCTCTACGTTCAGCGCTTCATCCAGGCATCACCCACTCATGTCCAGAAAGTTTCGTCGTTCACCGTCCGACCCCCGCCTCTAGTCCCTCCCCGCAAGGGGAGGGGAAGATTTTCTACTTGCTGGGTTTCAAGGCGGCGGCTTTTGCAGTGTCATACCACCAGGTGTCGGGTGCGCCACGGGCATATTTGGGTTTGACGGCGGGCCAGGAGAAACGGTTCCAGAACGCGAGGTTGTGGGCGGCTTTGTACCAGTGGGGGACCCAGTAGTTCTGGGCGCGCAGGACGCGATCAAGCGCGCGAGCGGCGGTTGTGACCTCGCTGCGGGACTTGGCCGTCATGATCTTGGCGATGAGGGCGTCGACCACGGGGTCTTTGATGCCGGCGAGGTTGAAGCTGCCGTCCATGCCGGCGGACGAGGAGCCGAAGAAATTGCGCAGTTCGACGCCGGGCGTCAGGCGCATGGTGTAGCGCTGGACGGTGATGTCGAAGTCGAAGGTTTTGGTGCGCTGCTGATATTGGGCGGGATCGACGCGGCGGATGTTCGCCTTGACGCCGATCTTTTCGAGGCGGGCAACGAAGGGCGCGATGATGCGCTCGAAGCCCTGTTCAAAGATCAGGAATTCGATGTCGAGGGGTTCGCCTTTGGCGTTGACGCGCTGGCCATTCTTGGTGGTCCAGCCGGCGGCTTCCAGCAAATTGCCGGCTTCGCGCAGCCATTTGCGTTCGTCGCTGCCCGAGCCGTCGGTGACGGGGGAGGTGTAGGACTGGCCAAAAACTTCGGGGGAGAGCTGGGCTTTGAAGGGTTCCAGGAGAGCTAATTCTTCGGGGCTTGGGAGGCCGGTGGCCTTCATGTCCGAATTTTCGAAGTAGGACGTGGTGCGCTTATAGAGGCCGTAGAACAGGTTCTTGTTTTCCCACTCGAAATCGAACGCCATATCGAGCGCGCGACGGACGCGGACGTCGGCGAACTTGGCACGGCGGGTGTTGATGAAGAAACCTTGCGTGCCGGAGGGGAGTTCGTCTGGGATGGTGAGACGGTGGATGCGGCCATCTTTGACGGCGGCGATGTCGTATGCGGTTGCCCAGTCCTTCGAGGTGAATTCCTCGCGGAAGTCGTAGGTGCCGTTGAACAGGCTTTGAACTTCGGCGGTGCGGTCGCGGAAATAGTCGTAACGCACGGTGTCGAGGTTGAAGCGGCCTTTGTTTACGGGGAGGCTTGCGGCCCAATAGTCCGGGCGGCGCTGATAGGTGACGAAGGTGCCGGGTCTGTGGTCGCCGATCTTGTAGGGGCCGGAGCCGAGCGGGGGCTCAAGCGACATCTTGAAGGGGTGGGTGGCGTGGTAGGTTTTGGAGAAGACCGGCAGTTCGGCGACGAGGATGGGGAGATCGCGGACCTGTTCGCCGGTGAAGGTGTAGCGGACGGTGGCCGGATCGAGGGCTTCGGCTGATGCGACATCCTTGAGGGTCAGGGAGTAGCGCGGGTGGCCCTTTTCCTTGAGGGTGGTGTGGGTGAAGACGATGTCGTCAGCGGTGATGGCTGAGCCGTCGGCGAATTTGGCGGCGGGGTTCAGTTTGAAGGTGACGGAGCGGCCATCGGTGGCGACGTCGGCGGTGAGGGCCACGAGGGGGTAGAGGCTGTCGGGCTCGTCCTGGGCGCGGGCCATGAGGCTGTCAAACAGGAGTTCGAGGCCTTGGGCGGCGTCGCCTTCCAACAGGAAATCGTTGAAGCTGTCGAAGGTTTTGACGCCACCGGAGCCGACCATGGATATGGCGCCGCCTGTGGGGGCGTCCGGGTTCACGTAGTCGAAGTGTTTGAAGTCTGGGGCGTATTTGAGGTCGCCGAAGGTTGACAGGCCGGTGCGCGGTTCCGCTGCGGCAGGGAATGCGGCGAGGTAGCATACGGCGAGGGCTGCGAGTCCCGCCGCTCGGAGAGGCGTCCTTCCAGCTCGGATGGTAACTGGGCTTCCCCCCACTCCATGGCCGGGCGTGACCCGGCCATCCAGGGGCCGCAGGGACGGACCTGAGTTCTTGGCCCTGGATGGCCGCCTCAAGGGCGGCCATGGAGTGTTTAGAGCGGCTCGCAGGCGCTGGAAGGGTAAGGCCATTGGGTTATTTCGCTCGTGCTGCGGCGAGGGCTGATTCCTTGGCGGGGTCTAACCACCAGACGCGGAGGAAGCCGTGGTTTTGCGATGGCAGTTTTGCGGGGCGACCGAACTTGTCCCAGTAGGCAACGCGGTCGGCGGCCAGGTGCCAGGTCGGGATGACGTACCAGTTCCACAGCAAAACGCGGTCGAGGGCACGGGTGGCGGCGACGAGTTCTGCGCGATCCGTTGCGAAAACGATTTTGTCGACCAGCTTGTCGATGGCGGGATTTTTGATGCCAATCGAGTTGCGGCTGGCTTTGTCTTCGGCGGAGGCGGAACCCCAGAAATCGCGTTGTTCGTTGCCAGGGGACAGCGACTGGGAGAGGTTGTCGACGATGATGTCGAAGTCGCGCTCGTCTTCGCGGCGCTTGTATTGTGAGTTGTCGACGACGCGGACGGTGGCTTTTATGCCAAGGAGTTTCAGGTCTTCGATATAGGCCAGGATCACGCCCTGGAAGGCTTCGCTATCGAGCAGGAATTCGACAGAGAGAGGTTCGTTGGCCGCGTTGACAAGTGCGCCGTTCTTATTGGTCCAGCCGCTCGCGGTTAGAAGTTTGGAGGCTTCGGAAAGATTGGCGCGGCGGTTTTCAGGGGTATTGACCGGGTTTTTGTATTCGGTGGTGAACACATCGGGTGGAACGTCGGATTTGACTCCGTTCAGGAGTTCGAGTTCGCGGCCTTGCGGCAGGCCGGATGCTTTCAGCTCGGAATTGTCGAAGTAGCTCGCGGTGCGCTTATAGCTATCGTAAAATAGCTTCTTATTAGCTTCCTCGAAATTGTAGGCGAGGTTGAACGCCTTGCGAACGCGCACGTCCTGGAATTTCGGACGGCGGGTGTTGAAGACGAGCGCTTGCATTGGCGAGATGCGTTCGCCGGGAATTGCTTCCTTTTTGACGAGGCCCTTTTTCAGGCTATCGAAATCGTATTGGGTGGCCCAGGCGGAGGCGCGGTTTTCAAGCCAGTAGTCGATGCCGCCAGACTTGAAAGCTTCGAAGGCTGGAACGCGGTCGCGGAAATAGATGTACTGGATTTCGTCGAAGTTGTTCTGACCGGCGTTGACGGGCAGGTCCTTGGCCCAATACGCGGGATCGCGCGCATAGGTAATGCCGCGCGTCGGATCGACGGCTTTAATTCGGTAGGGGCCGGAGCCGAGCGGGACTTCCTGGGTTGATTTGGACAGGTCGCGGGTTTCGCCGTTGCTGCCTTTGGCGGTCCAGAAATGTTTGGGCAGGATCATCAATTCACCGACGATATGGGGCAATTCTCGATTGCCTTTGCTGTCGAAGGTAAAGGTCACATCGCGGTCGCCGGTTTTTTCGCCTTTGACGACGTTCTTGTAATACAGCGAATAGCGCGGGTGGGCGGCCTTCAAAGCCTCCATGGAGAAGATGACGTCTTCAGGTTTAACGGGTTCGCCGTCGTGGAATTTCGCGCCATCGCGGAGGCGGAAGGTGACGGAGGAATAGTCGTCTGGGTAGGTCGCATATTCGGCGATCAGGCCATATTGGGCGGTCGGTTCATCAAGGCTCGTTTCAAACAGGCCGTCGTAAATGAGCGATAGGCTGGCAGCGGCGTTGCCCTGGACCGAGAACGGGTTGAGGCTGTCAAAGGAGCCTTGGGCGAATTGTCTGACTGCGCCGCCCTTGGGGGCGGCCGGGTTGACCCAGTCGAAATGTTTGAAATCGGGGCCGTATTTGACTGCGCCGACAAGGGACTGAGCGTAGTGTTTGACGGGTTCGGCTGCGGTTGCACTCGTTGCGAGGAGCACGGCCAACGTGGCCTGACAGGCTGCTCGTATGACGGGGCGCGATAGGGCCTTCAACACTGGTCGTTCTCCTGGCGATAGACATCGTCGAGGCAGAATCGCAAACGACCCTGCCTTTTGGGGGCAGGGTCGCAAAAGTTCAGGCCGTGTGCGAGTTAACTCGCGGTCATTTTGTGAAGAACCGGCGTGTTATTCGCAGATGTCATTTGGGCACGGGGACCGGCGCGTCGCTTAGCGTGCCGAGGTATGCAAGCAATTCGGCCAGCTTTTCGGGGTCTTGGATGCCATTATAGACCATCTTCGTACCCGGGACGTAGGTCTTGGGATTAGCCAGGAAGCCGGCAAGGCGCTCATAAGTCCAGTCGCCGCCCTTTGTTTTCATGGGCTCGGAGAAGGCAAAGCCTTCGTGAGCGGCGGTTTTACGGCCAACAACGCCCCACAGCGCAGGGCCGACTTTATTGGTGCCGCCCTTGTCGCCGGAATGGCAAGCGAGGCAGGCTTTGAAGGTCGAAGCGCCCGCATCTGGTTTGACGGTGGCAAGCAACGGCTTTACGGCGTCGAAGATATTGGCGGCGGCAGGTGCTGCGGCACCACCAGCGGCAGGGGCACCGGCCTTTGCGGCGGCGGGGAGAGTGTAGCCGACGCTTGTCGCGGACGAGTCGTGCTTGCTAAATGTTTCCACGAGCGTCGGCGGCAATACGATTGCAAGCAGCGCACAGAGGGCGGCGCCCGCGAATTTCGAGATTTCGAACGAGTCCATGTGTTTCCCTTGAAAGATGGCCGGTGCCAAGTTAGTGGCTTTTAGGGCATTGGGCGATGTAGACGAACGATGGGGCTTGTTGCAAGCATCACAAGGCGTTTGATCGAGGTCAATGCCCGAGGCCAATTGTCACCAATCCGAACCGGCGAGCCATGTCAGTCCTCATCCTCATTCCAGCGCGTATGCAAGCCACCCGTCTGCCGGGCAAGCCGTTGGCCGATATTCATGGCGTGCCCATGATCGTTCATGTCTGGCGCCGCGCGATGGCGGCCAAGGCCGGCCGGGTGGTCGTGGCTACCGACAGTGCGGAGATTTTTGCCGCTGTTCAGTCGGCTGGCGGCGAAGCGGTGATGACGCGCGAGGATCATCCATCCGGGTCGGACCGGATCCATGAGGCGGTCATGGCGCTCGACCCCGGACGGCGGTATGGGGTGATTGTCAATCTGCAGGGCGATCTGCCGACGCTCGAGCCGCATCTGGTGACGGCCTGCGTGGCGCCGCTGAACAATGCCGCGACCGATATTGCGACGCTGGCGGCCGAGATCGTTCATGCCGAGGAACGGACGAATCCGAATGTCGTCAAGGTGGTCGGGACGACGCTGCCGCCGATGGCGGGGGCCGAACGGGTGTTGCGGGCGCTGTATTTCACGCGGGCAACGGCGCCATACGGAGATGGGCCGCTTTATCATCACATCGGGATATATGCGTACCGGAGGGCGGCGTTGGAGCGGTTCGTGACGTTGCTGCCGTCGACGCTGGAAGTGCGCGAAAAGCTCGAGCAATTGCGGGCGCTTGAGGCAGGGATGCGGATTGATGCGGCGGTGGTCGACACGGTGCCGTTGGGCGTCGATACGCCAGCGGACCTGGAGCGGGCGCGGGCGTTGATCGCGAAGTGAGGCGTGTAGGTTGGGTTAGCGCAGCGTAACCCAACATTGCTACGCTTGCTCAAGATGTTGGATTACGGCGCGACGGGCGCCTAACCCAACCTGCGCGTGTCACTTGGGCGCGAGGACCATGACCATCTGGCGGCCTTCGAGGCGGGGTTCGCTTTCGACTTTGACGCTGTCGGTCAATTCGGCCTTCACGCGCTGAAGCACTTGCATGCCAAGCTGCATGTGGGCCATTTCGCGACCGCGGAAGCGGAGCGTTACCTTGACCTTGTCGCCTTCTTCGAAGAAGCGGCGCATTGCCTTGATCTTCACGTCGTAGTCGTGGTCGTCGATGCTTGGACGCATCTTGATTTCTTTGATTTCGACGATCTTCTGCGACTTGCGGGCCTCGGCGGCTTTCTTCTGTTCCTGGTATTTGAACTTGCCGTAATCCAGGATTTTGCAGACCGGCGGCTCGGCGTCGGGCGAAATTTCCACAAGGTCGAGCCCCACGCCATTGGCGCGTTCCTGGGCATCAAAGCGGGCAACGACACCGACGTTCTGGCCGGTTTCATCGATCAGGCGGACTTCGCGGGCTCTGATCTGGTCGTTGATTTTGGGGCCGGACGGCTCGCGTTCTGGCCCGGTTCGCATTGGTTTGCGGATTGTAGGTCTCCCTCGGTTGCTTCGGGTGTTTACAGGCTAGCATAAATGAAACGCGCGGCTGCAGGACATATCCTGCATCCGCGACGCAACTTGGACCTTATGATTGGGAGAAATGGGCCGGAAGTCAAGCTAATCGGCGCTGATGCAACACCCATTGTTGCGGACAAACACCGATTCCAGGCGGAATTGCTGGCGCAATTCAAATCTGGGCAGGCTGATGGGTGGCGAGATGGCTGTCGAGCAGTTCATCGTAGATGCGCAGGGTCGCGTGTTTCATGGCGTGGAGCGAGAAGTTCGTGGCGACATGATCGTGGGCGCGGCGGGTCAAGCCCTCTCGTTCTGCAGGGGAAAGGCTTAGGGCGTCACTGAGGGCTGCGGCCAGTCCGGCGGCGTCGCCAGGAGCGACAAGCCAGCCGGTGCGGTTCGCGGTGTCCGTGCGCGGTGGGGCGAGGACGGTCTCGGGCGGCGCACCGATGTTGGTTGCGATGACCGGGCAGCCCATCATCTGGGCTTCGATAGCGGTCCGGCCGAAGGCTTCGGGTTCGATGGAGGCGATGATGCTGACGGTTGCCAGCGCGTAGGCGGCCGGCATGTCGTCGACGTGGCCCACGAGGCGGACATGGGCGTCGAGGCCGAGGGCTGCGATCTGGCGCTTCAGGTCATCGGAGTAGGCCGTGCGGCCCTGGTCGTCGCCGGCGAAAACGGCAACGAGGTTGCCGGCTGGGCTGGTTTTGATCAGCTGGGCGAGGGCGTCGATGACGACGGCCTGGCCTTTCCATTTGGTCAGGCGGGCGGCTTGGAGGATGACCTGCTGGCCGGGGGCGATGTTCCAGGCGGCTTGGAGTTTGGCCAAGCGTTCGGGGGCTATTCGTGCGCGGTCGAAGGTTGCCTGGTCGACGCCGCGGTGGATGACGCGGATGCGGTTCTTGGGCGTGCCGTAGCGCGACTGGACGAGGTGTGCGGTGTAGTCGGAGTTGGCAATGACGACGTCGCCTCTGGCCATGACGCTGTTGTAGGCGCGTTTGAGGGGGCCGTTTTCATTGTACGCGCCATGATAGGTGGTAATGAACGGGCGTTTCGTGGCACGGGCCGCCGAAAGCGCGGTCCAGGCCGGCGCGCGGGAGCGGGCGTGGACGAGATCGACGTGTTCGCGACGGATGATAGCGGCGAGCGCACGGGCGTTCATCATCATTTGCGCGGGGTTTTTCGTGGCGGCCGGGAAGTGAATGATTTCGCCGCCAGCTTCGATGATGCGCGCGGCCAAGCGTCCGCCGCCGGTGACGACGATGGCGCGGCCGCCGCCAGCGACGATGGCAGTGGCGATTTCGACCGTCGACAGCTCCGCGCCGCCGGTATCCAGTGCGGGGATGATTTGCAATATGGTAGGGCGAGTGGCAGCCAAGATGGCGCTCCAGGTGTGGGACCAGCAATAGATGAAGGCAGGCATAGTATGAGTGGGGCTGAGCTGCAAACCGTAGACGTCAATGGCCGCGAAATTGCGGTGCTTGCTACGCGGACACCCAAGCCGGACGGAACCGGGTTGTTCTGGTTGCCGGGATATAAGTCCGACATGGCGAGCACGAAGGCGTTTGCGCTGGCGGATTTCGCGGTCGGGCGGTTTGGCTGTACGCGGTTCGATTACTCGGGGCATGGCCGATCGGGCGGGCGGTTCGAAGATGGGGCTGTCGGCGATTGGCTTGACGATGCGGTGGCGGTTTTCACGACGGTGACGGCTGGGCCGCAGATCGTGATCGGATCGAGCATGGGCGGGTATATCGCGCTGCTGCTGTTGCGGCGGCTGTTGGCGACCGCGCCGGAACATGCGGCACGGATCAAGGCGATGGTGCTGATCGCGCCGGCCTGGGACATGACCGAAGAGTTGATGTGGAAGGCGTTCTCGGACGAGCAGAAGGCGGCACTGATTGCGGATGGGTTTTACCAGCGGCCAAGCGAGTATGGCGAGCCGTATACGATCACCAGGCGGTTGATCGAGGAGGGGCGCATGCATCTGATGGCTGGCAAGCCGTTCGATCCGGGACGGCCGGTACATATTTTTCAGGGGATGCTCGATGATGCGGTACCGCCTGAGCATACGCGGCGGCTTGCTCACGAGTTACTGACGGGCGGACATGCGACGCTCGTTGAGGTCGCCGATGGCGATCACCGGTTGTCGCGGGATCACGATATCAGGGCGCTGTGCGAGGTGGTGGCCAAGCTTGCAGAGGGGACGTGAGGTGCGCTGCACGTGCGCAGGGGCGGCCAATCGTGGCTTCTGCCCACGTGCGGTCACGTTAGCTTGCAAACAGGTCGCGTTCGCGCAGGAGGGCGGTTAAGCGGGCTTCTTGATCCGCGATGCGATCGGCAATGCGGCTTTCGTCAGCGGCACCCGAATAGGCTGTCGCCTGTTCGGTCAACTCGCGCAGGTTTTCGCGGATTGCGGCGATGCGGTTGTCGAGTTCAACGAGATCGTTGGGGGTGTCGACGGACATGGATGATCCTCCTTTGAATCGCTTCAAGTGGTGAACCAATCAGGGCTGGCCGATCTTAACGGATGGGAGCTGGATTTGGACAGTGTTCTGGTTGCGCTCGTAGACCATGTAGCCAAGAACGGCGACGGCGACGAATAGCGCGCCGATAATCAGGGATTTGGAGTCGGTCATTGTGGCGATCCTTGAATGAAAATTGTCATGCAAACGGGCGTACCCTGTTGCAACGTGAACGATCAGAAGGCGGACGGGCCGATGGTTGTGTTCGCCGGACTCATACCAGCCCGCAGAAGTTTTGACTCTTCGTTTGACAGGCTGCTGGCTGGTATTCTCTTTGCTTTGCGCGTGGCCGCCCCACCAACCCCACGCGCGGATACCAAACCGCACAAGTCAGTAATTATGCGATTTGGTATCAGATGCGGCCGAGTACGGCGAGGAGCAGGACAATCAGGAGTACCGTGCCAAGCACCCCGACGCCGCCGTGTCCAAACCCGTATCCGTAGCCGCCAAGACGACCGCTGAAGCCGCCCAACAACAGGATAATCAGCAAGACGATCAGAATTGTACTTAGGGGCATTTGGGTCAGTTCCTATGAGAGGTCATCAGGTAACGGACTGGCGGTCGAAAAGTTCCAGGGCTTGAAATGTGGCATTGATTGCTGCGGGCATTGGAACATCAACGGTAGTAGTCCGTTGATAGGTATGAGCAAAATCACAGACCAGCTGGGTGCACAATTCAGGCTTCGTTTTGAGGGCTGCTTGAGGAAGCCGCTGAACTGGCGGATGATTGATGCGCTTGCGACGTTGGATGAGACGGAAATCGACCAAGGCCAACGGCCAAGCGGTGACGCTTGCGACGCGGCGGGATCGGATACGAATAAGCACGACAACAAGCAGAGCTGACGGTTGGGAGGGATATGCGATCTGCTAGTGAGATGGTGCCGCAAACAGGATTCGAACCTGTGACCCCGTCATTACGAATGACGTGCTCTACCGACTGAGCTATTGCGGCTGATCGTGCGCGATGCGCGGATCGAAGGGGAGGCATAACGGCATCTGCCGCGATTGGCAAGTGGGGCGTCAGGTGCTTGGCGGCGCCTGACGATTTTGTCCCAGGGATTTTGGTATCCGCGCGTGGGGTTGGTGTCTTTCTATGGCACGGCGCGGTAGGGCGGGCGTTTGCCTTTGCCGCCGGTTTCGGGTTCGGTGGTGTCGGGGCCGGGGTCGTCGGGGGCG